>NZ_JARKMV010000001.1:0-715000 GCF_037626195.1 Brevundimonas sp. BR2-1 | reverse complement strand
AAAAGGGAAACAACCCTAACCATCATCTAAGGCCCCCAAGTACTGGCTAAGTGGGAAACGATGTGGGATTGCTTTGACAATCAGGAGGTTGGCTTAGAAGCAGCCATCCTTTAAAGAAAGCGTAACAGCTCACTGATCAAGCGATCCTGCGCGGAAAATGTAACGGGGCTCAAGCCAGTCGCCGAAGATATGGGTGTGCACTTATGTGCATGCGGTAGCGGAGCGTTCCGTAAGCCGGTGAAGGTCAGGCGTGAGCCTGGCTGGAGGTATCGGAAGTGAGAATGCTGACATGAGTAACGATAAACAGTGTGAGAAACACTGTCGCCGAAAGACCAAGGGTTCCTGCGTAAAGCTAATCTGCGCAGGGTTAGTCGGCCCCTAAGGCGAGGCTGAAAAGCGTAGTCGATGGGAAGCAGGTAAATATTCCTGCACCAGCTGGAAGTGACGGATGGTGTAAGTTGTCAGGGCTTATTGGATTGTCCTGGCAGCGAAGCTGTCCCTGGAAATAACTCCAGCAGAGACCGTACCCGAAACCGACACAGGTGGTCAGGTAGAGTATACCAAGGCGCTTGAGAGAACTGTGCTGAAGGAACTCGGCAAATTGCACGCGTAACTTCGGAATAAGCGTGACTCACCTAGCGCAAGCTAGACTGAGTGGCACAAGCCAGGGGGTAGCGACTGTTTAGCAAAAACACAGGGCTCTGCGAAGCAGCAATGCGACGTATAGGGTCTGACGCCTGCCCGGTGCCTGAAGGTTAAAGGGAGTTGTGAAAGCGACGAACTGAAGCCCAGGTAAACGGCGGCCGTAACTATAACGGTCCTAAGGTAGCGAAATTCCTTGTCGGGTAAGTTCCGACCTGCACGAATGGCGTAACGACTTCCCCACTGTCTCCAGCACAGGCTCAGTGAAATTGAATTCCCCGTGAAGATGCGGGGTTCCCGCGGTCAGACGGAAAGACCCTATGAACCTTTACTATAGCTTCGCCTTGGCGTTAGCGACCGTATGTGTAGGATAGGTGGGAGACTATGAAGCCGGGGCGCCAGCTCTGGTGGAGTCATCCTTGAAATACCACCCTTACTGTCGTTGACGTCTAACCGAGGGCCGTTATCCGGTCCCGGGACATGGCGTGGTGGGTAGTTTGACTGGGGCGGTCGCCTCCCAAAGTGTAACGGAGGCGCGCGATGGTGAGCTCAGAGCGGTCGGAAATCGCTCGTCGAGTGCAATGGCATAAGCTCGCCTGACTGCGAGACTGACAAGTCGAGCAGAGACGAAAGTCGGCCATAGTGATCCGGTGGTCCCGCGTGGAAGGGCCATCGCTCAACGGATAAAAGGTACTCTAGGGATAACAGGCTGATTTTGCCCAAGAGTCCATATCGACGGCAAAGTTTGGCACCTCGATGTCGGCTCATCACATCCTGGGGCTGGAGCAGGTCCCAAGGGTATGGCTGTTCGCCATTTAAAGTGGTACGTGAGCTGGGTTCAGAACGTCGTGAGACAGTTTGGTCCCTATCTGCCGTGGGTGTTCGAAGCTTGAGAGGATCTGTCCCTAGTACGAGAGGACCGGGATGGACATACCTCTGGTGGACCTGTCGTGGCGCCAGCCGCGCAGCAGGGTAGCTATGTATGGAATAGATAACCGCTGAAAGCATCTAAGCGGGAAACTAACCTCAAAACAAGGCTTCGCTGAGGATCGTGGAAGACTACCACGTTGATAGGCCAGGTGTGGAAGTGGGGCGACCCATGAAGCTTACTGGTACTAATAATCCGATCGGCTTGATCGTTTCTCAGCAAAACTCATTCGATTTTTTCAGCTAAAGCTGAACTGACAATGTCTTCTCACAATCGTCTATCCGCCTGGTTGACCTGGTGGCTATGTCGGAGGTTCCCCACCCGATCCCATTCCGAACTCGGTCGTTAAGCCCTCCAGAGCCGATGGTACTTCGTCTTAAGGCGCGGGAGAGTAGGTCGCCGCCGGGTCTACCAGACGGATAGATGATTGTATTATGGCCCCTCATTCGTTGGATTGGGTCCATCTCTCGAACTGCTCTTCCCTTACACTACCGTTTGCCGCGGGATGGAGCAGCCCGGTAGCTCGTCAGGCTCATAACCTGAAGGTCGCAGGTTCAAATCCTGCTCCCGCACCCAAGAAAAGCCTGTTCAATCAGGCGGTTAGCCCCCTCTTCGGAGGGGGCTTTTCCAATTCCCGGCCCACCCCGGCCGTTCAGGCGATTTGTCAAAGATTCCTGCCGGCTACGGACTGTTTCCGTGGGGTTCCCAGCCGTTCCGACGGCTCCAAGGCGCAACGGCGGCACATTTCGAGGCGGTCTCTCGGGACGCCGCGCCGGTGTGGTGCCGGCGCAGGCTTTGAGGGCAGGAGCGTCGAGAACTAGCCGTTCAGCCGGTAGCCAACCCCGGGCTCTGTCTCGATCAGGTGCGGATGGGCCGGATCGACCTCCAGCTTTTGCCGCAACTGGCCGATCAGCACCCTCAGATACTGGGTGTCGTTCTTGTGCGCGGCGCCCCAGACGGCAGTCAGCAGGGCACCGTGGCCGATCACCTTGCCCGCGTCACGGGCGAGATGGGCCAAAACCTCATATTCCTTGGGCGTCAGGCGGATGGCGGCGTCGCCGCGTGTCACCAAGCGGCGGTCAAGGTCGATGACCACGTCGCCGATCTTCAGTGGCCCGGCGGGCTCGTGGCGACCGACAGCCTGGCGTAGATGGGCACGCAGCCGGGCCAGCAGTTCGCCGACCCCGAAAGGCTTCTCGACATAATCGTCGGCGCCAAGGTCCAGCGCCTCGATCTTCTCGGCCTCGCGATCGCGGGCTGACAGGATGATGATCGGCCTGGCGTAGAATTCGCGGGCGCGAATGAGCACGTCCTTGCCGTCCATGTCGGGAAGGCCGAGGTCGAGCACGACGGCGTCGGGGCCCCACAACGCGATGCCACGCAGCCCCTCTTGGCCGCCGTCCGCACGCTTGGGCTCATAGCCGGCCGCGTCGAGGGCTGGCGACAGGAAGCGGTGGATCTGCGGTTCGTCGTCGATGACGAGGATGCGGGGTCTGGCGGCAGACATGGGGCCCTATAGCAGGTCGCGATGGGTGGCGATGGACTTGGGCAGGCTGATCAGGATGCGGGTGCCGTGGTCACCCACGATCGGGCTGGCGGCGGCGATGCGGCCGTTCATCGCCTCGACGAATCCCTTGGCGATGGCCAGGCCGAGGCCCGCCCCCTTGGAGCGATCCGGCTGTTCCTCCATGCGGCGGAATTTGTCGAACACCAGTTCCAGTTCGGCGGTGGGGATGCCCTTGCCCTCGTCCTCGATGCTGATGACCACCGAGCCCCGGTCCTCATAGGCCGCCAGCTCGATGGTGGAGCCGTCGGGGCTGAAGGCGATGGCGTTCTCCAGAATATTGACCAGCGCCTGCTCCAGCAGGCCATGGTCCAAGCTGACCATGCTGAGCTGGGCTGGAAAGTCGCGGGTCAGTCGGCGCGCGCCGAGCCGGCGCGAGACCCGCTCGGCCGCCGCGTTGAGGACGTCGCGAACATCGGTCCAGTCGGCCTTGATGTTGAGCGCCCCGCCTTCGAGCCGGGTCATGTCCAACAGGTCGCCGACATAGCGGCTGAGACGTTCGGCTTCCTCGCGAATGCTGAGCAGCAGGTCCTTATGGACCTCGGGCTTCAGGGTCGGGCCATAGTCGATCAGGGTGGTGGCGGCGCCGAGCACGGTCGAGAGCGGGGTGCGCAGGTCGTGACTGACCGAGTTCATCAGGGCGCCGCGGAAGCGGTCGGTGCGGCGCAGGGTCTCGGTCTCGACTGCGTCACCGGCCAACTGCGCCCGTTCCAGCGCGACGGCGCCCTGTTCCAGCAAGGCCAGGGCCAGCCGTTCCTCGTCCGAGCCGGGCGCGAGGGCGTCCGCCTCGATCCCCGCCACGCCGGACCGGGAGCGGACGCCTTGCAGGGGCCGGAACGTCCAACTGGTCTGCGGCAGCGTCCCGGTGCCGTGCCCGGCAGGCTCGCCGCGCTCCCATGCCCATCGGGCGGCGGCCATGGCGGCGGCCCCCAGCTTCTCCAGCTCTGGCGCGCCGGCGACCGGCGCGATATCGCCGTCTTGGGGCAACAGGACGATCGCCTTGGCGCCGGCGGCGGCGGCGGTCTGCTCGGCCAGCACCTTGGCGGTTTCGAATCGATCGTCGGCGCCCGCCAGCGCCTGGCTGGCAGCGAGAAGCGCCGACACCGCCGAGGCCCGGCGCTGGGCGTTCCTCGCCTGGTCCCGGACCCGGCCCGCGAGCCCGCCGGTCACCGACGCGACCGCCCAGAAGACGATCAGGGTGAGGACGTCGGTCGGAGAGCCGATGATGAAGGTGTAGCGCGGTTCCAGAAACAGGAAGTTGTAGGTCAGGAAAGCGACCGTCGCGGCCGCGAGCGCCGGTCTGAGCCCGTAGAGAACACCTGCGGCGAGCACGGCGGACAGATAGACGACGCCCAGATCAACCCGCTCGAAGGCGCGATCCAGTCCGAGCGCCACGGCCGTGGCCGCCGCGATGAACGCCGCTCCGACGGCATAGCCCCGCCAATGGCCGGGTCGAGTGAGGTCAGGGACCTTCAAGACCCTTTCGGGCGCGGCGCCGCCTTGCTCCGTTACCACATGCAGGGCTGCGCCCTTGGCTGCACGCAGTAGTTCGGCCGCCAGAGAACGGCCGAGTAGTTCGCTGATGCGGCTGTCGCGGCCCTTGCCGATGACGATCTGGGTGACGTTGTTTCGATCGGCGTAGTCCATCACCGTGCCGACGACGTCGTCACCGGTCAGGACGACCGTGCGCCCGCCCAGTTGCTCGGCCAGCGCGAAGGCCTCGCTGACCCTCGCGCGGCCTTGGGGCTTCGACACCGGCTGATTGGGGCGTTCGACATGGGCGACGGTCCACGGGGCGTCCATGGTCATGTCGGAAAGCCGTCGACCGACGCGAACCAGAGACGAAGCGATCGGATCGCCGCCGACCAGGACCAGGATGCGCTCGCCCGCCGCCCAGGGTCCTTCAACGCCGCGCTCCCGCAGGGTCGCCAGAAGCTGATCGTCGATGGTCTGGGCCGCGCGCCGCAGGGCCATCTCGCGCAGGGCGGTCAGGTTCTCGACCTTGAAGAAATTCTCCGAGGCCAGGCGCGCGGTCTCGGGCACATAGACCTTGCCCTCGGACAGCCGCTTGCGCAGTTCGTCGGGGGTGATGTCGACGACCTCGATGTCGTCGGCCCGGCTCAGGGCGCTGTCGGGCACGGCCTCGCGCTGGCGCACCCCGGTGATGCGCAGCACCACGTCGGACAGGCTTTCCAGATGCTGGACGTTCAGCGTCGTCCAGACGTCGATGCCGGCGGAGAGGATCTCCTCGACATCCTGCCAGCGCTTGGGGTGGCGAGAACCGGGGACGTTGGAATGGGCATATTCGTCGACCAGCAGCAGGTCGGGCTTTCGCTCTAGCGCGGCGTCGATGTCGAACTCCATCAGGGCGCGGCCCTTGTAGTCGATCGGTCGGCGCGGCATCACCTCCATGCCGCGCAGGAGGCTTTCGGTCTCGCGCCGGCCATGGGTCTCGACCACCCCGACAACGACGTCGCCGCCCTCGGCCTTTCGGCGTCGGGCGGCCCGCAGCATCTCATAGGTCTTGCCGACCCCCGGCGACATGCCGAGGAACACCTTCAGCCGACCGCGTTTCGGTCGCGTCAGATCGACCGGCGAGGCCTCGGGACCTGGCGGGGCGTCTGGCAAGTCAGGTCGCGGCGGGGAAGCGGGCGTCGAGCGCCCGATTGGTCAGCAGCACATTGACGCGCGGCTGGCCGATGAAGCCAAGGAAGGCGCCCTCGGTGTTCGCGTCGATCACCTGCTGCACCACGTCCACATCCACACCTCTCGCCCGCGCCACCCGCGCCGCCTGCAGCCGAGCGTAGGCCGGGGAGATGTGGGGGTCGAGGCCCGAGGCGGAAGTCGTCACGGCATCGGCGGGGATGACCGTCGCGCCCGTGTCGGCCCGGATGGCGTCAGCGTCGGTCTGGATGCGTTCGGCCAGGTCGGTGTTGAGCGGGCCCAGGTTCGAGCCCGAGGAGGCCGAGGCGTCATAGCCGTCGCCGGCGGCCGAAGGACGGGGGTGCAGATAGCGCGCCTCGGCGAACGGCTGGCCGATCAGGGCCGAGCCGACCACCTGACCCTGGGCGTCGCGGATCAGGCTGCCGTCGGCCTGTGACGGGAAGGCGACCTGGGCGACGCCGGTGACGCCCAACGGATAGGCCACGCCGAGCAGAAGGGTGAAAAGGGCGATCATGACGATCGCGGGGCGGAGTTGGCGGAGCATGGGCGTGGTCCTCTAGAAGGCCGCCTTCAGCGAGGCCACGGCGCGGCCGCCGTAGATCTCGCCGAATTCGTGCGCTTCGGTGTCGTGATAGCGGAGGTCGAGAGCGAGGTTGTCGGCCAGTTGCCGGGCCACGCCCAGGTTCCAGGTCGTGTAGTCGAAGTCCGAGGACAGGAACTGGCGTCCGATGGCGCCCGAGATCGTCCATCTGTCGGCCGGCGAGACGGCGGCGTTGGCCTCGACGTATGTAGCCTCGTCCTCGGCGGCGCCGAAGAAGTCGGGCGACCAGTAGACGGCGGCGCCGAGGGTGGCCGGGCCGATGGCGCGCGAGGCCGCGACCTTCGCTTCTACATAGTCGTAGTCCGCGCCGTTTGGCTGGCCGGTGTAGAAGTATCCGACGGCGCCGATGTCCCAGACCCAGCCCGCGAACTCGGGACGCACGCCGGTGTAGAGGTCGATCTCGGCGTTGGTGTCGGGATCGCCGGGGAAGGCGACGTTGGAGGCCCAGGCGCCGGCGTAGAAGGTTCCGCTGGTCAGATCGACGCCGCCCGAGATCGCGGCGTCCTCCTCAGTCTGGCTGACGCCCCGGAAGACGTAGTCGGAACCGACGGCGACGTTCCAGGCGATGTCGGGGCCAGAGGGTTCGGCGACGGCCTGGGCGTCGGCGTGCGAGGCGATGCCCCAGACGACCAGGGCGACCAGACAGGCGCCGGCGAACCAGAGGTCGTTGCGGCCGGCGGCCTTGAAGCGGGATTTGCGGGCCATGGAAATCACTCTGTGATTGTAAAAGGTCACGCCAGGCCGAGGCCGGAGATGACGATGTCGATCAGCTTGATGCCGACGAACGGGGCGACGAGGCCGCCGAGGCCGTAGATCAGCAGGTTGCGGGACAGCAGCGCGCCCGCCCCGATGGCGCGATATTTGACCCCGCGCAGGGCCAGCGGGATCAGGGCGACGATCACCAGGGCGTTGAAGATGACCGCCGACAGGATGGCGCTCTGCGGGCTGTGCAGCCCCATGACGTTGAGCGCGCCCAGCGCCGGCAGGGCGACCACGAACATCGCCGGGATGATGGCGAAATATTTGGCCACGTCGTTGGCGATCGAGAAGGTGGTCAGGGCGCCGCGGGTGATCAACAACTGCTTTCCGACCTCGACGATCTCGATGACCTTGGTCGGGTCGCTGTCGAGGTCGACCATGTTGCCGGCCTCGCGCGCGGCCTGGGCGCCGGTCTGCATGGCCACGCCGACATCGGCCTGGGCGAGCGCTGGCGCATCGTTGGCCCCGTCGCCGCACATGGCGACCAGCCGGCCCTTGGCCTGCTCGGCCTTGATGAGGCGCATCTTGTCCTCGGGCGTGGCCTCGGCGAGGTAATCGTCGACCCCGGCTTCCGAGGCGATGGCGGCGGCGGTGACCGGATTGTCGCCGGTGATCATCACGGTGCGCAGGCCCATGCGGCGCAGGTCGGCGAACCGCTCCTTCATGCCGGGCTTGATCACGTCCTTCAGGTGGATGATGCCGACGAGGACTCCGTCCTCGACCACCGCCAGGGGCGTGCCGCCCGAACGGGCGATCCGGTCGACCGCCTGGCGGAACTCGACCGGGGCGTCGGCCTCGGCCAGATTCAACGACTTGAGCACGGCGTCGACGGCGCCCTTCCGCCAGGACTTGCCGTCCGCATCCACACCCGACTGCCGGGTCGTGGCAGAGAACGGGATGGTCCTGGCTCCGGCGGGCAGGTTGACGGCCAGACCGGCGTTGCGGCCCAGTTCGATGATCGAGCGGCCCTCGGGCGTCTCGTCGGCGAGGGACGCCATGACGGCGGCGCGCATCGCCGCTTCCGGCCGGACTCCCGGCACATGGATCACCTCGGTGGCCATGCGGTTGCCGAAGGTGATGGTGCCGGTCTTGTCGAGCAGCAGGGTGTCGACGTCGCCCGCCGCCTCGACCGCGCGGCCCGAGGTGGCCAGCACATTGACCTTCAGCAGCCGGTCCATCCCGGCGATGCCGACGGCGGACAGCAGGCCGCCGATCGTGGTCGGAATCAGGGTGATGAACAGGGCCCCGAGGACGATGGGATCCAGCGTGATTCCGGAATAGGCCCCCAGACCCAGCAGCGTCACCACCGCGATCAGGAACACCAGGGTCAGGCCCGCCAGCAGCACGGACAAGGCCAGTTCGTTCGGCGTCTTCCGGCGGTTGGCCCCCTCGACCATGGCGATCATGCGATCGAGGAAGGTCGAGCCTGGAGCCGAGGTGATGCGCACCTTGATCCAGTCGGACACCACGGTGGTGCCGCCGGTGACGGCCGAACGGTCGCCGCCGCTTTCGCGGATCACCGGCGCGCTCTCGCCGGTGATGGCGGCCTCGTTGACCGAGGCGATGCCTTCGACGATCTCGCCGTCCGAAGGGATAAGATCGCCCGCCTCGATCAGCACGATCGAACCGATTTCCAGTTCGTGGGCGGGCGTCGGCACCGTCAGGCCGCTCTTCGGATCGACGATCAGCTTGGCCTTGGTGGTGACGCGCGTCGCCCGCAGCGAGTCCGCCGCCGCCTTGCCCCGCCCTTCGGCGACGCTCTCGGCGACGTTGGCGAACAGCACGGTGGCCCACAGCCAGACCGCCAGCTGGATGGCGAAGCCGGCGGCCTCGCCGGCGACGACGGCTGCGATGGCCGACACCGTCGCCAGCAGGGCCACGATCCAGGTGGTGAAGATCACCGGGTTCCGCAGCAGCTTGCGCGGGTCCAGCTTGACGAAGGCGTCGCCGACCGCCCGGCCCAGCATCGGGCCGGACAGGCCGCCGGCCAGGGGAACGGCCCGGCGGGTTTCGCCCAGGTGCTCGGGATTTGCGAAGGTCATGTCAGGGGTCCCGGATCAAAGCCCGGCCACCACGCCCAGCACCTGGAAGTGCTCGACGAGGGGGCCAAGGGCGAGGGCGGGGAAGAACTGCAACCCGCCGAGGATGAGGATGACGCCGATCAGCAGGCCTATGAACAGCGGCCCATGGGTCGGCAGCGTGCCGGGGCTGGGGGCCAGCCTGGGCTTGACGACCAGGCTGCCGGCGATGGCCAGGACGGCGACGGCGGGCACGAACCGGCCCATCAGCATGCCCAGACCCTGGGTCGTGTTCCACCACGGCGAGTTGGCGGTCAGGCCGGCGAAGGCCGAGCCGTTGTTCGCTGCGGCCGAGGTATAGCCGTAGAGAATCTCGGACAGGCCGTGCGGTCCATCGTTCAACAATCCTTCCAGCGCGGCCGGAAGCACCGCCGCCACGGCCGCGAAGCCGAGAATGGCCAGAGGCAGGACCAGCACCGCCACCATGGCGTACTGAACCTCCCGCGCCTCGACCTTCTTGCCGAGATATTCGGGCGTGCGACCGACCATCAGCCCGGCGATGAAGACCGCGAGCAGGGCCATGACCACCATGACGGCGATGCCGGAGCCCACACCGCCGGGCAGGATTTCCCCCAGCTGCATCAGGAACATCTGCAGCCCGCCGCCCAGAGGCATGTAGCTGGCGTGCATGGAGTTCACGGAGCCGTTCGAGGCGCCGGTGGTCATGGTCGCCCAGGCGACAGAGGCCGGAACGCCGAAGCGGACTTCCTTGCCTTCCATATTGGCCGAGGCGTCGACACCGGCGGCGACGAGCGCCGGCGCCGGTTGGGTCTCGATGGCATACATCGCCGCGGCCGAGAGGCTGAGCAGGACCAGAGCCGCGACGGCGAGCGCCCGCATATCCTTCTTCGCCAGCACGCTGCGGCCGAAGGCGACGAAGGCGGCCCAGCCGAGCACATTGATGGAGATGGCTGTGATCAGATTGGTCAACGGCGTCGGGTTCTCGAACGGATGCGCCGAGTTGACGTTGAAGACGCCGCCGCCATTGATGCCGAGTTGTTTGATCGCCAGCTGGCTGGCGGTGGGAGCCAGCGAAAGCGTCTGCGATCCGCCCTCCAGGCCGGTCGCGGTCGCGGAGGCGTCCAGCGTCTGGGTCACCCCCAGCGCGACCAGAACGATCGCGAGGACCACTGACAGGGGCAGAAGCACCCAGAGCGTCGTCCGCGTCATGTCGGCCCAGAAATTGCCGATCCCCTCCCCGCGATTTGCGACGAAGGCGCGCGCCAGGGCCGCCGCGATGGTCGCGCCGGTCGCGGCCGACAGGAAGTTCTGCACCGTCAGTCCCGCCATCTGGCTGAAGTGCGACATCGTCGTCTCGCCGCCGTAGGACTGCCAGTTGGTGTTGGTGACGAAGCTCACGGCGACGTTGAAGGCCAGGTCAGGCGACAGGCCGGCGAACCCCTGCGGATTGATCGGCAGGACGTTCTGGAAACGCAGCAAGGCGTAAAGCAAAAGGAAGCCGGCCGCGTTGAAGGCCAGCAAGGCGCCCGCATAGCCGAGCCAGCCCTGGCTATGCGCCGGGTTCACGCCGGCGGCGCGGTAGAATAGGCCTTCGACCGGCTTCAGCACCGGATCGAGCCAGGTCCGCTCCCCGTTCCAGACGCGGGACATATAGATGCCGAGGGGCCAGCCGATCAGAATGGCAAGGCCGAGGGTCAGGGCGATCTCCGCCCATCCTTGAATGGTCATGACGGCGGCTCCCTAGAACCGCTCGGGGCGCAGCAGAGCCGCCATCATGTAGACGGCGACGACGACCGCGCCGACGCCCCAGAGTGTGGCGACCAGCATCGTCACACCCTCTTCAGGACAGCGGCGAGAACGGCGAAGACGACAAACGCCCCGCCGCCGATCGCCAGAAAAATCAGATCGGCCATGCCGACGCCTCCAGCTCAGTTCAGAGCGGCAGAAGACGCCTCAAACACGTAAGCGGGCCATTCGAATTGGGGCGCTTGGCATAAGGGAAGCGTAAGGATCGATGCGGAGGACCCAGCTTCATCATAACGGCCCCTATGGGAGGGCGGCGAAGCGTTCCACTTTTTGCGTTGGGCCTGAGATGATCAGAAGGTCACCCTCGACCACGAGAGTATCAGGCTTCGTATAGGTGAAATCCTCACGCGGACGCTTCACACCCACGACGGTGATGCCGTGCCGTGTGCGTAGTGCGGACTCTCCCAAGGTCTTCCCCAAAGCTTCTTGGGGCGGGCGCGCTTTCACGATGGCGAAATCGTCGTCGAACTCGATGAAGTCGATCATCTTGCCAGTGACCAGATGCGCCACCCGCTCGCCCATGGCGGCCTCGGGGTAAACCACATGATGGGCACCGGTCTTCTCAAGGATCATTCCGTGGTTCCGACTGATCGCCTTGGCCCAAATGTCGGGCACGCCGAGTTCGCTAAGCGCGAGGACGGTCAACACACTGGCTTCAATGTCGCTGCCGATGCCGACGACGGCGTGCTGGAAGTCCGCAACGCCGAGCCGGCGCAAGGCATCGATGTTGCTAGCGTCCGCCTGCACGACGTGGGTCAGTCGATCGGACCACGACTGCACGAGCGCCAGACTTTCCTCGATTGCTAGAACCTCGTGGCCCAGGAGGCTCAGGCTCTGGGCCACGGCGCCGCCGAAACGGCCCAGGCCCACCACAACGACATTGTTCGAAGTCTGCTTGTTTGATCTAGCCAACGATGGGGCGCTCCTGCGGGTAACGATAGGGGACGTGTCGGGCGCGTAACGCCAGCGCTGCGGCCACGGTTATTGTTCCGACGCGTCCGACGAACATGAGGCCGATGAGGATCAACTGCGCGGACGCCGGAAGCGACGCCGTAATGCCGGTGCTCATGCCCACGGTCGCGAAGGCTGAGATGACTTCGAACAACACCTTGTCCAAAGGCTGCGTTGAGAGCGACAGGATCGCGAGAGTCGAGACGCCGACCAGACCGACCGCCAGCAGCACGACCGCCAGTGCCTGCCTTTGGACATCCGGGCATATGCGGCGCCGGAATACCGTGACGTCGGAACGGCCCCGGACTTCCGCCCAGACGACAATGCCCAGAAGCAGAAAGGTCGTAACTTTGATTACGCCGGCCGTGCCGGCGCTGCCGCCGCCGATCAGCATCAGGCCGTCCGTCAGGAAAAGCGTCTCAGGGCGCATCTGGCCGACATCCACGGTGTTGAAGCCGGCCGTGCGGCTCATCACGGAGTGGGTGAAAGCGTTCAACGTCTTCCCGGCGCCCGACATCTCGCCGATCGTGCCGACGTTGTTCCATTCCGCCACCGCGACCCCCAGGAACCCAAGGAGCAGCAGGCCGACCGTGCCGAGCAGCGTCAGTTTGGCATGGATCGACCAACGCCCTGGCACCCGCCGTTCCGTCAGCAACTCATTGATCACCGGGAAGCCCAATCCGCTGACGATGATCGCCGCACACAGCGGCAGCAGGACCAGTGGATCGAGCGCGAACCCCATCAAGCTGTCGGTGAAGGTGGAGAAGCCCGCGTTGTTGAAGGCTGAGACCGAATGGAACACTCCGTTCCAGGCCGCGACGCCCCAAGGTTCGCCTTAGCCGAAGTGAAGCCGCAAGGTGAGGGCCACCGCTACAGCCAACTCGAAGGCCAGCGTCACCCCCAGAATGGTGAGCAGGACGCTCTTCACATCCTCCAGTTCGAGGCACTTGGTCTCGGCCTGCACGACAAGACGACGACCCAGCCTCATGCGCCTCGAGACCAGCATCCCAAGCAGGGTGGCGCCAGCCATGATTCCGAACCCTCCCACCTGGAAGAGAGTGAGGATCACCACCTGCCCGAAGGGGGACCAGTAGGTGGCAGTATCAACCGTGATCAATCCCGTCACGCAGGCGGCGGACGTGGCGGTAAACAACGCGGTGAGGAGCGGCGCCGGACTGCCTGTCGTGGTAGCCCATGGCAGCGACAGCAGAACCGTGCCAGCCAGGAACGCCAGAGGCACCATGCGCGCCGGATGATCGAGAATCGGTCTTCGCAAGGCGTCACCTTCGGCAACAGGGCGGCCCTTATAGCCGATCTGCTAGCGCGAGATAGGACCCCACCCAGGTGTTGGGGTCGCCGTCCCTGGTCAGGTCGACTGCGGAACGAGAAGATCAGCGGCAGGGATTTGATTCACCCGGTCGAGGATGAAGGACGGCGGCACCGGCACGGAGGACGAGGACGTCGTCATGGACGTGCCCCTGCTGGCCATCGTCAAGGTGCCGTCCCTGTTCATCGACACGGTCGACATCACCTTCGACATGGAGGTGAAGTCCTCGAGCTCGCAGAAGGAGTCCGAGGACAAGGCGGGCAAATTCTCCGCCGACATGGAGGCCGGCTGGGGCTGCTTCAGCATCAAGGTCCATGTCGAGGGCTCGGTGGCGACCCACAAGGAGAACACCCGTTCATCCGACAACTCGGCCAAATACCATGTCGAGGTTCACGCCTCGGACAAGGGGATGCCCGAAGGGCTGGCGCGGGTCATGGACATCATGAACTCGGCGATCGTGCCCAAGGCCCTACCGAAGGCGGCCTGATCCTGAACTGAGGAGGCTTCGCCTTGGCCGACGACCGGTTCCAGCTCCCTGACATGCGGTTCGTCAAACGGATCGTCGTGGGCAGCCAGAATCCGTCGCCGATCAAGTCGGAGGAGGAGATCGAGCAGGCGATGGGGCTGTTGAATCGTTGCCTGACCGACCTTCCCAAGGGGGTGATCGTAGGGCTGGAGAAGAGCTTCTCCCTGCTCAACATCGGCGAGCATCAGGTCGTGCTGCAGTACACGGTCTACCACGTCGGCTTCTCGCGGAAGCCGCCGTGGCTGGAGTGAGCGGACCCGACAGCGTCTGGGCCGGGCGGGTCACGCCCGGCCTGGTCGCGGCGTTCAAGGCCGGACGCGCGCGGCTGGCGCCGGCGGGATTGACCGTCGCCCTGGTTCAGGTGCGATGGCGCGAGCCGGTCGGGACGCCATGGATCGAGCCGGCCTGTTTCCGCTGGCTGGTCCGCCTGCTGGGCGCGAACCGGCGGTCGCAACTGCCGCCGACAGTGCGGGTGACGCTGCGGGTCACGGAGGGACCGGACGGCCGGGCCGCGGTCGGCGTCGTCACGCGGCCGGGCAAGAGTTCACGCACCTGACTGCGGGTTTGGCGCTCCTGGCGCGGACGGCGGAAAACATGGTCCGGATAGTCCGGATGGTCCGGACGGCCAGAGCTTCACCACCCGGCGTCGTCAGGCGGCCCGGGAGGAGCCGGAGCATCGGACGGCGGTTTTGGCGCGAACGGCGGAAAACACGGTCCGGATCGTCCGGATAGTCCGGATAGCGACGCCTTCATTCGCATAATTCGATTGTCAAAGACCGGACCCCGAAGGGCCCGGTCAATGAAGCATGCGCCTGCGTCAATTCCGGACGCAGGCGCGTCAGGCGTTCCGGGAATCCCACCAGCGCACGGCGTCCGCGTCGCGGGCGCTGAGGTCCGGGTAGGCGGGGTCGGAGCCGACGTCGGGCACGCGCCGCCACGAGCGGGCGCATTTGGGGTAGTCCGCCAGGTTGACCTCAACAGAGATGGGGCCGTCTGCGACCTCAACTTCTGCTCCTGACGTGCGGAACACTTCAGCCGGATCCACAGCGTCCAACTTACTTCCGTCGGCAAGCTGTCCTTTGAAAAGGTCGTCGAGCATCGGCGCGAGCTTCACCGTCGGCCAAGCATCAAGTGCGCTGCCGATGCGCTTGTCGCGGCGCGCGGCCTCCAAGGCGTCGTTGACCGCCGTCAGAACTGTATCGATGTTCCGCCAGCGTTGTAGCTCATTGACGCTCTCCCACTCCGCCGGCGTGTCCGGGATCACCCGGGCGCAGTTGGAGCCGCCGTCGGGGAAGCGGGTGCCCCACGCCTCTTCCATGGTGAAGGGCGTCAACGGGGCCAGCCAGGCGGTCAGGCGCATGAAGACCGCGTCCATCACCGTGCGGGCCGCGCGGCGGCGGATCGCGTCGGGGCGGTCGCAGTAGAGGCTGTCCTTGCGGATGTCGAAATACAGGGCCGACAGGTCGTTGGAGCAGAACTCCAGCACCGGCCGGACGACGTCCTGGAAGCGGTAGTCGGCGTAGGCGGCGCGCACGTCGCGATCCAGTTCCCACAGCCGGTGCAGGATGAACCGCTCGAGCGGCGGCATCTGGTCCAGCGGCAGCCGCTCTTCCTCGTCGAAGCCGACGAGGGCGCCCAGCAGGTAGCGGACGGTGTTGCGCAGCTTGCGATAGGCGTCGACCGTGGTCTGCAGGATCTGTTTCCCGATCCGCTGGTCCTCGGCGTAGTCCACCAGCGAGACCCAGAGGCGCAGGATGTCGGCGCCGGATTCCTTGATGACGACGGCGGGGTCGGTGGTGTTGCCCCGCGACTTGGACATCTTCTCCCCGTTCTCGTCCTGGGTGAAGCCGTGGGTCAGGACGGCGTCATAGGGGGCGCGGCCGCGGGTGCCGGCGCCCTCCATCAGGTTGGACTGGAACCAGCCGCGGTGCTGGTCCGAGCCTTCGAGATACAGGTCCGCCGGCCAGTGCGACGGACGGTCGCCCGTGTAGCCGTGCGCCGGGTCGCGCGTTTCGAGCGTGAAGGCATGGGTGCAGCCGCTGTCGAACCAGACGTCGAGGATGTCCTCGATCTTCTCATAGCGGGCCGGGTCGTGGTTCCCGAGGAAGTCGGCGTCGGGACGGGTGAACCAGGCGTCGGCGCCGCCTTCGGAAATGGCCGCGGTGATGCGGGCGTCGACCTCGGCGTCGATCAGGGGCTGGCCGGTCTGTTTGTCGACGAACATGGCCAGGGGCGTGCCCCAGGCGCGCTGGCGGCTGATCAGCCAGTCGGGACGGCCCTCGACCATGGAGCGGATGCGGTTGCGGCCCGCCTCGGGGTGGAAGTCGGTCTTGTCGATGGCCTCCAGCGCCCGTTCGCGCAGGGTTCCGTCGCCCTTCAGCGGCGCGTCCATGCGGATGAACCACTGGGGGGTGTTGCGGAAGATGATGGGGGCCTTGGAGCGCCAGCTGTGCGGATAGGAATGCTCCATCCGGCCGCGCGCCAGCAGGTTGCCGGCCTCGATCAGCTTTTCCATGACCGCGCCGTTGGCGGGGCCGAATTTGCCGGTCTTCTTGCCCTCGGTCTCCAGCACCTTGAGACCGGCGAACAGGGGGACGTGGTCGTAGTAGGCGCCGTCGGGATCGACCGTATCGGGCACCTCGTGGTGGCCGTGGGCCCTCCAGACCTCGAAGTCGTCGGCGCCATGGCCGGGGGCGGTGTGGACGAAGCCGGTGCCGGCGTCGTCGGTCACATGGTCGCCGGCCAGCAGGGGCACGGAGAAACCGTAGCCGGGCGACAGGGCCGCCAGCGGGTGGGCGCATTCGAGGCCCGACGGGTTCAGGTCGTCGATGCGGGTCCAGGCGGCGATCTTCGCGGCCTTGAAGACGTCTTCCGCCAGCTTGTCGGCCACGATCAGACGGTCGCCCGGCTTGGCCCAGGGCTGGAACTCCAACCCCTCTTCCATGGCCGTGACCTCATAGAGGCCGTAGGCGATCTCGGGGCCGTAGCTGATGGCGCGGTTGGCCGGGATGGTCCAGGGCGTGGTGGTCCAGATGACGATCGACGGATTGGCGTTGCGGAACGACAGCAGGTCGTCGGGGTGGTCGTCGGTCGCGCCGGTGACGGGGAATTTGACCCAGACCGTCGGGCTGACGTGGTCGTGGTATTCGATCTCGGCGTCGGCCAGGGCGGTACGCTCGACCGGCGACCACATGACGGGCTTGGAGCCGCGGTACAGCTGGCCCGAGTTCTTGAACTTGTGGAATTCGCCGACGATGGCCGCCTCGGTGGTGAAGTCCATCGTGGCGTAGCGGTGGTCCCAGTCGCCCAGGACGCCCAGCCGCTTGAATTGCTCGCGCTGCACGTCGATCCAGCCGGCGGCGTATTCGCGGCACGCCTGACGGAATTCGGCCTTGGAGACCTCGTCCTTGCGGCGGCCCCTGGCGCGGTACTGTTCCTCGATCTTCCACTCGATCGGCAGGCCGTGGCAGTCCCAGCCGGGCACGTAGTCGACGTCGTTGCCCAGCAGGAAGCGGCTGCGGACCACGAAATCCTTCAGCGTCTTGTTCAGGGCGTGGCCGATGTGGATGTCGCCGTTGGCGTAGGGCGGACCGTCATGCAGGACGTAGAGGGGCGCGCCTTCGGCCTGACGCTGCTTGCGCAGGGCGGAATAGAGATCGCCCCACGCCTCGATGATCGCCGGTTCCTTCTGCGGCAGGCCGCCGCGCATCGGGAAGGGCGTCTCGGGCAGGAAGACCGTTTCGCGGTAGTCGCGAGCGGTGGAGGGCGTGTCGGCGGCGTCGGCCATGAAGTCTCGTTTCGTCGTGGGTGATCGTTCGCGAAGATTTTACGCGCTATCGGCCGTAGGCCTGTCTGAGCGCATGTCGATATCCCGGCGAGCACGGGGCCAGAGCCCTGCGGCGCTACGCCGGGCGGCTAATCGAAATCGGGCGAAACACGCGGACGGTCATGGTGGGTACGGTCTAGCAGACGGCGAGGGCCCTGCGCCAGCGGGATTGCCACGCGAAGACAGGGGCTCGATAGTCGGATGTCCCGGGGAGGGGCGTTCCATGCGTCATGTTCTGATTGCCGCCGCCGTGCTGGCTCTTGCCGCCTGTACCCCGGCTCCGGCCGGGCCGGAGGGGGCCGACGCTCCGGCCGCCGCGACCACCGCCACGGCCGAGGCGTTCGTACGGTCCCTGTACGAGGAGGGCGACACCCCGCCCGGCGCCTCGGGACGCGTCGAGGAGCGCCCGATCTGGTCCGCGCGAACGCAGGCGTTGATCGCCGAGAGCGACAGGCTGACGCCCGAAGGCTACGTCGGCTTCTTCGAGGCCGACCCGATCTGCGACTGTCAGGACGGCACGCCGGTTCTGCAGTCCGCGACCGCGACCTCGACGGGGCCGGACCGGGCGGATGTGGCGGTGGTGCAAGGCTTCGCCGAGGCGGGCGGCCCGGTCCATCGCAAGACCTGGAATCTGGTCCGTGAGGACGGGCAGTGGCGCGTCGACGATCAGCATTACGAATCGATGGGTGAATTTCCGCAGGAGCCGATGCTCCAGCGTCTGACGGTGTGGATCGCCGGGGCGAAGGCTCCCGGGGCCTGGAAGGGAGACTGACGATGCGCGACTGGATCGTGATTGCCGCCGCCGCCCTGGCGCTGGCGGCGTGTTCGCCGGAGACGCCGGCGACCGAGCCCGCGGATGCGCCCGCCGCCCTGCCGCCCGGGCGCCCCGCCATCTATGAGGCCGCAAGGATCGGGCCCGAGGAGTTCGTCCGCGCCCTGTACGCCGTACACGCGACGCCGGGCGCGAGCATGGGCGAGCCATTGGCGCCCGGGCAGGATCCGATCTACGACCGCATGCTGAACGCCATGATCGGCGAGGACTTCCGCAAGGCGAACGGCGAGGTTCCGACGCTGAACCACGACCCGATCTGCGGCTGTCAGGACAGCGGCGACTTCACCCTGGACTCCGTCACGGTCATGCCCGGCGCGGATGCGCGCAAGGCCGACGTCGCGGTGGTGTTCACCAATATGGGCGAGACGAAGCGCCAGACGCTGAAGCTGGTGAAGGAGGGGCCGATGTGGAAGGTCAGCGACGTCCTCGTTCCCGGCGAAAAGCCGCTGACCGAGCAGCTGATGGCCGCGATCAGCTGAGGATGGCTCGCGCCGCGGCGGCGTCGGCGTCGATCTGGACCTTGAGGGCGTCGAGGCCGTCGAAGACCATTTCGCCGCGCAGGAAGGCGATCAGCTCCGTCTCGATCGTCTGGCCGTAGAGGTCCTCGTCGAAGTCGAAGAGCCAGACCTCGAGAAGGGGTTCGGCCAGCTGGTACATGGGGCGGACGCCGAGGCTGGCGACGCCGTCGAGCATCCGCCCGTCCGGCAGGCGGGTGCGGGTGGCGTAGACGCCATAGGCGGGGCGCATGTAGTCGCCCATGCCGATGTTGGCGGTCGGGACCCCGATGGTGCGGCCGCGCTTGTCGCCGTGCACGACCTGACCCTCGATGGCGAAGGGACGGCCCAGGATGGCGGCGGCGCGAGCCATGTCGCCGGCGTGGAGCGCCTCGCGGACGGCGGATGAGGACAGTTTCAGGCCGCCGGGATCGTCGACCCGGTCGGTGACGGAGACGGTGAAGCCGAGGGTTTCGCCATGGCGGCGCAGGCCTTCGGGCGAGCCGCTGCGGCCCTTGCCATAGGTGAAGTCGAAACCGACCGCGGCGTGAAGGATGCCAAGACCCCCGGAGAGGATTTCGCGGGCGAAGGCCTCGTCCGACATGGCGGCCATGCCGGCGTCGAAAGGCAGCAGATAGAGGATGTCGACGCCCAGCGGCTCCATGGCGCGAGCCATCTGGGCGGGGGTCATGAGGCGGAAGCGGGCCGCGTCGGGCTGGAACCAGCGACGGGGATGAGGGTCGAAGCTGACGACGGCGAGCGGGGCGCCGAGCCGTTGCGCAGCCTCGCGCGCGTCGGCGATCACGGCCTGATGGCCGCGGTGCACGCCGTCGAAGGCGCCGATGGCCACGGCGGCGCCCTTCAGCCCGTCGGGCAGGGCGCGCCAGTCGGTGACGATCGCGGTCAAGTCAGTCCTTCGCGGGACGCCGGCGGCGGGGCACGCGGACGGTGGCGACGCCGCCCATGATCAGCTTGCCGTCGACGAAGCCCTCGCAGTCCAGTTCGACGCGGGCGCTTTCCTGATCGACGGAGACGACGCTGATGCGGACCTCGACCTCGTCGCCGATGCGGACGGGGGCGTGGAACTGCAGGGTCTGGGAGATGTAGATGGCGCCGGCGCCGGGCAGGATGGTGCCGACCACGGCCGAGCCGAACGAGGCCGACAGCAGGCCGTGGGCAATGCGGCCGCGATAGGCGGTTTTCGCCGCGAACGCCTCATCCATATGGACCGGATTGAAATCGTCCGAGGCCTCGGCGAATTGCAGGATGCGCGCTTCGGTGACCGGGATAACCTTCACGGCGGTCATGCCGACGTGGAGCTCCTCCAGGATATAGCCGCCGGAGGGGTGTTTCGTGACGAGTTCAGTCATGGGGCGGGCTTAGCGTGATTTGCACCCGCTCACCACGTCAGATCCAACATGGCATGGCGGGCGTAGGTGGTTTCGGCCTTCAGCAGGTCCGCGGCGCGGGCCGGATCGAGGCGGCCCTCGGGGCCGCGGGCGGCGTCGCCGTGGATGCCCTGGGCAATGAACAGGCAGTCGAGCGCCTGTTTGTTGGCGCCGAGCACGTCGGTGATCACGCCGTCGCCGATGCACAGGACGCGGGAGCGGTCGACGGGGCGGCCCAGCAGGCCGGCGGCCTCCTTGAGGGCGAGGTCGTAGATCGGGCCGAACGGCTTTCCCGCCATGGTGACGCGGCCGCCGAGGCTTTCGTACAGGTCGGCCAGCGCGCCGCCGCACCAGATGAGCTTGTCGCCGCGCTGAACGACCCGATCGGGGTTGGCGCAGATCATCTCCAGATCGCGGGCGGCGCCGGCGGACAGGCGGTCGCGATAGTCGTCGGGGGTCTCGATCTCGTCGTCGATCATACCGGTGACGGAGATGAAGGCGGCGTCTCCGGCGCCCGTCGCCGTTTGAAGGCCGAGGCCGTCGTAGAGCGGATTGTCGCGTTCGGGCCCGATGATCCAGGCCGGGCCGGGGGCGCGCCGGGCCAGTTCCACGCGGGTTGCGTCGCCCGAGGTGACGACGGCGCCCCAGGCGCTGCGCGGCACGCCGAGGCCGTCCATCTGCAGGATCATGCCGGGCGCAGGCCGGGGCGAGTTGGAGATCAGCACGACCTTGCCGTGGTCGCGGTTAAAGCGGGTCAGGGCGTCGCAGGCGGCGGGCCAGCTTTCGCGGCCGTTGTGGACCACCCCCCAGACGTCGCAGAGCAGGATGTCATAGTCCGCGGCGATGTCGGACAGGCCGTTCAGGGCGTGGGGAAGGGTCATCGGGCGGAGATAGCGGGTTCGGGGGTGGGGGTGAAGGTCCACCTGTCGTCATACCGGGGCGCGGGGCTGCGTCCGGCATCGCCTTCGCTGCGCTTCGGCGCCGCTGGGTGCTGTAAGACCCCATCCGTCTGGCTGCGCGACCCACCTTCTCCCGTGAAGGGGAAGGGAGCGGAACTGGTGTTCCGGAACGCACACCGCCTCTCCGCCGTTGGAATACGGGGCTACGAGGAGAGACGGGATGCAAGGGATCTGGAAACCGGGGCTGATCGCGGCCTCCGCGCTGGCCCTGACGGGCTGCGCCACGACCGACAACTACGCGTCGGCCTGTCAGCGCGACTATGAACGGAACCGGCAGTATGCGACGGCCAGCGGGGCCCTGCTCGGCGCCGCGGTCGGGGCGGCGATCGCCGGCGAGAACGACCGCGAGCGCGGGGCGGCCATCGGCGCCGTCGCCGGAGGGCTGCTGGGCAACCAGCTGTCGGCGCGCGACGATCCGTGCGGCTATGGCTTCGGCGGCTACAACACCGACGGCCGGTACGGCTACACGCGGGTGCCGCGGCGCGGGGACTACGGCTATTATCCGTACGGCTAGGCCGCGTCGTGGAAGATCAGGCCGAGGGTCATGCGGGCGCCTGAGCGGACACGGCTGACGCCGTGGCGCATCTGGACGCGATAGTCGCCTCGCACGCCGGCGGCGGGCCGTTCGCGGACGGCGAAGACGACGCCATGGCCCTGTTGCAGCGGCACGACGTGGGCCCGGGACTGGCTGCGCGGCTTCTGTTCGACCAGCACCAGTTCCCCGCCGTCGAAGTCCCGGCCCGGATCGCTGAGCAGGACGGCGGCCTGGAGCGGGAAGACCAGCTCGCCGTACAGATCCTGATGCAGGCGGTTGTAGTCGCCGGGCCCGTATTTCAGCAGCAGTGAGGTCGGGCGGGTCTGGCCCGCGCCGTGGCAGCGGGCGGCGAAGGCGTCGAGATCGCCCGGGAAGTCGGCGGTCCGGCCGAGACGGGCGTTCCAGCCGTTGGCGATCGGCGCGAGGCCCGCATAGAGGCGGCGGCGCAGGGCCGGGAGCGGGTCGGGCAGGGGGTTGGCGAAATACTGGTATTCGCCCTCGCCGAAGCCGTGACGGCCCATGACCACGCGGCTGCGGAAGCGGTCGGGGTCGTCATAGAGGCCCTGCAGGGCGACGCAGGTCTGCGGCGTCAGCAGCGGGCCGGTCAGGGCCCAGCCCTGGGCATCGAGGTCGGCGGCGATACGGGAGACGTCGAGCGGGTCGGTCATGGGCGGCAAAAACCGCAGACCCGGCGCGTCGTCTGGCGGTTTCCGGCGGCGGCGCCGGTCAGTCGAACTTCAGGCCAACCTCATTGCCGGACTGCCACGCCGCCGCGCCGGTGCGCTCGCCCGTGGCGAGCCTCAGGACGACACGGCCCTGCACCGTCACGCCGACGGTGGAGGTCAGCCGGACCTTGGCGCCGCCTTCGGTGAGATTGCGGACCACGACGTCGATCACCTCGCCATGAAAGCCGTGGACGATCTGACCGCTCATGGCCGTGCGGGGGCGCGGTCGGCGGCGGAGGTCGGGGGGCGGGTCTTCGGCGGCGGACATGACGCGGCAGTCTACGCTCCGGGGTGAGAGCAAGGGTTAAGAACCCGCAGACAAGGGCGCCCTCAGCCGAACCGGCGGCGGTGGTCCGCGCTGCGCAGGGTCGAGCGGATGAAGTCGGCGGGCGGATCGGTCTCCGCCAGCACGGCTTCCTTGATGGCGCGGGGCTCGCCGAACAGATGGCCCTGGCCCATGGAGATGTCGAGCTCGAGAATGTCGACGATCTGGCGCTCGCTTTCGCATTTCTCGGCGATCAGCTCGATGCCGTAGCGGCGCGTCAGGCCGGCGAAGTCGGCGGCGGAGATGTCGCGCAGCGAGGGCAGGGCCGAGGCGCCGTCGGCGTCCAGCAGCTGTTCGATCAGCAGGTCGGCCGCCACCTTCATGAACTTGACGTCGGACCTCTGGAGGTCGGCGAAGTCGAGGTCCAGCGTCTGGACCTTGTCGATCGAGAAGCGGAAGCCGAGGTCGGCCAGCTTGGCCATGTTGCGGGCCTCGGCGGCGCCGCGGGCGTCGAAGGTGGCCTGGCCCAGTTCGAAGATCAGGGCCTGGTTCAGGTCGCGGTTCTCGGACAGGAACTCCAGGAACTGGGGGAAGAAGGTCTCGTCGCCCAGAGACGACAGGGCGACGTTGCAGAAGACGCCGACCTTGCGGTCCTGCCGCGCCAGGCGGCGAACGATCTGGGCGCAGCGGAACAGCAGCAGGTTGTCGATGGCGGGGACCAGACCCTCGCCCTCGGCGACCGACAGGTATTCGGACGGCATCATCACCCGGTCGTCGGCGGCGCGCAGGCGGGTGAAGCTTTCGTAGAAGATGGTCCGGCGCTGGGGCAGGGAGACGACCGGCTGGAGGTAGAGGTCGACGCGGTTCTCGGCCAGGGCCTCGTGGATGGTGGCCAGCAGGACATTGGCCTGGTCGCGGTGTCGGGCCTCGAAGGCGCTGGCGGGCGCGGGCTGGGCCATACGCTGGTCGAGCGACTCGCTCATCTGCGAGATCAGGGTCTCGAGCATGCGGACTTCGCCGGACAGGGCTTCGTTGGAGGTGACGGCGCCGGATTCGATGGCCTGGGCTAGTTCGGTGAGCGCGCCCTGCGTCGACTCCATGGCGTCGGCGAGCAGGCGGTGCGCCTCGCGGACGTTGTCGATTTCCTTCTTCAGCGCGGCCTTGTCGGCCTTGGCCGTGATCAGGGTGTGGGCGGCCAGAAACAGGCCGAGCACGCCAAAGCCCGCCGCCACGCCGGCGCCGGCGCCGAGATTGGAGCTCCACAGAAACGCCCCGGCCGTCATGGCCAGGAACAGATAGGTGAAGAACAGGAAGCCCTGGGTGAGTGCGCGCATTGGAAACGGATCGTCCGTCTTCCCGGATGGAATCGCCCGAGTATCGGGGTAACAGTGCGGATCGCCTATACCGGCGCACGGTTTCTCCCCACTTCTTCGAGGTTAACGATGGAATTGTTCGATCTGACCGGCAAGGTCGCGGTGATCACCGGTTCCTCGAAGGGGATCGGCAAGGCTATCGCCGAGCGGATGGCCGAGCACGGCGCGCGGGTGGTGATCTCGTCCCGCAAGGCCGGGCCGTGCCAGGAGGTCGCCGACGCGATCAATGCGAAGCACGGCGAGGGCCGGGCCATGGTCGTGCCGGCCAACATCGCCTCGAAGGAGGATCTGCAGCGGCTGGTCGACGAGACCAACGCCGCCTTCGGTCAGATCGACATCCTGGTCTGCAACGCGGCGACCAACCCCTATGCGGGGCCGATGGCGGGGATCAACGACGAGCAGTTCGGCAAGATCCTGCAGAACAACGTCGTATCGAACCACTGGCTGATCCAGATGGTCGCGCCGCAGATGCTGGAGCGGAGGGACGGATCGGTGATCATCGTCTCGTCAATCGGCGGGCTGAGGGGCAACGCGCTGATCGGCGCCTACAACATCTCCAAGGCGGCGGACATGCAGCTGGCGAGGAACCTTGCGGTCGAGTGGGGGCCGTCGAACGTGCGGGTGAACTGTATCGCGCCCGGCCTGGTGCAGACCGACTTCGCCCGGTACCTGTGGGAGAACCCGGACCTGCTGAAACAGGTCACGGACCCCGCGCCGCTGAAGCGCATCGGCCAGCCGGACGAGATCGCCGGGGCGGCGGTCTATCTGGCGGCGCCGGCCTCGGCATACATGACCGGCCAGACGCTGGTGGTGGACGGCGGGATCACCATTGCCTGGTGAGGACGCCCCGCGCTCAAGCCGCCCTCCGGGCGATAGCGCCCCGGGGAAGAGGGTGAGCTTCCGCCAGGACATGATCTGGCGGCTGGAGGCGGTGGCCTTCGCCGGCTTCGTGGGCTTTATGCGGCTGCTGGGGGTTGAGCGGGCGTCGGCTCTGGGCGGATGGCTGCTGCGGACCCTGGGACCGAGGACGGGGACCCAACGCACCGTCATGCGCAACCTGCGCATCGCCTTCCCCGACATGCCGCAGGCCGAGCGCGAGGCGCTGGCCGCAGCCCAATGGGAACAGACGGGCCGGTCGTTCGCCGAGACGGCGGTGATGGACATCCTGGTCAAACAGGACCGGATCGAGGTCGTGGGGCTGGAGCGGCTTCACGCGATCCGGGACTCGGGCAAGCCGGTGGTCTTCGTGGGCGGGCATTTCGCCAATATCGAGACGCTGGCGGCCACGATCACGGGCTCGGGCGTGCCGTGCCAGATCACCTATCGCGCGGCCAACAATCCCTATGTCGACGCCCAGATCATTGCGGCGCGGGCCCGTTACGGGGTGAAGCTGTTCGCACCCAAGGGCGGGGATGGAGCGCGGGAGCTGCTGGCCGGGATGGCGCGGGGCGAGTCCGTGGCCCTGATGAACGACCAGAAATTCTCGGAAGGGCCCGAGGTGACCTTCTTCGGCCAGCCGGTGAACGCGGCGCCGGGCCCCAGCCGGCTGGCGCTGCGGTTCGGGACGGTGCTGCAGCCGATGTCGGTGGTGCGGCTGCCCGGCGTGCGGTTCAGGCTGACGGTCTATGACCCGATCGAGATGACGCCGACCGGCGACCGGTCGGCGGACATCGCGCGCGGGGTGCAGGCCATCACGACCTTCATCGAGGAACGGGTGCGCGAAAGCCCCGTCGACTGGTTCTGGGTCCACAAGCGGTGGCCCGCCAAGGTCTATGCGGCGCTGGAATCCGGCGCGCCGGACTGATCGCGGGCGCGGCGCATCGGGCCCTTGTAGTTGGGCGACTGGGTGCGGCGACGGTCCGGGCCGAAATAGTCTTCGGTCTTCACGAACGGACGAGGGTGGAAGATCACCGCCTGGATGCGGTCGAGGATGGCCTTGGCCGTGATGGGCTTGACCACGAACTCGGTCACCCCGGCGTCGCGCGCCTCGACGATGCGGCTCTTCTCGGAATGGCCGGTCATCATGATGATCGGCAGATAGGGGTTGGCGGTGTCGGGGCTGTTGCGAACCAGGCGGGTGAACTCGACGCCGTCCAGCGGGAACATCTTGAAGTCCACGATCGCCAGATCGACCGGGTACTGGCGCAGGATTTCCAGGGCGGCTCCGCCATCGGCGGCCTCCCGAACCAGACGTATGCCGGCTGACTGAAGCACCGCCGACGTGATCGTCCGCATATGGGCGTTGTCGTCGACGAGCAGAATTTTGAGGGCGCTGAGAGAGGCCATGGGTCGATCACTACAGCCCAGCTTGCGCGGGGAATAACGTGGCTCTACGAGCCGATTCGTTACTCGTCCATCACTGAACAGCGATTACCTTGTCGTAAACGGTTACGATGGCGCCGTTTCAACCATGAGTGACGGATCGAGGTTCCTGTCGCGCCACTTCATGCGCCAGCACAGGTGCGGTCCCGTCGCCCGTCCGGTCATGCCGACCCGCCCGATCGAATCGCCGCGCAGGATGTCCTGACCTTCGCGGACATCGAGCCGGGACTGGTGCAGATAGGCGGTGATCAGGCCCTGGCCGTGGTCGATCAGGACAAGGCCGCCTTCGAAATGCAGGGCGGGCCGGGCCAGGGTCACACGGCCGCCGGCGGGCGCCCGGATCGGCGCGCCCTGCGGCGCGGCCAGATCGATGCCGTAGTGCGGCCGCGCGGGCGTGCCGTTCAGAATGCGCTGGCTGCCCCAGCGGCTGGTGACGCGGAAGCTCTCGAGCGGCCAGATGAAGCCGTCGCTGAAATGGTCGGCGTCGATCCGGCTGGCGAACCCCTCGGTCTTGAGCGCGACTTCCCGCTGGATGCGGGCCAGGAGGGCCGGGTCGCTCGGCTCGACGGTCGCAGGCGGCAGACCGTCGATGCGGGTCTCGGAAAACCGGCCGGGCGTGATGGCCAGGGTCCGCATGGCGGAGCGGCCGTCGAGGCGGGCCTCGATCTGGACGCTGGCCGGCGCGTCACGGTCGAAGCCGACGATGAAGCCGCCGTCCGCCGAGGCGGTGGTCAGGGATTCGCCGTCGACGAAGATCAGGGCCCGGGGCCATGTCCGGCCGATGGCGTGGCCGCCCTGGACGAGGCGGCCCGAAAGGACGAGGTCGCCGGACGAGGGCGCCCATGCGGTCTGTGGCGCGAGTCCCGCGAACGCGCCGCCGATCAGAAGCTGCCGGCGGGCCAGGATCAAGGCTGCTGGCCCAGGCCCTGGAAGGCCTCGGTCGGGCCGGCGTAGGCTTCCTGCCTGCTGACCGACCAGTAGCGCAGGGTCTCCAGCGGGATGGGCTTGCCGGAAACGGCGCAGATCACGGCGCGGCCCGGCTTCAGCACGGCGAATTCGCCGTCGCCATAGTGGAGGGTCGCGATCTCGGAAGAGGAAGGTTTGGCCATGCCGTCAGGCTAGCGCGGCGTTTGCGGCCGCGCCACGGATTTCCCGCCTCAGAAGAGGTCGCCCTGACCGGGCGGCGGGGTCCTGGGCTTCGGGGCCGGCGAAGGCTTGGGGCGGGCGGGCGGCGACGCCCCGTCGCCGTCAATGTGCGCGCCCTTCGAGCCGTCGGCGAAGACCAGGCGGACGGCCTGACCGTCATGCAGGGCGCCGGCGGCGGCGATCATGACGCCGTCCTCGCTCTCGACGCGGGCGAAGCCGGGCTTGGGCGTCTTCGGATTGAGGCCGGACAGGGCGCGGGCGAGGGCGGCGAGACGCGCCTCGTCGCGTTCGAGGCGGCGGGGCAGGGCGACGAGGCGGCCTCCGACGGCCTCCAGCCGGGCCGCACGCTGGTCGAGGCGGCGATGCAGGGGCTCGGGCGACAGCCGGGCCAGGGCGCGGAGCAGACGGTGTTCGTGAGCCTTCACATTGGCGATCAGGCCGGAGCCGAGGCGGGTGGAGACAGACTCAAGACGGTCACGGCGCCGCTCCATGGCGCGGTCGAGCAGGGCAGGCGAGAGGCGGCCCGTGACGCCGACCAGTTTGCGCTCGTGCAGGGCCACGTTTTTCGTCAGTCCCGAGGCCAGCCGGCTGCCGGCGTGGTCGAGCCGTTGTTGCGGCAGGGCCAGGACGTCCTCGGGCCGGGCGGGCAGGCCGCGGGCGGCGGCGCGCAGGCGGGTGCGGCGGTCCTCGAGGATGCGGCCGCCCGCGCGGGCGAGGCGGCGGTCCAGATCGGCGACGGCGTAGCGCAGGTCGGCCAGCACGGGCGTAGCGATCTCGGCGGCGCCGGTCGGGGTCGGCGCGCGGCGGTCGGAGACGAAATCGATCAGGGTGGTGTCGGTCTCGTGCCCGACGGCCGAGATGATGGGGATGGAGGCGGCGGCGACGGTGCGCGCCAGCCCCTCGTCATTGAAGCACCACAGGTCCTCGACCGAGCCACCGCCGCGGGCGACGATCAGGATGTCGGGCCGGGGGACGGGGCCGTCCCGGGTCATGGCGTCGAAGCCGCGGATGGCGGCGGACACCTGTCCGCAGGCCGCGTCGCCCTGAACCACCACCGGCCAGACGATGACACGGCAGGGCCAGCGCTCGGCGATGCGGTGCAGGATGTCGCGGATCACGGCGCCGGTCGGGCTGGTGATGACGCCGACCACGGCGGGGAAGGTCGGGATGGGCTTCTTGCGGCCCGGTTCGAACAGGCCCTCGCCGGCCAGTTTCGCCTTCAGCCGCTCCAGCTGGGCCAGCAGGGCGCCGGCGCCGGCGGCCTCCATGGTCTCGATGACGATCTGATAGGAGGAGCGTGCGGGGTAGGAGGTGATCTTGCCGGTGACGATGACCTCGAGGCCCGACTCGGGCCGGACGCCGAGGCCGCGGACCGAGCCCTTCCAGATCACCCCGTCGATGGCGGCCTTGTCGTCCTTGAGCGTCAGATAGACGTGGCCCGAGGCGTGGTGATTGACCTTGGATATCTCGCCGCGCAGCCGGACATGGCCGAAGCGGTCCTCGAGCGTGCGCTTGAGGGCGAACGACAGTTCCGAGACCGTCTGCGGAGGATTGTTGTCCCGCGCGGGCGGCGGCGGTTCGTCGGCCGGGCCCTCGAAGACGTAGGAGTCGTCGCTCATGCGGGCAGGGTAGCGGGGGAAGGGGGCGGCGGGAATGGGGGCGGGAGAGATGGGCGCGCGGACATAAATGGAAGGAAATGATGATTTGAGCCGTCACGGCTCCAATGCTTCCCCCATCCCATGAACATTTTCTCGGGCCTGTCAGCCTTCCCCATCACGCCCATGACCCCCGACGGTCAGGTCATCACCAGCGATCTGGCCAGACTGGTTCGTCGCATCGAGGAGGGAGGAGCCGACAGCGTCGGACTTCTCGGCAGCACGGGAACCTACATGTTCCTGAGCCGCGAGGAACGGAGGCGGGCTGTGGTCGCCGCGGTCGGGAGCGTCAGCTCGATTCCCGTGATCGTCGGCGTCGGGGCGATGCGGACAGACGGGGCCCAGGCCCTGGCCCGCGACGCGGCGGAGAGCGGCGCCGCCGGCCTGTTGCTGGCTCCAGTGAGCTACACGCCGCTCACGGAGCAGGAGGTCTATCGGCATTTCGAAGCCGTCGCCGCCGCCACCGACCTGCCGCTCTGCATCTACAGCAACCCGGGCACGACCAAATTCACGTTCAGCCCTGCGCTCGTCGCCCGGCTGGCGGAAATTCCGACCGTCGCCGCCATCAAGCTGCCCTTGCCCATCGGCGATCTGCCCGCCGATCTGGCTGCGTTCCGGACGGCTGCGCCCGGGCTGTCCGTCGGTTACAGCGGGGACTGGGGCTGCAAGGAGGCGCTGCTCGCCGGGGCCGACTGCTGGTTCAGCGTCGTGGGCGGTCTGTTCCCTGAAGCAGCCGCCGCTCTCACCAGGGCCGCAATGGCCGGTGACCGGATCGCGGCGGACCAAGCCGACGCAACGTTCGCCGGCCTGTGGGCCCTGTTCCGGGAGCATGGCAGCCTGCGGCTCGTCCATGAGGCGGCGAGACTCATGGGCCTGACAGATGCGGGTCTTCCACCGCCCCTGCTCGGGATCGATGACGATCTGCGCCGCGAGTTGACGTCCGCACTGCCGCGTCAGACGGTCCCGTTGTCCGCGTCGGGTGTGCGGACGATCAGTCCTCAAACCGGCCCGGGCTTTCACGATCCCGCGCGTACCGGCGCCTGACCGGAAACGGCGGCAGCCAAGCCTCGCGGCGGACGGTCCAGTTTTCATAGGTCGGCGTCAATTGGTCGGGGGCGTCGAGGGAGCCCAGGCTCACCTCGATCTCGTCGGCGCTGCGGGCGAAGACGGACGAGCCGCAGCGGGGACAGAAATGCCGCCCGAGGTAGTCGCCTGTCTGGCCTTCCACGGTCACGGCGTCCTGCGGGAAGATGGCGGTCGGCTGGAACAGCCCCCCGCCGTGCTTGCGACAGTCCGTGCAGTGGCAGAGGCCGACCCGGTACGGGCGGCCCGTCGCCACGATGCGGACGGCGCCGCACAGGCAACCCCCGGTGAATGGGTCCATGCCGGGCCTCCTGAATCCACCAACAGACAGTGCAAGGCGCGATCCATGCGCAGGTTCCCCGATCTCACGAGAGGCGCGGGAACAGTGAAGCTGGTCGCCCGTTGGGCTGTCATGGCCGATCCGCGCAACACCGATCCCGAAGACAAGGATCCGCGCGAACGCGACCTTGGACGGCGCAGCGACGGGCCGGCGATCAGTCCGTGGCTGGTCATCGGGGTTCTGCTTCTGCTGGGTGCGGCGGTCTATGTGATCTCGGCAATGGTGGTGCGGTAACCATCCGCGACTTGACCGGCCCCGCGGCTCCGGTCATTGCGCGGGCATGAATATCCTGCTGGTCGGATCAGGCGGGCGAGAGCACGCCCTGGCGTGGAAGATCGCCCAGTCGCCGCTGCTGCGGCGTCTGGTCATCGCGCCCGGCAATCCGGGCATGGAAAAGCTGGGCGAGCTGGCGCCGATCAAGGTGACGGACGCCGACGCCCTGTGCGCCCTGGCGCGGGAGATGAAGGCCGATCTGGTGGTGGTCGGGCCCGAGACTGCGCTGGAGGCCGGGCTGGCCGACCGGCTGGCCACCGCGGGCATTCCCTGTTTCGGACCGACGAAGAAGGCGGCGCAGCTGGAAACCTCCAAGGCCTTCTCCAAGGCCTTCATGGAGCGGCACGAGATCCCGACGGCGGGCTACGGCGTCTATGAGCGGCTGCACGAGGCGCGGCAGGCGCTGACGGTGTTCAAGCCGCCCTATGTGATCAAGGCCGATGGTCTGGCCGCCGGCAAGGGCGTGGCCATCTGCCCGGACAAGCGCGAGGCCGAGGCCGAGATCGAGCGGATGCTGGGCGGCCGGTTCGGCACGGCCGGGGCGCGGGTGGTGATCGAGGAGTTCATGGCCGGCGAGGAGGGCTCGCTGTTCGCCGTCTGCGACGGCCAGCGCGCCGTGCTGCTGGGCGGGGCCCAGGACCACAAGCGGGCCTATGACGGCGACCTGGGGCCGAACACCGGCGGGATGGGCAGCTATTCGCCGGCGCCGGTGTTCACGCCGGAACTGGTCGAGACGGCGGACCGGACGATCGTCCAGCCGGTGGTGGCGGCGATGGCGGCCGAGGGGGCGCCCTATCGCGGGGTGCTGTACGCCGGGCTGATGGCGACCGAGGACGGGCCCAGGGTGGTCGAGTTCAACGCCCGTTTCGGCGATCCGGAATGCCAGGTGCTGATGATGCGGCTGGACGGGGACATCGTGCCCCTGCTGCTGGCCTGCGCGCGGGGCGATCTGACCCGGGCGCCGATGCCCGCCTTCCGCGACGAGACGGTGATCTGCGTGGTGCTGGCGGCCTCGGGCTATCCCGACAGTCCGCTGGAGGGGTCGATCATCCGGGGAGCCGAACAGGATTTCGGACCGCATGTGCAGGTGTTCCACGCGGGCACCCGGCGGCGGGCCGACCGGCAGCTGGCGGCGGCGGGCGGCCGGGTGCTGAACGTCTGCGCCCGGGGCAAGGACATCGCCGAGGCGCGCGAGCGGGCCTATGCGGCGGTGAAGAAGATCGACTGGCCGGGCGGCTTCCATCGCACCGACATCGGCTGGCGGGCGCTGGAACCCCGTGACTGACGCCCTGCCGCCCGAGCCGCCGAGCCATTATCGCGACCGGGCGGAGCGTCTCGCCGACCTGATCGTGCATCTGACTGGCCTGGCCCTCGCCCTGATCGGCGGCGGCATGCTGCTGGGACTGGCGATCGGGTTCGGCGACGCCGGAAGCCTGACGGCGGCGGCGATCTACGCCGTCGGCCTGCTGACCATGCTGGGGTTGTCGACGGCCTATAATTTCGCCGCCGCGCGGTTTCAGCCGCTGCTGAGGCGGTTCGACCACGCCGGCATCTTCCTCATGATCGCCGGCTCGTACACGCCCTTCACGACCCAGCATCTGACGGGCGTCTGGGCCTGGGGGATGACGTCGGCGGTGTGGGGGATCGCGATCTTCGCCGCCCTGGCCAAGCTGTTTCTGCCGGGGCTGGGGAAGGGGTTCTGGATCGTGGTCTATCTGGCGCTGGGCTGGCTGATGGTGATCGCCATCCAGCCAATCCTGCAGAGCCTCGGCCTGGCGCCCTTGATTCTGATGGCGGTCGGGGGCGTGCTCTATTCGGTGGGCGTGATCTTCTACGCCAACAAGGCCATGCGTTTCCGGCGCGCGATCTGGCACGGCCATGTCGTGGTGGCGGCCGCCGTCCACTGGGTCGCCGTGCTGCTGGCCGTGCTGAAGTAGATCAGGCCCAGGCGAACAGCAGCCGGCCCTCGCCCATGCGCTCGCGCAGGCGCGGCAGGTCGGCGTGGGCGACCGAGAAGCAGCCGTACGAACGGCCCAACTTGCCCTCGCGGGCGAGGAAGGCCGGGTCGGCGTAGTCGGCGCCGTGGATGATGATGGCGCGCTCCCGGGCGCGGTCGTTGGAATATTCGAGGCCGTCCAGCAGGACGTTCGGGCCCTGCTGGGCGCCGAAGCCGGGGCCGGCGGTGGCGTAGGCGCCGACCGAGGACTTGTAGCTGTCGGGCGTATTGCCGAACTCGCGGGCGTAGCCGCTGTGGGCCGGGTCCGAGCCGCGGCCGTGGGCGGTGCGCATCAGGGTGACGGCGCCGCCGTGCAGGTCGACCTCGTACAGGCGTTCGTCGCCAGAGAATTTCTGGAAGTCGACCAGATACATGCGGTCGCGCTGGGTGATCCTGCCCTTGTGGATGTCGAGGGCGGCCATGGCGCGGTCCATCAGCTCCTGACGGATCTGGCCGCGAGGATCGAGCGGGCGGGTGGTGTTCAGCTCGGCCGTTATGACCTCGGGCGGCTGGGCGATGACGATGTTCGGAACCTGGGTCTGCGCCAGGCCGGGCAGGGGCCGGAAGGCCGCCGTCTGCGTGGCCGCAGATGCGGTCGCGCAGCCCGACAGCAGCGCAGCGCCGCCCAGTATGAATCCACGTCTCGCTAGCCGCATGCGACGCCCCTCGCACGTTTCTGAAGCACGGGTTGTTTCAGGTCGTTACGGCCGGATCAACCTGCGCCTTGGCGAAACCGCCCGGACGTCTAAGGTGCACGCCTGTTTCCGGGAGGGTTTCGTGAAGTCGATCACATCGTTGCTAGCGGCCGCGGCCGTATTGACGGCCACCAGCGTTGCGGCGCAAACGCCCGCTCTCGCGCCGGTTTCCCCTGATGAGGGAACGACGTTCGTACAGATCGGCCGGCTTCTGGCCGATCCGGCGACCGGCGTTGTGCAGCGCGATAAAACTCTCGTGATCAGAGGGAACCAGATCGTCGAGGTGCGCGACGGCCTTGTCGGAGAGGGTCGGATCGTCGACTTGCGGGACTCGTTCGTGCTGCCCGGACTGATCGACAGCCATGTGCATCTGACGGGCGAGCAGAACCCGAACGGGCGGCTGGAGGCGGTGACCCAGTCCAATGCGGAACAGGCCATGGTCGGGGCCCGTTACGCGCGGCGCACCCTGATGGCCGGGTTCACCACGGTCGCCGATCTGGGCGCGACGAACGAGTCCATCTTCGCCCTCAGGGACGCCGTGCGGCGCGGCGACGTGCCGGGCCCGCGGATCATCGCCTCGGGCTCGTCGGTGTCGGTCCACGGCGGTCATGGCGACATCAACGGCTATCGCGAAGACGTCATGCACCTGCTGTCGGACGAGAGCGTCTGCTCCGGGCCGGACGACTGCATGCGGGCGGTGCGGCTACAGGTGCGGGCCGGCGCAGACATCATCAAGATCACCGCGACGGGCGGGGTGCTGTCCAATACGGCGGCGGGCCTGGGCCAGCAGTTCTCGGACGGGGAACTGGCCGGCATCGTCGGCGCGGCGCACCGGATGGGACGGCAGGTCACGGCCCACGCCCACGGCGCGGACGGGATCAACAGCTTCCTGCGGGCCGGCGGCGACTCCATCGAGCACGGGACATATCTGGACGACGAGTCGATCCGGCTGATGCGGCGTGACGGCGTCTATCTGGTGCCGACCCTGATGGCCGGGGATTTCGTGGCGCGGATCGCGTCCGGCCCGAGCAATTTCTTCACCCCCGCCCAGACGGCCAAGGCGCTGGAGGCGGGTCCGAAGATGCTGGACATGGCGCGGCGGGCGCATGAGGGCGGGGTTCGCATCGCCTTCGGCACCGACAGCGGCGTTTCGGCCCACGGCGACAACGCCGGCGAGTTCGCCCTGCTGGTCCGGGCCGGGATGACGCCGCTGGAATCGATCCAGGCGGCGACCGTCAACGCGGCGGCGCATCTGCGCATTTCGAACGAGGCCGGGCGGATCACGCCGGGCATGCCGGCGGACCTGATCGCGGTGACGGGCGATCCGCTGACCGACGTCACCGAGCTGGAGCGCGTGCGGTTCGTGATGAAGGGCGGAGTGGTCTACCGGGCGGAATAGGTCCGGACGGCCGTCAGCAGCCGGTGCTGGAAGGCGGCCTCGTCCTCGAAGGTCGCCTTGACCGGCCACGACAGCACCCGCTTGCGCCACTCGGGCGACAGGCGGAACCAGTCCTTCTCAGTGGTGACCAGACGGGCGTGATGGCATTCGGCGCGGTGGGCGAGGAACTCCAGATCGCTCTCGCGGAAGGCGGCGTGGTCCGGGAAGGGGGCGAAGTCCACCAGGTCCGCGCCGGCGGCGTCGAGGGCGCGTTCGACCTTCCACGGCTTGGCGATGCCGGCGAAGGCGAGGATCGGTCCCCTGGGCGGCGGCGCGGCGGGCGTCAGCCGGGCGACATGAACCGGCAGGTCGCCGAAGGCCTCCATCAGTTCAGGATCGACCCCCGGGGCGTCGGCCGGCAGCAGGACGACGACGGCGTCGGCGCGGGCCAGGCCATGCCGGAGTTTCTCGCGCATCGGGCCTGACGGAAACACCGAACCGTCGCCGAAGGGCCATTCGTCGCCGCGCGTCTCGCCATCGACGACCACGAGGCTGAGCGTCTTGGCGAGCGTGGGGTTCTGGTGAGCGTCGTCGAGGACCAGGACCTCGGCGCCGGCCTCCGCGGCGGCCCGGGCGCCGGCGACCCGGTCATGGGCGATCCAGGTCGGGCCGCCCAGCGCCAGCATCAGGGGTTCGTCGCCGACATCGGCGGCGGTGTGGATCGCGGCGTCGACGCGGGTCGGTTCGCGCAGCGATCCGCCATAGCCGCGCGACAGGCCATGGGCGTTGACTCCGGCTTCGTGCAGCAGGCGGATGGCCTCGCGGGTCACAGGCGTCTTGCCCGAGCCGCCGACGGTCAGATTGCCGACCGAGATGATCGGCATGCCGGGATCGACCGGGGTGGCGCGGGCGATGCGGCGGGCGGTGGCGGCGGCCCAGACCCAGGAAAGGGGTTTGAGCACGAAGCGCAGCACCGAGGCGTGGCGCGGCTCGCGAACGTACCACCAACGGGGGGTGTTCAACTTCATCGGCGGCCTCGTGGCGCGGCCCGGGGCAGCAGCGGTTCGACCGCGTCCCACAGCCGGTCGAGGCCCGAGCCGGCTTCGGCGGCGGCGCGGCGGCCGCGCTCGCCCATACGCTTGGCTTCGGCGTCGTCGGCCAGCAGGGGCGCGATGACGGCCGGCAGGTCCCAGGGCGCCTGAACGATGGACAGGCCGCCGGCGTTCACCAGGGCGTCGGCGACGGCGGCCCAGTTGGTCATGTCGGGGCCGGTCACGGCGGGCTTGCCGAGACGGGCGGGCTCCAGTGGATTGTGGCCGCCCACCGGGGGTTTCTCCAGCGCGGCGGAGAAGGAACCGCCCATGACGACCACGTCGGCGAGGCGAAGGAACAGCCCCATCTCGCCGAGCGTGTCGGCGACATACAGGTCCGTGTCGCGGTCGAGGTCGCGGCCCTGCGAGCGGACGGCGAAGCCGTAGCCGTCCCGGGTCAGGGCGGCGGCGATATCCGGGCTGCGGTCGGGATGGCGCGGAACGATGATCAGACATAGCCGGTCGGCCAGTTTGTCGAGGGCCCGGACGATGGCGATCTCCTCACCGTCATGGGTGCTGGCGGCGACGACCACGGGCCGGTCGCCGATGGCGGCGCTGAGGCGGGTGAAGGCGGCGGGATCGTGGGGCGGGGCCTCACCCGAGAGCTTCAGGTTCACATGGCCGTCGATGCGCGCGCCGAGGCTTTCCAGCCGGGCGGCCGAGGTTTCGTCCTGCGGCAGGATGCGGTCGAAGGCGGACAGGATCCGACGCACCGCGCCGGGGAAACGGCGCCAGCCCTCGACGGTTCTTTCGGTGATGCGGGCGCTGGCCAGCACCAGTTTCACGCCGCGGTCGCGGGCCGCGAGGATCAGGTTGGGCCACAGCTCGCTCTCGACGAAGACGGCCAGAGACGGCTTCCAGTGGTCGAGGAAGGCGGCGACCGCGCCCGGCGCGTCGACCGGGGCGAACTGGTGGATGACGCCGGCCGGCAGGCGGCGCGCGAGCAGGGCGGCCGAGGTGACGGTGCCAGAGGTGACCAGCACCGTCAGATCGGGTCTGGCTTTGCGCAGGCGGTCGACGACCGGCAGCAGGGACAGGGTCTCGCCGACGCTGACGCCGTGCAGCCAGATCAGGTCGCCTGCGGGTCGGGCGACAGAGGCGAGGCCGAGGCGTTCGTCGACCCGGGCCGGGTCCTCCTTGCCCTGTTTGGCGCGGGCGTCCAGCAGGCGCGGGGCCAGGGGCTCCAGCATCCGCGTCAGCAGGCGGTAGGCGATCAGGGCCGGGCTCACGTCAGACGCGCTCCAGACCGGTCAGGGCGTCGGCGGCGGCCTCGACGGCGGTCAGCCGCGCGGTCCAGTCGCGCGCGACATCGGTCAATTCGGCGCCTTCGGGGTAGCAGTCGATGTCCCAGACGATGGCCCCTCGCCCGAACGGCAGGGGCAGGACGGCCCGGTCCCAGCTGTTCAGCCGGATCGCCGGATTGCAGGACATGCCGATGAACAGGACCGGCGCCCCGGAGAGTTTGGCCAGCAAAGGCATGCCTTCGGCCATTTCCCGCATGGGGCCGCGCGGACCGTCCGGGGTGATGGCCAGGCCGCCGGTCTTGAGCTGACGCAGGCCGTCGCGCAGGGCCTGGGAGCCGCCCTTGGCCCGGTCGGTCTTGTCCTTGTTGGACGACGAGCCGCGGATGGCGGGGAATCCCTGCCGGGCGACGGCCTTGGCGATGAACTGGCCGTCGGGGCTGAGCGAGATCAGGGCCTTGGCCGGCTGGGCGCGGTCCAGCGGCCAGCAGGCCGGCGACAGGCCGATGCGCGAATGCCAGAAGGCGCACAGCACGCCGCCGCCCTCTGCCCAGACCTTTTCGGCCACCGCCTCATTCCGATGGGTCCAGCGGATGGTGGCGAAGCAGAACCGCATCCAGTGGGCCAGCGCCCAGGCGAGCGCCGCCTGGATGACGGGATTGCGCAGGGGTCTCATGAGACCGTCGCGACGGTGATCGGGTCGCCGTCCAGCGACTGCTGTTTCGCGAGCCGGGCGTAGAGGCCGCCCTTCTTCACCAGCGCCGCATGCGACCCGGTTTCGACGACGCGGCCGGCCTCGATCACATGGATCCGGTCGGCGTTGCGCACGGTCGACAGGCGGTGGGCGATCATCAGGGTGGCGCGGCCCTGCATCAGCCGCTCGAGGGCGGCCTGGACGAGGGCTTCGCTCCCGGTGTCGAGGGCCGAGGTGGCTTCGTCCAGCAACAGGATGGGCGCGTCCTTGAGGAAGGCGCGGGCGATGGCGATGCGCTGGCGCTGGCCGCCCGACAGGCGCAGGCCCGCTTCGCCGGCGCGGGTGGCGTAGCCTTCGGGCAGGGCGGTGATGAACTCGTGCGCGGCGGCGGCCTGCGCCGCGGCGACGATGTCTTCCGCCGTAGCGCCCGGGCGGCCGTAGGCGATGTTGGCGGCGATGGTGTCGTCGAACAGGAAGGGCTCCTGCGTCACCAGGGCGATGGCGGCGCGCAGATCGTGCAGCTTCAGCTCGCGGATGTCGCGGCCGTTCAGGGTCACGGCGCCGCCGGTGACGTCATAGAAGCGCGGCAGCAGGCTGAGGATGGTGCTCTTGCCGCCGCCCGAGGGGCCGACCAGTGCGACGGTCTCCCCGGGCGCGACGGTCAGGCTGACGTCTGACAGGGTCGGGGCCGCGCCCTCGGAGGCGGGACCGTAGGCGAAGGAAACGCGGTCGAAGGCGACGGTGGTCGGGCCGGGTTCGAACGGCGCGGCGTCGGGCGTCTCGCGAATCTCGGGCTGAATGTCGAGGGCGGCGAACAGGCGCCGCGCTGCGGTCAGGCCCTCGGTCATCACGGTCTGGAGATTGGTCACCTGCCGCAGCGACTGGCCGGCGGCCATCAGCAGGCCGATGAAGGCGGCGAAGGCGCCGACGCTCATTTCGCCGTCCTGCGCCCGCCAGCCGGCGTAGGCCATGACGGCGGCGACCACGATCATGGCGACCAGGTTGGAGAAGGGGCCGGCGAAGGCGCGGCTGTCGGCGGATTTGATCACGTGGCGCTGGCGGCGGCTGACGACCTCGCCGACGCGGGCTTCCTCGGCGGCCTCGCGGTTCTCGATCTTGATCAGGCGGACGCCGTCGAGATTCTCCATCAGGGCGGTGGAGAGGTTCTCGGTCTCCTTCATCGCCCCCGTGGTCGCCTTGCGCGTGCGCCGGGAGAAACGGCGCAGCACGACAGTGATCAGCGGCACGCCCAGCAGGACGATGGCGGTCAGCTGCCAGTCGATGAAGGCCATCGCCACGATGACGGCGAACAGGGTGATGCTGTGCTGGGTGTAGTTGACGACGCCGTTGGTGAAGGCCTCGCGCACCAGGTTGGCGTCGAACAGGACCGAGGAGACGAAGCTGCCGCTGTGCTGGCTGCGCAGCCGGGCCAGGTCGGCGCGGATCATGGCGCCGAACAGCCGCACCTGGATGTCGCCGACGATGCCGTGGCCGAGCCGGTTGACCAGGGCGGCCTGCCCGAGGGAGGCGATGGTCCAGACGATGGCGACGATGACGATGGCGGCGGGGATGTAATAGAGGGCCTGCCCCGGCGGGATGTCGATCAGGCCCCACAGCTTGATGGGCGTGTCGGTCTGCAGGAACAGGCCGTTCACGGCGGGCTCGAGCAGTTTCAGGGTCAGGGCCGACAGGCCGCCGGCCACGGCCGCACACAGCATCGACAGGAACAGCGCCGCCTTGTGATGCGAGAGATAGTCGCGCCAGATCCGCGCCAGCAGGGGGCGGAGGGACTCCTTCTCGTCGGCGGCGGGCGCGGGCGTCGTCATCGGTCCGAGGTCGGACGACGCGGGGGGGAAGTCAAGCGGTGTCGACCTTGTCGCGCTTGTCGAGGTTGTGGCCGGGCGAGTGTCGATCATGTGTCGCACCCATTGTCTCGCCCGGCTGACGGTGGCGTCGGGACGCGACGGAGGCTATCTCCCCTTCATGGCGCGTTACGATCTCAGCACTCCCGCAGGCCGGTTCAAGGCCCGGTGGGACTATGTCTGGAAGGACCACGCCTTCCTGCGCCGGTGGTTCATGAACGCCCACTGGCTGGGGCCCGATCTGGTGCGGACCAATCAGCCGTCGCCGCGCCAGCTGGCGTACTGGAAGTCGCAGGGGATCAGGACGGTCATCAACCTGCGCGGCGCGCGGGACGAGGCCTATTATGCGCTGGAGAAGGAGGCGTGCGAGCGGCTGGACCTGACCCTGATCGACGCGCCGCTGGACAGCCGCGATCCGCCGCAGAGGGACCGGGTGCACCGGGCGCGGGACCTGTTCCGGACGATCGAGTATCCGGTGCTGATCCACTGCAAGTCGGGAGCGGACCGGGCGGGGATGATGGCGGTCTTCTATCGCCACTTCCATCTGGGCGAGCCGATCAGCGTGGCCATCGACCAGCTGTCAAAGAAATACCTGCACCACCGCGAGGGGCTGACCGGGGTGCTGGACTATACGCTGGAGAAATACCTGCGCGAGGTCGAGCCGACGGGGGTCAGCTTCATCGACTGGGTCGACGGCGACGCCTACGATCCGAAAGCGATCCGGGCCGAGTTCAAGGCCGGCTGGTGGGGCACGGTGCTGACCGAAAAACTGCTGAAGCGGGAGTAGGCGCTCAGCCCCAGGGACCGCGCGGGGCGCCGGGGGGAGAGCGGCTCGCAGCGCCGCCCTCTTCGGCCGCGCGCTCGGCGTCGCGGCGTTCCTTGCGGCCGGCTTCCCAGTCCCTGAACCAGCGGGTCCAGTTGCGGTCCTGCCGCCAGGCGCCGACCCACAGGACCAGCACCATCAGCAGGAAGACCAGGGAGGCGATTTCCTCAGGCCCGAGGGTGCGTCCGAACAGGGTCATGGCTGTGGATCGCGCGACGTCGGGCGGGCCGGCTCGTCGGGGGTGACGGGGTCGTTCCAGGCGGTGTCCCCGTCCTGCGGACCGACGTTGGGCGTGTTCGACTTGCGGCGCGTGGCCCAGACCACGATGGCGACGCCGATGGCCAGAAGGGCCAGGATGATCAGGGCTGGAGTCATGGGAGCTCTCCGCTTTCAGGCGCAGCAGTATACGCCTGAAAGCGCCCCAGACCGAGGGGGAGTTCCCCGGTCAGTGTCCGTGCCCGGACTCGCTCGTGTCGCCGCGCGGATCAATCATCCTGTGCGCGTGCAGGATGAAATAGCGCATGTGGGCGTTGTCGACCGTCGCCTGGGCCCGCGCCTTCCAGGCCTTGCGGGCCTCCTCATAGTTGGGGAAGGCGCCGACGAACTCGACCTGGGACAGGTCGCGGAACACCGGAGCGTCGAGGTGGCGCAGTTCGCCGCCGATGACGAGATGCAGCAGCTGGGGGGCTTCGGTTTCGGTGGTCATCATCGGGTCCGGTCGGGCTGGCGGGGCGCCAGCGGAATAGGCGCTGTGCGGCGCACGATCAACGGGTGAAGCGCCGGGGCGCTGCAGATCAGGCTGTTCTGCCGCGGATCGGGCTGATTGAAGCGCCAGGGATGGCCGTGATGGTCGCTGACGCGGCCCCCCGCCTCCTCGACGATCAGGGCGCCGGCGCAGACGTCCCAGTCCCATTTGGGCGTCAGGGCGATGGCGGCGTCGAAGGCGCCGGCGGCGACCAGGGCCATGCGGTAGGCGATGGCGTTGCGCTTCTCGAACCTCATGGCGGGCCATGGCTCGAGCCAATGGGGACCCTCCATCAGCCGGGCGTCGGCCAGCACGGAAGCGTCGTCCAGATCGGCGGTGTCGGAGGCGGTGATCGGTTGTCCGTTCAGGAAGGCGCCGCCGCCGCGCACCGCGGTGAAGGTCTCGCCCAGGGCCGGCGCGTGGATGACGGCGGCGACCGGCTGCCCGTCCTCGACGATGGCGATGGGAATGCACCACCACGGCTTGCCCTTCATATAGGCCACCGTGCCGTCGATAGGGTCGACCACGATCAGGCGGCGCTGCGAGATGCGGTCGCCGGTGTCGGCCGTCTCCTCGGACAGCCAGCCATGGTCGGGGCGGGCGGGGAGGAGGGCGTCCTTGAGCAACTGGTCCACGGCCATGTCGGCCGAGGTGACGGGCGATCCGCCGGATTTGGACCAGATCTTCAACCCGGCCTCGCGTTCCGACAGCGCCAGTTCGCCGGCGGCGAGGGCCGCGTCGCGGATCAGGGCGAGATCGCCTGTCAGGTCACGGGGAAGATCGGTCATTTGCCCGCGATGGCGACGCCGTCGAACAGCAGGGACGGACTGTTGAACGAACTGCGGAACTCCAGGTCCGCGCCGCGCTGCATGCGGCCGTAGAGGTCCAGCAGCTTGCCGGCGACGGTGACCTCGCTGACCGGGTACGCGATTTCGCCGTTCTCGAACCAGAAACCGGAGACGCCGGCGGACCAGTCCCCGGTGTTGGCGTTCAGCGACGGGCCGAACATGGAGGTGACCAGCAGACCCGTCTTCGCCGCGCCCATCAGGCCGGCCAGATCAAGCTCGCCGGGCTCCAGATGCAGGTTGTGGGTCGAGACCCCCGGCGGGCCGGCGAGACCGCGCGAGGCGTGGCCGGTCGAGGCCATGCCCAGCTGTTTCGCGGCGGCGCTGTTCAGCAACCAGGTCGTCAGGACGCCGTCATCAATGATTGATTTGCGAGTGACGGCGACACCCTCGTCGTCGAACGGGGTCGAGCCGAGTCCGCGCGGGCGGAAGGGATCGTCGATCAGGTCGACCCCGGCGGGCAGGACCCGCTGGCCCAGCCGGTCCTTGAGGAAGGAGGTGCCGCGGGCGACCGACGGGCCCGAGATGGCGCCCAGAAGGGGGGACAGGACCTGACCGGCGATGCGGTTCTCGAAGATCACCGGGGCGGTGGTCGAGGCGATCTTGCGGGGGCCGGTGCGGGCGACGGCGCGGCGGCCGGCCTCGGCGCCGATGACGTCGGCGGCGGGCAGGTCGGACAGGTGGCGGACGGCGCGGCTCTCTCCGCCGCGCTCCATGGCCCCGTCCTTCTCGGCGATGACGCCGACGCCCAGCGAAAAGGCCGAGCCGTGATAGGCGCCGTCGAAGCCGTGCGAGGTCACCAGCCGCCAGCGGCTGGACGAGGCCGAGGCGTGGCCGCCTTCGGACTTCGCCACGCCGGGCACGGCGAGGGCGGACGCCTCGGCTTCCGCTGCGACGGCTTCCAGTTCGGCGGCGCTGCGTTCAGTCGGATCGTAGAGATCCAGATCCGCGAAGGGGCCCCGGGCCAGCCGGTCCTGCGGCGCGAAACCGGCGTACGGGTCTTCCGGCGCGAGGCGGGCCATGGCGACGGCGCGCTCGATCAGCCGGGCCCGCGTGGCCTCGGACAGGTCGGAGGCCGAGACGGTCGCCTGTCGCGAGCCGATGAAGACGCGCAGGCCGAGGTCGCGGCTTTCCTCGCGCTCGACGTCCTCGAGGGCGCCGTTGCGGACGCCGATGGACAGGGAGGCGCGCTCGGCCGAGACGGCTTCGGCGGCGTCGGCGCCGGCCCTCAGCGCGGCGGCGACCAGGTCGGGCAGGATGTCGGGGGAGGCGGACGCGGTACGGTCAGGCATGCCCCGATATGGCCGGGCCGGCTGCGTCGCGCAACCGGCTCAGCGCCCTGACCGGGTCAAGGCCGCAGTCAGCCGTGCGGCGGCCCGACGAAGGCGTGAACGATCAGCATCAGGCCGGCGAGGAGCAGGGCGAGCCAGGTCAGGCTCATTCCGACGACCCGGCCCGTCGTCGGGCGCGTGTCGCTGAGGGTCAGGGCGTGGACCAGACGGCCGAGGAACAACACGCCGCCCAGACCGTGCAGCACCCAGGCGGGCATGCCGAGCAGGACCAGAATGGCCAGGGCGGCGATTCCGGCCGGGATGTATTCGGCGGCGTTGCCGAAGATCCGCGATGCGAGCAGGACGTTGGCGTTGCCTCCGTCGCCCAGCACGACCTTGTTGCCCCGCCGGGTCATCGCCACCCGGGCCCCGAGCACGACCAGCAGCAGGATCATCAGGCCGCTCCACAGAGCGGCGGCCTGGGTGGGGGTTATGTCGGTCAGAGGGGTCATGGATCAGTTCTCGCGCCCCACCGGATAGAGCCGGTAGCGATCATCATAGAACGGGGTTCGCTCATAGAACCACTGCAAACGCGCGTCGCCGTCGGCGGCGAATTCCGGCTCGGCGGCCAGCTTCGCCTCGAAGGCGGCCTTCAGGGCGGGGTCGGCGGCCATCATGGCCTCGGCCAGCGGAGCGATGGCGTAGCCTTCGATATATTCCACGCGGCTGAGCACCTCGGGGAACATGCCCCAGGCGAAGAAGCTTTCGCTCGATTGCGGTTCCAGCAACAGAACGACGACGTCGCCCAGCGGCTGGTCGGTCGGCACCCGAACAGAGCCGGCGGGGAAGGTCCAGTCGCGGCGGCGCGGCGTGACGGCGGTGACCGTGACGGGCACATGGCCCTCGTTCGGGCGGGCGGCGGGTTTCGGATCGTCCAGGCTGAGCATCTCGACCGGCACGGTCCGCGGCGCGTCCAGCGTCTCCATCGACACCCCGTGGATGCGCAGGCGTTCGATGATGTCGGACCGGTACGACGGCACCCAATAGGCCTCGGGGCGGGCGAGCGTCAGAGTCGGCTTCGAGCCGAAGAAGGGCAGGGCCCACGGCTCGGGATCGGCCTGACCCAGCCAGCGGATTTCCCGCCGGCCTGAGGCGGGGCTGTCATACATCTCGTAGCGGATGCCCTTGAACGAGCGGGTGTAGGCCGGGGTGGGATTGGCCTGGAAATTGGCGGGAATGGCGGCCGGACGCAGGGCGCTGTCGGCGGCGATGGCGGCGCGCAGGGCGCGGCCATCGCGGGCCAGCAGGCGCATGGCGTCCTCAAGGAAGACATAGGTGCCCAGCACGCGCTGCTCGAAGGGCTTGAGGCTGTGGTTCTCGATCAGGATGGTCGGCACGTGCGCCGCCGTCCCCCAGCCGTTGGAGAAGCGTTCGCCGAGGCCGCCATCGGACAGGCCGGCGCGGGGATTGCTGTCGTCGACGCCGAAAACCAGTTCGCCGGGGATATGGCCCCGGGCTTCAAGCCCCGCGTTGATGGCCGGCTTGAAGACGTCGTTGAGCCACTGCGACGTGGCCGGCGAGCGCGAATACGCCCCGTTCTCGCCATTGAAGCCGTAGGTGATGTCGTACTGGTAATCCATGCCGTCGGTGACGTGGATGTCGACGTAGAGGTCGGGCCGGTATTTGAGGATCAGGCCGCGCACGGCTCGCATCTCGGGCTGGTCCAGCTTGAGGTAGTCGCGGTTGAGATTCTGGTTGGTCGCCGTATTCCGCCAGCCCTGGATGCGGGGACCGCGCTGGTTGGGGCGGGAATAGGCCGAGGCGCGCTCATGCCCGTCGACCGACAGAATGGGGATCAGGATCAGATTGACCCGGTCCAGCAGTTCGGCCTTGCCGTTGAAGGCGATGTCGCGGAGCAGCATCATGCCCGCATCCTTGCCGTCGATCTCGCCCGGATGGATGCCGGCCTGGGCCAGCAGGACGGGCTTGGACGGATCGAACGTTGCCCCGTCCCTCGAGGCGATGACCGCATAGATGGGCCGGCCCTCTGGCGAGATCCCGAACTGTTCGATGCGGATCAGGTCGGAGGCGGCGTCCAGCCGGTCGAACCAGGCGCGGGTGTCGGCATAGGCGGGGCTGAAGTCGTGGTCCGGATCGGTCTCGAAGGCCGTGACCCATGGATCGGAGGCATCGCGCAGCAGGGACCGGCTGGCGCCGTTCCATGCGGGCGCGGGCGGCAGGAAGGGCTGATCCCAAGGCGCGGCGTTGGGGACGGACGGCGGAACGGACTGGGACATGACGGGACTCGATACGAGGGCGGCGAACGCGGCGATGATCAGGGCGGGGCGCATGGCGTCTTCCTCGGCCAAATGTGAACGTCCGACAAGGGGACGGCGTCAGCCGGGCGGGGGCCAGCCGCCCGCCGCGAAAAGGCTGGCCGCCGATCTCGCCACGTTCCAGGCGCTGTAGAACAGAACCACCAGCAGGGCGGTCACAGCGACCCGGCGCCAAGGCGCGAAGGCGGCGGTGGCCGTGCCCACGACGAAGATGGCCATGCCAATCCAGAGGCGAGGCGTCGCCAATTCGGCGAAGCCGGTGTTCACCGCGACAAGACCCGTGAACACGAGGGCGACGATGGCGTTGGCGGCCATCACACAGGTGAAGACCAGTCGCCGGTGAGCCCAGAAATGCTCGTCGAGATCGATCCGGTCGCTGACGCCTTCCGCCGTCACGCGCGGGAAGGTGACGCTGGCGGCGACATAGAAGGTGGCCGCGACCACCAGTCCGAGGAACAGAAGCGACAGGTTGAAGGGCGCGCCGCGGAAGATGATCCAGGCCTGGGACCAGAAGGTCGCGACATCCATGGCCACGAAGACGGCCAGCAGCGGCGTCAGCCAGCCGAACCGGATCCGGTGGCGCTCGTGCAGAACCCGCGCGAAACCGCCGACCAGCTCCGCCACCGACAGGCCGAGCAGCAGTCCGTAGAAGCTGAAGAAGAACTCGAACGCGCTCATCGGGGCGCTTCCGCGGCGGGTTCCCCATAGGCGTTGGCGAACATATTGTTCGGCGCGACGGCGGAAAGTCCGGCAATGACCAGATAGACGGCGATGTGGAACCCGATCAGAATCGCGAACAGGCGGCTTCGGCGGGCGAAGGCGGCCGGCGCGACGAGGAGGACGTAGAACGCCAGGTTCATCAGGTAGCCGTTGATGATCGTCACCCCCCCGTCGCGTCCGATATTGGCGATCGCCATCACGGCGACGCCGATCACATTGGCCGCGATCGTCAGCAGCAGGACCACCTTCTTGTTGGCCCAGAAATGGTCGTCCAGCGACTGGCCGTCGTCGAGGTCATGCGGGAAGACCAGCGAGGCGGCGATGAAATAGACCAGGGCGATCGCCAGGCCGGCGATCAGCATGCCGTAGCTGAACGGCAGATGGCGGAAATTGACCCAGGCTGAGTCCCAGAAACTCGCGATGTCGAGGCCGACGAACAGGGCCAGCAGCGGGGTCAGCCAGCCAATGCGGATCTTCTTGCGGTGCTGGATGGCGGTCGCCAGCCCCGTGGCGATCACGGCGACCGACAGACCGAGCAGCAGGCCGTAGAAGCTGAAGAAGAATTCGAACGCGCTCATGCGGCCCCCACCGATTCCGCAGGAACACTAGGGACCGAAAGGGGCGCGCGTCACCTGCAATCGTCGCGTCAGCCGTGCAATCGCGACCGGACCGTCGGCTGCAGGCGCATCAACTGGAGCGGGGCGGCGAACAGGGCGGCCAGCGCGGGATCGGACCGGCCCGACGACAGGGCGGCGTCGGCCGCTGTCTGGTCGGGCTGGACGGAGACCCAGACCAGCACCCTCTCCCCCTCCCTCACGGGGAGGCCGGGGAAGGTGTTGGCGGCGGGCTCGGTGACAAGGACGGCGGCGGGAGCCAGGCCGGCGGCGGTCAGGCGCGGCGCCAGGTCCGTCATGAACCGGCCGGGCAGGCCGGGGTCGGGGCTGGCGTCAGGGCCGTCGATGCGGTGGACGCCGATGACGACCGCGCCCGGTCCCGGACCTGAAGCGCCGACCGGCCCGCGTTCTCCCGAGGGGAACGCAGGCGCGCCGTCGAGCGGACGCAGCAGCAGCACGTCGTCTGAATCGATCATGGTCGCATTGGCGGCCTCGCGGTGGGCGCGCCAGACCGGGCCGGAATAGAAGCTTTCCAGCGCCGCCCTGCGCATCTCCATGTCGGCGAAACCGCGCAACCAGACGAAGCGGTCGGGATCATCCAGATCGCGGAACTGGCCGATGAGGGCCATGCCCACGGCTTCCTGACTCTCCACAAACTCGCGCTCGAACAGGGCGATCAGCTCATCGCGGCGGCCCGGACGGAGGGCGTACTGGCGCAATTCGATGACGGCGGGGCTCATGCCGCCGCCCGGGTGAAGTCCATGACCCAGTTGGTCTCCCAGGTCGCCCCGTCGTCGTATGAGAACTGCTGGCTCCAGCGGGCGCTGTCGGTCCGGATGTCGGACCAGATGTAGCGGGCGATGACCGGGCGGCCGTCGTCGGCGTCCGGTCCCTCCAGCACGCAGCCGTCGGCGTTAAAGCGGCCCCTTACCGGCGCGCCGAGGCGGCCGTCCCGGTCGCTGATCCACCAGATGGACCATTCGCGGGCGGTCAGATCGAAGCTGCGCACCGCCATGCCCATCCAGCCGCGTTCGGGGCAATCCATCTCCTCCACATTGGCCATGCCGCCGAGGCGCGGCTCGCAGTTGGCGGTCGCGCGGAATTCGTCCCAGTCGTCCGAGCCGACGCCCCGCTGTTTCAGGCGGCGATGGGCGACCGTCCAGCGGCCGTGGATGAAGTCGAAGTCGTGGATTTCAGGCAGGGCGTCGACGGGTTGGGCGGACATGGCTTCCTCTCCTCTGTTGAAGCGAGAGGCATAGGCCCCATAATCTGACATCTGTTGTCAGGATTTAGGGGCTAGAGTCGAAAAAATGCGCGCCAGCCGACTTCTGTCCATTCTTCTGCTGCTCCAGACCCGGGGGCGGATGACGGCCGACGCCCTGGCGGCCGAGCTCGAGGTGTCGGTGCGCACCATCTACCGCGACATCGACCAGCTCAGCGCCGCGGGCGCGCCGGTCTATGCCGACCGCGGCCGGGCCGGCGGCTTCCAGCTGATGGACGGATATCGCACCCGGTTGACGGGCCTGACCGACGCCGAGGCCGAGACGCTGTTCCTGGGCGGCCTGTCGGGGCCGGCGGCGCAGATGGGGTTTTCCGGGGCCGTCACGACCATGCAGCTGAAGCTGCTGGCAGCCCTGCCGCCCGAGCGGCAGGCGGCGGCCGAGCGGCTGGCGGGCCGGTTCCATCTCGATCCGGTCGGGTGGTACCAGAGCGCCGACGAGGCCGCGCGCCTGCCCGCCATCGCCCAGGCGGTCTGGACCTGCCGGCGCATCGCCGTGCGCTATGAGAGCTGGAAGGGCGAGGTGGCGCGCGAGCTGGAGCCGCTGGGCCTGATCCTCAAGGCCGGACTCTGGTATCTGGCCGCCCGTCCGGTGGAAGGAAAACAGCGGGAGCCGCGGACCTATCGCGTCTCCAACATCCTCGACCTGACCGTGGGCGAGGCGATGTTCGAGCGGCCGGCCGGCTTCGATCTGGCCGGCTGGTGGGCGGAGACCTCGCGCCGGTTCGAAGCGGAAATCTTCACCGGTGCGGCGACCCTGCGGCTGTCGCGGGAAGGCCGTCGGCGGCTGGCGCGGCTGGGCGTGGAACAGGCGCGGATCGCCGCTCAGGCCGATGCGACGGCCGGAGACGGCGTGGCCGAGGTCACCGTGCCGATCGAATCGGTCGCGCACGCGGCCATGGATTTCCAGCGGCTGGGCGCCGAGGCGGAGGTGCTGGCTCCCGCGGCCTTGCGGGCGCGGATGCGAGACGCCGCCCTGCGTCTGGCGGCGCTCTATCGGGACTGAGCGCCGCGATCAGCGGTTCTTCTTGGCCTCGAGTCTGGTGATGACGGCTTCAAGCTCGGCGCGGCGCGCAGCCTGTGCGTCCAGATACGCCTGCTGCTCGGGGGTCAGGCTGCCCTGGGTTTCGCCGGCGGCCCGGACGTCGGCGATCTGTCCGTCGATGGTGTCGACCTCGCTCTGGGCGTCCCACAACTGGTTCTCTTCGGCCTCGGTCAGGCGCGGCGGAGCCGGGCGGGCGCGACGGGCGGGCGCTGAGCGGCCGCGGCCGATGAGCACCTGGGCGTCGGCGACGCTGGGGACCGAGACGACGGGCATGGCCATGACAATGGCGGCGGCAAGCACGATAGCGGATTTCATCGGGACGGTTCCATGGGAGATAAAGCCGAACCGTGACGTTAGATTACAGCTTCGTCATCTGCCTAGCGCTTTTTGGACACAATCCAACGCGGCGGCGGCCATCGTCGCTTTGGCGCATCACTTCCAGATCGGCGTAGCGTCACCCGGCAGGCCCAGCCTGCCCCAGAGTTCCGACACGCGCGAGACGACGGCGTCGTCCATGCGGATCTCCTGACCCCACTCCCGCTTCGTCTCGGGCGGCCATTTGTCGGTGGCGTCGAGGCCGATCTTGGAGCCCAGGCCGCTCTCGGGGCTGGCGAAGTCGAGGTAGTCGATCGGGGTGTTCTCGATCAGGGTGATGTCGCGCGCTGGGTCCATCTTGGTCGAGATGGCCCACATGACCTGTTTCCAGTCGCGGGCGTCGATGTCGTCGTCCACGACGATGACCCACTTGGTGTACATGAACTGGCGCAGATAGCTCCAGACGCCCAGCATCACGCGCTTGGCGTGGCCGGGGTAGGCCTTCTTCATCGACACAACGGCGATGCGGTAGGAACAGCCCTCAGGCGGCAGCCAGAAGTCGGTGATCTCGGGGAACTGCTGGCGCAGCAAGGGGATGAAGACCTCGTTCAGCGCCTCGCCCAGCACCGAGGGCTCGTCCGGCGGGCGGCCGGTGAAGGTGGTCAGATAGACGGGGTCGCGGCGCATGGTGACGGCGCTGATCTGGAAAACGGGGAAGGTCTCGACCGAATTGTAATACCCGGTGTGGTCGCCATAAGGGCCCTCGGGGGCGTGCTCGTCGAACAGGACGTGGCCTTCCAGCACGATCTCGGCGTGGGCGGGGACCATCAGCGGTATGGTCTTGCACGGGACCAGCTCGGCCTTCTGGCCGCGCAGCAGGCCGGCGAACTGGTACTCCGACAGGGTGTCGGGCACCGGCGTCACCGCCGCCAGGATCGTGCCCGGATCAGCGCCCAGAACGACGGCGCAGGGCAGGGGCCCCTTCTTCCCGGCCTTCCTGTGCCGCGCATAGTGCTGGGCCCCGCCGCGGTGGGCCAGCCAGCGCATGATGGCCCTGTCCTTGCCCAGCACCTGCATGCGGTAGATGCCGAGGTTGAAATCGTCCTCGCGCTCCTCCGAGGGCCCCTTGGTGACGACGAGGCCCCAGGTGATCAGGGGGGCGGGCTCGCCGGGCCAGCAGCCCTGGACGGGAAGCGAGGTCAGGTCGATCTGTTCACCCTTGAGCACGACCTGCTGGACCGGGGCCGACTTCACGATCTTCGGCCGCATCGACATGACCGTCTGCGCCAACGGCAACATCTCCATGGCGTCGCCGAGGCCGCGCGGCGGCGTCGGGTTGCGCAGGAAGGCCAGCAGTTCGCCGACCTCGCGCAGCTCGGCGGCGGTGGTGCGGGTCTTCTTCTCCATGGTCACGCCCATGGCCACGCGCTTCACCGTGCCGAACAGATTGGCGAGGCAGGGGATGGGGCTGATCGAACCGTCGGGCATGACGGGCTTTTCAAACAGGACCGCCGGCCCGCCGTTGCGCAGCAGCCGGGTCTGGATCTCGGTCATCTCCAGATGGGTGGAGACCGGCTCGGAGACGCGGACCAGTTCGCCCTCGGCCTCAAGCATGGCCATGAAGTCGCGCAGGGATTTGTAGGCCAAGGGGGACGCTCCGTGAGAGCGTCATGGATTAGGCGGACACGGCCGTCCTGTCACCCGTCACGCGGTGCGGCCTTTCAGTAGGCCCGGGTATCCGACACCAGCGCCCATAGCGGCAGGTGCAGGGCGCTGGTGGCGGCGCCGATCTGGGCGGTGTTCAGATGGGCGCGGCCAGCCTCGGCGCGGCGGGCCTGTTCAGCCGACATCTGCAGGGCGGCGGCCACGTCCTCGATGGCCATACCGCGCATCTCGCGCCACCGCTTCAGCCTCGCGCCGACCGCTGCGTCGAGCGGATCGACGCCGGGAAAACCCAGCACCGAGCCCATCCGTTCGCTCCCTTGCGCGCCGACTACGCGCGGCGCTTCAGGCCCATTCTTCATCCCATTTGAACCGGGGATCAATCCAGTCGCCCAGACGGCCGTCGGGCCGGGCCAGGGCGTATATGCGGTCCATCTCTTCGGACGAGAGCTGGAAGTCGAAGATGTCGAAGTTTTCCGCGGCGCGGCTCTCGCGGGCGGTCCGCGGGATGGCGATGACGTTCTGCTGGATCAGCCAGCGCAGCGTGACCTGACCAGGCGACTTGCCGTGGGCCTTGCCGATCTCGACGAGGGTGGCGTCATCGGCGATCTGGCCCTGCGCCAGAGGCGACCAGGCGGTGATCGAGGAGCCGAGCTCCTTCGCCGCCGCCTTGAGCTTCGAGAGCTTGAGGTAGGGGTGGTATTCGACCTGGTTGGTGACGAGTTTCGCCTTCGACAGCGTCTGGGCCTCGCGGAACTCGCCCGAGGGGAAGTTGGACAGGCCGATGGTCCGGGTCAGACCCTGCGCCTTCGCCTCGTTCAGAGCGCCCAGGGTTTCGGCGAAGGCGGGCTCGTTCTTCGGCCAGTGCAGCAGCAGCAGGTCGGGAGTGAAGCCCAGGCTGGCGGCGGATTCCCCCGCCTGTTTCAGCAGGGCGTCGTGTTCGAAGTGGGCGACCCAGATCTTGGTGGTCAGCCAGATGTCCTCGCGGGCGACATGTCCGGCCTCGATGGCGTCGCGGATGCCGTCTCCGACCGCCGCCTCATTGTGATAGATCCAGGCCGTGTCGATGTGGCGATAGCCGATGCGCAGGGCCTCGGCGACCATGCGCCGGGCGTCCTCTGGCGTCAGGTTCCAGGTGCCGAAGCCGAGCAGAGGAATGGCGTGGCCGTCGACGGTGATCACGGGCTGGTCGGTCATGGGGGGCTCCAGGCCCGGAAGCGGGCGGCGACGCCGTCTAACTAGGGCGTGCGGCGTCGGGTTCAACCAGCCAGTCGAACATCTCGTCCCACAGAATCTCCATCCCCTTCCGGAACGCGCCCTCATGGCCGATGCGCCGGGCGCCGTAGTCGGCCGGCCGGCGGACGACGACCTCCTTCGGCGCATTCGGATAGACGGCCAGAAGGGCGGGGGAGGTGACCGGGGTCGCGATCGGGTCGTCGGTGAAGATCCATGAGCGGAGCGGGGCGGTCACGGCCTCGAAATGGTGCGGTTGCAGCCGATCCTTCAACTCGTCGCGGAAATACGGCGCCTTCAGGCACCAGCGCCGCCAGGTCGTGTAGACGCCGCGCGGCAGATCCGTTCCGGCCCACAGGCCGCCGCCCTTGATATATCCATGGCGCATCAGGCTCCACGGGCCGTAGAGCAGCCAGAAGGTCAGCTCCAGCGGGTTGTACGACCGGTGATGGCTGCCCCAGAAGCCGCTGCCGACCGAGACGAAGGCGTGCCGGGCGATACGGTGCTGATTGGGCATGAAGCCGAGAAAATGCCCGCCGACGCTGTGGCCCACATGGACGATGGGCAGGCCGGGCGCGGCGTCCGCCAGCGCCTCCAGGGCGGCGGGCATGTCGAGACGGCCCCAGTCCGGATAGTCCATGTCCATGGCGGCCAGATCGTCGGGCCGCGAGCCCGCTATGCCGCGGAAGTCATAGGTCAGGACCGCCGCGCCCCGGGCGGCCAGATGGCGCGCGAACCGGTCGTAGAAGCCCTTGGGAAAGCCCGTGCCCGAACTGACCATGACGGCGACCCTGGGCTCCGGCGCGGAGACCAGACGCATCGACAGGGGATAGCCGTCGGCGGCGGGGGCGATGAAATCGCGGATGACGAGGTCGCTCATTCTTGGTCCGTAGTTATTCGCAACGAACCTAGGCGGTTGACGCGGCGTCAGGTCAAGGGGACTTGGACAGCGCCCGCGCCGTCGGCTAAAGGCCGTCGCCACTGTTGCGCCTTTCGAGCGATCCCCATGACCGACGCCGCCCTTCCCGACCGCCTGTCCGTCGATCCCGACAGCCCCTTTCACGACGGCGAACTGCTGCAGAAGGGGATCGGCGTCCGCTTCAAGGGCGAGGACAAGACCAATGTCGAGGAATACTGCGTCTCGGAAGGATGGGTCCGTCTGGCCGTCGGCAACCGCGTCGATCGCCGCGGCAAGGCTCTGACCGTCAAGCTGCAGGGTCCGGTCGAGCCGTACATCAAGGGCGAGTAGCGGCTTCTTGCGCCCTTGTTGCAATGGTGTTGCCGGTTCCGGCTCCGCCTTATGGCAGCAGCGTGAAAACTCCGGACAGTCCATCTTGTCCGTTCCCTTCGCACGGTCCAGGTTCCGGCTCCCCGTCTGAGTCCCGGAGCCGTCATGCGTCTGTCCGTCCGCCTCCTCGCCGCCAGCGCCCTCGCGCTCAACCTCGCCGCGCCCGCCTTCGCGCAGGACGCCGCCACCATCCAGCGGGCGGCCGCGATCCGCGATGCGGCGATCAACCAGAACATCGCGCTCGACTATGTGACCCAGCTGACGACGCGCTTCGGCGCACGTCCGGCCGGATCGAAGGCCGAGCAGGACGCCGCCGCCTGGGCCGCCGACTACATGCGGGCGCAGGGCTTCCAGAACGTGCGCATCGAGCAGTTCCCGCTGGTTGGCTGGGAGCGCGGCGAGGAGAGCGCCTCGATCGTCGGCGACCACCCGCAGAACCTGGTCGTCGCCGCTCTTGGCCATTCGCCCGGCACCAACGGCGTGATCGAGGCCGAGGTCGTGCGTTTCGACAGCCTCGAGGCGCTGAACGCCGCCCCGGCCGGGTCGCTGGCGGGCAAGATCGCCTATGTCGACGCCGGCCAGATGGTGCGGATGCAGGACGGCGCGGGCTACGGCCCCCTGACGCGCATCCGCGGCGCCGGACCGGCCGCCGCCGCCGCCAAGGGCGCGGTCGCCTTCATCATGCGGTCGGTGGGTTCGGACGAACACCGGATGCCGCACACGGGCACGACCCGTTACGTCGAGGGCCGGGCGCCCCTGCCGGGCTTCGCGCTCAGCGCCCCGGACGCCAGCCAGGTGTCGCGCCTGATCGCCATGGGCCAGACGGTGCGTCTGCGCCTGTCCTCGACGGCCCATACCTATGAAACGGTGTCCCAGAACGTCATCGGCGACATTCCCGGGCGTTCGCGTCCGGACGAGGTCATCGTACTGGGTTCGCACATGGACAGCTGGGACCTGGGCACGGGCGCCATCGATGACGGCGCCGGCGGAGCCATCACCCTGGCGGCGGCCAAGGCTATCGCGGAGAGCGGACGCCGGCCCGCGCGGACGGTCCGCGTGGTCCTGTACGGCTCGGAGGAAGTGGCCCAGCCGACCGACACCGGCAACGGCGGCGGCGCCTATCTGCGCGGCATCGGCGCGGCGGTCGAGAAACACATTATCGCCGGCGAGAGCGACTTCGGCGCCGACCGGGTCTACGCCCTTGGCCTCCCGCCCGGCGCGCAGAATTCCGACTTCGCCCGGGCCGCGGCGCAGGTCCTGTATCCGATCGGCGTCCTGCCGTCGCCGCAGCCCGAGTTGCATGGGGGGGCCGACATCGGTCCTCTGGCCGGGGCGGGCGTGCCGGTGTTCGGCCTGAACCAGGACGGAACCCGCTATTTCGACCTGCACCACACCGCCGACGACACCCTCGACAAGATCGATCCGAAGCAGATGAGCCAGAACGTCGCCGCCTGGGCCGCGCTGGTGTGGCTGATCGCGGATTCTGACGTCGACTTCCGGGCGATGCGGCCGGCCGCCGCCGCCCACTGACGGTTTCCGGCTTGACCGTCGCGGGCCGCATGCGACGTTAGGTCGAATCCGGCTGGAACCGATGGGGGAACCATGAGCGACAACTATCAGGGCGGGCAGTATCCGCTGCAGCCGCAGGGCAACGGGCTGGGCGTCGCCTCGCTGGTGTTGGGCATACTGTCGATCGTGTTCGGGCTGATCCCGGTCATCGGCCTGATCTCGTGGATCCTGGCCCCCGTCGGCCTGGTTCTCGGCCTGGTCGCGCTCGGCAAACCGACGGGCCGGAACATGACGATCGGCGGCCTGGTGACCTCGGGCATTGGCCTGATGATCTGCATCCTGTGGGTGGTCGGCCTCGGCGCCCTGATGACCACCTCGGCCACCGTCGGCTACTGATCCGGCCGCATGGCCGAAGCCGCCGGGCGCTGCTAGATCACGCCGCAGCCCGCGAGCGTGGCGAAACTGGTAGACGCAAGGGACTTAAAATCCCTCGACTTCGGTCATGCGGGTTCGACCCCCGCCGCTCGCACCACGGCCTGACCGGCTGAGCCGTTTGACACCCAGGGGACATCGGGGCGTTCTGTCTCCCGACAGAGGAGACCCGTCATGAGCTACATCGATGGATACGTCGTCCCGGTCCCCGCCGGGAAGAAGGCCGCCTACAAGGCGATGGCCGAGAAGACCCTTGCCCTGTTCAAGGAGTATGGCGCGACCCGCGTGGTCGAATGCTGGGGCGACGATGTTCCGGACGGCAAGGTCACGGACTTCAAGGGCGCGGTGAAGGCGACCGGCGACGAGGTCGTGGTCTTCTCGTGGATCGAATGGCCCGACAAGGCGACCCGGGACGCCGGACAGAAGAAGATGATGGAAGACGAGCGCATGTCGAACATGACCGATGTGCCCTTCGACGGTAAGCGCATGATCTTCGGCGGGTTCGCGGTCATGCTGGACGGCTGAGGCCCTACCGCTTCTTGCCCAGTTCGGCGGCGATGTCCCTGACGTTGCGGCCGGCCTTGCGGTGGGCGGCGGTCAGCTGTTCGCGGGTCACGCCCCAGCGCTTCATCCAGTGTTCGACGGCCTGACGCTCGGACAGGTCCAGCCGGTCCTTGTCGATGAAGCCGCGCTTGTCCTTCAGGCCCGCCATGGTCCGCTCCGTTGCTGCCCCGAGGTAGCGCGAAACGGGGCTGAGCGCGACCGCCCGCCATAACTTCGTGTTTCTCGCAAGGATCGGCCCTTAACCCGGCGCGCTTTCATGGGCACAAGGACGAATCGCCCCTCAGGCCCTATGGATATTCGATGAAAAGAGCCCGGCGCGCCCGCATCGTCGCGACCCTGGGACCCGCCAGCCGGGCGCCCGGCATGGTCAAGGCCCTGGCCCAGGCCGGGGTGGATGTCTTCCGTCTGAACTTCAGCCACGGCTCGCACGAGGATCACGCGGCGGCGTTGAAGGCCGTGCGGGGGGCGGAACTGGCGCTGAAGCGGCCGCTGGGCGTGCTGGCCGACCTGCAGGGGCCCAAGCTGCGGCTGGGCCGGTTCAAGGACGTCGAGATCGACGTCAAGCCGGGCCACAGGATGCGCTTCGACCTGGATGCGACGCCCGGCGACGCGACGCGGGTGCAGATGCCGCATCCGGAAATCTTCAAGGCCCTGCGCACCGGCATGCTGCTGCTGCTCGACGACGGCCGGGTGCGGCTGCGGGTCGGCGAACGCACCGACGAATGGGCCGATGTGACGGTCGAGAGCGGCTCCAAACTGTCCGACCGCAAGGGCGTGGCCGTGCCCGAGGCGGTGGTGCCGGTCTCGGCCCTGACGCCCAAGGACCGTGAGGATCTGGCCTTCGCCCTGCGCATCGGCGTCGACTGGGTGGCGCTGAGCTTCGTCCAGAAGGCCGAGGACATGGCCGAGCTGAAGCAGCTGGTGAAGGGACGCGCCGCCTGCCTGGCCAAGATCGAGAAGCCGCAGGCGCTAAGCCAGCTGGAGAGCATCCTCGACTACTGCGACGGCGTGATGGTCGCCCGCGGCGATCTGGGCGTCGAGCTGGAGCCGGAAGAAGTGCCGGTCGCCCAGAAGCAGATCATCCGGGCCGCCCGCCAGCGCGGCGTGCCGGTGATCGTGGCGACCCAGATGCTGGAGTCGATGACCTCGTCGCCGGCCCCGACCCGGGCCGAGGCCTCGGACGTGGCCAACGCCGCCTATGAGGGGGCCGACGCCCTGATGCTGTCGGCCGAAACGGCCTCGGGCGACTATCCGCTGGAATCGGTCGGGGTGATGAGCCGGATCATCGAACGGGTCGAGCGCGATCCGATGTGGCCCAGCCTGATGGACGCCGAACACGCCGGCATGGACGACATCGACGCCGACGCCCTGGTGGCCGCGGCGCGCAAGGCGGCCGAGGCGCAGTCGACGGCCTGTATCGTGGTTTTCACCACCTTGGGCGGGACGGCGCGCCGGATGGCGCGCGAGCGGCCGCTGCAGCCCGTGCTGGCCCTGACGCCCAATCCCGACACGGCCCGGCGTCTGGCCCTGGTCTGGGGGCTGGAGACGCGGCTGGGCAAGGAGCCGGCCTCGCTGGAGGATGTGACCGAGGACGCCGTGAACAGCGCTGTCGAGTATGAACTGGCCCAGCCGGGCCAGCGCATCCTGATCCTGGCCGGAACGCCGTTCGGCGCGCCGGGGGCTGCGAATCTTCTGCGACTGGCCCATGCTCCGGCCAAGGGCGGCAAGTCGCGCGCCTGATCCCTCAGGGTCGGCATGATCAAATACATCGGCTCCAAACGGGCGTTGCTCACGCAGATCGCGACCGCGGTCCGCGCCGGCCTGCCCGACGGGGGGACGGTGTGCGACCTGTTTTCCGGCAGCGCCCGGGTCGGCCACGCCCTGAAGCGCGAGGGGTTTCAGGTCTGGTCGAACGACCACAACGCCTACGCCCACACCCTCGCCACGGCCTATGTGCAGGCGGATCGGGAGCGCTGGCTGGAAAGGGCCGAGGCGGTGCTGGCCGAGCTGAGGACCGTAACCCCCGAGGCGGGCTGGTTCACCAAGGCCTTCTGCGAGGACGCCCGCTTCTTCACGCCGCAGAACGGCGCGGTCATCGACGCCATGCGCGAGCGGATCGCGGCCATGGCGCTGGAGCCCGAGCTGGAGGCCATCGCCCTGGTCAGCCTGATGGAGGCCGCAGACCGGGTGGATTCCACGGCCGGCCTGCAGATGGCGTATATGAAGTCGTGGGCGGCGCGGGCGCTGAAGCCGCTGGAGCTGCGGATGCCCGACATCCTGCCCGGCGTGGCGGGCGGACCGTGCAAGGCGACCCGGCGGGACGCGGTCGAACTGGCCCCCGAGATCGAGGCGGACCTCGTCTATCTGGACCCGCCCTACAACCAGCATTCCTATCTCGGGAACTACCACTGCTGGGAGAGTCTGATCCTGTGGGACCGGCCCGAGACCTACGGGATCGCCAACAAGCGGATCGACGTCCGCACCCGCAAGAGCGCCTTCAACAGCAAGCCCGGCATCGCGCCCGCGCTGCAGGCGGTGATCGAGGGACTGAAGGCGCCGAACCTGATCGTTTCCTTCAACGACGAGGGCTACCTGGATCGGGACCAACTGGTCGGCATGCTGTCCGGCCGGGGCGAGGTGCAGGTGATCGAGATCGCCCGCCCGCGTTACGTCGGGGCCCGGATCGGCATCCACAATCCCAAGGGCGAGAAGGTCGGGGCGGTCGGGAGGCTGAGAAACGTCGAATATCTGTTCGTGGTCAGCGAACGGCCGGTCAGTCTGGCCGACGCGGCCTGAACGGGAGCGTACGGAACATCAGGGACTCCTGATCCGTTAGGGCGGCATGGAACAGCTGTCGATGACCCCCGCCCGCCGTCAGTATGCGCACCACGCCTATGGCCGATCCGCCGACGCCTTCGAGACCGTGGCCTGGCGTCCACCCGTGGCGCAGCGGTTCGATCCGCGCCCGGCCAATGACGGCTGCCGCCCGACTCCGGTCCAGCCGACCCTGAGGGAAGAGTTCGCCGGCCTTCCGGCCTGGCTTCATATCGTGGGCGGCGGCATGATCGCGGCCTTGCTGGGCGCCCTGCTGGGCGGCGCGCTTCAGGTCTAGGTTTCCAGCAGCGCCCGGATCGGGGCCCAGCCGCGCCTGTGAGCCGGGCAGGGCCCCAGCGTCTTCAGGGCCTCCTGATGCACCGGCGCATTGTAGCCCTTGTGGCCGGCGAAGCCGTAGCCCGGGTATTCCGCATCCAGTTCGATCATCAGCCGGTCCCGCGCCGTCTTGGCGAGGATCGAGGCCGCGGCGATCGACAGCGAAAGACCGTCGCCGCCGACCACCGTCTGGACGTCGCAGGGCAGTTTGAACCGGTAGTTGCCGTCCACCAGCGCCGCGACCGGTTCGATCGCCAGCGCCTCGATCGCCCGGCACATGGCCAGGCCGGTGGCGTGCAGGATGTTCAGTTCGGCGATCTCCTCGACCGAGGCGAAGCCGACGCCCCAGGCGACGGCGCGGGCCTTGATCTCGATCTCCAGCGCCTCGCGCCGGACGTGGGTCAGAGCCTTGGAGTCGTCGATGCCCTCGGGCAGGTCTTCGGGGTTCAGGATCACCGCGCCCGCCGACACCGGCCCGGCCCACGGTCCGCGTCCGGCCTCGTCGACGCCGCAGACCGGCCCGCCGCTGGACTGGATCAGCAGCAGTTCCAGACCCAGCGTCGGGAACACGCGCGCGACCCTGGGCTCGGTCTTGGGCCTTGCCTTTGCAGGGGTTTTCGACGGCGTCTTCACGTCTCCGCCATCGCACGAACCTGGCTGTGACGGAAGCATTCGACGCCGTGATCGTTGACCATGCCCACAGCCTGCATGAAGGCGTACACAATCACGGGCCCGCAGAAGGTGAAGCCGCCCTTCTTCAGCGCCTTGGCCATGGCCTCGGATTCCGGCGTGGCGACCGGCCGGGCGCCGCTGTCGGGCCAGTGGTTCTGGATCGGCGCGCCGTCGACGAACGACCACAGCCACTCGCTGAAGTCCTCGCCGTTCTCCTGCATTTCCAGCCAGATCCGCGCGCCCTTGATGGCGCTGTTGATCTTGGCCCGCGAGCGGATGATGCGGGCGTCGCCCAGCAGCCGTTCGATGTCGGCTTCGCCGTAGGCGGCGATCTTCTCGGGATCGAAGCCGTCGAAGGCGTCGCGCATCCCCTCGCGCTTCCTCAGAATGGTGATCCACGCCAGCCCGGCCTGGAAGCCGTCCAGCATCAGCTTCTCCCACAAGGCGCGGGGGTCGTATTCGGGCACGCCCCACTCCTCGTCGTGATAGGCGACGTACAGCGGATCGGTCCCGCACCATGCGCAGCGGTGGAGTGAGTCGGACATGGGGAGAGGGTAGCGGATCAGGCTTCTTCACCCCACCTCGGCGAACGCCCGCACCGGAAACGTTCCGAACGCCTTCACCTTCGGCGGGGCGGCGGTGAACCGGAAGCCGCCATCCGGCAGCAGCTCCAGCCCGCGCATGTGCTCGCAGATCGGAATGCCGGCTCCCAGCAGCAGGGTATGGGCCGGGCGGGCGCGGGTGCGGGTGTCGTCGATGTTGTGGGAATCGATGCCGACAAGCGCTGCGCCCGCCTGAACCAGCAGGGCGGCGGCGGCTTCGGTCAGGAAGGGATGGTCCTCGAAATAGGCGTCCGTGCGCCAGTGGCGGGCCCAGCCGGTGTGGACCAGCACAGCCTTGCCGCGCACGTCGAGCCCAGCGAACCGGTCGGCGTCGACCGCCCGAATGTCGGGGACGCGGACGACGAGGCCGGGGAGGGCGGCGACGCGGTCGAGGCCGACGTCGCTCAGGTCCTCGCCGTCGGCGTAGCGGTGGAAAGGCGTGTCCAGATAGGTGCCGGTGTTGCCGACCATCTCGATGCGGCCGATCTGGAATTCGGTCCCGGCGTCATAGTTGGCGCGCGACGCCTCGCGGCTCAGATGGTCGCAGATCAGCGGCGCGGGCAGGCCCTTGTAAGTGACCATGCCGTCTTCGATGGTGTGGCTGAGATCGATCAGCGGCATGGGCGGCTCCGGCTGGAAAGGCCGCGATGGTGATCGGTCCGCGGGTCGGGGTCAAAGCCTCACCATGCTGTGACGGCGCCCCACGGGTGTTCGAACTGCAGGGCCACGAACCGCGCCGTACGCTCGCCATAGGCGCTGCGGAGCCCGGCGAAGGTCGAGTCCATCACGTCGGGCGCCGGCAGGGAGGCCGTGCGATCGAACCGCTTCGGCACGGCATGGGCCCGATAGACCACCAGTCCGTGGCGCGAGGTCGTGGCGGGCGCGCCCGTGGCCCAGGCCGTCGAACGGTAGGTGCGGGACCAGGCGTCCAGGGCCGTGCCGAAGGCCAGCTCGTCGAAGCCTGGGGTCAGCGGCAAGGCCACGGTCTCGCGGTTCCAGAAGGCCAGTTTATTGCCGACGACGACGCCCATGCCGCGCAGGGTCAGGCGATAGTCGCCTCCGTCGTGGTGCGGATCCGGCAACGGCAGGCGCAGGCGCCGGGCCGTGTCGCGCATGACGGTCTCGCCGGCCAGCTGGCGCAGCAGATCGAGCGTGGCGGGCTCCGAGGCGCTGATCCCGGCGGTGGTGGTGATTGGACCATCGACGACCCAGCGCCGGTCATAGCGCCAGTTCACGTCCGGATATGTCTTCGCAACCTCGCCCTTGCTGTACCAGTGAACGGTGGCCTGACGGCCGTCGAGCAGTCCGGTCGACGCCAGCGCCTTTGCGCCGTTGCAGATCGACATGATCCGGGCGCCGCTGCGCAGCTGCCCGCGCAACCAGGCGGCGCGGGCCGGATCGTCGTCGTGGCTGAAGGCCGGAATGATCACCACGTCCGGGCCTTGCGGATGCTCCCGCGCCAGTCGGGCCAGGGTCATCTGCGGTCTGACCCACGCCATGCCGGGGGTCAGGCGGACCGGCCGGTCCGTGGCCGACACGACCTTGACCTCGACCGCGCCGCTCTCGGCAAGGATCGCATAGGGGGCCATCAGGTCGGTGGCCACGGTTCCCCGGGCGTCGGCGAGGATGACAACGAGGGGTTTGGCGGCGGCGCTGGTGGTCAGAAACAGCGCCACAGCGAGGCCGGCGACAAGACGGATGATCATGGGAGCCTCCTGATCTGATCTCTTGACGCGGATTTTACGCCGTCTCATTCTGTCCGAAATGACATAAATCGAGCAAATCCTGCCATGGCTCGCGCCGTCGCCATCGTGATCTTTCCGGGGTTCCAGCTGCTGGATGCGGCGGGACCCTCGGCGGCGTTCGAGGTGGCCGAGCGGTTCCGGCCGGGCAGCTACCACCTGACCCTGCTTGCGCCGGGCGGCGGGGAGGTCAGGAGTTCGTCCGGACTGAGCCTCTCGGCCGAACCACTGTGTGAGGGGCCGTTCGATACCATCGTGGTTTCGGGCGGGGACATCGATCGCGCCATGCCGGCGGCGCACGAGATCGTCGCCTGGCTGCGGCGGACGCGAGCGCGGCGCGTCGCCAGCGTCTGTTCGGGCGCCTTTCTGCTGGCCGAGGCCGGCCTGCTGGACGGACGCCGGGCCACGACCCACTGGGACAGCACGGACCGGTTCGCCCGGCGCTATCCGAAGGTGACGATGGACGCGGAGCGGATCTTCATCCGCGACGGCGACGTCTGGACCTCGGCGGGAATTTCCGCGGGCATCGACATGGCCCTGGACCTGATCGAGGACGATCTGGGCCCGGCGGTCGCGCGCCGGACGGCCCAGCAACTGGTCGTCCACCAGCGGCGGCCCGGCGGCCAGTCCCAGTTCTCGGCCCTGGTCGATCTGGGCGGAAAGACGGGGCGGTTCGCGGCCCTGACCGACTGGATGCGCGGGCGCCTCGCCGAACCGCTGACGGTCGAGCGTCTGGCCGACCAGGCGGCCATGAGCCCGCGCAATTTCGCCCGCGCCTTCACCGCCGAGACCGGCGTCACCCCGGCCAAGGCGGTGGAACGTCTGCGGCTGGAGCTGGCCCGCACCCAGGTCGAGACCAGCCGGGCGTCGCTGGATCGGATCGCAGAGACGGTCGGGTTCGGCGATCCGGGAACCATGCGCCGGGCGTTCCTGCGCGCCTTCGGCCTGCCGCCCCAGGCGCTGCGGCGGGCGGCGAACCCAGAGCGTCCGGCGCCGTTCTCGCGCTAGATCGGCAGCCAGTCCGGACGGCGTATCCGGACCGGGCGTCCGTCGACCGTCAGATCGCCGTCGATCCGATCCAGCCGCACCAGGGCCATGGCCGCGCCGTCGCGCCCGCTCAGCACCTCGCCCGCCCGCAGGTCGCCGTTCAGCACCTCGGCGCCGAAGGGCGGCGGCGGGCCGTCGAAGGCGATCGGCAGCATCCGGTTCCTGATCGCGCCCCGTCGCTTCATGCGCGAGGTGGTCTCCTGGCCGACGAAACAGCCCTTCTGGAAGTCGATGCCGTTCAGCAGGTCGAAATCGGCCTCGATCGGGTAGGTCTTGTCCGCCGGGGCGTCGGCTGACGGATCGGGGACGCCCACGGCGAGGCGGTGGGCCTGCCAGTCGTCCTCGGTCGCGCTGGTCTCGACGGCTCCGCCATAGCGCCGGCCGCCGAGCGCGGGGGTGCGCGGGTCGGGCGCGAAGCCCTCGGCCTCGCCGTCCCAGAGCGCGAAGACCGGGGTGTCGTCGGCCTCGACCGTCACCTGCGCCCGCAGCCGGTACATGGCCAGCCGTTGCAGCAGGGCGTCGCGGCGGTCGGCGGCGACATCCAGCAGGACGCCGTCCGGAAGGCCCAGCAGGAAGAGGTCGAACAGCAGCCGTCCCGGGGGCGACAGCAGGGCGCCGAAGCGAAGTTGTCCCGGCGCCAGGGTCTCGACGTCCTGGGTCAGCAGATTGTGCAGGAAGGGCCGGGCGTCGGGGCCGGTGACGCGGATCAGGGCGCGGCTGTCGAGTCGGGCGATGCGAGGGGCCATGACGTCTAGATAGGGGCCCCCGCGTCTGTGGACCACAGCTGTGACACGCCTGATACGGCGAGAGAATCCGTATACGGTCGATCCATGGCGAGCCGGTTTCCCATTCTGTACATCGCCGAGGCCGACGCGAGCGACGCGATCCTGTCATCCGGGGTGCTTGCGTATCTGGTCGAAGCCATGCCGCAGGCGACCTTTACAGTGGTCGGCTCGCCGAAAAGCGCGCCCCTGTTCGCCGATACGCCGCGGCTTGATCGCCTGATCGTGCTGGAGCGCGACAGCCGGCTGGACTGGCTGGGGCTATGGAACAAGGTGCGGGAAACGCGCTGGGGGCTGGTGGTCGACATGCGCGGCACCACCCTGTCAGCCAAGCTGAAGCGGCAGAAACGGGCTGTGCGCGGGGCGTGGGAGGCGGGGGTCCACGCAGTGGAGCAGGCCGCAAGGGTGCTGCAGCTCGAGGAAGTTCCGGCTCCGAAGCTGTTCGTGTCGGAGGCGACGCAGGCGAAGGCCGACGCCCTCATTCCTGGGGAAGGGGTTCCCATCCTCGCCATCGGTCCCGGCGCGGACTGGATGGGCAAGGTCTGGCCGTCGGAACGCTACGCCAAGGTCGCGGTCGCCCTGGTGGGCGACGGCGGCCCGCTGGAGGGCGGGCGGGTCATCGTCGTCGGGGACGACAACGCCCGCGAAGCCGCTCACGTCGTGCGGCTGTCGCTGCCGCGCAACCGGGTCACCGAGCTCCAGGGCCGGTTGAGCCGGCTGGAGACCGTCGCAGCCCTGTCCCGGGCGGCCCTCTATGTCGGGGCTGACACCATCTGGACGGATCTGGCCGTGGCCAGCGGCGCGCCCGTGGTCGCCGCGTTCGGGCCCTCGGACGAGATCGAGCACGGTCCATGGGGCGGCATCGCGGTACGGGGTCCGCGCTCCGTCGAGGAGTACCGCAAGATCGACCCCAATCTGAACCAGGCCATCCTGCACATGAACGACCTCCCGGCCGACAGGGTGCTGAAGGCGGCGACGAAGCTGCTGGCCGAGCGCGCCACGTCTGGATAGGCGCGCCGCGCGGGTTTAAGGGACGCCCATGACCCAGACATATGACCTGATCGTTCGCGGCGGCGAAGTGGCCAACCACGCCGGGCGCGGCATGGCCGACGTCGGCGTGACCGGCGGCCGGATCGTCTTCGTCGGCGATCTGTCGCAGGCCTCGGCGGGCGAAGTCGTCGACGCGACCGGCCTGACCGTCCTGCCGGGCGTCATCGACACCCAGGTCCATTTCCGCGAGCCCGGGCTGGAGTGGAAGGAGGATCTGGAGACCGGCAGCCGCGCCGCGGCTCTCGGCGGCGTCACCGCCGTGTTCGAAATGCCGAACACCGAGCCCAACACCACCGATCCGGATACCCTGGCCGACAAGCTGGCCCGCGCCCGTGACCGGATGTGGACCGACCACGCCTTCTACATCGGCGGCACCCATGAGAACGCCGGATACCTGGCCGAGCTGGAGCGGCTGCCCGGCTGCTGCGGGGTCAAGGTGTTCATGGGAGCCTCGACGGGAACGCTGCTGGTCGCCGACGACGAGGGCGTGCGCAAGGTGCTGCAGAATGTGAAGCGCCGCGCCACCTTCCATTCCGAGGACGAATACCGGCTGGTCGAGCGCCGCCCGCTGGCCCGCACCGGCGACTGGACCAGCCACCCCGAGGTGCGCGACGCCGAAAGCGCCATCATGTCGACCCGCCGTCTGGTCCGGCTGGCGCGCGAGGTGGGCGCGCGCATCCATGTTCTGCACGTCTCGACCGCCGAGGAAGTCCGCTTCCTGGCCGACCACAAGGACGTCGCCACCGCCGAGGTCACGCCCCAGCACCTGACCCTGGACGGCGACGAGGCCTATGCGCGGCTGAAAGGCTACGCCCAGATGAACCCGCCCATCCGCAACGCGCCGCATATCGCGGGCCTGTGGACCGGCATCGAGCAGGGTGTGTTCGACGTCCTGGGCTCGGACCATGCCCCGCACACGATCGAGGAGAAGGCCCGGCCCTATCCGGCCTCGCCCTCGGGCATGCCGGGGGTGCAGACCCTGGTGCCGGTGATGCTGACCCATGTGGCCAACGGGCGGTTGTCGCTGGACCGCTTCATCGACCTGACCTCCCACGGGGCCAACCGGGTGTTCGGCATCGCCGGCAAGGGCCGGATGGCCGAGGGCTATGACGCCGACCTGACCATCGTCGACCTGAAGGCGAAACACGTCATCCGTCACGAGGACATGGCCAGCCGCTGCGGCTGGACCCCCTTCGACGGCTTCGAGGCGACCGGTCAGGCCAAGGCCACCATCGTGCGCGGCCGTGTGGTGATGAAGGACGGAGAGTTGATCGGCGCGGCCCACGGGCGGCCGGTGCGTTTCCAGGAAACCCTGGGCTAGATCGAGAAGCTGACGCCGCAGCCGCAGCTGGAGGCCGCGTTCGGGTTGCGGACCACGAACTGCGCCCCCGCCAGATCGTCGACGAAGGCGATCTCGGACCCCTTGAGGAAGGGCAGGGAGACCGGGTCCACCAGCGCCGCCTGACCGTCAGCCTCGATGCGGATGTCGTCGGCCTCTCCGGCCTCCACCAGCTCGAACCGGTACTGGAAACCCGAGCAGCCGCCGCCGTCCACGGAGACGCGCAGCATGACCGGACGGCCCTCGTCCCGGCCGAGTTTCTCGAGCCGCCGGGCGGCGGTTTCGGACAGGGTCAGGCCGTGACCGCCGGCGGACGGCGATATCTGGAACGCGGGGGCGGATTGGACGGTGCTCACAGGGGCCTATATGAGGCGCGGGTGGCCGTTCGCAAAGGCCCGCAGCCGAATGAGCAGCCGACGTTGATCCCCGAGCGCGCCGCCTACGCCGAATACCCCGAGCACAGCCGCGGCCGGCTGACGCCCGAACCGCTCAGCCGGACGCGCAACGCCTACGCCCGCGACCGCGACCGGATCATCCACGCCACCGCCTTCCGCCGTCTGAAGGAGAAGACCCAGGTCTTCGTGGCGCACGAGGGCGACCACTACCGCACCCGCCTGACGCACAGCCTCGAGGTCGCCCAGATCGCGCGGTCCCTGGCCCACGCCCTGCGGCTGGACACCGACCTGGCCGAGACGGTGGCCCTGGCCCACGACCTCGGCCATCCGCCGTTCGGCCACGCCGGCGAGGACGAGCTGCAGGCTCAGATGGAGCCGTGGGGCGGGTTCGACCACAATGTCCAGACCTTCCGCGTCGTGACCCGGCTGGAGCACCGCTATCCCCAGTTCGAAGGGCTGAACCTCAGCTGGGAAACCGTCGAGGGGGTGGTCAAGCACAACGGCCCGGTGTCGCACCGGCTGGACGAGCCGGCGTGGAAGGCCATCGCCGACTATGCGCCGGACTGGGACCTGCGGCTGGGCACCTTCGCCTCGCTGGAGGCGCAGGCCGCCGCCATCGCCGACGACATCGCCTATAACAATCACGACGTGGACGACGGGGTGCAGGCGGGCCTGTTCACCCTCGACGACCTGTCGCAGGTGCCGCTGATCGGGCCGGTGCTGCACGGGGTGCGCAAGGACTGGCCGGATATCGACGAGCGGATGATCCGCATCGAGGCCGTGCGGCGCATGATCGGGGTCATGGTCGAGGACGTGCTGGCCGAGACCGAGCGCCGTCTCGAGGCGGCGGACATCCGTTCGTCCGAGGACGTCCGCATGGCCGACAGGATGCTTGTGGCCTTCTCGCCCGCCATGCTGGCCGACCTGGGCGTGCTGCGGCAGTTCCTGTTCGAGCGGATGTACCGCCACTACCGCGTCAATCGGACCCGCAGCCAGGCCCGGCGCATCCTGGCCGAGATGTTCCAGCTGTTCATGGCCGAGCCCGCGACCCTGCCGCCGGAATGGTCGGGCAAGGCGGCGACCACGGATCAAGCCAGGCGGGCGCGGGCGGTGTGCGACTACATCGCCGGCATGACCGACCGCTACGCCATCGAGGAACACAGGAAGCTGTTCAGCCTCGACCTCGCCCTGGACCTCTAGCCATCCTCGGCCGTCATCCTCGGGCTTGACCCGAGGACCAGAGGCGGCCGCGGACTATGCTTCGAGGCGGCCCTGAAACCTGGCCGAAATCTCCACGACCCCGCACCAGATGGTCTGATCCTCGGGTCAAGCCCGAGGATGACGGTGGAGGGATGGTGCAGGCGGCCTGAAAAAGGACTCGGACCGGGATAGAGTGTTTTTCGGCCGCGCCGATTCGCGCGGCCCGGCTGGAAGGCGCGGTCATGTCCCACGAAGATCCCTATCGTCCGAACCCGGGTCGCGATCCCGGCCACGACCGCGGCGCCTATACGCCGCCGACCGACGACGACCTGCCGTTCAACCGCGGCGGCTATGATCCTCGCCGGGGCGGCGGCGGAGGGGGCGGGGCCAAGGCGCCGCCGATGACGCTGATCATTTCCGCCGTGGTGCTGGTCCTGCTGATCATTGCGGTGGTGGTCTATTACCGCGCCGGTCCGCGCTCCTCGAACGACGCCCCGCCCGCCGTGGGCACGCCCGTCGGTGAAATGAAAGCCGAGGCCCCGCTGGAGGCCCAGCCGATCGATCCGGAGGCCGGCATCGACGTCTACTCCAACGCCGAGGCTCCGACGACAGCCCCGATCTTCACCCCGCCGCCCGAGGCTGTGCAGCCGCGTCCGACGACGCCGGCGCCCGCGCCGGTGCAGGGCGAACCCCTGCCAAGGCCCGTACGGATCCCGCCGGCCGTGGGCGGTCCGGCCGTCGTGCCCGCGCCGAAAGCTGATCCGGCGCCCGCGCCCGCCGCGGGCGGAACCTCGGGCGTCCAGATCGGAGCCTTCTCGACCCCCGGCCTGGCCGACCGTGAGTTCGCCGCCATCGTCGCCCGCTATCCGCAGTTCACCCGCGGCGCCGACAAACGGGTGCAGGAGGTGACGGCGTCCAATGGTTCGACCGTCTACCGCACCACCGTCACGGGCCTCAGCCGCGAACAGGCGACCGGTCTCTGCAATGCGATCAAGGCCGGCGGCGGCGACTGCTTCGTACGTTGACGCCAGCGTGACCTCCGCCGCGATCTACGGCTGCAGCGGCCACCGGCTGACCGAGTCGGAGAAGGCCTTCTTCGCCGACGTCCGGCCGTGGGGCTTCATCCTGTTCCGGCGCAATGTCGACAGCCCCGAGCAGATGCGGGCCCTGACCGACGAGTTGAGGGACTGTATCGGCGACTCCGCCTGTCCGGTCCTGATCGATCAGGAGGGCGGGCGGGTTCAGCGCATGGGTCCGCCGCACTGGCGAAAATATCCACCGGGCGAAGCCTATCTGAAGGCGACCAATGATCCGCACACCGCGCGCGAGCTGGCCCGGCTGGGCGCGCGCCTGATGGCGCATGATCTGCGGGCGGTCGGGGTCAATGTCGACTGCGCTCCGGTGCTGGACGTGCCGGTGCCGGGCGCCCACGACATCATCGGCGACCGCGCCTACGCCCATGACCCGGCCACGGTGGCGCGGATGGGCCGGGCGGCGGCGGAGGGCCTCCTGGCGGGCGGGGTGCTGCCGGTGATCAAACACATGCCGGGCCACGGCCGCGCCTTCGCCGACAGCCACCACGACCTGCCGGTAGTCCACGCCGATCTGGACACGCTGGATGGCTGGGACTTCGCGCCGTTCAAGGCCCTGTCGGACATGCCGCTGGCCATGACCGCCCATGTGGTGTTCGACGCCATCGATCCGAAACGGCCGGCGACGACCTCGAGGAAGGCTGTGGGCCTGATGCGGGATCAGCTGGGCTTCGGCGGTCTGATCATGACCGACGACCTGTCGATGAAGGCCCTGTCCGGAAGTTTGCGCGAACGGGCCGAGGCCTCGCTGAAGGCCGGCTGCGACGTGGTCCTGCACTGCAACGGCGATCTGGACGAGATGCGTCTGGTCGCCGAGGGGGCCGGCAAGCTGAAGGGGCAGGCCGCGAAACGCGCCGCCGCCGCCATGGCGCGCATCGTGCACACCCCTGAACCGCTGGACGAGCCCGAGGCGCGGACCCGGTTCGCGGCCCTGCTGGAGGGACGGCTTGAAGCCGCGCGCGGCCCGGATGTCGGCGAGGCGCAGGCCTGATCCCATGACCGACGCCTTCCAGCCCAATCTGGACTTCGCCGCCGCCGAACAGGTCGACGATCACGAGGCGTTCGTGGTCGATCTTGAGGGGTACGAAGGCCCGCTGCACGTGCTGCTGGCGCTGGCCCGGACGCAGAAGGTCGATCTGCTGAAGCTGTCGATCACCAGGCTGGCGGAACAGTATCTGGCGTTTGTCCACGAGGCGCGGCGGCGGAATTTCTCGCTGGCGGCGGACTATCTCGTGATGGCGTCGTGGCTGGCCTATCTGAAGTCGCGCCTGCTGCTGCCCCGCACCGACAAGAAGGGCGACGAGCCGCCGGCCGAGGAGATGGCCGCCGCCCTGGCCTTCCGGCTGCAGAAGCTGGAGGCCATGCGCAAGGCGGTCGAAGCCATCACCGCCCGGCCCCGGCTGAAGCGCGACGTCTTCACCCGCGGCGATCCCGAGGCGCTGGTCATCGTGCCCTCTGACCGGATCGACGCCAGCCTGTACGAGCTGATGGCCGCCTATGTGACCCAGCGCCGCCGCGAAGGGCAGCGGCAGTACAATCCCGGCCAGCGCGTCGAGGCCTTCGGACTTGAGGCGGCGCGGGACTGGCTGCGCGACGTCCTGCCCCGGCTCGAGCAGTGGACGCCGCTGGAACAGGTCGCGCCCGCCCGCAGCGGAACCGACGGCCCGACCCAGGCCAGCTTTACCGCCTCGACCCTGTCGGCCAGTCTGGAGCTGGTGAAGGAGGGGGCGATGGATGTGAAACAGGCCGAGGCCTTCGCCGATCTGTATCTGAAGCGGCGCGGGCGCGGTCAGCCGCTGGAGTTGATCCCGTGATCCAGTTCGCCCCTGATCACGGAGAGATCGAACGCCGCGTCGAGGCCCTGCTGTTCGCCGCGGCCGGCCCGCTGTCGGCGGCCGAGATCGCGCGCCGCCTGCCTGAGGGCGCGGATGTCGGCGGGGCGATATCCGCCCTGCGCGAACGGTATCAGGGCCGGGGCGTCGAGCTGGAATGCGTCGCCGACCGCTGGCGCTTCCGCACCGCCGCCGATCTCGGCTTCCTGATGACCGAGGAGCGCGAGGAGCCGCGCCGTCTGTCGAAGGCCGCGCTCGAGACCCTGGCCATCATCGCCTACCACCAGCCCTGCACCCGCGCCGAGATCGAAAGCGTGCGGGGCGTCTCCCTGTCCAAGGGGACGTTGGACCTGCTGCTGGAGATGGGGTTCGTGAAGCTGAAGGGCCGCCGCCGTACGCCGGGCCGCCCCGTCACCTACGCTACGGCCGACAAATTCCTTGAGCATTTCAGCCTCGCCAGCCTGTACGACCTGCCGGGGGTGCAGGAGATGAAGGCTGCAGGCCTGCTGGACCTGTCCATCCCGGTCGGCTTCGAGGTTCCGGACCCGTCGCGGCCTGTGGACGATGACGACGCGCCTCTCCTTCCCGGGGACGAGGACGCGCCGGAGTTCGCCCAGGATTTCGTCGCTGAGGACTGATCGCAGCGGGGTGGTGCAATCCCTCCGAACCCTTGCTAATCCGCTCGGATGATCGCTCGCCTTCGCCCCGTCCCGTTCGACCTCGGCCCGGTCCATTTCGTCGGCATAGGCGGCATCGGGATGAGCGGGATCGCCGAGATCATGCTCAAGATCGGCTATTCGGTTCAGGGCTCGGACGCCAGGGCCAGCGCCAACACCGAGCGGCTGGAGCGACTGGGCGCGCGCATCTTCATCGGCCATGACGCCGCCCACATCGGCGACGGCGTCTCGGCGGTGGTCTATTCGACGGCGGTCAAGGCGACCAATCCCGAGATGGTCGCGGCCCGCGAGCGCCGCATTCCGCTGGTGCGCCGGGCCGAGATGCTGGCCGAACTGATGCGGCTGCAGTTCTCGATTGCGGTAGGGGGCACCCACGGCAAGACCACGACCACCTCCATGGTCGCGGCCATCCTCGACGCCGGCGGGCTGGATCCGACGGTGGTCAACGGCGGCATCATCAACGCCTACGGCACCAACGCCAAGGTCGGCGACGGCGACTGGATCGTGGTCGAGGCCGACGAGAGCGACGGCAGCTTCCTGCGCCTGAAGTCGACGGTGGCCATCGTCACAAACATCGACCCCGAGCACCTCGACCACTACGGCGACTTCGACGGGGTGCGGAAAGCGTTCGTGGACTTCGTCGAGAACATCCCCTTTTACGGCTTCGCCGCCGTCTGCCTCGACCATCCCGAGGTGCAGCGGCTGGTGGCCTCGATCGATAACCGGCGGCTGGTCACCTATGGCATCAATCCCCAGGCCATGGTGCGAGCCGACAACTGCCAGATGATGCCCGACGGCTGCCGGTTCGACGTGGTGATCCAGAAGCAGGGGCTGGCGGCGCTGGACGAACCGATCCGGATCGAGGGCCTGCATCTGCCCATGGCGGGCTGGCACAATGTCGCCAACGCCCTGGCGGCCATCGCCGTGGCGCGCGAACTGGACGTGTCGGACGAGGCGATCAAGGCGGGCCTCGCCGGCTTCGGCGGCGTCCGCCGGCGTTTCACCACCACGGGCGTCGTGGGTGGCGTGCGGATCGTCGACGACTACGGCCACCATCCGGTCGAGATCGCCGCCGTGTTGAAGGCCGCGCGTCAGGTCGCCGAGGGCCGCGTCATCGCCGTGGTCCAGCCGCACCGCTTCACCCGGCTGGAATCCCTGATGGAAGAATTCTCCACCTGTTTCTCGGATGCAGACGCGGTCTTCGTCGCCGACGTCTATGCCGCCGGGGAGACGCCGATCGAGGGGGTGGACAAGAACGCCCTCGTCGAGGGCATCCGCCGCTTCGGCCACCGGTCGGTCCAGCCGCTGCAGAGCGTGGAGGCGTTGCCGGGGGTGATCGCGGCGGAGGCCAAGGGGGGCGATCTCGTCGTCTTGCTGGGCGCGGGCGACATCACGGCCTGGGCCTACGCCCTGCCGGGGCAGCTGGAGGCGCTGGCTTGATGGATGCTCCACCATTGCAGGCGTTCTGCGCCGAGATGGAGAGACTCGGCGCAGCCATTCAGGCCCCCCGCGAGATGCTGCCGCACTGCGGAGCCACGACAGACGCGGGTTACCATGTCCTGATCGCCGCCGACGGCCGCTATTCGCTCGTCTATTCCGAGCGGGGCGTTCCCGGGGTCGTCGCCTCAAGCTCCAGCCCGGAGGTGCTCATGGAGCGGGTGTTTGTGGAGGTCACGACCAATATGGCGTCGACAGCGGTGGCCAACGAGCAGCCGCCTCTTGATACGGCGGAAGTGCTTCGCATGGATCAGCTTTCGGAAGAGCAACTCCGGGATGCGGCCGTCGACTATCATCTTAGAACCTCCCGCATTCAGGAGGCGCTTCTCGGCAAGCTGAACCCGGAATGGCGTGAGCGGCAATCCGACTGGAACGCAGGACGGCTGCGCGAAACGAAGCAATTCTTCTCTGAAGGATCAAAGGATTGATCGATTCCTTTCCCGACGTCCGCGGCAAGCTGCTGCTCAACGAGCCGCTGGGGCCCTTCACCTGGTTCCGGGTGGGCGGGAACGCCGACGCCCTGTTCATCCCGGCCGACGCCGACGATCTCGCCGACTTTCTGAAGGCGCTCGACCCGGCCGTGCCCGTGACCGTGCTCGGCGTCGGGTCCAACATCATCGTCCGCGACGGCGGGGTCGAGGGGGTGGTCATCCGGCTGGCCGGGCGGCCGTTCGCCGGGATCACGACCGAGGGCGACACGATCACTGCGGGCGCGGGCGCGCTGGACTCCATGGTGGCGAAGGCGTCTGCGAAAGCCGGGCTGGCGGGGCTGGAGTTCTACGCCGGCATCCCCGGCACCATCGGCGGGGCCCTGACCATGAACGCGGGCTGCTATGGCGCGGAGACGAAGGACATCCTCGTCTCGGCGCGCGGCGTGACGCGGGCAGGGGAGAGGGTCGAATATGCGCTGGCCGACTTCGGCTACACCTATCGCCACTCGGAGGCGCCGGCCGACATTATATGGATCGAGGCGACCTATCGGGGGACGCCCGACGATCCGGAAGTCGTCGCCGCGCGGATCGCCGAGATCACCTCGCGCCGCGAACAGACCCAGCCGATCCGCGAGAAGACCGGCGGCTCGACCTTCAAGAACCCGCCCGGCCATTCATCGTGGAAACTGGTCGACGAGGCCGGCTGGCGCGGCAAGCTGTTCAGGGCCACGGGAGGCGGGGCGATGTTCAGCGAACTGCACAGCAACTTCATGATCAACCCCGGCGAGGCGACCGCCGCCGACATCGAGGGTCTGGGCGACGCCGTGCGCGCCGACGTTCAAAGTAAACTGAACGTAAACCTCGAATGGGAGATCAAGAGGATCGGCCGCCCGCTTTGAGTTGATCCCCTGATGACCCGCCCGTTCGCAGACCTGCACGTCGCCGTCCTGATGGGCGGACTGTCGTCCGAACGGGAGGTGTCCCTGAGCTCGGGCAGGATGTGCGCCGACGCCCTGGAAGGGCAGGTGGCCAGGGTCACCCGCGTCGACGCCGGTCGCGACCTGGCCCAGGTGCTGGCGGATTTGAAACCCGACGTCGTCTTCAACGCCCTGCACGGCGAATGGGGCGAGGACGGCTGCGTCCAGGGCGTGCTGGAGACCCTGGCCATTCCCTATACCCACTCGGGCGTTCTGGCCTCGGCCCTCGCCATGGACAAGGAAAAGTCCAAGGCCGTGCTGCGCGCCGCCGGCGTCGTCGTGCCCGGCGGCGGCCTGTTCGACCGCCACGAGGTCGCGCGCCGCCATGTGATCGACCCGCCCTATGTCATCAAGCCGAACGCCGAGGGATCCTCGGTCGGCGTCTATCTGGTGCGCGAGGGCGACGCGCCGTGCGCCGCTCCCGGCGAGGCCGCCTGGACCTATGGCGAACAGGTCATGGTCGAGCCCTTCATTGCGGGCAAGGAATTGGCGGTCACGGTTCTCGGGGAAAAGTCAGGTCCCCGCGCCCTGACGGTCACCGACATCACGCCCCACAAGGGCTTCTACGACTACGAGGCCAAATACGCGCCCGGCGGCTCCAGCCACATCCTGCCCGCGGTCCTGCCGCCGCATGTGTTCGAGAAGGCGCTGCGGGAATCCGAGCTGGCGCACACCGCCATGGGTTGTCGCGGCGTGTCGCGATCGGACTTTCGTTATGACGATATTAAGGACGATCTGGTCCTTCTGGAGGTCAATACCCAGCCCGGCATGACGCCAACCTCGCTCAGTCCCGAGCAGGCCGCGTTCGTCGGGATGGACTATAAAGCCTTGGTACGGTGGATGGTGGAGGACGCCTCATGCCCGCGGTAGTTCGCGGCGGTCGGCGACAGAGTTCGAACCAGCCTGCAAAACGCGGCGCGGCTCCTGGATCACAGGGACGCGGGCGTTCGCCCCGCAACGCCCCGGCCACCCCGGGCAAGATGGCGGCGCTGGGCCGTCTCGACCTGTCTCCCCGCGCGGTCATCATTTCCATCGTCGCCGGCGTCGCCGTTCTGGCGGGCGTTCTGGCCACCGGAGCGCGCGCCGAGCGCATCGGCGCCTCGATCAGCCATGGCGTCGACGGCGCAGCGGCCGGCATGGGCCTGAAACTCGAGAAGGTCTTCATCGAGGGGGAGTCGCCCGAGGCGACCGCCACCATTCAGCGCGCCGTGCAGCTGTACGCCGACCAGCCGATGACCTCGATCGACCTCGACGCCGTGCGCAAGCGCGTCGAGGCGGTGGGCTGGGTCAAGGGCGCGCGCGTGGTGCGCCTGCTGCCCAACACCCTGATCGTCCATGTCACAGAGCATGACCGTCTGGCCGTCTGGCAGGCCGGCGGCCGCAACATGGTCATCGACAGCCATGGCGTGGTCATCGCCGGCGCGGACGCCGGCCGCTATCCCAACCTTCCGCTGGTTGTCGGCAAGGGCGCCGAACAGGCCGCCTCCGAAGTCCTGCCGCTGATCGCCCAGCGGCCCGGCTTGCGGGCGCGGGTCGAGGCTCTTGTGCGCGTCGACGAACGCCGCTGGGACCTGAGACTGAAGGACGGCAGCCTGATCCAGCTACCCGCCACCGACCAGGACGCCGCCCTGATCCAGCTGGATGCGCTGGACCAGCGCGAACGCCTGCTGGAGCTGGGCTTCGACCGCATTGATCTGAGAACGCCGGGAGAGGTCGCCGTCCGGCCCTCCGCCGGCGCCGCGTAGGGTAGGGGACGTTTATGGCTGGACGGTCTGTGGATAAAGCTGTGGACGGCGCCAAGAGCGGCGCCGGACGCGCGCCCGTGGTGGCGGCGCTGGATCTCGGCCAGTCCAAGGTCGCCTGCTTCATCATGAAGCCCGAGGGCGTGCGCCACGCCGACCGAACCATCCGCGTCGCCGGGGCCGGCCACGTCCAGTCGCGCGGCGTGCGGGGCGGCGGCATCGTCAACATGGACGAGGCGGCCCAGGCCATCGGCCACGCCGTCGAGCGCGCCGAACGCGCCGCCGGCTCGCCGGTCTCGGGCGTCGTCGTCACCACGGCCATCGGCCAGATGGCGAGCCATCGCGTTCAGGCCCGCGTCTCGCTGGGCGCCACCCCCGTCGGCGACGCCGATCTGGCCCGCGCCATCGCCATGGCCCTGGCCCAGATCCGCCTGCCGAACCGTCGTCCGATCCACGTCCTGCCGATCGCCTGGTCGGTCGACGGCGCGCGCGGCGTGCACGATCCCCGCTCCATGAAAGGCCATTCGCTGGGTCTCGACCTGCTGGTCGTCTCCATGGCCGAGGGCGCCTTCAACGGCCTGAGCCACTGCCTCGAACTGGCTCACCTGGATTTGCAGGGCGTGGCGGCGGCGCCGGTGGTGTCGTCGCTGGCGGCGCTGGAAGACGACGAGATGGATCTGGGCTGCGTGTGCATCGACATGGGCGGGGGCTCGACCTCGGCGGCGGTCTGGGGCGGGCGCTCCCTGCTGCATATCGAATCGCTGAACGTCGGCGGCGATCATGTCACCGCCGACATCGCCCGAGGCCTGTCGACCTCCAAGGCCGGGGCGGAGCGGCTCAAGACGCTGCACGGCTCGGCCATGGCCAGCGCCAACGAGGATCGCGAGATGCTGGAGGCCCCGCCGCGGGGCGAGGACCCGTCGGCGGGCCCCATCTTCGTCCAGCGCGCCATGCTGAAGACCGTCATCGCCCCGCGCGTCGAGGAGACCCTGGAACTGCTGCGCGATCGCCTGCGCAACGCCGGCGTGGGCCTTGAGCCGGGCGCGGGCCTGGTTCTGACCGGCGGCGCCAGCCAGCTGAACGGCGTGCGTGAACTGGCGGTGCGCGTGTTCGACCGCCCCGTGCGTCTGGGCAAACCCCAGCGCGCTCCCCACCTGGCCGACGCCGCATCCGGACCGGCCTTCTGCTCGGCTGCGGGGGTCCTGCTGCGGGCCGCCTATGGCCCCCGGGAGGCGGTGTCGGCCCGCAAGCTGATGTCCAGACAACTTTCAGCTGCAGACGCCCCTCGCATCCATCAGGGCGGGATTGTGGCGCGTGCCGCCGGCTGGCTGCGGGAAAACCTCTAAAAGCCCCTATGTCCGTGCTCCGACGGCGAAATTCGCACGTCGGTCTCGTGGCGACAGTGTGTCCAGATTGTAACAACGGTATGCTGGATTAGCCTCCGTGCCGCCACAATGCTTGCCGGGACGGTCCTAGATGTTAGCGTGACGGTCCGAAGCAGAATCCGTCGCCACGGCGGAGGCTGCTTGTTGCATCCATTATTGGTTGGGGCCCAAACACCATGCTTCTCAAGCGCAAGTACCTCTTTGGCTCGACGATCCTCGCGGGCGTCATGGCTGTCACCGCTCCGGCCTTGGCCCAGAGCCAGCTGCCGCCCGTGAACGTTCAGGGTCAGGCCGACCAGGACGCCACCGAGATCGACGAAGTCGTGGTCACCGGTTCGCGCATCCGTCGCGACCCCACCAACGCCCCGACCCCGCTGATCCAGGTCAACCGCGAAGCCCTTCTGACCACCGGTCAGTCGACGGTCATCGACTATCTGGCCACCATCCCGGCCCTGTCGAACTCGGTGGTTCCGTCGGACACGACCGGTTCCGGCCTTGGCGACGGCGGTCTGTCGCTGGCGAACCTGCGTTCGCTGGGCTCGAACCGCACGCTGACGCTTGTTGACGGCCGTCGCCATGTCGGTTCGAACGGCGGCTCGCTGGCGGTTGACGTCGACACCATCCCCCGCCTGCTGATTGAAAACATCGAAATCGTCACCGGCGGCGCCTCTTCCGTCTACGGCGCGGACGCCGTTTCCGGCGTGCTGAACTTCGTGCTGCGGAAGGATTTCGAAGGCCTCGAGATCGACGCCAACTACGGCATGATCAACCAGGATGGCCAGGCTGCGAAGCGCATCTCGGCCCTGATCGGCCACAACTTCTTCGACGACCGCCTGAACGTCTACGCCCACGCCGAGTACGAGCATCAGGACCCGGTCACCTCGTTCGACATCGACTGGATCCGGGACGGCAACTATCTGCTGGGCGTTGACGCCGACCCGACCAACGCGGCCCTCGGGCCCGCATCCGACGGCTTCGTCGACAGCATGCTGTTCAACAGCCCCAACCGGATGGACCGCCCGCTGTGGGGTCAGACGACCCTCGCTCACCGGACGGCGGTCAGCGCGGGCAACGACCCCGATGTCGCCAACTTCTCCGGCAGCTCCTGCAACTTCACCTACGCCGCCTCCTGCTATGCGGTGGCTCCCGGATATACCTACTGGTATGACGGCACGACGGCGCGTCCCGCGAACTTCGGTCAGCGCATCGGTCAAACCGGTGTCAGCCGCCCGTACAACTACGGCGGCGACGGCATCAACCCGGCGGCCTTCTCGACGCTGTCGCGGGTGCCGGATTCGGAATCGCAGCGCTATCAGGTCGGCGCCAACCTTCGGGTGACCGACAACATCGACGCCTTCTTCGAGGTCAAGCACATCATCGAAGACACCTTCGATGTCAGCCAGCCGACCTTCTTCGACTTCGACCTCGACAACACCTCCTATTCCAACACACAGCTGAACTCGCTGTGGGGCGTGCAGGCCATGGACCTGCGCTGGGACGACAACGCCTTCCTGCCGACCCTGGTCCGTAACGCCATCGCCACCAACACGGTTGGGACCTGCACCGCGCCGACGGCGACCACTGACGGCGTCTGCACCGCCGGCGGCCCCCTGGTTCAACTGGCTCGCCACACCATGTTCGGTCCGGACCGGAGCCAGGACAACAGCCGCGAGCTGACCCGCTTCGTGGTCGGCCTGCGTGGTTCGTTCGATCAGCTGCTGTTCGTCGACAACATCAACTGGGACATCGGCTACACCTACGGTGAAGCCACGATGCGGAACAGCGAGCGGGGCGTCGACTCCCTGCGCGTCGGTCTCGCCGCCGACTCGGTCTTCGACGTCGCCGGTATCGTCAACGGCACCCCGGGCGAGATCGTCTGCCGCGTGCAGCTGCTGGACGCCCAGGGCCTGCCGCTTGAGTATAGCAACTTCGGCAACGTCTTCGGCGGTGAAGACCTCCGCAACCTGCAAGGCTACGGCCAGGCCGACATCGACAACTGCGCCCCGCTGAACATCTTCGGCGACGGCAACCAGAGCCAGGCGGCCCTGGACTATATCGACGCCGCCATCGCCGTGACCGAGCTCAACGAGCAGGAGCAGTTCATCGCTTCGATCGCCGGCGAGCTGTGGGACTTCTGGGGCGCCGGCCCGATCGGCATGGCCCTGGGCGTCGAATACCGTCGTGAATACACCGAGGGCGTCGGCCGCGACGCCGACACCAACGGCCGCTTCCTGTTCATGAACACGGGTCCCGACTTCGTGGGCGCCCAGTACGAGAGCGAGGAAGCCTTCGCCGAACTCTCGCTGCCGCTGTTCCGTGACAGCTGGCTGGGCGAGTATGCCGAACTGAGCGGCTCCTACCGCTACGCCGACTACACGACCGTGGGCAATCTCGACGTCTATGGCGTGAACCTGGTCTACCGGCCGGTCCGGGACATCACCTTCAAGACCAGCTTCAACAGCTCGGTCCGGGTGCCGGATCTGAACGAGAACTTCTCGCCCTTCAGCCAGACCTTCGCCAACGGCTTCGTGGATCCTTGCGCCACGAACAATATTGCGGCCTTGGGCGACGCCCAGACCCGTACCAACCGGATCAACAACTGCTCCGCCCTCGCCGCGGCCCAGGGCCTGTCGTTCGACTTCGGCAGCACCACCGCGACGACGACCGACGACTTCCAGCCCGTCTACACCTCGGGTATCGCCGGCGTGCTCGGCGGCAACCCGTTCCTGCAGCCGGAAGAGTCGGAATCCTTCACCTTCTCGACGGTCATCCAGCCTCGCTGGTTCCCGAACCTCAGCCTGGTTCTGGACTACTACGAGATCGAGATCGAGAACGTGATCGCCAGCGTCTCGGCGCAGACCGCAGCCAACAACTGCGTCAATGGCGACGTTCTCAACACGGCCGCCTGCGCCACCATCTTCCGCAACCGTCCCGGCGACCCCTTCTATGTCGGCGGACCGGTCGGCGATCCGATCGGCGGCTTCATCCAGGGGTCGATCAACTACGCCGCCCTGACCACCCGTGGTCTGGACTTCACGGCGCGGTACTCGGTCGACATGGAAGAGGTCTTCGGCCGTAACTGGGGTCGTCTCGACTACTCGGTCGGCGGCCTGTGGCTGATCGAGCAGGAGCAGTTCCTGAACTCGTCGGATCCCAACGACGGCACCGAGCTCGGCAGCACCCTGTTCTACCCGCGGGTGCGTCTCACCTCGTCGCTGACCTACACGCCCAACGACACCTGGAGCGTGAACTGGACGGTTGACTGGCAGACCGCGCAGGACATCGTCTCGCCGCGCAACTTCGTGTCGAACTCGGATAGCCGGCCTGTGGAATCCCTCAGCACGGGCGACTTCGCCCGCCACGACTTCACGGTGCGCTTCAACGTCGACGACAATCTGTCGATGCGCGCCGGCGTCGTGAACGCCTTCGACAACGAACAGAACCCGTACCTGGGCACGACGCTGTACTCGAACTTCGATCCGTACGGCACGCGCTTCTTCATCGGCCTGAACTACCGCCCCTGGTAAGACCCTCGGCGATCAAGACGGAAAGGGCGGCTCGCAAGGGCCGCCCTTTTTTCTTTGGCCCCGGGCAAACTGCGGTGAAGGTTAATGAAATCCGTGGCTCCGGGCCCGACTCAGCCTATCGGGTAACACTCCCTTAAGCAGTTCGGGTGTTTCCTTAACGCGCTCATAACCAATGCGAATCGGCGGGGAATCGCATCGGGGCAAGGCTAGGGCAGGGTCGGATAAGGTCGGATAAGAATATGTCTCTCTCGCTGGTGCGTCCGCAACACACGGAACTGAAGCCCCGTATCGTCGTCTTCGGCGTCGGCGGCGCCGGCGGCAACGCCGTCAACAACATGATCGATGCGGGTCTTGAGGGCGTCGAGTTCGTCGTCGCCAACACCGACGCGCAGCATCTGTCGTTCGCCAAGACCGACCGCCGCGTCCAGCTGGGCGAGACCATCACGCAAGGCCTGGGCGCCGGCGCCCACCCCGAGGTCGGCATGAACGCCGCCGAGGAGTCGGCCGAGGAAATCTACGGGCACCTGGACGGCGCCCACATGGTATTCATCACGGCCGGTATGGGCGGCGGCACCGGCACCGGCGCGGCCCCCGTCATCGCCAAATGCGCCCGCGACCGCGGCATCCTGACCGTCGGCGTCGTGACCAAGCCCTTCACCTTCGAAGGCCGCCACCGCATGCGTCTGGCGGATGCGGGCATCGCCGAGCTGCAGCGCTACGTCGACACCCTGATCGTCATCCCGAACCAGAACCTGTTCCGCGTCGCCAATGAACGCACCACCTTCGCCGACGCCTTCGGCATGGCCGACCAGGTGCTGCATTCGGGCGTGCGTTCGATCACCGACCTGATGATCCTGCCGGGCCTGATCAACCTCGACTTCGCCGACGTCCGCGCCGTCATGTCCGAAATGGGCAAGGCGATGATGGGCACGGGCGAGGCCTCGGGCGACGACCGCGCCCTGATGGCGGCCCAGAACGCCATCGCCAACCCGCTGCTGGACGAGACCTCGCTGAAGGGCGCCAAGGCCGTGCTGGTGAACATCACCGGCGGCATGGACATGACCCTGCTGGAAGTCGACGAGGCCGCCAACGCCATCGCCGGCGAAGTGGACGCCGACGCCAACATCATCTTCGGCGCCGCCTTCGACCCGGCCCTGGACGGCAAGATCCGGGTCTCGGTCGTGGCCACCGGCATGGAAGACCTGGCCGCCGCCAAGGGCGCGTCCTCGGCTGCAACCTCGACCTTCGACAGCCGCCGCCCGGCCGCGCCCTACGCCGCCTCGCGCGCCGAGCCTGTGCGTCAGGACCCGGTTCGCGAACCGGTTCGCGCCGAGGCCCCGCGCCAGCCCGAGCCGGCCCCGGTCGTCCCGACCTTTCAGTCCGCCCAGCCGACCTTCGGAACTGCGGCCCGCGCTCCCGAGCCGCGTCCGGAACCCGTGATCCACGTCGCCGAGGACCGCACCCTGGAGCCGATCGTCGATCCGTGGGTCGAGGAGTACGAGTCCTCGCCGCGCGCCCGCACGGCCGCCGAAACGACGGCTCCGGTGGCCCAGGGCGACCTGTACATGGACCGTTCGGCAGACCGCGCTCCGCAGCCGGAAACACGCCGCGAAGAGCCGGCCTATGATGAGTATGACGACCGCGATCACCGTAAGTCGGGCTGGAGCCTGTTCGGCCGCGGCAAGCGCCAGCCGGTCCAGCCCACCTATCCGCAGTCGCGTCAGACCGAGTCCCGCATGACCGAGATGCGGCCGACCACCCAGGCCCAGCCTTCGCCGGAACCCGAGCTGGGCCAGGCGGAAGACGATCTGGAAATCCCATCGTTCCTGCGCCGCCTCGCCAACTGAGGCCGTTCGACTGAGCCGATGAAGGCCCCGGAGCCGTCGCTCCGGGGCTTTTTCGTGGGCGGGACGGTTACCAAAAGCGAAACAATCGGAAACCCGACTTTCATTTCGCTGTTGCGAGGCGACCGCTAGACGGTTGCTGGGGCGTATTCCGCATACGTGCGGTCGCTGTAATTGTTGAGAGTTCGAGTTTGCCGGTCAGCTACGACCATCGCCAGAAGACCACCGTCGCTCCCGCGATCATCGCGGGGGTGGGCGTGCACACGGGCGACCGCGTGCGTCTGGCCGTGCGTCCGGCGCCGGTCGGCACGGGCATCGTCTTCGTGCGCACCGACATCAAGGACCGCGACAACCGAATTCCGGTCTCGGGCGAGGCCGTCGTCGACGCACGGCTGAACACCATGATCGAGAACGCCGCCGGCGTTCGCCTGTCGACCATCGAACATCTGATGGCCGCCTTCGCCGCCCTGGGCGTGTCAAACGCCGTGGTCGAGGTGGACGGGCCCGAACTGCCGATCCTCGACGGTTCGGCGCTGCAGTTCGTACAGCTGCTGGACCGCGCCGGCTTCCGCCGTCAGGAAGCGGCTGTCCGCTACATCGAGATCCTGGAGCCGATCCGCGTGCAGGAAGGCGACAAGACCGCCGCCCTGCTGCCTTGCGACCGCTACGAGATGCGGTTCGAGATCGACTTCGACACGCCGGTGATCGGCAACCAGGTGGTGGATTTCGTCGTCGACGAGGAAACCTTCCGCACCGAGATCATGGCCGCCCGCACCTTCGGCTTCGCCCATGAGGTCGAGGCTCTGCGCCGCGCCGGTCTGGCCCGCGGCGGCTCGCTGGAGAACGCCGTGGTCATCGACGGCGACCAGATCCTGAACCCGGGCGGCCTGCGGATGGAGCGCGAGTTCGTCAAGCACAAGGCGCTGGACGCCATCGGCGACCTGTATGTGCTCGGCGCGCCCCTGTTGGGCCGCTACGAGGGCGTCAAGGCGGGCCACGCGATCAACAACCTGCTGGTCCGCGAACTGCTGGCCAATCCGCAGTCGTGGCGCGAGGTGACCGGCGCGCCCGAACTGGCGATGGCGGGCTAGACCGGCCCTCCGGACGCCGAGGAATTCGGATACGGATTCCGCAGGATTTCGAACACGGATTTCGGGATTGAGAGACGACGGCCATAGCCCTCGTCAGCGCAGGCTGATCGCGCTCATCATTCGGCCGAAGTCCGGCTCTCCATTCAGGTAGGCTCGGCGGTTCGAATAGAACCGCCCCTCGTCCGCGCGCGTGTCGTGGCCGGTCCAGGCCGCCTCGCCGACACCGGCCTGCTCCAGCCGCCACAAGACGAAGCCGGGCAGGTCGAACAGGCGTTTGTCCGGCGTGGCGCCCGGGGCGAAGAAGCGGCCGCCGCCCGGATCGTGGTGGTCGAACCGTTCCTGGAAGTCCGCGCCGACCTCATAGCTGGCCTGGGCGATGCAGGGGCCGATGACGGCGACCATGCGGCGCGGCTCGGCGCCCAGGGCCTGCATGGCGGCGACGGTGGAGTGGGTGACGCCCTCCAGGGCGCCCTTCCAGCCCGCATGCGCGGCCCCGACGATACCGGCCTCGGCGTCAGCCAGCAGGATCGGCGCGCAGTCGGCGGTCAGAACGGCGCAGATGACGCCGGGCGCGGCGGTGACGGTGGCGTCGCCCTCGGGCCGGTCGCCCTTCCAGCCGGCCACGGCCACGCGGGCGAGGCTGGAATGGATCTGATAGCAGGCGGCGAGGTCATCAGGGCGTCCGCCCATGTGCGCGGCGACGCGTTGCCGGTTCCGGGCGACCGCTGCGGGATCGTCGGTCGAGCCGAGGCCGGTGTTCAGGCTGTCGTAGATGCCGGTGGAAACGCCGCCCTGGCGGGTGAAGAAGCCGTGGCGGACGCCGGCCATGTCCAGCAGGGGATGGGTGATCGGTTGCAGCGTCATGCTCAGTCCTCGAAGCCGGGGACGACGAGGGTGCGGGGCGAGAAGACCGCGCAGGCCTTGAACAGGGTCCCCATCTGGTCGTCCGCGGTCAGGCGGGCCAGCTGGCGCTCGATGACGGGCGCCGCATCCGGCCGTCCCGACTTCAACCGGTCGGCGCGGGCTTCGATCCCGAGCAGCCGCAGGAATTCGCCCTGGCCCACGGCGCCCGTCACATCGGCGCCGGCCCGGATGGCGGCCTCCTGCACGGTCGGGAAGTCGGCCCACTGGGTCAGGTCGGCCTCTCCGGGCGTTTCCAATGGATCGACCTTCTGATGCCGACGCAGGGCCTGAAGGGTGTCACCAGGCCCGGGTTTGGCGCGCCCATAGTCGATCAGCAGGGCCGCCCCCGAGCCCGCCTTGATCAGGGCCGCGACGTCACGGCCGAAGGCGGCCTGCTGCTCCGAAATCTCGACGGTCTGGCCGGGCTCGACCTCGAAGGCGGGGCGGGTGAAGCCGCCGGTGATGCGCAACAGGCCGAAGGTCAGGCCGCCCTCGTCAGTGACGCCGATGCGCCGCTCGGTCCAGCCCTCGTCCGTCTTCACGAACTGGCGCGCGGGCAGGCAGTCCAGCACCTCATTGGCGATCAGGATGACGGGGGCGTCGGTCTCGACGCTGTTCAGGTCCCGGGCCCAGCGCGGATGGACGTCGCTGTCGTTCAGCATCCGCGCCTGGGCGGCGCGCAGGGGCGGGCTGGGTTCGATCAGGACCAGATCGACGGCGGCCAGGAAGTCCGGGGCCAGCCGCGCCGCGCGCAGGGCGTCGGCCATCAGGGTGCCGTCGCCCGGGCCGACCTCGACCAGCCGGACGCGCTCGGGCGCGCCCAGCCTCTGCCACAGCTCGACCGCCCACAGGCCGATCAGTTCGCCGAACATCTGGCTGATCATCGGCGCGGTGACGAAGTCGCCGGTCGCGCCGATGGCGGGCCGGGTGGCGTAGTAGCCGCCTTCGGGATCGTGCAGGCAGCGGGCGACGTAGTCGGCGACCGTCATCGGCCCGGTCAGGGCGATTTCGCGCGCCAGTCTGTCCGCCAGCGACATCAGACGACGGTGGGCGGCCGGCTCCAGGCGCGCCAGATCAGCACGGCCCCGGCGATCATCATCGGGATCGACAGGATCATGCCCATGGTCAGACCCAGCGGCAGATTCTCCAGACCGGCGTCAGGCTGGCGCACGTTTTCCAGAAGCGCCCGCGACAGACCGTAGCCGAACAGGAAGATGCCCGTGATGTAACCGGGCTTGGCCAGCAGCTTCGCCTTGTGCACGGCGAACCACAGGACGCCGAACAGCACCAGGCCTTCCAGCCCGGCCTCATATAGCTGGCTGGGGTGACGCGGCACGTCTCCGGCCGGGCAGCCGTTGTAGAGGCGGTAGATGCGGTCGTTGCAGAAGCGGACGGCCCAGGGGACGGTCGTTTCGCGGCCCCACAGCTCGCCGTTGATGAAGTTGGCCAAGCGGCCGAAGAACAGGCCGATCGGCGCAGCGGGCGCCACCACATCGCCCAGGCTGAGCAGACGGACCTTGTGTCGCCATGCGAACCACACGATCGCGATCGAAACTCCGATAAGCCCGCCGTGGAAGGACATGCCGCCGTCCCACAGCCTCAACAGGGACAGCCGCTCGCCCCAGTCGGCGCCGGTGAACAGCCGCCCGTACAGCTCCGGCTGGTAGAAGAGGGCGTATCCGAGGCGGCCGCCCAGGATGATGCCGAGGGTGATGTAGAGGACGAGGTCGTCCAGCTGCAGGGGCGTGACCGGCGGCTTGGCGGGCTGCCAGAGGGCGTTGGCCTTCACCAGCCGCGAGGCGTACCACCAGCCCAGCACGATGCCGGCGACATAGGCCAACGCATACCAGCGGATATCCAGCGGGCCGATGCTGAACAGCACCGGATCGAACTCGGGAAATTGCACGGGCGCTCCTGTCGAGGGGTCTACCTGTGCGGTTTAGCAAGCGCCGCCGGGCGCGTCCCTGAAATTTCGCCGCCACCCCATCGCCCTGCGCCCAAATCAGGCCATAGAACCCCTCGAAAGCAAGGTTTCGTTCACCATATCGGCGGAACCTCTGTTAACCACGCTCGCCGATGCGGGCCGGAGTGCATGTGATGCAGACGCGCAACCCCATCCTCGACGAGTTCGCCAAACTCACGACCGGCGCCATGGGTCTGGCCCAGGCCGCGGGGGAGGAGGCCAGGACCGCCTTCCGCGCCCAGACCGATCGCATGGTCGCGGAAATGGATCTGGTCCGCCGCGACGAGTTCGACGCCCTGAAGGCCGAGATCGCCGCCCTGCGCGCCGAGGTCGCGGCGCTGAAAGCCTCTGCAAAGGCTGGAAAAAAGCCTGCCACGGGAACGTCCACAGCGGCGGTTCCCCCTCAGGACGCAGCCGGTTGAGCCGAATCTGCGAACCCGCCTACCGTCATGTGAGAGGGCGTGAGTCGCGCCCGGAGAGTGCCTGATGGACGCTGCACGGCCCGAAGAAGTCGATGTTCCCTACGATCCGCTGGATGTCGTGGAACACGTCCTGGTGGCCGAAAACCTGCCGTTCGACCGCACCGACGAAGGCGACCTGGCCTTCGCCCTGGCCGGCGACTGGAAGGACTATGAGCTGTGGTTCGCCTGGCGCCCGGAAGGCGACTGCCTGCAACTGTGCTGCGCCCTCGACCTGCAGGCGTCCAGGACGCGCCGCGCCGCCGCCTATGAACTGGTCGGCCTGATCAACCAGCGCACCTGGATGGGCCATTTCGAGGTCTGGGCCGAGGACGGCGAGATCGTCTTCCGCCATTCGCTGGCCCTTCCGATGGGCGAGCGGCCGACCCTGGCCCAGGCGGCCTCCATGATCGACGCCGCGGTCGAGGCCGCTGATCGCTACTACCCGGCCTTCGACTTCATGATCCGCGGATCGAAGAAGCCGCAGGAGGCGATCGACGCCTGCCTGTTCGAGACCGTCGGCACGGCCTGACGGCCATGACCCCTCCCGCACCTTCCGGCCCCGTCGTCCTTCTGGGCTGCGGACGGCTGGGTTCGGCCATCGTCGAGGGCTGGCTGAAGACCGGCGCGGTGGCGCCTTCCGATCTCATCATCCTCACGCCGTCGGAAAAGCCCGCCGCCGAGGCTGCGCGGGCCCGTGGCGCGCGGATCAACCCGCCCTGGAGCGAGCTGGGGGCCGCTGGTGTGCTGGTGCTGGCGGTGAAGCCCGCCAAATGGCGCGCGGCCTTCGCACCGCTGGCCGGTACTCTGGGGGCGCAGACGCGACTGGTCTCCGTCATGGCGGGGGTTCCGGCGGCCGATATCGCACGGGCCGGCGCCCGGCCCGTCGCGAGGGTCATGCCGACGACGGCGGTAGCGCAGGGGCGGGGCGTCGCGGCCCTGTGGTCGGCCGATCCCGAGGCGCGCGAGACCGCCCGGGCGCTGTTCTCGCCCATGGCCGATGTCGTGGATCTGGAGGCGGAAGCACAGATCGACGCTGCCACCGCGGTCGCCGGTTCGGCTCCCGCCTTCATCTACGCCTTCGTTCAGGCGTTGGCCGACGCGGGGCGGGCGGAAGGGCTGTCGGATGAGGCGGCCCGGCGGCTGGCCCGGGGCGCCCTGCGTTCTGCAGGGGCCGGGGTCGAGACGGACGAAACGCTGGAGGCGCTGACCGCCCGCATCGCCTCGCCAGGCGGAACCACGCGCGCCGGCCTGGACGCCATGGCGGCCGGCGGCGACCTGGACCGTGCGGCGGCCTCTGCGGTCGCCGCTGCCGTTCAGAGGGCGCGGTCGCTCTAGCGGGTCTGGTAGCGGCCGTCGGCCAGGTTGTTCGCCAGACGGGCATAGGCGCGGTCCGCGTCCTGCCAGGCGCCGAATCCGCGCACGTCGGCGATGCTCGTCGAATACCAGTCGTAGGCGACCGGATGAATCAGGCCGTCGGCCGTGGTCACGTGACCGGTGATGGTCGCGCCGCCGATCGAAATGCTGCGTATGCCGTCCAGTCCCGGCGTGTCGGCCATCTGTTGCATCGTCGGCCGGTTGGGCTTCAGATCCGTCAGGGTCAGGTTGATCTCGGCGCCGTCGAGGGCGCCGCGCCGGGCGAGGGTGCGACGCACGACGTCGGCGAGGCGCGAGGCCTGCTCCCGGACTTCGCGCTGGCCGAGTTCGTCGGCGTCTTCCAGCACGTCGGGACCGACGGTGACGTTGATGGCGGCGGGATCCGCCAGAGCGGGCGCGGCCCAAAGGGCGAGGCCGGCGGCGATCGGTGCAAGGAGAGCGAGCTTGGTCATGTTGATCCTCACTGACCCCCCGGTCGTGCGAAAGATGATCCCTAAGGCCACGCTTGGCCAGCACCGCAGTGAAATTTGATCAGCCGGGCAGCCGGATCAGGGCCCGAAGCCCGCCCATGTCGCTGCGCTCAAGCGTGATGTCGCCGCCGTGGCCGCGCGCGACATCGCGCGCGATGGCCAGCCCCAGCCCGACCCCCTTGTGGTTCTGGTTTCGCGAGGCGTCGAGGCGCGAGAAGGGGCGGAACGCCTCCTCGTGCATGTCCTCGGGGATTCCGGGGCCGTCATCCTCGACCGCGATCTCCAGCCCGCCTGACGGCAGGGCGCGGGCGCTGAGCCTGACATGTTCGCCGTGGGCGGCCGCATTGCCCGCCAGATTGGTCAGGGCCCGTTTGAAACCGAGGGGACGAAGCGACGCCGTCAGCCCCTCGGGCGCGACGACCTCGACCTCGGCCCCGGCGCGCCGGGCGTCCTCTCCGGCGGCGGTCAGGAGCTCGGACAGGGAAACCGGCTGGGCGGCCTCGCCGGCCTCGCCGCGGGCGAAGGCGAGGTATTCGTCGATCATATGCTCCATCTCGTCCAGGTCGCCCTGCATGGCGCCGGCGCGTTTGAACGGGGGAGCCAGGGCCAGTTCGAGGCGCAGACGGGTCAGGGGCGTTCGCAGATCGTGGCTGACGGAGGCCAGCAAGGCGGTCCGCTGGTCGATGTGGCGTTGGATCCGCTCGCGCATGGCCAGGAAGGCGACGGCGGCGGCGCGGACCTCGCGGGCGCCGTGCGGCTTGAACCGTTCCTGGGTCTCGCCACGGCCAAAGGCTTCCGCCGCCTCGGCCAGCCGCTCGATGGCGCGGACCTGGTTGCGGATGAACAGGATGGCGACGCCCATCAACAGAACGGTGGCGATCAGCAGCCACAGGACGAAGATGTGAGCCTGGGTGGCGACCGCCCGCTCGCGCGGGGCGATGACGCGCAGCACGCCCTGCGGCTGCTGCACCCGGATGTCGACATAGGCGGGGTAGCGGGTGGTGTCGAACCAGAAGGGCTGATCGAGCCGCGCCGCCAGCGCCTTCTCCAGCGTGCGGTCGACCACGCCGACCGGCCCCCGCCGGTTCTCGTCGGGCAGGGTCGCGCCGTCCTGCAGGGCGATGGACAGGGACATCGAGCGCTGGGCGCGCTCGGAGATGACGGTCATGTTCCGCTGGGTCGGATCGTCGCGCCAGCTTTCGGCCGCCCAGGCGATGTCGCCGGCCAGGCCGTCGGACAGGCGGGCGGTCACCGTCTGCCAGTGCATGTCGAAGAAGGCCCAGGTGACGGCCACCTGCATGACCAGCACCGGCAGGACGATGATCAGCAGCGACCGGCCCCACAGCGAGGTCGGCAGACGCCGCTTCAGGAACCGCGGCCAGAGGCTGGCGGGAAGCAGCCTCATCGCCGGATCAGTCCGGGGCCAGCATATAGCCGACGCCGCGCACGGTCTGGAGGTAGCGCGGGTTCTTGGGGTCGGCCTCCAGCTTGCGGCGCAGGCGGGTGACCTGGACGTCCACGGCGCGGCCGGTGATGTCGGCCGTGTCTGGCGACAGGCTCATGCGCTCCACGGCGGAGTGGGCGTGGATGGCGAGAGTCTTCAGAAGCTGGGCCTCGGCCTCGGTCAGGCGCTGGGGCTTGCCGTCCCTCGACAGCTCCAGCCGCTCCATGTCGAACACCGCCGGCCCCAGCTTGATCTCGCGCGGGGTCAGCGGCTTGCCGCCCGTGCGGCGCAGGATGGCGTCGACGCGCAGCGCCAGCTCGCGCGGGTCGAACGGCTTGGACATATAGTCGTCGGCGCCGCGCGACAGGCCCTCGATACGGTCGTCGGGATCGCCGCGCGCGGTCAGCAGCAGGACGGGCGTCTTGGACGTCTCGGCCTTGGACCGCACCCAGGTCGTCAGATCGAAACCGCTCTCGCCCGGCATCATCACGTCCAGAACGACCAGATCGAACTCGATCAGCTCCATCATCCGTTTCGCGGCGGCCGCGTGGGCGGCGCCCGTGACGCGATAGCCTTCGCGGGCGAGGAATTCCTTCAGCAGCTCGCGGATGCGGTCGTCGTCATCGACGACCAGCAGGTGTCGACCGGCGCCGGGCCCCGCGATCGGGCCGGACCGTCCATAGGGACGCGCGTCGCTCATGAGGATGTGATCCGACTGTTCCGGGCGTTGACCTGAGCGGTTCGGGGGGCTCTAACCCGGGTGACTTCGCGGGAGACGTTATTCAATGGCCTTCGTTCCTTTCGACGATCGTGACGGCTGGATCTGGATGGACGGCGATTTCGTACCCTGGCGGGAGGCGAAAACGCACGTTCTGACCCATGCCCTCCACTACGGCTCGTCGGTGTTCGAGGGTGAGCGTATGTACGGCGGCGAAATCTTCAAGCTGACCCCGCATAGCGAACGCCTGAAGCGTTCTGCAAACCTGCTTGATTTCGACCTTCCCTATAGCGTGGCCGAGATCGACGCGGCCTGCAAGGAAACCTGCGAAAAGATGGGCCTTTCCGACTGCTATGTGCGGCCCGTGGCCTACCGTGGTCCGGAACAGGTCAGCGTCTCGGCGGCCAACAACAAGACCCATGTGGCGATCGCCGTGTGGGAATGGCCCAGCTATTTCGACGCCGAGACCAAGGCGAAGGGCATCCGCATGGAATGGGCCAAATGGCGCCGGCCGGACCCGATGACCGCCCCGTCGGCGGCCAAGGCGGCGGGCCTGTACATGATCTGCACCATGTCGAAGACGGCCGCCGAGAAGCGCGGCTACGCCGACGCCATGATGCTGGACTGGCGCGGCTATGTGGCCGAGGCGACCGGAGCCAATGTCTTCTTCGTGCAGGACGGCGTTCTGCACACCCCGCCGGTCGATGCGATCCTGGACGGCATCACCCGCCAGACGATCATCGAGATGGCCGCCGCCAAGGGCATAGAGGTGGTCGTGCGCCACATCCGGCCCGAGGAGCTGGCGACATTCAGCGAATGCTTCGTCACCGGCACGGCCGCCGAGGTGACGCCGGTGAGCGAGATCGGCGAATACCGATTCACCCCCGGCGCCCTCAGCCTGGGTCTGATGGAAGACTACGGCCGGCTGGTCCGCGGCCAGATCTAGGCCGCGGCCTCGGCCGATTTCCGGCGACGGCGCACCGTGGCCCACCACACCGCGCCGCCGATGACGGCCACCGGCAGCATGATCGAACCGGCGGTGATCAGCGCCGCCAGCATGCCCATGGAAATGCCGAAGGCGTTCTGAAGCGCCTTGGCCACCGGACGGGTCGGGCTGTCGGCAGCCATGACGCCGGCTTCGCGGTAGTCGATCGTCAGCCGGGCAGACTGCACACGGGCGTTCAGTTCGCGCAGCTCGATCTGCTGGGCGTCGTACTGACGCTGCAGGTCGGCCAGTTGCCGTTCGATGTCGAGCTTCTGGGCCAGGGATCCGCCCTGCTGCCGCTGCAGGACGCGGATCCGTTCGGCGATGGTCTCGGTGGTCTTCGAGCCAGTGGCGGCCTCGTCGATGCCGCGCGTGACGTCCTCGCCTTCTGTCACGGCTTCTTCCAGCCGGCCGCCGGCGTTCTGGGCGTCGAGCGCGAGGCCGGCGCGGAACCGGTTGATCCATTCGGGCTGGCCGCGCAGCTCCAGCCGGCCCCCGGGGTTGCGGGAGGTCCAGTCGGCGTTGGCCGAGACGACCTGACAGAGGCCCGCTCCGGCGGTGACGCAGGCGAACTCGTGCCGGCTCATCAGTTCCGCCCCGCGATCCTTGGGGGCCGACATCACATAGCTGAAGGCGTAGGCGATGCTGGCGACCGGGGCGAGCGGTTCGGGACGAGGCGGAGGCGCCGTCCGGAGAGGGGAAGGGTCCACAGCGGCGGAGGAGGCGGCTTCCGTCCGCGGGGCGGGCGCGAAGCTTTGGGTCCCGGGCGACGCGGGCCGAACCTGAAGCTTCGGCGGCGGCAGCGTTTCCGCGCGCTGCTCCGCAGCCGGCGCGACCGCTCTGGGCAGGGGCGTCGGCTCGATGATGTTGACCTCCCGCACCTCCGGCGCCGCGGCGTCGGTTGAAGCATTTTCCTGCCTCTCGGCCTGGCAGGCGGACAGAACCATTGCGCTGGCGGCGGCCAGCATCAGAGCCTTGCGCATCATCTTTCTCCCTGTCGCCGTGGTGATCACGGTGACGTGATGGCGCGCCGGGATACGGGCGAAGTGTGGGCTCGGGCGCAGCGGAACCTTGGCCGTGCGGCGTTCAAATCGCGGCATGGTTTCCCGGCAGTGATCACGGCCAGTCGGCGGCTTGCCACACGGCCTTGTCTGGCGTTCAACGGGACGGGACCGGCGGGGAGCCGGTCGGGGAATGCGTCCATGTTCAGCCTGCTGAATCTCCAGAGCCTGCTCGGGCTCGTCGTCATCGTCGCGGCCTGCTGGGCCCTGTCCGAGAACCGGCGCGCCTTTCCGTGGCGGCTGACGCTGGGCGCCCTCGCGGTGCAGGCGGCGCTGGTGCTGGCCCTGTTCGCCATCCCGGGTTCGCAGAACGTGCTGGCGGCGATCACCGGCGCGGTGGATGGTCTGGCTGTCGCGACCAACCGGGGGACCCGGTTCGTGTTCGGCTATCTGGCCGGGGGCGACCAGCCCTATCCGGTGGCCAACCAGCCGGCTCTGTTCACCTTCGCCTTCCAGGTACTGCCGCTGATCCTGGTGATCTCGGCCCTGTCGGCCCTGCTGTGGCACTGGAAGATCCTGAAGTGGATCACCCACGGATTCGGCATCCTGTTCCAGCGCACCATGGGGCTGGGCGGGGCTTCCGCGCTGGCGGTGGCGGCCAACATCTTCCTGGGCATGATCGAGAGCCCGATCGTGATCCGCGCCTACCTCGACAAGCTGACCCGGTCCGAGCTGTTCCTGATGATGGTGGTCGGCCTGGCCACGGTCGCCGGCTCGACGATGGTGGCCTATGCCTCGATCCTTGCCCCGGTGATGTCGAACGCCGCGGGTCATGTGCTCGTGGCTTCGATCGTCTCGGCGCCGGCGGGCGTGCTGCTGGCCCGCATCATCATTCCGGAGACTCCCGGAGAGGGCGGGGCGCACGCCGACTACGATTCCGCGCTGAAGTACGACAGCGCCATCGACGCCATCGTCAAGGGCACGGCCGACGGCCTGATGGTGGTGCTGAACATCTCTGCGGTGCTCATCGTCTTCGTGGCCCTGGTGGCCCTGGTCAATGTCATGCTGGGCGGCTTCTGGCTGTTCGGTGACCATGTGACGGTCGAGCGGCTGCTGGGTTGGCTGTTCATGCCGGTGGCGTGGCTGACCGGGGTGGAGTGGTCCGAGGCGGGCAAGGCTGGCTGGCTGCTGGGGGTCAAGCTGACCCTGACCGAGTTCGTCGCCTTCATCGAACTGGGCAAGGTCCCCGCGGGCGAGATGAGCGAGCGGACGCGAATGCTGATGACCTACGCCCTGTGCGGCTTCGCCAATATCGGCTCGGTCGGCATCACCGTGACGGGCCTCAGCGTGCTGATGCCCGAGCGGCGCGAGGAGGTGCTGGGTCTGGTGTGGAAGGGGCTGTTCGCCGGTTTTCTGGCCACCCTGATGACGGCGGCCATTGTGGGCGCGATGCCGGCGGCCATATTCCGCTAAGGCCAAGCTCTCTCCCCAGGATCGCCCGATGAAGCTCTACACCTCGAACCGCGCCCCCAATCCCCGCCGGGTGCGCTGGGTCATGGCCGAGAAGGGCATCGAGGACGTCGAGCTGGTCGAGATCGACATCATGGTCGGCGAGCACAAGACGGCCGAATACCGGACCCGCGTCGGGGTGCCGCATGTGCCGGCGCTGGAGCTGGACGACGGGACGACGATCTCGGAATCCATCGCCATCGGCCGCTATCTGGAGGCCCTGTATCCGGAGCCCAACCTGTTCGGCGCCGACGCCCGCGAGCAGGCGGTGATCGAGATGTGGACGCGGCGCTGCGAATTTTACCTCGCCAATCCGATCATGCTCAGCGTGCGCCATTCCCACCCGGCGCTGGCCGCGCTGGAGGCGGCTCAGATGCCCCAGCTGGCCGACTACAACCGGGTCGCGGCCGAGAAATTCATGAAGACCCTGGACCGCCGTCTGGCCGAGCACGAATTCCTGGCCGAGGACCGGTTCAGCATCGCCGACATCGTCGCGGTCGTCGGCCTGGATTTCGCGCGGCTGATCAAATACCGGCCGCCCGAGGAGCTGGCCCATCTGGCGCGGTGGCTGGAGACCTGCCGGGCCCGGCCGGCGGCGAAGGCCGGCGCCTAGGCCGAAAAACAGGGTGCGAAGCGTGCGAAGAGTGCAATGGGTGCACGTCGGGCCCGAGGATGACCGGGAGGGGGCTCCTCCAGCCTAGTCCTGATGCTCTACCACATGCCGCCCGCGCACCATGCGGACGAAGGGCAGGGGACGGGCGGGATGCGCCAGCCGCTCTGACACCTCGCCCAGCACGAAGCGGGTGATGGCCGGCAGATCGACGGCGCGGGCCTCTTCGAGCGGGAGCCATGCGATCTCGTCGAGCTCGCCCGAACCGGCGGTCGGCTCGGGATGCAGCAGGGCCCTAGCGTCGGCCATGAAGAAGCGGGCGTCGAAGCGACGCGTGCGGCCGGGCGGGGTGATGGCGCGGGCGACATAGGACAGGGCGGCCAGATCGGGCAGGGCGCCGACGGCCCGGAACTCGCGCCAGGGCCCCGCGATCGAGACGACGGGCGCGGGCTCGGCCAGCAGCAGGCCGGTTTCCTCGAAGGTCTCGCGCACGGCGGTCAGGGCGAGGGCGCGGGCGCGGCGGACGGGCATTTCGCGGGTCAGGCGGGCCATGTCCGCGTGAGGCAGGTCGTTGGCTGACGCCGCGGCGAAATCCGAGCGGTCGATGCGGCCGCCGGGGAAGACCCATTTGGCCGCCATGAAGACGTGGCCCGGCGCGCGCCGGCCCATCAGCACCTCGGGCGCGCCCTTGCGGACCCGTGTGAGGATCAGGGTGGCGGCGTCCTTCGGCCGCTGGACGCCTCCGACGCGCGGGGCGTCGCGCACGTCCTGATCGCCATCAAAGATTTCTGGTGTTCGCACGGGGGCGGCATAGCATGAGGATCGGACCCGGTCGTCACCAGGGAAGCGGACGATGAAGCTCACCGCAGAACCCCAGCTGTTCGTCACCGACATGCAGGCGGCGCTTCAGCACTATACCGACAGCCTCGGCTTCACCGTGGCCCTCGTCTGGGGCGAGCCGGCCTTCTATGCGCAGGTGGTCAGGGACGGCGCAAAGCTGAACCTGCGCCATGTCGACGGGCCCGTGTTTTCCGAGGCTCTGCGGCAGGCGGAAGGCGAGGTTCTTTCGGCCACCGTGACCACTGACGACATCGAGGGCCTGTACGCCGAGATCGCCGATATGGGCGTGACCTTCCATCAGACGCTGCGGACAGAGCCGTGGGGCGCGCGGACCTTCATCGTCGCCGATCCGAGTGGAAACCTGATCCTGTTCGCGGGCGCCTGACCGCCTTGTCATCCCGGACTGCGCGCAGCGCTGGTCCGAGACGCAGACGTTGATGATCCTGTCCTCCCGGGGCGGGCCCGTCAGGGTCGGACCGGGAGACACGCGGCGGCCTTCGCGCGGCTTCCGGGATGACAAAGCGCCTACCGCCGCTTGCCCTTGCGCACGCCCTTCAGCCCGCCCGAGGGCCGGCCGCCCTTGGGCGGCTTGGGTCCGCCGGGACGGCCGCCGCCGCGTTTGGGGAAATCGCCGCCGCCGCGTCCGCGCGCGCCCAGCCGGGGCGCGGGCGCATTGGGGTCGCGCGGCGCCGGCTCGGACAGCATCTCGAAGACCAGGCCGCCGGTGATGGGGGTCGCTTCCTTCAGCCTGACCTCGACCGTGCGGCCAAGCGTCCAGCGCTGACCCGAACGTTCGCCGATCAGGGCATGCTGCTTCTCGTCATGGCTGAAGTATTCGCCGCCCAGCGACGAGACGGGCACCAGACCGTCGGCGCCGGTTTCCTCCAGCCGCACGAACAGGCCGAAGCGCGTGACGCCGGTGATCCGGCCGCCGAAGGCGGCGCCGACGCGCTCCTGCAGGAAGGCGGCCATGTAGCGGTCCATGGCGGCCCGCTCGGCGGCCATGGAGCGGCGCTCGGTCATGGTCACCTGTTCGGCGATGGCCGGCAGCTCCGTGACCTCGCGGTCGGTCAGCCCGTCCTTGCCGAGGCCCAGCGCCCGGATCAGGCCACGGTGGACGATCAGGTCGGAATAGCGCCGGATCGGCGAGGTGAAGTGGGCGTAGCGGTCCAGGTTCAGGCCGAAATGGCCGACGTTCTCGGCAGAATAGATCGCCTGCATCTGGGTGCGCAGGACCACCTCGTTGACGACCTCGGCGTGGTCGCCGCCGCGCGTCTCGTCCAGCAGCTTGTTGAAGCGCTTGGTCGTGGCCGGTTCGCCCTTGGTCCACGGCTTGCCGATGGTCTGCAGGAAGTCGCCGAGGTTGAACAGCTTCTCCTGACTGGGCGCGTCGTGGACGCGGTACAGCAGGGGCGTCTTCTTCTGCTCCAGCGTCTCGGCGGCGCAGACGTTCGCCTGGATCATCATTTCCTCGATCAGCCGGTGGGCCTCGAGGCTGACGCGGGGCTCGATCGAGATGATCTGGCCCTGGTCGTTCATGCGGATGCGGCGTTCCGGGCTCTCGATGGCCAGCGGGCTGCGCTTCAGCCGGCCCTTGAGCATGGTCCGGTAGGCGTTCCACAGCGGATAGAGGATGGCCTCCATGATCGGGCCGGTCGCATCGTCGGTCTGGCCGTCGATGGCCGCCTGGGCCTGTTCGTAGCTGAGCTTGGCCTGGGATCGCATCAGGCCGCGGACGAATTTGTGCCCGGTCTTGCGGCCGTCCTTGTCGAAGACCATGCGCACGGCCATGCAGGCGCGGTTCTCGCCCTCCTTGAGGCTGCACAGGCCGTTCGACAGCCGCTCGGGCAGCATCGGCTCGACCCGGTCGGGGAAGTAGGTGGAATTGCCCTTCTCGCGCGCCTCGCGGTCGAGATTGGTGTTCGGCCGGACGTAGGCGGCGACGTCGGCGATGGCGACCCAGACGACCCAGCCGTCGGCGTTTTTCGGGTCCTCGTCGCGCATGGCGTAGACGGCGTCGTCGTGGTCGCGGGCGTCGGCGGGGTCGATGGTGATCAGCGGCAGGTCGCGCAGGTCCTCGCGGCCCTTCAGCGAGGGCAGTTCCTGGTTCTCCGCCTCCTTCTCGACGGCTTCCGAGAAGCCCATCGGCACATTGTGGGCGGCGATGGCGATCAGGGAGGCGGCGCGTGCGTCGCCCTCATGGCCGATCTTCTCGAGGATCTTGCCGCGTTTGGGCCCGTAGCGCTGGTCGCCCTTTTCGATGGCGGCCAGAACCAGATCGCCGTCGCGCAGGCCCTCGGCCTGGACGTGGGGGACGATCAGTACGTCCTTCGACTTGCGGTCGACGGGTTCGACCCGGACCTCCTTGTTGGACTTGCGGATGACGCCCAGCACCTTGTTGGCGCCGGCGTCTAGCCTCTTGATCAGCCGGGCTTCCCAGCCGTCTTCGGTGCGGGTGAATTTCGCCAGGACGCGGTCGCCCATGCCGGGCGCGGGGCCGGTCTTGCCATTGTCCGGGACCAGCAGGGCGCGTGGGGCGTCGGCCGAGGCCTCGACCAGGCGGACGTAGAGTTCGCCGTCCATGTCGCGCTCGACCACGTCGGCGACGCCGACGGCGGGCATGGCGCCGACCTCGGCGAAGCCCTTGCGGCCGCGCCTGCCCAACTTTCCGGCTTCCTCAAGGGCGCGGATCATTTCGCGCAGGGCGCGGCGCTCGCCGCCCTTGAGGCCGAAATGGCGGGCGATATCGGTTTTCTCGGCCGATCCGGCATCGCGGAGGAAGGCGATCAGGGTTTCTTCGTCGGGGAGTCCGGCGACGGGCCGGCGGGGTGATTTGCTCATTTGTATCCTTGATAACGCACGACTGGCCTCTTCGGAGGCGAAATCTTGCGCGGCTTGTGATGGGGAGAGGGCGCGCCTAGCTTCCGGCGCGAACCTCTGGAGTGATTGAATGTCGTTGGCCGCCACGCCTGTCCTGTCCGGTCCGACCGGCTCGTTGCTGGACCTGATCGGCAAGACGCCGATGGTGGAGGTGACGAAGATCGACACCGGCCCCTGCCGTCTCTTCCTGAAGCTGGAGGCGCAGAACCCGGGTGGGTCGATCAAGGACCGCATCGCCCTGTCGATGATCGCAGCGGCGGAAGCGGAGGGGTTTCTGAAGCCCGGCGGCACCATCGTCGAGGCGACGGCCGGAAATACGGGGTTGGCGCTCACGCTCGTGGGCCAAGCCAAGGGCTATAAGGTGCTTCTGGTCATCCCGGACAAGATGTCCAAGGAAAAAATTCAGCATTTGAGGGCGATGGGCGCCGATGTTCGCCTGACGCGTTCGGATGTGCCGCACGGGCATCCGGAATACTACACCGACATGGCCGAGCGGCTGGCGCAGCAGATCCCGGGCGGCTTCTACGTCAACCAGTTCGCCAACGACGCCAACTCCCTGGCCCACTTCAGGACCACGGGACCGGAAATCTGGGAACAGATGGGCGGCGACATCGACGCCTTCGTCGCCGGCATTGGCTCGGGCGGCACCATCACCGGCATCGCCCGGTATCTGAAGAGCGTCGGCTCGGATGCGAAGGTCATCCTCGCCGATCCGGTCGGCTCGACCCTGGCGGGGATCGTCAACGACGGCGTGCCGGGTCCGGAGGGCAGCTATACGGTCGAGGGCATCGGCCAGAATTTTGTGCCCGACACCGCAGACATGAGCCTGATCGACAAGGCCTATTCCATCCCCGACGCCGAGGCGATCGCCACGGTGCGTGAGCTGCTGCTGAAGGAAGGCGTGCTGGCCGGCTCCTCGTCCGGCACCCTGATCGCGGCCGCGCTGCGCTGGTGCCGGGAGCAGACGGAGCCGAAGCGGGTGGTGACCTTCGTCTGCGACACCGGGGCCAAATATCTGTCCAAGGTCTACAACGACGCCTGGCTGGCCGATCAGGGACTGGGCGACCAGCCGCTGCACGGCGACCTGTCGGACCTGATCTCGCGCAAATACGAGAAGGGCGACGTGGTCGTGGCGGGGCCGGAAGACACCCTGGACACGGCCTTCAAGCGGATGCGCGGGGCCGACGTCTCGCAGCTGCCGATCATCCAGGACGGCCGGCTGGTCGGGATTCTGGACGAGAGCGACATCGTCCATGTGATGAATACCGACGAGATCACACGTCAGGAACGGTTCAAGAAGCCGGTCGGCACGGTGATGACGCGGGATCTCGACACGGTCCAGGTCGGCGAGAGCCTCGACGCCCTCATCCCGCTGTTCGACCGCGACCGGGTGGCGATCGTGCTGGACGGCGAGAAATTCGTGGGTCTGATTACGCGGACGGACCTGATCAACCACCTGAGCCTCAATCGATGAGACACCGCGCCCGGCGTCCGCTGGCGGGCATGGCGCTGATCGGCCTGGCGGCCGCTCTGGCGGTCGGCCCCGGCGCGGCGAGGGCGCAGGTCGTCACAGGCGTGCCGGGATGCGCCGACGACGTGGCGGTGCGGGCCTCCCGCGAACTGGTGACCTTTGACAGCCGGGGCCGGCAGATCCGGGCGTATCTCTATACGCCTCGGGGCGAGGTGAACGGCGCGGGCCTCGTCATGCTGCATGGCGGCACGGGGTTCGAGATGAACGCCATTCTGTTCGACGCCCATGCGATCCAGCTGGCTTCGCGTGGCTATCACGTCATCCTGCCCGCCTATTTCGACGCGGGCGCGCCGGATCAGAGCCGGCGAACGGTGACCGGGCGGGCTTGGCGTCAGGCGGCGCTGGACGCCGCGGGCGCCTTGGCGGCCGAGCCCGGCCTGTCCGCCGGCCGGGTGGCGCTTTGGGGCTATTCGCGGGGCGCGGGCGTCGCCGTCGACGCGGCCACGGCCCCCGGCAGTCCGGTGCGCTCGGCCGTTCTCGTGGCGGGCGGGGGCGGGGTCGACGACAGCCTCGCCGGCCGCGACCTGTCGGTCCTGCTGCTGCACGCCCGGCGCGACGAGGCGGTTCCGGTCCGCGCCACCCGGGCACTGGCGCAGGACCTGCGAGAGGCCGGCGCCGCGGTCGAGGTCCAGGCGCTGGACTTCGACGGACACCAGTATGATCTTCCCACATGGTGCGCGGTGATGAGCCGGACCCGCGCCTTTCTGGAAAGCCGCGGGGACGGGGAAGATGCACCGACGTAGCCTGCTGGCCGTCGCCGTCGCGGCCGTCAGCCTGCCGGGCCGGGCGTGGGCGCAGGAATCCGCCGAACCGGCCTACGAAGGTCTGACCTTCGAGAGTCACGGCAAGCCGATCCGCGCCATCCACTACCGCCCTGCCGGCGAGGGACGGCGCGCCGCCATCGTGATGATGCATGGCTCGGGCGGTCGCATTACCAACCGGGGGCCGTGGCACGAACTGGCCATGCGTTTCGCGGGCGACGGCTATCAGGTGCTGACGCCGCTGTTCACCGACGCCTTTCCCGACGACGGGATCCGTCCGGAACGCATGATGGAAGCCTGGCGCGACGTGGGCGAGCACGCCATAGACTGGTTCATCGACCGGGGCGTGGACCGGCGGCGCACCGCCATGTTCGGCTATTCGCTTGGATCCTATGTCGCGGTCGACGGCGCCCTGGGCAACAGCCGGGCGGCGGCGGCGATCGGCCTGGCCGGCGGGGTCGACGTCTATACGCCCCGCGTCCCCCGGCGGCGCATCCCGGTGCTGATGATCCGGGCGGAGAACGACACCCACGTCTTGCCGCGAAACACGGCGGCCTGGGTCGCCTTCCTGCGCGAACACGACATCAATGCACGGGTTGAAGTGATCGAAGGGGCCGGCCATCTGTTCAGACCGCCGGAGTGGGCGGAAATCTTCACCCGCGCCTCTGCCTTCTACGCCGGCAACATCGGCCGCCTCGACCAGGACAATTGATGACCAAGCTGAAGAACAGCCAGGGTTTCTCGACCCGCGCCATCCACGCCGGTCAGCGGCCCGATCCGACGACGGGGGCGGTGATGACCCCGATTTACGCCACCTCGACCTATGCCCAGGAAAGCCCGGGCGTGAACAAGGGCTATGAATACGCCCGCGGCAAGAACCCGACGCGCGAGGCCTTCGAGGCCTGCCTGGCCGATCTGGAGGGCGGGACCCACGGCTTCGGCTTCGCCAGCGGCATGGCGGCCACCTCGACGGCGCTGGAGCTGCTGGACGCCGGTTCGCACATCGTGACGGGCGACGACCTGTACGGCGGCTCGTGGCGGCTGTTCGAGCGGGTGCGGCGCCGGTCGATGGGGCTGGACTTCGCCTACGTCGATCTCAGCGACCTCGAGAAGGTCGAGGCGGCGATCACGCCGAAGACGAAGCTGATCTGGGCCGAGACCCCGACCAATCCGCTGATGAAGCTGGCCGACATCGAGGGCCTGTCGCGGATCGCCAGGAGGCACGGCCTGCTGCTGATCGTCGACAACACCTTCGCCACCCCGTGGAGCCAGCAGCCGCTGAAGCTGGGCGCCGACGTGGTCATGCATTCGGCGACCAAATATCTGAACGGCCACTCCGACATCATCGGCGGGGCTCTGGTGACGGCGAACCCTGACCTCGCGAAGGAGATCAAATTCCTCCAGAATTCGGTCGGCGGGGTGATGGGGCCGTTCGACGCCTTCCTGGCCAACCGCGGCCTGAAGACCCTGGGCCTGCGCATGAAGGCGCACAATGAGAACGCCCTGGCCGTGGCCCGCTGGCTGGAAGATCGGAAGACCGGGGTGGCCCGCGTCATCTACCCGGGCCTGATCAGCCACCCGCAGCATGAGCTGGCGTCACGCCAGATGAACGGCCAGTACGGCGGCATGGTCACGGTCCTGATCGACGGCGATCTGGAGCGGACGAAACGGGTTCTGGAGCGGGTTCAGGTCTTTACCCTCGCGGAGTCGCTGGGCGGCGTCGAAAGCCTGGTCAATCACCCGGCCATCATGACCCACGCCAGTGTGCCGAAAGAGGTCCGCGAGGCGGGCGGCGTGACCGACAACCTGATCCGGCTGTCGGTCGGCGTGGAGGAGGTCGAGGACCTGATCGCGGATCTGGATCAGGCGCTGGGGTGATCAGGGCGCGAGCGACGCTAACGTCGCCCGATGCGCACTTCCAACGCCGTCATCCTCGGGCTTGACCCGAGGATCGGACCATCCGGCGCTCGGGGGGTGGGGTGCGGCCCGTCTCGCGGGGCCGTCTTCGGGCGCAGAGCCCGGCCCAACGTCTGATCCTCGGGTCAAGCCCGAGGATGACGGTGAGGGTGGTATTGCCTAGGCGGCCTTGCTGTCCGGCAGGGCGGTCTGGTGGCCGGTGGCGGGGACGACCTTCTTCTTCGCCGGGGCGCGGGGCTTCTTGACGGCGGTGGCCGTCTTGTCGGCGGAGCGACGGGCGATCTCTTCGTCGATCAGCGGGATGACGTCGGTGGCCGAGGCGATCTGCGTCAGGGAGGCGGTGGTCGAGGCGGACAGGCGCAGGGCGTTGAGGCGCAGGGCCTTCAGGTCCGGATCGCTCATGGTGGGGATCATGTCGGCAAGCGGGGTCATCGGCGTCTCCTGAGGTTGAAAAACAGTCGGGCCGGCGCCTGTTCGGCAGCCGGCCCTCCCATCAGCCGGAGCATCAGCCCCGGCAGGCATCGAAAACTATTCGGCGGCCTTCAGGCGGCCGGCCGATTCCTTGCCCGAACGCGAGTCGCGTTCGACTTCGTAGGAGATCTTCTGGTTTTCGTTGAGCGTGCCGAGGTCCGAGACCTCGACGGCCGAGGCGTGGACGAAGACGTCCTTGCCGCCGTCATCGGGAGCGATGAAGCCGTAGCCCTTGGTGGAATTGTACCATTTAACAGTGCCGGTAGCCATTTTGAGACCTCCGTTAGGCGTTGACCGCCGGAAGAGGTTCCGGGTCGGCCTGTCGGGTCTGGATGGGATCGGCTTTGGACCTCGGTGCGCGATGCAAAGGGGCAGCAGCGTTTCGCAAGAGATCGACGGAGCCCCAAGTGGGCGCTTTGTCGTCGAATAGCAAGCCTTGTGATTCCTGACAGCAAAACGGCGGCGAAGGCTTTCGCCCTCGCCGCCGTCGAAATCATGCGTCGGCAAGGCCGACGCGTGAACTCAGCCTTCGGTCTTCAGCTGACCAGCCGATTCCTTGCCCGAACGCTTGTCGCGCTCGATTTCGTAGGAAACCTTCTGGTTTTCATCCAGGCCGCGCAGGCCCGCCTGCTCGACGGCCGAGATGTGGACGAAAACGTCCTTGCCGCCGTCGTCAGGCTGGATGAAGCCGTAGCCCTTGGTGGAGTTGAACCATTTAACAGTGCCGGTAGCCATTTTCAGGACCTCCGTTAGCGTTGGCCTCAGGGAAGAGCCCCTGGAGCCTGTCGGGTCTGAATGGAGCGGCTAGACCTCAGTGCGAAAGCAGAGGGTGGCGTTTCGCAGAGAGATCGACATTTCGCTTTTGACCTGTCGTTGCGGCGAAATCAAGCCGCAAGGCTATTCTGCTTCCTCGCCCTCGGGCGTGGCGATGTAGTGGTCCTGACACAGTTTGCGAAGGGCGGCCGTCAGCGTGGGGCCATACAGCGAGTCCTGGATGCGTTCGAAGCCTTCGGCCTGCAGCGCGGTCTTGATGTCGCCGACGGTGCGGCAGCCCCCGGCGCGCGCCAGCTCATAGGCGCGTTCGAGGGTCGTGGGACGATGGTTGCTCATCGCTCCTAGATAGGAGCTTCGCCGGAAATAGCGAGGTTTTAGAAAGCGATGCTGAGCCCGACCACCAGGGCGTCCGCATATTGCTCGCCCGGGACCTCCGCGTCCGTCGCGTGATAGCGGACGTCAGCTTCCAGCTTGTCGGTCAGGGCGTAGGTGAAGCCGGCGTTCCAGCCGGTGTAGTCGATGCTGTTGTCCTGTTCGCGGCGGCCGATGGAGGCGGTGGCTTCCAGCTTGTTGGTGAAGTCCCAGCCGATGCGGGCCTCGTACCAGGTCCAGGCCTCGGTCGACCCCGTGCCGTCGGGCGAGTGCTGCAGGCGGATGCGGCCGCTGGCGGGCCCGATGGACCGTTTGACGTCGGCGGTGAACTCCCAGGCGTCAGCATCCGTACCCGGATTCGCCTCGAACTGGTGTTTGAAGGTGGCGTTCAGGTCGAGGTCGAAGCCGGCGATGTCCGGGGTGAAGCCGGCGCCGATCTCCCCTTCCAGTTCGGAGCCCGTGGAGCTCTTGATGGTCTCGAGTCCGGTCCCGGCGTAAAACAGGCCCGAGGCGCTCTCCCACTCAGCCGCGCCCCAGACATAGGCCTCGCCGTTCGACTTGGAAGCGTCCTTGGAGCGGTTGTCGGTCGCGGCGCCGACGGCGAAGGACCACGATCCGGCGGCGGGCGCGGCGTCCTGGGCCGAGGCCGCACCGGCGAATGCGAGGAGGGCGGTCGCCGCGGCGGCGGCGGTCGTCAGGGTGCGGATCATGGGATTCGGCCTCGTGGGAACGGGCCGGGGTCTAGAGGCGCTTCTTGTCGAATTTGTTACAGGCCTCGGAAAATTCGTCCGTCAGCCGACGAACAAGCTGCGCTGTGGGAAGGATGTCATGCACCGCGCCCGCGCCCTGGCCGGCCGACCAGACCGTTTTCCAGGCCTTCGCCTCGTCGCCCATGTCCAGCTTGTGCTCGGGCAGGGATTTCGGATCGATCCCGTTGGCGATCAGGGACGGCGTCAGGAAATTGGCCGGAATGCCCGAGACGGCGGGGGTGTAGGTGATGTCCGACGCGCCGGCGTCGACGATCATCTGCTTGTACTCGGGCTGCGCACCGGATTCGTTCGTCGAGATGAAGCGGGTGCCCATATAGGCGAAGTCGGCGCCCATCATGAGGGCCGCGGCGACATCCGATCCCGTGGACAGGCAACCGGACAGGATGATGGTCCCGTCGAAGAACGACCGGACCTCGTCCACGAGGGCGAACGGATTGACGATCCCGGCGTGGCCGCCGGCGCCGTTCGCGACCAGGATCAGACCGTCGACCCCGGCCTGCGCCGCCTTGCGGGCGTGGCGGACGTTGGCGATGTCGTGGAAGACCACGCCGCCGTAGCCGTGCACGGCCTCGACCACGTCGCGCACGGCGCCGAGCGAGGTTATGACCAGCGGGACCTTCTCCTCGACCGAAACCATCATGTCGGCCATCAGCCGGGGATTGGTCGGGTGGACGATGTGGTTCACGCCGAACGCAGCGGCGTCGGGCGCCAGCCGGCTCTTGATCTCGTGGATCCAGTCCCGATAGCCCTCGGTGGTGCGCTGGTTCAGGGAGGGGAAGGTCCCGATGACGCCGGCGTTGCAGGCCTCGACCACCAGATCCGGTCCGGAGACCAGGAACATCGGCGCGGCGATGACCGGCAGCTTCAGGCCTTTTTGCAGCGACGCCGGAATGGCCATGCGGAGCTCCCCGAGTTGTCTTTCGCTACGGATAGCGGGGTGTCGCGGGGGAAGGCAAATGGTGAGAGTGGCTAGTGGCTAGTGATTGTCGCACGACCGTCGGCGGAAGGGCGACGCCGATCGCGCCTCCGCACAAGCGGTGGCCAGCCACTAGCCACCAGCCACGCATCGCCGCCACCAGATGACGCCGCGAACCGAACCGGCTACATCCCCGCAATGACCACCGACACATCCGGCCTGCACCAGCTGGGCCAGCAAACCGTTCAGCCGACCAGTCCGGAAACCGCCGAGCTGGAGCGCGTGCCCAATCCCCACGCCGGGACCCTGTATCTGACGCGGTTCACGGCGCCGGAGTTCACCAGCCTGTGTCCGGTGACGGGCCAGCCGGACTTCGCCCACATCGTCATCGACTATGCGCCGGGCGACTGGCTGGTCGAGTCGAAGTCGCTGAAGCTGTACCTGACCAGTTTCCGCAACCACGGCGCCTTCCACGAGGACTGCACCGTGGCCATCGGCAAGAAGATCGCCGACCTGCTGCAGCCGACATGGCTGAGGATCGGCGGCTACTGGTATCCGCGCGGCGGCATCCCGATCGACGTCTTCTGGCAGACGGGCGCGGCGCCCGAAGGGCTGTGGCTGCCGGACCAGGGCGTGCCGACGTATCGCGGCCGGGGTTGATTTCACGCGCCGCGTGAAATGCTCACATTCCGCTCATGCCCCGGCGAACGGATGCGGTCAGGGTGACGCCCATGACCGAACCGCGCCGCCTTCCGCTCGAAACCTGGGGCCGTCACTGGCTGGGCCGTCTCCAGCACTGGGCCGACCGGCGGGCGTGGAGCCGGTACGGTTTCGAATTCCTCATGTTCGGGATCAAGCAGGGCTGGGCCTGTCTGTTCGGCGGGGCGATGCTGGCCCTGCTGCTGGCGACGCATCTGTGGTGGCCTGATGCGGCGCCGGTCAGCCGCTACGACTTCCTCGTCGTCGGCGCCCTGTTCATCCAGGCGGCCATGCTGGCGCTGAAGCTGGAGAGCTGGGAGGAGGCGAGGGTGATCTTCGTCTTCCACGTGGTCGGCACGATCATGGAGCTGTTCAAGACCCAGGCCGGCTCGTGGATCTATCCGGAGGACAGCGTCCTGCGCATCGGCATGGTGCCGCTGTTCTCGGGTTTCATGTATGCGGCGGTCGGCAGCTACATCGCGCGCATCCAGCGCATCTTCGACATCCGTTTCCGCCACTATCCGCCGCTGTGGACGACCTGGGCCCTGGCGGCGGCGATCTACGTCAACTTCTTCGCCCATCACTGGCTGCCGGACATCCGGCTGGGCCTGTTCGCGGCGACGGCGGTTCTGTTCGGGCGCGGCTGGTTCTATTTCACCCCGGACCGGACGCGGCGGAGGATGCCCTTCCTGCTCGGCTTCTTCCTGGTCGCGGTCTTCATCTGGCTGGCCGAGAACCTCGGCACATACGCCAACGCCTGGATCTATCCGTCACAGAGCGGCGGCTGGCATCCGGTGTCGCTGGCCAAGCTGGGCAGCTGGTTCCTGCTGATGATGATCAGCGTGGTTCTGGTGTCGCTGGTGCGCCGGCCGGAGGAGGAGTCCCGGCCGGCGACGGCGGACTGACGGGCCTCAGCCCCAGTTGGTCGTGTTGACCGGTTCGGGGGCGAAGGCGAAATCGCCGTCGGTCGAGACGGACAGGTCGCGCCAGGCGTCGAGCTCGGCCTGCATGCCGGCGAGCTTGCCGGACACCATGGCGACCGCGTCCGAGCCGGCGGCCCAGCGCACGGGCGGCTCGGGGGTTTCGGCGAGGGTCACCAGCGCCCGGGCCAGTTTGGCGGGGTCGCCGGCCTGGTTCTGGTTGCGACCGTCGTAGAAGGTCTTCAGCGCGGCGGTGACCTCGGCGTAGTCGGCGACAGGGTGCGAGCCGTGGCGCACCGAGGTGGAGTCCAGGAAGTCGGTCCGGAAGAAGCCCGGTTCGACGACGGTCACATGGACGCCGAAGCGGCGGACCTCGGCGGCCAGCGACTCCGAGAAGCCCTCGACCGCGAATTTCGAGGTGCAGTACAGGGTTCCGCTCTCGCCGCCGACGACGCCGCCCACCGAGGAGATGTTGAAGATGCGGCCCGAGCGCCGGGCGCGCATGGCCGGCAGGACGGCGCGTGTGACATGCATCAGGCCGAAGACATTGGTGTCGAACTGGGCCTGGACGTCGGCCGCGGTCGATTCCTCGAACACGGACAGATGGCCGTAGCCGGCGTTGTTCACCAGCACGTCGATCCGGCCGAAGCGGGCGAGGGCGGCGTCGACGGCGGCGCGGACAGCGTCGGGGCGAGTGACGTCGAGGGCGACGGACAACAGGCTGTCGGTGTCGGGACCGAAGGTCCCGACCAGGGCTTCGCGGCGGCGCGCGGTGGCGACGACGCGGTCCCCGGCGTCGAGGGCGGCGCGCACGATGGCCGCGCCGAGGCCGCGCGAGGCGCCGGTGACGAACCAGATTTTCGGGGCGGGAGAGGTCATGGGAAGGCTCCTTTGATCGGAGCCCCGATATGGCCCCGGGGCGGTTCAGGGCCGTAGATCGATCACGCCAGATTCTTGCACGATCCTGCCATCTGGACGAAACAGCTGCCTGGTCGCTTGTATTCCCGGACCGTGAGAGCTTGAGTGCCGCCATGAGCCGATTGCACGAACTTGCCGCGCTGGTGCGCCGGCATCTCGGAGAGACCTGGCCCGGCGGCGCGGGGCCGTTGCTCTCGCCGGGTCTGCAGCTGATCGCCAGCACAGCCGTCACCGAAGCGCAGAAACTGGTCTATGAGCCGATGCTGTGCGTGATCCTGGAGGGCGCGAAGAACACGACGCTGGGGGCCGAGACCCATCCCTATCGCGCCGGGCAGTATCTGGTGGTGTCCGCCGATCTGCCGGTCAGCGGGCAGGTGATCGAGGCGCCCTATGTGGCCATCGGCGTGCCGCTGGATCCGGCGACGATCGCCGAACTGCTGATCGAGACCGAAGGCGCCATCCCGGAAGCGGCGCCGGTGCGTGCGCTGGCGGTCAGCGACATGGACGACGACCTGATCGATACGGTCACACGGCTGGTGCGGCTGCTGGACCGGCCGCGCGAGGCGGCGGTGCTGGCGCCGATGATCCGGCGCGAGCTGATGTGGCGGCTGCTGGCCGGCGAGCGCGCCGACATGATGCGCCAGATCGGATCGGCGGGCGGCCGGCTGGACCAGGTGCGCAAGGCGATCCGCTGGCTGCGCGAACACTATGCCGAGCCGATGCGGATCGAGCGGCTGGCCGAGGTGGCGGGGATGAGCGAGACCTCGCTGCACCGCCATTTCAAGGCGGTCACGGCGATGAGCCCGCTGCAGTACCAGAAGCAGATCCGGTTGCAGGAGGCGCGCAACCTGCTGCTCAGCCAGGGCCGCGACGTGGCCGGGATCGGTTTCGCAGTGGGCTACGACAGCCCTTCGCAGTTCAGCCGGGAGTACAGCCGCCTGTTCGGCCAGCCGCCGGGGCGTGATCTTGAACGCCTGCGGGCCGATCCGTCCCTGGCCGTGGCGGTCTAGCCCTCCGGTTTGCGGGAGGGCGGGTCCAGCCGGTAGAGGTGGGGCCGGGAGATTCCATGACCGCCACCATCACCGACGTCGTCATCCTCGGCGGGGGCCACAACGGCCTCGTCTGCGCCTTCTATCTGGCGAAGGCCGGGCTCAAGGTCACGGTGCTGGAGCGGCGGCATGTCGTCGGCGGGGCGGCGGTGACGGAGGAATTCCATCCCGGTTTCCGCAACTCGACCGCCAGCTACACCGTCAGCCTGCTGAACCCGAAGATCATCGCCGATCTGGAGCTGGCGCGGCACGGCCTGCGGGTGGTCGAGCGCAAGGTGTCCAACTTCCTGCCCTTCGACGACGGCCGGTATTTCCTCGCGGGCGAGGGGCGGACGCAGGGCGAGCTGGCCAAATTCTCGGCGCGGGATGCGGAGCGGCTGCCGGAATACGAGCGGCGGCTGGAGGTCGTGGCCTCGGTGCTGCGCGACTGGATCCTGAAGGCCCCGCCCAACATGGTCGAGGGCGGCTGGATGGCCATGCTGCCCGAGCTGCTGAAGGGCGCCTCGCTGGGGAAGCAGGCGGCGGGTCTGGACGTCACGGGCCGGCGCGACCTGCTGGACCTGTTCGCCAAGTCGGCGGGCGACTGGCTGGACGGCTGGTTCGAAAGCGACCCGATCAAGGCCCTGTTCGGCTTCGACAGCGTCGTGGGCAACTACGCCAGCCCCTATACGCCCGGCTCGGCCTATGTGCTGCTGCACCACGTCTTCGGGGAGGTGAACGGACGCAAGGGGATCTGGGGCCACGCCATCGGCGGCATGGGCGCGATCACCCAGGCGATGGCCGCGGCCTGCGCCGAGGCCGGGGTCGACGTGCGGCTGGAGACGCCGATCGCCGCCGTCCTGACCGAAAAAGGGCGGGCGGTCGGGGCGGTGACCGAGGCGGGAGACGTGGTGCGGGCGCGGGCCGTGGTCTCGAACCTGCATCCGCGCCTGTTGTTCGAACGGTTCGTCGACGACGCGATCGTGCCGGCGGATTTCCGCGAACGGATCGGGAATTACCAGTCGGGCTCGGGCACCTTCCGGATGAATGTGGCGCTGTCGGAACTGCCGAACTTCACCAGCCTGCCGGGTCAGGGCGATCACCTGACGGCCGGCGTCATCATCGCCCCGTCGCTGGCCTATATGGACCGGGCGCACGCCGAGGCGCGGCTGAACGGCTGGTCTTCAAAACCGATCGTCGAAATGCTGATCCCCTCGACGCTGGACGACACCCTCGCCCCGCCGGGACAGCATGTGGCCAGCCTGTTCTGTCAGCACGTCTCGCCCGATCTGGCCGACGAGCACCGCGATACGGTGGCCGATCTGATGATCGACACGGTCGACGCCCATGCGCCGGGCTTCAAGGCCTCGGTGGTCGGGCGGCTGGCGCTGGGGCCGCGCGACCTGGAACGGCGCTTCGGCCTGGTCGGCGGCGACATCTTCCACGGCCGGCTGTCGCTGGACCAGCTGTTCAGCGCCCGTCCGGTGCTGGGGAACGCCGACCACCGGATGCCGGTGCCCGGCCTCTATCTGTGCGGATCAGGCGCCCATCCGGGCGGCGGCGTCACGGGCGCGCCGGGCCACAATGCGGCGCGGGCCGTGCTGAAGGACCTGGGGCGGTAGCGTCAGACGTTCTCGACGCCCATCGCCTTCATCAGCGCGTCGCGGACGGCGGCCTCGGTGAAGGGCTTCTGGATCGTGGCCTGACCGCGCCATTCGTCGGGCAGGCCTCCCTCGCCATAGCCGGTGGAGAAGACGAACGGCACGCCGCGCGCCTTCAGCGCCTCGGCGATCGGGAAGACCTGTTTTCCGGCGACGTTGACGTCCAGCAGGGCGGCGTCGAGCTGTTCGTCGGTCGCCATCGTCAGGCCGGCGTCGACGGTGGACGCGGGTCCCACCGGGGTGCAGCCCATGTCTTCCAGAATGGTCTCGAGCAGCATGGCGACGAGGGATTCGTCCTCGACCACGAGGACCCGTCGGCCAGTCAAAGGTGCGCTCATGAATCTGTCCCGCGATCGAGCGGAATCGAAAAATCCGCACTGAAACCGTCGTTTGCGTAGTCCAGTTTGACCTCTCCCGCCAGATCATGCCGCACGTTTCGCTCGATCAGCCGGCTGCCGAAGCCGCGGCGTTCCGGGGGCGTGACACGGGGACCGTCCAGCTCCCGCCAGCTCAGATGAAGAATGGGGCGGGTCTGGTTCGAGACGGACCAGTCGACCAGCACCCGGCCCTCCGGGGCTGACAGAGCTCCATATTTGGCGGCGTTGGTGGCCAGTTCGTGGAAAATCATCCCCAGCGACAGGGCCGCGGCGGGTCCCAGCGCCACCGGCAGGCCGTTCCGCGTGACGCGATGGGGGCCATGGGCCTGGGTCTCATGTTCCAGCACGGCGGCGAGGTCCGCGCCCTCCCAGTGGCTGCGGGTCAGCAGGTCGTGTGTGTGCGACAGCGCCAGCAGCCGGGCCTGAAAGCCTTCGGCGAACGTTTTGGGGTCTGCGTGGGACCGGGCGGTCTGCACGGCGATCGACTGGACAGTCGCGAGGGTGTTCTTCACCCGGTGGTTCAACTCGTCGATCATCAATTTCTGGCGCTCGGCCGCCCGAACGCCCTCGGTGACGTCGTGGCCCTGCACGAAGACGCCGATGATGGCCCCGTCGGCGTCGCGGATCGGTTGGTAGTAGAAGTCGACGTAGGCGTCTTCCGGTTCCTCACCGGGGGCCCGCCGCAGCTGGACCAGACTGGCCTGCCCCTGCACCGGTTCGCCGGTTTCGAACACGCCGTCCAGCATGTCGACGTAGCCTTGGCCGACGACCTCGGGCAGGGCCTCGGCGATGGGCAGTCCATCGACCTCGCGGTAGCCGATCAGGCGGCGATAGGCGTCATTGCAGAAATCGACGATGTGGTCCGGCCCCGCCAGAACGGCGACGAAGCCCGGCGACTGCATGAACATGTCCTGCAGACGATTGCGTTCCTCCGCAAGACGCCGGTTGTCTTCCTGCACCTGCCGCGCCCGGGCCAGCACGCCCCCGCCCACGACAGCGTCCAGGGTCCGGGCGCTCCCCTTCCGGGCGCGCGTGGTCTGGCGCAGCTGCGCCAGCTCCGTGATGTCGGTGGTGTGCTGCAGCAGCCAGACGACCTCGCCCCGGTCGTTCAGGATCGGCGTGTGGGTGGCGCTCCAGAAGCGCTCCTCGAAGACCGGGCCCGGGCCGTCCGATTCTGCGGGCACGGAGAAGCGCACCATGGCCAGGTGATCACGCTGACGGGTGTCCCGCGCCTTTTCCAACGACGCCTTTACCTGACGCACGTTCTCGGGCGCTTCCTCCCCCGGACCCGAATCGAAGGCGGCGAACAGGGGGCGGCCGATGATCATCTCACGAACGCTGCGGGTGACATCCAGATAGGCCTGGTTGGCGCCGGCGATACGCAGGTCGGGAGTGAGCAGGACGTACGGGTTTGGCGACGCGTCGAACGCGTCGGCCAGATCGACCGCAAGGTCGCCCGATTTCGCCAGATGCTTCAATACACCCCCACCCCAATCCGGCCCATAACGCCTTGACCTGCAATCGGTTCACGCGGTCGCGGCGCCGTCACAGATGGTTATTTGAGACATCGCGCCCCGGCGCGCTAGTGTCCGTCCATGTCCCTGGTGTTTTTCCTCGCGGCGGCGCTGATGATGACCTCTGGCGGGACCACGCCGACCCATCCCCGAGCCGTGGTCGAACAGGGCGTGCTGGTCGGTCGGGCCGATGAAGGCGTGAGCAGTTTCAAGGGCGTGCCCTACGCCTCGCCGCCCGCGGGGTCCTTGCGCTGGCGGGCTCCGCAACGGGCGGCGGCGTGGAATGGCGAGCGAGACGCCGGACACGTCGGGGCCATCTGCATCCAGCCTCCGTCGGGCGGCGATCCGGGTGTGGGTCCGCTGCCGATGAGCGAGGACTGTCTGACGCTGAACGTCTGGGCTCCGGCGGAGCGGGGAGAAGCGCTCCCGGTGATGGTGTGGATTCACGGCGGCGGCTTCAACAACGGGTCCGGCACGGCGGCGCTGTACGACGGGACGAATCTGGCGAGGCGCGGCGCGGTCGTGGTGACGGTGAACTACCGGCTCGGGCGGCTGGGCTTCTTTGATCATCCGGCGCTGGCGGCGGAGCGTGCTCCGGGCGAGCCGGGCGGCAACTACGGCATGATGGACATCGTCGCGGCGCTGGAGTGGGTGCGCGACAACGCGGCGGCGTTTGGCGGGGACGCCGGCAACGTCACCGTCTTCGGCGAGTCGGCCGGCGGGGCGGCGGTGACCCGGCTGATGATCTCCCCGGGCGCGCGCGGGCTGTTCCACAAGGCGGTCGTGCAGTCGGGTCTGGGACGGGATTCCGGCGTTCCATTGGCCGCGCCCTCGGCGATCGGCGGGCCGTCGCTGCAGGACCGGGGTCTCGCCTATGCGCGGACCGTCGGGGCGACGACGGCGGCGGATCTGCGCGCCATCCCCGCAGAGGCGCTGCTGAGGCCCGCGCCGAACTTCTACGGCGGCGACAATCTGGTCATCGACGGCCGGCTGGTGACCGAGGAGGTCGAGGCCGCCTTCGCCGCGGGGCGCGAGGCACCCGTGCCGCTTGTCATCGGCACGAACAGCGCCGAATTCTGGTGGATACGGCCTTCGGAGATCAGCCCCTATGGTGCGATCGACGACGCCCTGACGTCGCGGGAACGGGTCGATCTGTACGCGGCCTATGGCGGGGAGGACGGCTATCGCGCCCATGTGGTCAGCGACCTGGCCTTCAATGAACCGGCCCGGCATCTGGCGCGGCTGCACGCCCGCAACCGACATCCGACCTGGCTGTACCGTTTCGACGTGGTTCCGGACTCCAATCCGGAGCCGAGCGGCGGGGCCACCCACGCGTCCGAGCGGCCCTATGTATTCGACAATCTCCACACGGTCGGACGCCCCTTGGGCGAAAGGGACGACAGGGCGGCGAAGGCCATGGCGGACTACTGGGTGGGGTTCGCGGCGGCGGGCGACCCGAACGGGGAGGGGCGACCCGCCTGGCCCGAGTTCGGCGGGGAACGCGACCACCTGCTGGAGTTCACCAACGACGGACCGGTGGCGAAGCCGATCCCGTTCGCGGAGCGGCTGGACCTGATCGAGGCCTATTACGACCGGGTGCGCTGAGGCTCAGTCCGTGTGTTCGACGTCGTCGCCCAGCACCACGGTCCACGGATGTCTGCGCTTTTCCCAGACCGAGAACTCCGGGGGCGGAAAGGCGGGATCGGCGAAGGCGCCCAGCGGGATGGCGATTACGTCGGGAAAGTTGCCGCCCGTGTAGTGGACGGTCGAGCCGCAGGCCGGACAGAAGCTGTAGTCGATGGCATGGCCGCTGTCGGCGATGCGGGTCCAGACCCGGGCCTCCCCGGTGACGGTCACCCGGTCTGCCGGGAACCGGGCCTGGGCGGCGAAGGCGCTGCCGGTGCGCTGCTGACAGGCCAGGCAGTGGCAGACCGACACGCGGACCGGCTCGCCCTCGCAGACGGCCCGCAGGCGGCCGCAACGGCAGCTGGCCTCGCGCCGGATGGTCACAGGGCGGCGAGCACCGCGCCGTGGCTCTTGATGACCTCGGCGTAGAGCAGGCCGGAATCCTTGATGGTCCGCTCCTGCGTCAGGAAGTTCACGTGGGTGATGCCGAACCGCTTCGAATAGCCAAGCGACCATTCCAGATTGTCGAGCAGGGACCACGCCATATAGCCGCGGACGTCGACACCCTTGCCGATGGCGTCGTGCAGGGCCTTGAGGTGGTTCTTCAGATATTCGACGCGCATCGGATCGTGGATGCGGCCGTCGATGGCGTGGGGCGGATCGTACCAGGCCGAGCCGTTCTCGGTGACCATCAGGGGCAGTTTCCCCCCGGTCTGTTCGTGCAGCCAGACAAGGGTGTCGGTCAGGGCGGGAGGATAGACTTCCCAGCCGGTCTCGGTGTGGGCGTGCTGGATCTGCTTCACCGGGCGGGCGCGGACCGGCCAGACGTCCGGCGCGTTCTCTGGCACCGAACGGGTGTACCAGTTGAGGCCCATCCAGTCGGTCGGCTGGGCGATCAGGTCGAAGTCTTCCTGCGGGAATTCGCGCCAGGCCTCGCCGTAGACATCCTTCAGTTCTTCCGGGTAGCCGCGGCCCATCAGCGGGTCCAGGAACCAGCGGTTCATCTGGGCCTCGGCGCGTCTGCGCGCGGCCTCGTCCTCAGGCTTGTCCGACGCGCTGTATTTGGGCTCGATGTTGAGGACGATGCCGATCCGGCCCTCGCCGGCCTGGCGGAACCGCTTCACCGCCGCGCCGTGGGCGCGCAGGACGTTGTGACCGGCGATCATGGCCTCGAAGGCCGACCTGTGGCCGGGGGCCAGGGCGCCGTGCAGATAGCCGCCGTCGACGATCACCCACGGCTCGTTGATCGTGCCCCAGGTCTTCACCCGGCCCTTGAATTTCTCGAACAGGACCTGGCCGTAATCGGCGAACCAGTCCGCGATGTCCGGATTCAGCCAGCCGCCGCGGTCGTCCAGCGCCGCCGGCAGGTCCCAGTGATACAGGGTGCACAGCGGCTCGATGCCCTTCTCGAGCAGGCCGTCGACCAGCCGGTCGTAGAAGTCCAGACCCTTCTGGTTGATGGCCCCGCGGCCCTCCGGAATCACCCGGCTCCAGCTCACCGAGAACCGGTAGGCCTGGAGGTTCAGCCGGGTCATCAGATCGATGTCCTCACGCCAGCGGTTGTAGTGGTCGCAGGCCACGTCGCCGGTGTCGCCGTTCAGCATCATGCCCGGAGTGTGGCTGAAGCGATCCCAGATGGACTCCCCCGCGCCGTCGGCCATGGACGAGCCTTCAATCTGATAGGCGGCCGTCGCGGCGCCCCACAGAAAACCTTCGGGAAACCGATAGTTGCCTGTGTTTTTTGATGTCATTTGAAGGGGCCTCGAAAAGCTGGGACGCGAACTGGTGAGGTGGAATGGCCGTGGTCGGTACGCGTGTACCCCCGTCGACACAACCTCGATGTGACCAAACTAGGGCACTTGCGGGCGGCCTGACTAGTGTGTCATGTAATCGGTTACGTAACCGATTACATTCTTGCAATCGGTCAAATGGTTTTTCCGGACGGACCCGCGCCAAGCGGGCCGGGGCTGGAAATGCCGAGGGAGGATGATGTCTTGACGCTGACAGCGACCCGGCAAACCTGCGCGACGGCGGCGGCGTGAAGGCCGCCACGATCCGCGATGTCGCCCAGCGGGCTGATGTGTCCGTGGCCTCGGTTTCGCGCGTCCTGAACGGGGCGGGCCCCGTCACCGAAGCGACCCGCGCCAAGGTGCTCGAGGCCGCCGACGCCCTTCAGTATGTGCCCCACTCGGGGGCCCGCAGCCTGTCGACCAGCAGGACCCAGACGATCGGCGTCATCCTGCCGGACCTGTACGGCGAGTTCTTCTCCGAGCTGATCCGCGGCATGGATATCGCCGCGCGTTCGGTCGGCTATCACCTGATCGTCTCCAGCTCGCACGACGATGCGGAAGAGGCCTCGGCCGCGATCCGGTCGATGCGCGGACGGGTGGACGGCCTCATCGTCCTGTCGCCACATCTGGACGCCGCCAACCTTGCCGCGGGCCTGGCTGGCCGGACGCCCATCCTGCTGATGAACGGCGGAGCCGACGCCAACCGGCCGTCGATCGTCGTCGACAACCACGGCGGAGCGGTCCAGGCGGTCGAGCACCTGATCGCGACGGGCCGCCGGCGCATCGCCCACATCTCCGGACCCACCGGCAACCTCGAGGCCGAGACCCGGCTGGCCGGCTATCTCGAGGCCATGGCCAGGGCGGGCCTGCCGACGACGGTGGTCGAGGGCTCCTTCACCCAGACGTCGGGCCACGACGCCGGCCTCGCCCTCGCCAGCGGCGACGTGAAGCCCGACGCGGTCTTCGCCGGCAACGACATCATGGCCGTCGGCGCCATGCTGGCGCTACAGGACGCCGGCTTCCGCGTGCCCGAGGACGTCGCGATCGTCGGCTTTGACGACGTGCCGATCGCCAGCCTGGTCCGGCCCGCCCTGACGACACTGAGAATCCAGATTGCAGAAACCGGACGCAGCGCCCTCGAGCGCGTCGTCCGCCTGATCAACGCAGCGGGCGAAGCCGTCGCCGACACCGCATGCGAGGTCGTCCGGCCCGAACTGGTCGTACGCCCGTCAAGCCAATCGGCGACATCCCAAACCAAACCATCCGGCGGGCGTCTTCGCGCCGACGCCGACACGGCATCTCTGAAGGGGGAGAATTCCTGATGACCCGCAAGTCCATTCAATACATGGGGGCCGCGTCCGCCCTCGCCCTGGCCGTCTCGCTGGCGTGCGCCGGCGGGGTTTCGGCCCAGGTCACGACGTCGACGATCCGCGGCTCGGTCACCGACGACGGTGTCGCCGAGGCCGGCGCCGCGATCGTGGCGCGCGACACCTCTTCGGGCTTCACCACCCGGACCGCCGCCAACGCCAACGGCGGCTATGTGCTGTCGGGCCTGCGCCCCGGCACCTATGAGGTCACTGTGACCACGGCGGACGGCGAAACCGCTTCGGACGTCGTCACCATCGGCGTCGGCCAGGTCGGCGATCTGGATCTGGCGGTCGGCGCGGTCGCCGCCGCGGACGCCGGCGCTTCCGATCTGGGCGAGGTGATCGTCACCGGCCGCCGTCTGGCCGAGGTGCGCACGCCCGAGAACGCGACCAATGTGACCACGCAGCAGATCAACACCCTGCCGCAGATCAACCGCAACTTCCTGAATTTCGCGGCCCTGGCACCCGGCGTCCGGCTGTCGCTGAACGAGAATGAGCAGACCATCACCGCCGGCGGTCAGCGCGCGGAATCGGTCAACGCCTTCATCGACGGCGCCAGCCTGAAGTCCAACGTCATCGCCGGCGGCATCATCGGCCAGGACGACAGCCGCGGTAACCCCTTCCCCCAGGCCGGCGTCCAGGAGTTCCGCGTCGTCAGTCAGAACTTCAAGGCTGAGTACGAACAGGCCTCGTCGGCGATCATCACCGCCGTCACCCGTTCCGGAACCAACGAGTTCCACGGCGAGATCTTCGGCACCTACCGCGATCAGGAATTCATCGCCCAGGACACCTTCGCGGAGCAACGGGGCGATCCCAAGGCCGACCTCGAGGTGCAGCAGTACGGCTTCGCCCTGGGCGGGCCGATCATCCAGGACACGCTGCATTTCTTCGGCACCTACGAACACAAGCAGGAAAACCGCGCCCGCGTGGTCAACCTGGGCCGTCAGGACCCGCGCTTTGTCAGCCAGTTCGGCCAGTACATCGGCACCTTCGCGGCGCCGTTCGAGGAAGACCTGATGTTCGGCAAGCTCAGCTGGCAGCCGGCTGAGGGCCATCTGATCGACTGGAGCGTAACCTACCGGGACGAGTCAGACCTGCGCGACTTCGGCGGTGCGGATTCCTTCGAACGCGCCAACAATCTTCAGCAGACCACGCTGACCAGCAACCTTCGCTACCAGTGGCAGACGGACTCGTTCCTGAACGAGTTCGCCGTCGACTACCGCGACTACAACTATAACCCGGGCGCCGCGAACTTCTCGGACGCGGGCGCGACCTACCGGCTGTTCGAGAACGACACCAATCCGGGCCTGCCAGGCTTCCAGCCCGACTATTTCGGCGGCGCGGCGATCATCAACCTGGGCGGTCGCGACAGCACCCAGGACATCCACGACAACGCGATCACCTTCCGCGACGACGTGACGTTCAACGATCTGGAACTCAACGGCTTCCACACCATCAAGCTGGGCGCCAAGGTGTCGCTGCAGAACTATGAGGTGAACAAGCAGTTCGGCCGGAATCCGAACTTCTACTACGACGTCGACGGCCGGCCCGAGCTGAGCGGCAGCACCACGGTGCCGTACCGCGTCGAACTTGGCCAAGCCTTCCCCGAGGTCGATCTGGATAACACCGTCATCGGCCTGTATGTCCAGGACGACTGGCGGATCACCGACCAGCTGGAGCTGAACCTCGGCATCCGCTGGGACTATGAGACCAACGCCAACAACAACGACTACGTGACCCCGGCCAGCGTCATCGCGGGTCTGGATCAGTGGATCGCCTCGACCGACGGCGGCAAGCCCGCGGGCTACGCCCCCAGCTGGTTCAACAGGGACGACTACATCTCGACCGGCAACAACCGGGATCCGTTCGCGGGCGCCTTCCAGCCCCGCATCGGCTTCTCGTACGATGTGTTCGGCGACCGCCGCACGGTCATCTTCGGTGGGGCCGGCCGGTACTACGACCGGGTCAACTTCAACTTCGCGTACGACGAACTGGTCAAGCCGTTCGACATCCGCAAGAACGCCTTCTTCAGCACCACGGGCCGGCCGGCCGGACAGGACCGCGATCCCGGTCCGGGCGTGGATTTGCCGGGCGACGCCGGCGACCCCATCCTGTGGCAGGCCTCGTACGGCACGGCGGCTGGTCTTGATCCGGTCCTGGCGGCCATCCCCGGCAAGGGCGAAGCCTTCCTGCTGGCGAACGACTTCGAACCGCCGATGACCGACCAGTTCAACCTGGGTCTTCGTCAGCGGTTCGGCGACTGGCAGAGCGAGTTCACCCTCGCCTACGGCAAGACCGAAAACGAGTTCACCTGGGCCTATCTGAACCGCTGCCGCGAACCCACACGCGGCAACGACGGCGGCGGCTTCGGCGACAATGGCGGCTTCTGCTCGCCGGGCGCCGCGAACCCCTACCGCACCTATCTGGTGTCGGACCACAACAAGGAGCGGACCTTCCGGGCGCTCTACGTCAAGCTGGACAAGAACTACACGGTCGACTCCGGCTGGGGCTTCAATCTCGCCTACACCTGGTCGCAGGCCGAACAGAACGGCGGCAACGACAATTTCTGCTTCGACTGCTTCAGCATCGAAAGTTCGCCCGTCCGTCCGACCTCCACTGACGAACGTCACCGCATCGTGGCGAACGGCATCGTGGACCTGCCCTTCGACTTCCAGCTGTCGGGCATACTGACGCTGGGTTCGGGCACGCCCTTCGACGTGTTCGACGGGCGCGGCCCCAACTTCGTCTACCGTCCGATGCACGGCCGGCCGCAGCAGTTCAACTTCATCATCCCGAACTCGTTCGCCTACCGGAACCTCGATCTCCGGCTGACGAAGGACTTCACGGTGTTCAGCGGTTCGGAACTGTCGGTCTATCTGGACGTCATCAACGTGTTCAACTTCGACAACTTCTCGGGCTTCGACGGCGGCACGGGCTCGCTCGCCAACCCCAACCCGAACTTCGAGAAGCCTTCGACCGTGCTGTTCCCGACCCGCACCTTCCAGCTGGGTATGCGTTACAGCTTCTGACCGTCTCCTGAGCCTGGCGGCCGCCCCCTGATTCCCCGGGGGGCGGCCCATTTTTTGACTGACCCGAGTTTGCGTAAGAGGATGAGATCATGGATCGCCGCCGGTTTCTGATGGGCTCCACGGTCGCGGGCGTAGCGGCCCTTTCGATCGGCGGGTGCGGCGGCGCCGGCCTCGACCATTTCAAACCCCGGGCGCCGCTGGTCGATCCCGAGGTCGACGAGCTTCAGCAACGTACCTTCAACTGGTTCACCCACGTCACCAGGCGCGACAACGGCCTGACGCCCGATCGCTGGCCGACCGAGTCGTTCTCGTCCGTGGCCGCCGTCGGCTTCGCCCTGACCTGCTGGCCCATCGGGGTCGAGCGGGGATGGATGAGCCGCGAGGAGGCGCGCGAGCGCACCCTGACCACCATCCGCTTCTTCCACGACCTGCCCCAGGGGCCGGAGGCGACCGGAGTCGGCGGCTACAAAGGTTTCTTCTACCACTTCCTCGACATGGAGACCGGCCACCGGTTCGGTCGCACCGAACTGTCGACCGTGGACACCACCCTGCTGGTCGCGGGCATGCTGTTCGCCGCGCGCTGGTTCGACGGCGACCATGCCGACGAGGCCGAGATCCGTCGTCTGGCCCAGGCGATCTATGAGCGGATCGAATGGGACTGGGCTGTGGTCCGTCCCAACCGCATCTCCATGGGTTGGCACCCGGAGACCGGCTTCATCCCGGCGGACTGGCACATCTACAACGAGGGCATGCTGGTGCTTCTGCTGGCCATCGGCAGCCCGACCCATCCTGTGCCCGCGGCCGTCTGGGACGAGTGGTGCAGCGTCTACGACCAGAGCTGGACCGACCGGTGGGGCCCGGCGTACCTGCATTTCGGTCCGATGCTGGGGCATCAGTACAGCCATATGTACGCCGACTTCCGCGGCATCCGCGACGCCTGGATGCGGGCCAAATCGGCCGAGATCGGCCCGTTCGACTATTTCCAGAACAGCGTCCGCGCGGTCGAGGTGCATCGCAAATACGCCGTCGACAACCCGATGGGCTGGGCCGGCTATTCGGCGGATGTCTGGGGGCTGATCGCCTGCGACGGGCCGGGCGACTTCAAACAGGTCATCGACGGGCGTGAACGCCAGTTCTTCAGCTATTCGGCGCGCGGCCCCGGCGACCGTGACGACGGCACGATCGCGCCGACGGCCTCCCTGGGCTGCTACCCCTTCGCCCCCGCCGAGGTCACGGCCTGCCTGAAGGCGATGAAGGCCCGCTACGGCGCCGCCATCTACACCGAGTTCGGCTTCCTCGATTCCTTCAATCCGACGCTGACCGAGCGGCAGGGACGGCTGCAGCACGGCCGGATCGTTCCAGGCGTGGGCTGGGTCGACGGCGACTATCTGGGCCTCGACCAGGGGCCGATCGTCATCCAGATCGAGAACGGCCGGTCCGACGCCGTCTGGAAGCGGATGCGCGGCGAGCCCAATCTGGTGCGCGGCCTGAAGCGGGCCGGCTTCACCGGCGGCTGGCTGGCCAACCTTGGCGAGTCCGGCGCATGACGGACCTGCGGCCGGACCGTCGGACGGCGCTCGGCCTTCTGGCCGGGGCCGCGACGGGCCTGGCCGGTTGCAGCCAGCGGAACGACGGGGTCACCCGGCTGCGCTTCTGGGCGATGGGCAATGAGGCGACCAACGTCCCGCAGATCCTGCCCGGGTTCGAACGGCTGAACCCCGGGATCAAGGTCGAGGTTCAGGCCCTGCCGTGGACGGCGGCCCATTCCAAGCTGTTGACGTCCTATGCCGGCAGTTCGCTGCCGGACCTCAGCCAGGTGGGCAACACCTGGGTGTCCGAGATGGCGGCCATCGGGGCGATCAGCGCCCTGCCGGATTTCGCCTCGGACCTGCTGACCGACCAGTTCCCGGCGGTGCTGGAGACCAATCGCATCGGCGGTCGGGTGGTCGGCGTGCCCTGGTACGTCGACACCCGGCTGATCTACTACCGCGCCGATCTGCTGGAGCGGGCCGGCTACTCCGACGGCGTCCCCCAGACCTGGGAGACGTGGAAGACAGCGATGCATGCGGTCAAGCGCGTGGCGGGGCCTGACAACTACGCCGTCCTGCTGCCGGTCAATGAGTTCGAACAACTGCTGACCTTCGGGCTGCAGGGGACCGAGCCGCTGCTGCGGGACCGGGATACGCGGGGCAATTTCTCCAGCGCCTCCTTCATCGCCGCCCTGGAATTCTACAAGAGCCTGTTCGACGAGGGGTTGGCTCCGGTCGCCTCATCGACGCAGATCTCGAACGTCTGGACCGAGTTCGAGCGCGGCTGGTTCAGCTTCTACTTCTCGGGACCGTGGACCATCGGCGACTTCAAGAACCGGCTGAAGCCGACGACCCGCTGGATGACCTCGGGCGTGCCGGGCCCGACCGGGCCGGGGGCCTCGGCGCCGGGCGGCTCCTCGCTGGTCGTCTATCGTCATTCGCCGCATCAGGACGCGGCGTGGAAGCTGGTCCGCTATCTCGCCGATCCGGCGGTGCAGGCGCGCTTCAACACCATCACGGGCGATCTTCCCGCGCGTGAAAGCGCATGGGCGACGCCGGCGGTCGCTGACGATCCCTATATCGCCGCCTTCAAGGGCCAGCTGTCGCGGGCGAAGGCGGTGCCCAAGGTGCCGGAGTGGGAAAGGGTGGTCTCCGAGATGCAGATCGTCGCCGAGCGGATGGTGCGGGGCGAGTTCACGCCGCGAGACGCCGCCGCCGAGATCGACCGCCGCGCCGACCGGCTGCTGGAAAAGCGCCGCTGGATGATCGAGCAGGGGAGGGCGATATGACCGATGTTCCGGCCTCGGCTGAAACCGTCATCGTCAAACCCGCGCCGCGTCCGGCGCGCAACGCCCGTAACCGCGAGCGGGCGGCCTGGGGGTTTGTGGCGCCGGCGCTGATCGCCATCGGCGTCTTCTTCGCCATTCCGGTCTTCTCGGCCCTGCTGCTCAGCCTGACCGATTTCGACATCTACGCCTTGGCCGACATCGGCAATGTGCGGTTCGTGGGCCTGCATAACTATGAGCGGCTGCTGGGCAATCCGCTGTTCTGGGGGGCGATGAAAAACACCGGCCTGTTCGCCCTGATCGGGGTGCCGCTTTCGATCGCGACTTCGCTGGCGGCGGCGGTGATCCTCAATGCGCGGGTGATCAAGTGGCGGCCGATCTGGCGGGTGATGTTCTTCGCTCCCTATGTCACCACCCTCGTCGCGACGGCGGTGCTCTGGAACTATCTGCTGCATACCCGGTACGGCGTCATCAACTGGGCCATCCAGAGCATCGGCTTGCCGCCCGTCGACTGGCTGGGCCAACCCTCGACCTCGATCCCCGCCATCCTGATGTTCGTCGTCTGGAAGATATTCGGCTACAACATGCTGATCTTCCTCGCAGTTCTTCAGACCGTGCCGGACGATCTGTATGAGGCCGCGCGCATCGACGGGGCCGGGCCGTGGAAGCAGTTCGTCCACGTCACCCTGCCGGCCATCGCCCCGACCCTGCTGCTTGTGTCGATCATCTCGGTCGCCGGCTTCTTCCAGCTGTTCGCCGAGCCCTATGTCATGACGCAAGGGGGACCCGCCCAGTCGACCGTGACGGTGCTCTACTTCATGTACGAAGAGGGCTTCAAATGGTGGAATCTGGGTTCCGCCAGCGCCGTGGCCTTCATCCTCTTCCTCTGCATCCTGACCGTGACCCTGGTTCAGCTGGCCGTGGCCAGGCGGATGGGAGCCTACGAATGAAGCCGCGCGCCCTCCTGCTGAATGTCGCCGTCGGCCTGATCGGCCTGATCGTGCTGTTCCCGCTGCTGTGGATGCTGTCCGTCAGCTTCATGACCGCCGGCGAGGCCGCGACCTTCCCGCCGCCGCTGCTGCCGAAGTCATGGACGCTGGATCACTATCGCGATCTGTTCGTCACCCAGGGCATGGGCCGCTATCTGTGGAACAGCTTCGCGCTCGCGTCGCTCGCGACCGGGCTCGCCCTGCTGTTCACCGTGCCGGCCGGCTACGCCTTCGCCAAACTGGCGTTCAAGGGCCGGGACCGGGTGTTCCAGATTCTGGTCGCCGCCCTGGTGGTGCCGGCCCAGATCGGCACCCTGCCGCTGTTCCTGATGCTGAAGGGGATGGGGCTGGTGAACACCTACGCCGGGGCGCTGGTGCCGTGGCTGGCCTCGATCTTCGGCCTGTTCCTGGTGCGCCAGTATGCGCTGAGCATTCCCGACGAGATGCTCGAGGCGGCCCGCATCGACGGCGCGTCCGAAGGGCAGATCTTCCGCCGCGTGGTCCTGCCGACCCTGCAGCCGATCATCGTGACCCTGGCCCTGTTCGTCTTCCTGGGCAGCTGGAACGACTTCCTTTGGCCACTGATCATCCTGACCGATCAGTCCAACTATACGCTGCCGGTGGCGCTGGCCGCCCTGTCGCGCGAGCACGTGCAGGACATCGAGCTGATGATGGCGGGCGCCGTCATTACCGTGGCCCCGGTGCTGATCCTCTTCCTGGCCCTGCAGCGCTACTACATCCGCGGCATGCTGGCGGGGAGCGTGAAGGGATGAGGCTGCTCGCCGCCCTCGCTGGCGCGCTCGCCCTGCTGGCGGGCGGCGCCGCCCACGCCCAGACGCCGCGCGTCCTCGACGGGTTCGAGACCCTGACGCCCTGGTCCGCCGACGCCTCCACCGACGTGTCCTCGGCCATCGCCAGCGTGCCCGGCCACGACGGCGAGGCCATGCGGCTGGAGTATGATTTCAACGGCCGCTCCGGCTACGCCTTCGCCGCCCGCGCCATCGATCTGGACGTCCCCGCCAACTATGAGATCAGCTTCTGGCTGCGCGGCGAGATGGCGCCCAATACGCTGGAGATAAAGTTCGTCGACGCCTCGGGCGACAACGTCCACTGGCGCCAGATCCGGGGGTTCAGGGCCAACGCGGAATGGACCCGCTACACCATCAAGGCGCGCCAGATCATCTGGGCCTGGGGCCCGAACCCCGACCGCACCTTCCGCGGCGCCGAGCGGATCGAGTTCGTTGTGACTGCGGGCGAGGGGGGGCGAGGCTGGATCGAGATCGACCAGCTGGAGCTGCGCGAACTTCCGCCCGAACCCTCCGTGCCGCCGCGCCCGCTGGCCGCCGCCAGCAGCGAGGATGGGCTGAACGTCGCCGCCCGCGCGGTCGACGACGACCTCGGCACCGGCTGGCGTACAGAAGGCGCGGGCGCCCAGAGCCTGACCCTGGACCTCGGCTATGAGCGCGAGTTCGGCGGCGTCACCCTGCGCTGGGCCGAGGGGCTGGCGGCGTCGCGCTACCGGCTGATGGCGTCCTCTGACCGTCAGAACTGGCGCGCGCTGGCGGCGGTGAGCGACGGCAACGGCGGCGTCGACTGGCTGCGCACGCCCGAGGCCTCGGCCCGCTGGCTGCGGCTGGACCTCGAGGCTCCGACCGGCGACGGCCCGGCCAATGCGACCCAGTCGGGCGCCGGCCAGATGCTGAACGCGCGCCGGGTCGAGGCCTACGCGCTGAACGCGCTGGAGATCGAACCCCTGTCGTTCGGCGAGACGGCGACGACCTTCATGCGCGCCGTGGCGGAGGAGAGCCGGCGCGGCCTCTATCCGCGCGGCTTCGTCGGCGAACAGCCCTACTGGACCTTGTTGGGCGTGGACGGCGGCGGCGAGAGCGCGCTGGTCGGCGAGGACGGCGCCATCGAACTGCGCCGCGGCGGGCCGTCGATCGAACCCTTCCTTCTGGACAACGGGCGTCTGGTCAGCTGGGCCGACGCCAAAATCACCCAGTTCTCGCACTCTTCCGGCGTGCCCATCCCGACGGTGAACTGGGACACGGGCACGGTGGAACTCAGCCAGACGGCGGTCGCCGCCGGCACGCCGGAACAGGCGCAGGTCTGGGTCCAGTACACCGTCCGCAACCTGGCCAACCGCCCGCGTCGCCTGACCCTCGCCCTGATGGCGCGGCCGTTCCAGGTCAACGGCCCGGTGCAGTTCCTGACGACGCCCGGCGGGGTGGGACCCATCGAGCAGATCGACTGGACCGGGGGCGAGCTGGTGCTGAACGACGCCATCCGCATCCGGCCCCTGACGACACCCGACACCGTCGCCGTGTCGACCTTCGACGCCGGCGCCGATCCCCAGAGCCTGCTGGCCGTCGCCGGTCGCCGCCGGGGCGCAGGAGACCGGCAGGTGGAGTCCGACCACACGGGCCTCATGGCCGGGAGCCTGCTCTACGACATGGAGCTGCGCAGCTTCGAGACCCGGACCGTCGTCGTCATGATTCCACTGTCGGGCGGCGCGCCGGAAATCGCCGGAACCCCTGAAGGGGCCTTTGAGGCCGTGAACAATCAGGTGGCGCAGGACTGGTACGACAAGCTGCACCGTTTCGACGTCACCCTGCCCGGCGAGGCGCAGGAGATCGGCAATGTGATGCGGTCGTCCCTGGCCCATATGCTGATGTCGCGTCAGGGACCGATACTTCAGCCGGGCACCCGCAGCTACAATCGCAGCTGGATCCGCGACGGGGCCATGATGGCCGAGGGGCTGAACCGGCTGGGGCATCAGGGGCTGTCGGCCGAATATCTGCGCTGGTTTGCGCCGCTGGTGTTCGACAACGGCAAGGTGCCTTGCTGCGCCGACAGTCGCGGGGCCGATCCGGTCCCCGAGAACGACAGCCACGGCGAGTTCGTCTTCCTCGCTGCCGAGACGTACCGCTACACGCGTGATGAGGCGCTGCTGCGCGAGGTCTGGCCGCAGGTGCAGGCGGCCGTCGGCTATATGGACAGTCTGCGCGCCTCGACGCGAACGGTGGAGTTCCAGGGGGCCGACAAGCGCCACCTGTTCGGCCTGCTGCCGCCGACGATCAGCCACGAAGGCTATTCGGACAAGATCGCCTACTCGTACTGGGACGACTTCTGGGGCCTGCGCGGCTATCGCGACGCTGTCTTCATCGCCGAAACCCTGGGTGACGCCGCCGCCGCCGCCCGCTTCCGGGCCTCGGAGGCAGAGTTCAGGGCCGACGTCATGGCCTCCATCGAGGCGACGGCGCGGGTGCATGGCATTGACTGGATCGCCGGGGCTGCGGACCGGGGGGATTTCGACGCCACCTCGACCACCATCGCCCTGTCGCCGGGCGGACTTCAGGGCGAGCTGCCGGCTGAACTCCTGAAGGGCACCTTCGACAAATGGTGGGAAAACTTCACCGCCCGCCAGGAGAACCGGCAGCAATGGAAGGACTACACCCCCTATGAACTGCGCAACGTCGGCGCCCTGGTCAGGCTGGGCCGCCGCGACGACGCGCTGCGGGCGCTCGACTTCTACCTCTCGGACATGAGGCCCCGCGCCTGGGGCGGCTGGGCCGAGGTGGTGGGTCGCGACGCGCGCGAGCCGCGCTTCATCGGCGACATGCCCCACGCCTGGATCAGTTCGGACTACATCCGATCGGCCATGGACCTGCTGGTCTACGAGCGCGACCGCGACCAGTCTCTGGTGCTGGCGGCCGGCATACCGACGGCCTGGCTGGAGGGCTGTGTCATGGGCAACCGCGTGTGCGGCGTCGACGGCGTGGGCGTCCGGGACGTCGGTACGGCCTGGGGCCCCCTGACCTACAGCTTCCTTCGCGAGGTCGACGGGGCGCGCCCGTATGTGCTGACCATTGAACCCGGCGCCAATCCGCCCGGCGGCTTCGTCATCCAGTGGCCGGCCGGCGAGACCCCGCCCGCGCGGATCACCATCGACGGGCGTACCGCGGCATGGGCCGGCAACGAACTGGCTATCCCGGCCGGCGCACGCCGGGTCGAGATGCGCTGATCGCGGACGCGATCAGTCGTAATTGTCGTACCTCTGGCCCTGCGCCAGATTCCCGAACTTGGTCGTATTGGCGTCGAAGCTCAGCTTGATGATGCCGATCGGGCCGTGCCGCTGCTTGCCGACGATGACCTCGGCCTGGTGCTCCAGCCGGTCCATGTCCTCCTGCCACTGCAGGTGTTCGGGCGAGCCCTCGCGCGGTTCGGCGCGACCCAGATAATAGCTCTCGCGGTAAACGAACATGACGCAGTCGGCGTCCTGCTCGATCGAGCCGGATTCGCGCAGATCGGACAGTTGTGGCCGCTTGTCCTCGCGCTGCTCGACCTGACGCGACAGCTGCGACAGGGCGATGATCGGCACCGACAGTTCCTTGGCCAGGGCCTTCAGGGCGCCGGTGATCTCCGACACCTCCTGAACCCGGTTCTTCTGGTTGTTGCCGTCGCCGACCGTGATGAGCTGCAGATAGTCGACGATGATCAGATCCAGCCCGTGCTCCATCCGCTTGAGCCGGCGCGCCCGGGCGGCCAGTTTGGAGATGGACAGGCCGCCGGTGGCGTCGATGAACAGCGGGCTCTCGCCGATCTCGACGGCGGCCTCGCGGATCCTGCCGAAGTCGGCGGCGTCGATCTCGCCCTTGCGCAGCTTGTCCGACGACACGCCCGAGGCGTCGGCCAGAATACGCATGGCCAGCTGTTCGGCGCTCATTTCGAGGCTGTAGAAGGCCACGACCCCGCCATTGACCGTTTTGCGGCCCTCGGGCGTCGGCTCCCAGCGGTAATTGCGGGCCACGTTGAAGGCGATGTTGGTCGCCAGCGCCGTCTTGCCCATCGACGGACGGCCGGCGAGGACCAGGAGGTCGGAGGGGTGCAAGCCGCCCAGCTTGGCGTCCAGATCGTCGAGATGGGTCGCCAGACCGGCCAGTTTGCCGTCGCGCTGATAGGCCTCGGCCGCCATCTGCACCGCGCCCGACAGCGCGCTGGAGAAGCTGACGAAACCCGACGACGGCTTGCCCGTCTCGGCAAGGGTGTAAAGCCGCTGTTCCGCCTGTTCGATCTGGTCGATGGCGGCGGTTTCGGGCTGGGGGGCCTCGCGCACGATCTCGCCGCCGATGCGGATCAGGTCGCGCCGCAGGGCCAGGTCGTAGACGACGCGGGCGTAGTCGGGGGCGTTGGCCGCCGGCGGGGCGCGGTCGACCAGGTCGGCGAGGTAGCGCAGGCCGCCGAACTCCTGGAAGGCGGGGTCCTGCTTGAACCGCTCCATCAGGATCGTCGGCTCGGCCAGCATGCCCTGGCGGATGTGGTCCTCGATCGCCTCGTAGAGCCGCTGGTGGAAGGGCTCGTAGAAATGACTGCCGCGCAGCCGGTCGCTGAGCCGTTCGAACACCGCATTGTCGAACATCAGCGAGCCGAGCAGGGCCTGCTCAGCCTCGAGGTTGTGGGGCATCGAGGGGATGGACCCCGAGTCTGCGGGACCCGGGAAGGCGAGCGGTGCGAAGGCGTTCATGGGGCTCATGTCTTACCCATGCGCGCGGGCTACGACACGTTTGGACGTAGCCTTCGACGGGGACAGATTCCAGCCGCTGTGGACGACGGCGAATTCCGTAACCGGATCAGTTAACGGCTCAGGCTCCGCACGGATATCGCGAGGCCATCCAGCTTCGGATGCCGTCGGTGACGGTCATGCGCTGGCGGCGCGCCTCCGGAATGCCGTTCAGAAACGTCAGCATCTGGCGGACGTTCAGATTGATCTGCGTGGGCGGACAGGCGGGCGGCGTCCGGCCCGCCGTGCGCGCGGCCTCGATCTCATTGCCGACCGTACGGAATGCGCGTTCGGCCTCGCCCTTCAGGCGGTGGGCGTCGGGGCGCAGCATGGCCGTCGGATTGAGCGGAATCCGGTTGGCGCGGGTGACGAAGGTGTCGAGCGTCATGGCCGGCTGGGCCAGGGCGGATCCGGCGGCCATGGTCAGCGCGAGGCCGGCGATCAGGATGATACGTGTCATGATAACCCCTCCGGGACCGCCAGATTGCGGCAATTCATGGCGAAACAACGACGTTCTGCGCCCGTGAAAAAGGGCGCGCCCCGCAGGACGCGCCCTCATTCAGATCAGCGATCCGCCCGGCTCAAGCAGCGCCGGCGCGGTAGCCACGGCAGGAAAGCTTCAGGCTTCCGAACCCAGGCCTTCCTGCTGGCCGGCGCCGCCGGCGACCATGTCCTTGGCCTGTTCGAGGGCCGCTTCGCGGTCCTCGTCATAGGCGGCCTTGATCACGTCCTCGCCCTTGGCCTGACGCTCGGCTTCATCGGCCGAACGCGCGACGTTGATCTTGACGGTGGCCGAGACCTCGGCGTGCAGGCGGACCAGCACTTCGTGGACGCCCAGCGTCTTGATCGGGATGTTGAGCACGACCTGCGAGCGCTCGACCTTGCCGCCTTCGGCCTGGACGGCCTCGGCGACGTCGCGGCCGGCGACCGATCCGTACAGCTGACCCGTTTCACCGGCCTGCCGGATCATGACGTAGGTCTGACCGTCGATCTTGTCGGCGATCGTCTGCGCGTCGGCCTTGTTCTTCTCGTTGCGGGCCTCGATGGCGGCGCGGTCGAGTTCGAAGGCCTTCAGGTTCGCCGACGTGGCCCGACGGGCCTTGTCGCGCGGCAGAAGGAAGTTACGGGCGAAGCCGTCCTTGACGGACACGACGTCGCCGATGGCGCCGAGATTCTCGACGCGTTCAAGCAGAACGACCTTCATCTTACTTCACCACATAGGGCAGGAGGGCCAGATAGCGGGCGCGCTTGATGGCCTTGGCCAGTTCGCGTTGCTTGATCTGGGAAACGGCCGTGATGCGCGAAGGGACGATCTTGCCGCGTTCGCTGATGTAGCGTTGCAGCAGCTTGACGTCCTTGTAGTCGATCTTCGGCGCTTGCGGGCCCGTGAACGGGCACACCTTGCGGCGGCGATAGAAGGGGCGGCGGGCCGGGCCGGAGCCGGCCGGCGCGCCCGGCGACGGGGCGGTGGTGTCGGTCATGTTCCGGTTCCCTTAGAAGGTTGCTTCGGCGGCGGCGTCGTCACGCGGCGTACGCTCGCGTTCACGTTCGCGCTCGCGCTCGCGGCGGGCCAGCAGCGGCGACAGTTCCAGGTCGAGTTCCTCGACGCGGACGGTCAGCCAGCGAAGGACGTCCTCGTTGATCGACAGCTGACGTTCCACCTCGGCCATGGCGGCGGGCGGGCAGTCGACGGCGAGCAGCGAATAGTGCGCCTTGCGGTTCTTTTTGACCCGGTAGGTCAGGTTGCGCAGACCCCAGTACTCGATCTTGGCGACGGTGCCGCCGCCGGCTTCGATCAAGCCCTTGATGGTGTCGTTCAGCGCTTCGGCCTGTTGCGCGCTGATATCCTGGCGCGACATGACCGTGTGCTCATAAAGAGCCATGCGGTATTCTCCCTTGTAGGACGTCGGCGCGAGGGGACCGGGTAAGTCCTCTCCCACGATGGATCCCGATGCGGCGGCCGGGATGACTTCCCGAACCCTTTGGAGTTCCGCGACCGGGACCGAAGTCCTGGAAAGGCGGCGCGTATAGGGGAAAAGGGCCCGGCGGGCAAGGCGGTTGCGGGCGGCGGGCGGTCAGGCCGCATGCGCCCCCCGCTTCGGCGGCAGCAGGGTCACCGTCTCGACCCGGTTGCGGCCCTTGTGCTTGGACCGGTACAGGGCGCCGTCCGCGCCGATCAGGAGCCCCGCGGGCATGGCGATGGTCAGGCCAACCGAGCCGGTCGCCGTGGCGGCGCCCAGGCTGGCTGTCAGGACGCCGCAGGCGCTGTCGGCGTGGGCGAGGCCCAGATCCAGAATGGCCAGACGCAGCGCGTCCGCGACCTTCGCGGCGCCCGAGGCCGGGGTGCCCGGCAGGATGACGGCGATCTCCTCGCCGCCGTAGCGCGCCGCCAGATCGCCAGGGCGGCGCACCACCTCCTGGACCGCGAGGGCCACGTCGCGAAGACAGGCGTCGCCCGCATGATGTCCATAGCGATCGTTGAACGCCTTGAAGTGATCGACATCCAGCAGGATCAGCGACAACTCCGTGTCGTTGCGCACGGCGCGGGCCCACTCCCGCTCGAGGGCCTCGTCGAACGCCCGGCGGTTGGCCAGACCGGTCAGACCGTCCGTCGTGGCCTCGAACTCCAGCCGGCGCTGTAGCGCCTGCCGCTCGGATACGTCGCGCATTACCAGAATGACCTCGACCAGGGCCCCCGTCTGCGGATCCCGCAGGGCCCGCGAGCTCGTCTCGACCCACGCCATGTCCCCGTCCGGCTTGAGCGTCCGCAGGACCAGGGGTTTGACGTCCTCGCCCTGGACCATGCGCTCGGCCGCAGCGGCGATGACGGGCCGGTCTTCCTCAAGGACGATGGACGAGGGCCGCTGGCCGATCATCTCGTCCGGCGGACGGCCCAGCACCGCCGTCGACGACGGCGAGCAGTAGCGGATCACAAAATCGGGGCCCAGCCGGCACAGGACGTCGCGGCTGTTCTCGACCAGGAGCTTCAGATCGGCGTCGGACGCCTTGTCGGCGCCTGCGGCGCCGCCGAACAGGCGGGCGAAAAGTCGACGGACGTACGACGGAGCCATTGCCGTCTCCACACCATCCCCCGGACCCGGAAGGGTGCGCCCGCCTGCTTAAGGGACGGCTTACGGCTATGGTGAATGGACGTCAGCCAGGATGGCGCGACAGCCGGTCGACAGTCCCCCCCATACGGGGGTCCGCCCCGGCCTAACCCTGGGGACGGACGACCATGCAGGTGACGCGGCGCTCGGCCAGGGCGGCGCAGGCGGCCTGGGCAGCCTGTTCGCTCATTCCGGTGAAGCGCGAGCGGTACCAGCCTTCGGCGTTCTGGACCGAGCGTTCGGCGGCGGTGAACTGGGTGCGGAAGCGGCGGTTGACCTCGGTCAGCCAGTTGCTGGCCACCGTTTCATCGCGGAATGCGCCGACCTGGACCGACCAGGCGCCGGCGGGCGTCCGGGCGGGCGGCCGGGCGGCGGGCCGGGCAGGGGGCGGCGCGGCGCGTGCGGGGGCGGAACCGCCGTTGAGCGCGGCGGTCAGGTCGCCCGTGGTGCGGACCTCGGCGCGCTGGATCGCAGCGGGCGGGCGGGCCTCCGACGGTGCGGGCGTGACCTGCAGAGGCTGGGGCTGGGCTGCGACCACGGCGGTATAGGCCACGCCCTCGCCGCCGACGTCGGGCCCGTCCTCATTGGCGGCCGACGCGTATTCGACGCCGCCCGGAAGCTCCTGGCCGATGCCGAAGCCGCGCTGTTCGAAGAAGGTCTGGGCGATCTGGATGGTCTCGCCTCGCGCGCGGGCGCGTTCGACGTCGAAGCCCGTGTCCATCAGGGCGGCGACATGGGCGTTGCGGCTGGCCGTCGAACGGCCGCCCAGCACGATGGTGATCAGGCGCTTGCCGTCCCGCACCGACGAGGCGGCCAGATTGTAGCCCGAGGCGTTGGTGTAGCCCGTCTTCATCCCGTCATAGCCGGCGCCGCCGCGCAGCAGGCCGTTGGTGTTGCGGTATTCACGGCCGTTGTAGGCCCAGTCGTGCAAGCCGAAATAGCGGTAGTACTGCGGATAATCGCGCATCACGGCGCGGGCCAGGACGGCCAGGTCGCGGGCCGTGGTAATCTGGCGGCTGTCGGGCAGGCCGTTGGCGTTGACGTACTGTGTCTGGGTCATGCCCAGCTCGCGCGCCTTCGCCGTCATGCGGGCGGCGAAGCGGGATTCCGAGCCGCCGACATGTTCCGCGATGGCCACGGCCATGTCGTTGGCGCTGCGCACCGCGGTCGCGCGCATGGCGTTGTCGAGACTGATCGTCTCACCAGCGCCGAGGCCCAGTTTGGATGGCGGCTGGCTGGCGGCGTGGGACGAAACGGTCAGGACGTCGTCCAGCTTCACCTTGCCCTCGCTGAGCGCCTCGAAGGTCAGATACAGCGTCATCACCTTGGTGATGGAGGCCGGGTAACGGCGATTGTCGGCATAGCGCGAGAACAGCACCTCGCCCGACTCGGCGTCGACGACGATGGCGGCGTAGCGCGCATTGTCCGAGGACTGGGCGACCAGGGGGGCGGTCGTCGGCGTCATGGCCAGGGCGGCCACCAGCAGCAACGACAACCATCCGCGGCGGATCAGGACGGAGAGCGACAAAGGCAGGCCTCACAAGACATTAGCGCGACGGCGGCCCCACCACGCGACGCTGACGAAAGGCTAACATGCGTCATCGGGGTTTCGTGAGGGTAAACAAGCCGTCAACGGATTTGTGAAGCGGCTTCGCCTGTCAGGCGCTGCAACGCTGATATGAAGTTATTGTGCAGCGCACAAAATCTCCTTGACCTTTCTTCGCACTTGCACCATATAGCCGACTGTCGCGATGGACGGGTTCCGTCGCGCAAACAATCAGGCGGTCCCCCGGCCGCGAAAAACGTTTCAGGAGATCATCATGGCTGACGCCACCGTCGAAACCGTCAAGAAGACCGTTGAAACCGCCGCCAACACCGTCAAGGCTTCGGCCGAGAAGGCCCAGGCCACGTTCCAGGCCAACGCCGAACAGGCCCAGGCCGCCGGCGCCAAGGCCTTCCGCGAAGTCGCCGACAAGTCGGCCGCGGGCATCAGCGAGCTGAACGCCCAGGGCAAGCAGAACCTCGAAGCGCTGGTGGCCTCGGCCGCCGCCGCCCAGAAGGGCGTCGAGACCCTGTCGGCGCAAGGCGTCGCCTTCACGAAGAAGTCCTGGGAAGACGGCGTCGCCGCCGCCCAGTCGATGTCGCAGGCCCGCTCGATCCAGGAGCTGCTCGAGCTGCAGACGACCTGGGCCAAGTCGGCGAGCGAAGCCTGGCTGGCTGAAGTCACCAAGGCGACGGACGTCGTGACCGCCTCGGTCAAGGACAGTTTCAAGCCGATCAACGAGCGCGTCACCGCCTCGGTCGAAAAGTTCCAGGCCGCCCGCTAAGCCTGAGAGTTCAGTAGGCGTACCGAAGAGCCCCCGGCGGAAACGCCGGGGGCTTTTTGCTGTGCGCTATTCGGCGGCCGGGCCGTGGTCGTAGCTGAACACCCGCGCCAGCTTCCAGCGGCCGTCTTCCAGCTTCCACATCTGGCTGAACCGGGCGCGTCCGGCGAGCGCCTCCGGGCCGTCGGCATGGCTCTCGTAGAACAGGTGCTCGCCCGTCTCGACGGCCCCGTAGTTGTTGATCGGATATATGCCCACGGTTTCCTGCACCAGTTCGCGGCGCGTCCGCCAGCCGCCGGGCGCGCGGCGCGCCTCGCACCGTGTCGCGTACTGGGCGACGAAGCCAGCGCCGTCCGTGGCGACGCGTCCGCCGCGGTCGTCGAAGAATTCGAAGTCGTCCGTCACCATCGTGGCCAGGTTCGCCGGATCGCAGCCCTCGAAAAACAGCTCGAAAAAGGCGGCGTCGGCGGCGGACACGGCCTCGGTCAGCGCCGCGCCCTGCGGAATCTGCACCGGCGGCGTCTGGAGCAGGGCGGCGAGGGCGAACGCGAGGGGCAGGGTCATGGGAAACTCCGCCGGAAAGCGCCCGGCCAAGGGCCATTATCACCGTCGCGCGGGCTCAGGTCCCGTGAATTCCCGGTCATCCTTGAGCCCTCCCGTCTCCTCCCGGTCGCCGAAGGCGATGGGAGGGGGGCGGGATATCGTGGCGTGGCTGCTGTCGCCCGCGCCGCGCCCGCCTGCCTGTCGTCATACCGGGGGCGCGCGAGAGCGCGGAGCTGTCGGGAGCGCGGCTGCGTCCGGCATCGCCTTCGGCGCCGCCGGGTCCCGGCCTTCGCCGGGATGACGACAGGCAGGGTGCGGATATAGTCGCATTGGCGGAAAAACATCCCGCCTTTCCAGCCACTTCTGCTTTTGAGACCTCCGTCTCCTGCGCACCCCCTCCCGGCGCCCGCATAATGGCTGCATCCCGTCGCGGGGGAGGGCGTCTGGCGCCAGGGCCAATCACGTGCGGCGGGGTGCGATCGAGCGGGAAACGTCGTCCCGGAATCGTCGCCCGGACCCTTGCGCGGCTCATACCTGCGGCTTGTGGAATAACGGGGGCGTGGGGGCGGCGGACTGCCCGGGGTGTCGAAACCCCGGGGCCCGGGAGGCCTGGAAGCCTTCCGCCCGTCGCGAGCGTACGACGGACAGGGATGAATGCGGCGAAAAGGCCGGGGTGGGAAAGTCCCGAAAGCCCCGCAGGCCGCCTTGATGAAGCCCGCCCCCGTCGGCTTGCGTGAACCGGTCGCGCGGAGCGAAGGCGGCGACGCCGAAAACATATCCCGGTCCCCGCAACGCGAAAGCAGGGGGCCATCATTCGGTTCCGGGCGAAGCCGCCCGCGCTCCGCCTCCTCCCCGCACTTTCCGGCGGCAACACTGAAAAGCGCTTCAGCCTGCGCCAGAACATAAAGCTGTGACTGGACGCATCTTCAATTCAGGCCATCATTCCCTATCTGATCCGTCTTCTCCCCAAACTGGACCACGAATGCCGCCGTCACGCAGGCCAGGTGAACAGAACGATGGAGGCCTCGGCGCCGCCACGGTCACCGAGACCAAGCCGAAACTTCAGAAGCCCTCGCTGTACCGGGTGCTGATCCTGAACGACGACTACACGCCGATGGAATTCGTCGTCTATGTGCTGGAGCGGTTCTTCCAGAAGGACCGCGAGGCCGCGACTCGCATCATGCTGCATGTGCATCAGCATGGGGTCGGGGTCTGCGGCGTCTTCACCTACGAGGTGGCCGAAACAAAGGTCGCACAGGTGATCGAGACCGCCCGCCGCCACCAGCACCCCCTGCAATGCACGATGGAAAAAGACTGAGAGGATCTGTCCATGCCCTCGTTTTCTCGTCCTCTCGAAGAGACCCTGCACCGCGCGGTGCACTACGCCAACGAGCGCCGGCATGAGTACGCCACGCTCGAGCACCTGCTGCTGGCCCTGATCGACGACCCCGACGCGGCCAATGTCATGACCGCCTGCAACGTCGACCTGACCAATCTGAAGGCGGCGCTGACCCTGTATGTCGACACCGACCTGGCGGCGCTCGCCACCAGCGACGGTGAGGACGCCAAACCCACCGCGGGCTTCCAGCGCGTGATCCAGCGCGCGGTGATTCACGTCCAGAGCTCGGGCCGCGAGGAGGTCACCGGCGCGAACGTGCTGGTCGCCATCTTCAGCGAGCGCGAAAGCCACGCCGCCTACTTCCTGCAGGAGCAGGACATGACGCGCTATGACGCGGTCAACTACATCGCCCACGGCATCGCCAAGAAGGCGGGCGGTTCCGGCGAGACGCGTCCGGCCAAGACCGGCTCTTCCCCCGAGGACGCCGACGACGCGGCCGCCGCCAAGACGGGCGGAGAAGCGCTGGAAGCCTATTGCGTCGACCTCAATGAGAAGTCGCGCAACGGCAGGATCGATCCCCTGATCGGTCGTCTCGGGGAGGTCGAGCGGGCGATCCAGATCCTGTGCCGCCGCACCAAGAACAACCCCCTGCTGGTCGGCGACCCCGGCGTCGGCAAGACCGCCATCGCCGAGGGCCTGGCCCGCAAGATCGTCAACCACGAGGTCCCGGAGGTGCTGGAAGGTGCCACCATCTACAGCCTCGACATGGGGGCGTTGCTGGCTGGCACCCGCTACCGCGGCGACTTCGAGGAGCGGCTGAAACAGGTCGTCAAGGAGCTGGAGACGCACGACAACGCCATCCTGTTCATCGACGAGATCCACACGGTGATCGGCGCCGGCGCGACGAGCGGCGGGGCCATGGACGCCTCCAACCTGCTCAAGCCGGCGCTGGCCTCGGGCAGCCTGCGCTGCATGGGCTCGACCACCTACAAGGAATATCGCCAGCATTTCGAGAAGGACCGGGCCCTGGCCCGCCGCTTCCAGAAGATCGACGTCAACGAGCCGACGGTCGAGGACACGATCAAGATCCTGAAGGGGCTGAAGACCTCCTACGAGGGCCACCACAAGGTCCGCTACACCGACGCGGCGCTGCGCACGGCGGTCGAGCTGTCGGCTCGCTACATGACCGACCGCAAACTGCCCGACAAGGCCATCGACGTCATCGACGAGGCGGGCGCCAGCCAGATGCTGCTGCCTGAGTCGAAGCGAAAGAAGGTCATCGGCCAGAAGGAGGTCGAGGTCGTCATCGCCCGCATGGCCCGCATTCCGGCCAAGTCGGTGTCCAAGTCCGACACCGAGGGCCTGCGCCAGCTCGAGACCGACCTGAACCGGGTGGTGTTCGGCCAGTCTTCGGCGATCGAACAGGTTTCGGCGGCGATGAAGCTGGCCCGCGCCGGCCTGCGCGATCCTCAGAAGCCCATCGGCGCCTTCCTGTTCAGCGGCCCGACGGGCGTGGGCAAGACCGAGGTGGCCAAACAGCTGGCCTCGACTCTCGGCATCGAGATGCTGCGCTTCGACATGTCGGAATATATGGAGCGGCACACCGTCAGCCGTCTGATCGGCGCGCCTCCGGGCTATGTCGGCCATGACCAGGGGGGCTTGCTCACCGACGCCGTCGACCAGCATCCGCACGCCGTGGTCCTGCTGGACGAGATCGAGAAGGCCCACCCGGACGTCTACAACATCCTGCTGCAGGTGATGGACAACGGCATGCTGACCGACGCGGTCGGCAAGAAGGTCGACTTCAGGAACACCATCCTGATCATGACCACCAACGCCGGGGCCGCCGACAACGCCCGCGCCTCCATCGGCTTCGGCCGGGGCAAGGTCGAGGGCGAGGACGAGAAGGCTATCCAGCGCCTGTTCGCGCCGGAGTTCCGCAACCGCCTCGACGCCATCGTCGCCTTCAAGGCGCTGGACGCCGAGACCATCAAGTCGGTGGTGACCAAATTCATCATCCAGCTGGAAGCCCAGCTGGCGGACCGGAACATCACCATCGAACTGACCGACGAGGCGGCCGACTGGCTGGCCAAGAACGGCTTCGACGAACTGTACGGCGCGCGGCCTCTGGCCCGGGTCATCCAGGAGCACATCAAGAAGCCGCTGGCCGACGACATCCTGTTCGGACGCCTGACCCGCGGCGGCCATGTGAAGGTGACCCTGACCGACGGCAAGATCGCCTTCGACATCGCCGGCCCCAACGCCGCCCAGGTCAAGGCGGTCGAGGCCCAGGCCGCCGACTGACACGAAGAAGGCCCGGACGTCGCCGCCCGGGCCTTTTTTGTTTGTCTGCCAGCGGAGTTAGCGGCGGCGGCCGACGCCGCCCAGCAGGATGGCCAGGCCGGCGACGATACCGGTGGTCAGCAGCGGCTTGCGGCGGGCGAAGTCCAGACCCTTGCGGGCGCTCTCGTGATACTGGGCCGGGGCCTTCTCGACCAGGCCGTCCAGCCCGTCGATGACGCGGCCATAGGCGTCCCGGGCCTTGCCCTTGTACTCGTTGAACTTGCCCTCGAACTGAAGCTTGCTGTCGCCGGTCATCCGGCCGAGGCCGGACTGGGCCTCGCCGGTCAGGGTGTCTGCGGCGCCTTCGATGCGTTGGTCGGTCATGGGGTAATCCTTGCTGCAAATGGGCGGGGAGGCCTGCACCGGTAGTGCATGTCGGGGGCGGCGGTTCCTGCGGCAAGGCGTCCCGCGGCCAATCTTTTGCGGGCTTGACGCGTCGGGCGGACGGGAGACGATGCGAAGACTGTCCGGAGGCCTGCCCATGACGAAGATCCTGCTCCAGACCACCATCCCGCCCGTCGAGGACGATTGGCACATCGGCCGCTTCAGCCGGCTGGCCGCCCACCTCGCTTCCCTGCCGGGCGTCGAGGTCACGGCCCGCGACCGCGCCGTCCCGGGCGGTGAGACCGATCCTGTGCTGGGCGGCCTGGCCGACAGCGACTTCGACCAGCTCTGGCTGTTCGCGGTCGACGTCGGCGACGGGCTCAACGGCGACGAATGCGCCGCCATCGGGGCCTTTCGGGCGCGTGGCGGCGGGCTGATGATCACCCGCGACCACATGGACCTCGGCTCGTCGGTCTGCACCCTGGGCGGGGTGGGGGACGCCCACTTCTTTCACAGCCGGAACCCCGATCCGGATCCTGGGCGCAACACCCGCGACGACACCGGCACGCCCGACATCGACTTCCCCAACTATCATTCCGGCGCCAACGGCGACTGGCAGGCGATCCGGCCCGTGGGCGAGGTCCACCCCCTGCTGAGGGACGCGGACGGCGGCGTTCTGAACCGGCTGCCGGCCCATCCGCACGAGGGCGGGATCGGCGTCCCGGCGTCCGAGCCCGACGCCCGGGTCGTGGCCAGCGGGACCAGCAGGGCGACGGGCCGGCCCTTCAACATCGCCGTGGCCTTCGCGGGCCAGCCGGACAAACCGGGCCGGGGCGTGGCCCAGAGCACCTTCCACCATTTCGCCGACTACAACTGGGACCCGCGCGACGGCTGCCCCAGCTTCGTCACCGAGGCCCCGGGCGACGCCATCATCCGCGATCCCGAGGCGATGCGGCAGACGAAACAGTATGTCGCCAACCTCGCGGCCTGGCTGAGTGGAGAAACGGCATGAAGAGCGGCGCGGTGCTGACCGAACGGCAGCAGAAATGGTTCGCCACGGTGCAGGCCAATTTCGAGAAGGCCACGGGCAGGCCCGTTGCGGCCTGGGTCGAGATCATGAAGGCCTGCCCCGAGACGGCGCCCCGGGCCCAGGCGGCCTGGCTGAAAGCGAACCATGGCGTCGGTCAGAACCATGCCGCGCAGATACTGGACGCCTGCCGGCCCTCCGACGGCCCGGGCTGGGACGAGCCCGAGGCTCTGCGGCAGGCGCTGTGGAAGGACCCCGGCTCGCTGGCCATCCTGGAGGCGATCGAGCGCCTGGCCGGTGGAGCCGACGGGGTCATCTCGGGCCAGCGCAAGGGCTACACCTCCTTCTCGCGGGCGGTGCAGTTCGCGGCGACGCGGCCGCTGAAGGGCGGGCGCGCCCTGCTGGGGCTGAAGCTGGATCCAGCGGTATCGGTACGGCTGACCCCGGCGTTGCGCAGGGAAAGCTGGTCGGAGCGGCTGAACGCGGTGGTCGAACTGGACGGACCGGAGCAGGTGGACGCGGAGATCGCGCGGCTGTTCGCAATGGCGGCGGAGAACGGCTGAGGCCTCAGGCGGCCATACGATCGCTTTGATCCACGATCCCAGTCCGTTCGGCGGGCACTTCCAGGATGAAGGTCGAGCCGAGGCCGGGCGTACTCATGGCGCGGACGGTCCCGCCCATGGCCTCGACGAGACCCCGCGCCAGGGTCAGGCCGACGCCGGCGCCCTGCCCGGTCCGGGTCGAGGAATCGTCGAGCTGGACGAATTTGCCGAACAGATCGGGCAGACGTTCCGGGGCGATGCCGATCCCCGTGTCGACGACGCGGAACTCAAGGCCTTGGGCGATGACATGCGCCTCGAGACGGATCGAACCCTCGGGGGTGTGACGGATTGCATTCTCCAGCAAATGGCCGAGGGCCTGCCGGACATAGACGCCGTCCAGCCGCCACAGCCCGTCCACGGCGCTGTCGACAAGGGTCTCCACCGTCAGCCCGATCCGTTTGGCCGAGCCCCGGTACTCGGTCCCGAGCGCCTCGATCAGGGAGGCGACATCCACCGCGGACGGTTCGGGCATCAGTTCGCCCTTCTCCAGCCGGGCCACGGTCAGGATCCGTTCGATCAAGGCCAGCAGGCTTTCCCCGGACTGTTTCAGCACGCCGAGCTGACTGCGCTGTTTCGCATCGAGGTTCCCGAAACCGAGCACATGGGCCATGCCGAGAACCCCGTTCAGCGGCGTGCGCAGCTCGTGGCTCATGACGGACAGGAACCGGCTCTTGGCGATATTGGCCGCCTCGGCGCGGTCGCGCGCCTCGGTCAGGTCGGCTTCGTTCTCTTCCAGGCGGCGGACGATGCGGCTGATGCGGAGGAAGAGGGCGACGACGGCGGCGGCCAGCAGAAGAATGACGGCCCCGATGACCGGCGCGGCGCCAAGGAGCACCGCCCGGCCGGGATCGGCGGGCGTCCACAGGACCTGACCCAGGGGCGCACCCTCCGGCCCGTTCAGGACGATCCCGCCGCGGTCGCCCCGGGCGGCGTCCGCATCCGCCAGCGCGGGGGCCTGAAGGGCCAGATCCTTCTCAAGCGAGGCCAGCAGCACGGAAACCGGCTTGGCGGACACGATGATCGGGTCGGTGGACAGGCGGGGCGTGGACATGTCTTCCGGCACGACCGTACCGAGGCCGACCAGATAGATGTCGGCGCCGGCGCGGACGATGGCCGTGCGGTTGACCGAGGCCTCGAAGGCCGCCCTGGGCCGGTCGCGTTTGGCGTCGGACTCGCGCCGCACCTGGGCCACCAGCGGCGTAACCGCGTCGATAAAGGCCTGTTCGCGGGCCAGCGCCACCGGTTCGCTGTCCCGCGAGGCGAGGATCAGGTCGCCGTGCCGGTCGTACACCAGGGTCACGGCGTGACCCATGAAGTCGGCGTAGTAGTCGCCGAAATTGATCTGCAGCCATTCGAGGTCCGGTTCGCCGGACAGGGTGATGACCGAGTCGTTCCAGATGGCCGAGGAATTGATGTTCTCGGTCAGGTCCTCGAGCATGCGCGCGACGCGGACCTCGGCCAACTGCTGCTCGCGGGCGGTCTGGACCCGGTCGACGCTGGCGGCGGCATAGGCCATCAGGCCGACCGCGCCGGCGATCACGATGGCGAGCGCCGCCAGGGTGATGGTGACGATCCGTTGGAGATCCTTGCGCTCTGAGGTTGCAACCTTCCCTGACATGAAGCGAGGCTGCGCCGCCGTCTGATAAAGTCCGGTGACGGAAGAAGGTTATTCTCTCGTTCACCACCTTCGCATTCGGGCGGTTAAGCCGCCGGTCCCAGGATGGACTCCGAAATGGGGAGTTCTTCCAATGCGATACGTCGTTCGAGCGGCCCTCGCTGTGGGTCTGAGCCTGTTCGGCGCGCCCGCCCTGGCGCAGTCGGCGGAGAATGCATGGACCCTCGAGGCGACGGCGGGCGTCGTGTCCGACTATCGCTGGCGTGGAACGTCCCTGTCGGGCGGCGATCCCGCCGTGCAGGCGGGGGCGACCGTGAGTCACGCGAGCGGATTCTACGTCGACGCGTATGCGTCCTCGATCGAGGAATACGGCCTGGGCGCGGATGGCGACGGGGCGGAGGTCGAGATCACCCTGACCGGAGGCTGGGCCGGGACGCTGGCGGGGTTCGACGTCGACGCCGCGGTGGCGGCCTACCAGTACCCGGACGGCTCGGACGTGGCCTATGTCGAGATCCCGGTTCAGGCCGGACGCACGGTCGGGCCCTGGACCTGGACGCTGGGCGCGGCCTTCGCCCCGGCGCAGTCGGCCCTCGGCGATGAGGACAACCGTTATGTCTGGGCCGGGGCGGCGCTGGCGCCGGAGGCCTGGCCGGTGGCGTTCGAGGCCACGGTGGGCCGGGAGGAGGGCGCCTGGGCGCCCGACGGCAAGACCGACTGGTCGCTGGGCGCGCGGGCGCCGCTCGGACCCGTGGAGATCGGCCTCGCCTGGGTCGACAGCGACGTGGACGAGGGCGCGGCCGTCGCGAGTCTGTTCGCCAGCTTCTGATATTTTACCCGGGTCATATTGACTGTTGGAGTTTGATCCGGGTAAAACCCGGTTCGATGCAGAACGGCGGTGAAAAACACCGTCCGGATGGTCCGGATAGTCCGGATCGCATCGACCCATCGCCTCCTCCTGCGCCTCCCCAGGCGACAGGATAGGGCGCCCCCACGTCAGAAGCGGTCGCAGGCGCGGCCGGTCCGGAGCCCGCCATGTCCGCGTCCATCGATCTGCCCGTCGTCGTCTTTTCGGCCCATCGCCTGATCGCCCGCGGACCGTTGGGAGATGTGCTGGCCGACGTCCGGTCGGCGGCCGCGGCGGACCCGGGCCTGCTGGTGTTCGACGCCGCGACGGGGCGGGTGGTCGATCTGGACCTGCGCGGGACCCTGGACGAGGCGAAGGCCCGACTGACGCCCGCGCCCGAGGCGGAGAAGCGCGGGCCGGGCCGGCCGAAACTGGGCGTGACGGCGCGCGAGGTGACCCTGCTGCCCCGCCACTGGGACTGGCTGTCCGCACAGCCCGGCGGCGCCTCCGTGGCCCTGCGCAAACTGGTCGAGGGCGCGCTACGCGAGGCCGAAGGGCCGGACCGGGCGCGCAAGGCGAAGGAGGCGACCTACCGCTTCATGACTGCCATCGCCGGGGACCTGCCGAACTATGAGGAGGCGACCCGCATGCTGTTCGCCGGCGACTGGACGGCGTTCGATGCGGCGGTGGAGGGGTGGCCGGAAGGGGTGCGGGAGACGGCGCGAGCGATGGCGGCGGGGGCTTGGCGGAATGGGGCGAGAACATGACGGCGGTAAACGACCGTTTTTGACGTATGCTTGATGCGAGGTGACGTGAGCGATCACGGATTCGGAGCAGCGCGTTGGAACAGACGACCCTGAAGCTGGTTCGGCTTTTGGCCCCGGGCTTCCTCTTGATGCTCTTGATCGAACCCTTAGTCGGGCGCTTGCCAACCGCCCTTACGGCCGACAACTTTCCGATCGAATTTGTGAAATTTCCGACCTATGTCGTTGTGTTTGTTTTTGTATATGCGGCGTTTGGTCTGAGGCGATTAAGCAATGGGTTGTTTGCTCGGCAGATCGACCAAAACATAAAAGATCGATTGTGGGAGATCGGGCGTCCATCGCAGAATCCATCACCCGATTGGACGTCAGGCAAGGCGATGCAGGTGTTTTACGGCTTCGTCGACTCTGACGAGTCCCTAAAACTGAAGGCTAGCAATATTCGGTTCAACGGCGCATTGTGGACCACAGCGGCAGATGGAAGGGCTGTAGCCCTCATTGTTCTATTAATTAGTTTAGCATATGGCGTTCTTATTGGATTTTACGAAGACATACTGGTCGCGATCGCGATAAACGGTATAGTTTTTGTATCATCGTTTTTTGTCTCTCTGCATCTGACAAATTACCATAAGAAATTGGGTGGAGAGCAAATCACGTACATACAGATGAATCTTAGAGATAAACTCTCTGAGAAGCTCACAGTAGCTGGTTTCTAGTGCAAGCCGTACTGGAGGCGTCTGGCCGGATCCAGAAAGAAGTTGTGGCCGGACGACGTTGGGTAGTTGCTTACAGCGGTGGAAAGGATTCTTCTCTCGTACTGAAAATGTTCTGGAGCTTGTCGCTGCGGGGGAAGCTCAGTGGCGCACAGTGGGAGGTCATCTACTGTGACACAGGTTCGGAAAATCCGATCGCCAATCGAACTGCGCGCCGTACGCTTGAGCGGCTTAAGCTTGAGGCCGCTCAATTTGGGTTGCCGGTCACGGTTTCAATACTTGAACCAGATCCGAGCAGGAAACTGTTGGTCAGGATCGCGGGGCGCGGTTACCCACCGCCGAACAATTTCTTCAGATGGTGTACGAAGGACATTCGCATTCGTCCTGTCGAGGAACACCTTCGGGAGCGCGCGCAGCCTACCGATGTAGTGGTCCTAGGTGTGCGCCGGGGCGAAAGTGCTCAGCGTGACCGAGTCTTTAGCGCTGGCGAAGACCGCTTCTGGAGCAAGCAGACCGAAGGCACTTCCGACCTAACTCTCTTTCTGCCGATTCTTGACCTTTCGGTCGAAGATGTTTGGGACGGGCTGTTCTGGATTGCTGAACCATCCGCCGTAGATGGACCCGAGCTATGGTCCCTCTACGAGAAGGCTAGCGGGGAGTGCCCGGTAATAAAATCACCGATTGATCCGCCTTGCGGCGGAGGGCGCTTCGGCTGTTGGCTCTGTACGGTGGTTCGGAAGGACAAATCGGCCGAGAATCTGATCAGCAATGGTCATGCCGAACTCCAGCCCTTGATGGATTTTCGGGCGTGGCTGTTGGACATCCGCAATGAGACCAGTCACCGATGCACTGTGCGGCGGAACGGTCGCGCGGCTCTTGGGCCATTCCGCCTCAGTGCCCGGAAAGAGATTCTTGAGCGCCTATTGGATGCCGAGCGCCTTTCAGGATTCGAGTTGGTAACCGGTCGCGACCATCTAGAAATCTCCCGGGAGTGGGATGCAGATCTCTGCTCCTCCACCTACCGGGAGGACTAACCCACCTTCACCCGCGTCGCCGCCTCGGGCAGGTCCTCCCCGAACGCCCGCTGGTAGAACTCCGCGATCGTCGGCCGTTCCAGCTCGTCGCATTTGTTCAGGAACGTCAGCCGGAAGGCCAGGCCCACGTCCCCCGCGAAGATGATCGCGTTCTGGGCCCAGGTGATGACCGTCCGCGGGCTCATGACCGTCGAGATGTCGCCGTTCATGAAGGCGTTTCTCGTCATGTCGGCGACGCGGACCATGGCCGCGATGCGGCGCTGGCCCTCGGCGTTGTTCCACTCAGGCACCTTGGCCGCCACGATCCCGGCCTCGACGTCGTGGTCGAGGTAGTTGAGCGTGGTGACGATGTTCCAGCGGTCCATCTGACCCTGATTGATCTGCTGGGTGCCGTGGTACAGGCCCGAGGTGTCGCCCAGGCCGATGGTGTTGGTGGTCGAGAACAGCCGGAACCACTTGTTCGGGCGGATGACGCGGTTCTGGTCCAGCAGGGTCAGGCGCCCCTGCGCCTCCAGCACGCGCTGGATGACGAACATCACATCGGGGCGGCCGGCGTCGTATTCGTCGAAGACGAGGGCGATCGGGCGCTGGATGGCCCAGGGCAGCATGCCCTCGCGGAATTCGGTGATCTGTTTCCCGTCCTTGAGGACGATGGCGTCCTTGCCGACCAGATCGATGCGGCTGACGTGGCTGTCCAGGTTCACCCGCACCATCGGCCAGTTCAGGCGGGCGGCGACCTGTTCGATATGGGTCGACTTTCCGGTGCCGTGATAGCCCTGGACCATGACGCGGCGGTCGAAGGCGAAGCCGGCGCAGATGGCGAGCGTCGTTTGCGGGTCGAAGCGGTAGGCGTCGTCGATCTCGGGCACGTGGCTGTCGCGCTCGGTGAAGACCGGCACGGTCATGTCCGAGTCGACGCCGAAGATCTCGCGCACCGTGGCGCGGCGGTGCGGTTCCAGCGTCAGCAGGGGATCGGGAGTGGCTTCGAGCGGGGAGGTCATGCGCTTCCATAGAAAAGCGCGGGGGCGGGGTCCAGCGCCGGGTGAGCGCAGGGTGAAAGAACGCCGCTTTACAGGCGCGCTCGCCCAGCGTAATAACTGACCGGTCAGTTAGCAGGGTGCGCCATGCTGCCTCCGGGCGAACCGAAATTCCGCCGCCGACCCGCCGACCGTCCGGCCGAAATTCTCGCGGCCGCGCTGGAAGTGTTCGCAGAGCGCGGCTTCCAGGCAGCGCGCCTCGAGGAGGTGGCGAAACGGGCGGGCGTGTCGAAGGGCGCGCTGTATCTGTATTTCGAAACCAAGGCCGACCTGTTCCGCGCGGTCGTCACCGACGCCATCTCGCCCAATCTGGAGCGGGTGAAGATGATGGCCGCCGCCGCCGTGCCGTTCGAGCAGGCGGTGCGGATGGGCGTGGGCATGCTGGCCCGCACGGTGGTCACGGACCGCCGCATCACCGGCGTGGTCAAACTGGTCATCGCCGAGAGCCGCAACCATCCCGAATTGGCGACCATCTGGCACGAGACAGTGGTCCAGCCCGGCATCACGCTGATGAGCGGCCTGATCGCGGCGGCGCAGGCGAGGGGAGAGGTGCGTCCGGGTGATCCGCGTCTGTTCGCCTTCGGGATCATGGGGCCGATGGTCCTGTCGATGGTCTGGCGCGAGACGTTCGAGCCGGTCGGGGCCGAACCGGTCGATGTGGCGAAGCTGGCCGACCAGCATCTGGATACGGTCCTGAGGGGGATGAGGCTATGACGCGTCCGAAGCTGAGCCTGCGGCCCGTACTGGCGCTGGGCGCGATTGTGGTCGTCGGCGCGCTGGTCTGGCTGTTGTTCCTGCGCGGGAGCGAGGCCCGGACCCTGACCGGTTATATCGAGGGCGAGAGGGTCTATCTGGCGGCGCCGGTCTCGGGGTCTGTCGCGGCCCTCTATGTGCGCGAGGGCCAGCGGGTGGCCGCGGGCGGGCGCACCTTCCTGATCGATCCCGGCATCCAGCGGGCCCAGGCCGAGGGCGCGGCCGCCGCCGTCGGCGCCGCCGAGGCGCGGGCCGAGGACCTGAGAAAGGGTCAGCGCGCCGAGGAGCTGTCGGTGTTCGACGCCGAACTTCAGGCGGCGCTGGCGGCCGAACGCGTCGCGGAGGCCGATTATTCCCGCATCGAGCCGCTGGTGCGGCGGGGAATCTACGCCCCGGCCCGGCTGGATCAGGTGCGGGCGGCGCGCGACGCGGCGCGGGCCCAGACGGCGGCGGTGCGCCGGCGCCGCGAGGTGGCGACGCTGGGCGCGCGTCAGGACGCCATCGCCGCCGCGGAACAGCAGGCGGCCCAGGCCGAGGGCGGGCTGAACGAGGCCAACGTGCGGCTGGGGCAACTGGCCCCGACGGCGCCGGGCGCGGCCCGGGTGGAGGAAATCTTCTATCGCCCCGGCGAATGGGCGGCGGCCAACGCTCCGATCCTGGCCCTGTTGCCGGACCGGGAGGTCAAGCTGGTCTTCTTCGTGCCCGAGGCCGAGATGGCGCGGTACCGGCCGGGCCGCACCGTGAGCTTCGCCTGCGACGGCTGCGCGGCGCGCGGCACGGCGAGGATCACCTGGGTCAGCGCCCGGCCCGAGTTCACCCCGCCGGTGCTGTACAACAAGGGCAGCCGCGACCGGCTGGTCTATCGCGTCGAGGCCCTGCCGGCGAACGCGGCGACGCTGAACCCGGGCCTGCCGGTGGATGTGACGCCGCTGGAGACGGAGGAATGAGCGACGCCACGCCGCGTCGGGCCGAGAAGGCGGACCCTTCTGACCGCGGCGCAGACGAAAAAGTCATCGACGTGCGGGGCCTGAACAAGTCGTTCGGGTCGCTGCATGCGGTGAAGGATTTCGGCATCACGGTGAACCGGGGACGCATCTGCGGTTTCCTGGGCCCCAACGGCGCGGGCAAGACCACGACGCTGCGGATGCTGTGCGGCCTGCTGACGCCTGACAGCGGCGAGGGGACGGTGCTCGGCTACGACGTGATGAAACAGTCGCGGCTGATCAAGCGGCGCGTCGGCTATATGACGCAGAAATTCTCGCTCTACGAAGACCTGTCGATCGAGCAGAACCTGACCTTCACGGCGCGGGTGCACGAGCTGGACCGGCGTCGGGAACGGGTCGAGGCGGCGCTGGAGCGGCTGGGCCTGATCGCGCGGCGTGCGCAGCTGGCCGGCAATCTGTCGGGCGGATGGAAGCAGCGGCTCGCCCTGGCGGCGGCGACCCTGCATTCGCCGGACCTGCTGCTGCTGGACGAGCCGACCGCGGGGGTGGATCCCGAGGCGCGCCGCACCTTCTGGGACGAGATCCATGCGCTGGCCGGCGAGGGCATGACGGTGCTGGTCTCGACCCACTACATGGACGAGGCCGAGCGCTGTCACGAGATCGCCTATATCGCCGGCGGCCGGACGCTGGCGCGCGGCACGGCGGACGAGGTGATCGCCGCGTCGGGTCTGATCACCTTCCACGCCGAGGGGCCGGGCGCCGATCGGCTGGCGGCCGAGCTGCGCGGCAAGCCGGGCGTGGAGATGGCGGCGCCGTTCGGGACGACGCTGCACGTGTCCGGCCGCGACCGCGCGGCGCTGGAGGCGGCGATCAACCCCTGGCGCAAGCCGCCGCTGGACTGGTCCGAAACGCGGCCGACGCTGGAGGACGTCTTCATCCAGTTGATCCATGACATCGAGGCGGAAAAGGCGAGGGCGGCCTGAGATGATCTCCCTGACCCGCACCTGGGCCGTGATGGCCAAGGAGTTCGTGCAGCTGACGCGCGACCGGCTGACCTATGCGATGATCCTGCTGCTGCCGATCGTGCAGCTGCTGCTGTTCGGCTATGCGATCAACGACGATCCGCGCAACCTGCCGACGGCGGTGCTGGTTCAGGACCATGGCGCCTTCTCGCGCTCGATCCTGACCGCGATGGACAACAGCGGCTATTTCGAGATCACGCTGCAGGCCAGAAGCCAGGCCGAGCTGGACCGGGCCATGGAGCGGGGCGACATCCAGTTCGCGGTGATCATCCCGGCCGACTTCACGCGGCGGATCGTGCGCGGGGACCGGGCCCAGCTGCTGGTCGAAGCGGACGCGTCGGACCCCTCGGCGACCAGCGGGGCGGTGGCGGCCCTGGCCAGCCTGCCGACCCAGGCCTTGAGCCGCGAGTTGACCGGCCCGCTGGCGAACCGGGCGCCGGGGAGCCAGCCGTTCGAAGTGGTCGTGCACCGGCGCTACAATCCCGAGGCCATCACGGCCTACAACATCGTGCCGGGGCTGCTGGGCGTGATCCTGTCGATGACGCTGGTGATGATGACCTCCCTGGGCATGGCCCGCGAGCGCGAGCGGGGCACGATGGAGAGCCTGCTGGCCACGCCGGTGCGGCCGCTGGAGGTCATGATCGGCAAGCTGACGCCCTATGTGGTGGTGGGCCTGCTGCAGGCGACGGTCATCCTGGTGATGGCGCGGCTGCTGTTCGACGTGCCGATGAGCGGCGGCTGGATCGCGCTGGGAGCGGGGCTGATGCTGTTCATCATCGGCTCGTTGTCGCTGGGCTTCCTGATCTCGACGGCGGCGAAGACGCAGCTGCAGGCCATGCAGATGAGCTTCTTCTACATGCTGCCGTCGATCCTGCTGTCGGGCTTCATGTTCCCGTTCCGGGGCATGCCGGAGTGGGCTCAGGCCATCGGAACGGCGATCCCCGTCACCCATTTCCTGCGGGTGGTGCGGGGATCGCTGCTCAAGGGGGTGGGGCTGGAGAACGCCGGCCCCAGCCTGTTCGCCCTGGCCCTGTTCGTGCTGGTGGTCGGAACGCTGGCGATGCTGCGCTACCGGACGACGCTGGACTAGGGTCTGCCGGGCACGTCGTTCCGGATACCGAGCAGGACCTCGACGGCCTTCTTGAATTCGACGATGCCTTCCGCGACGCCCAGCATCTTCGTCAGCGATTCCAGCGGACCGTCGATCGCTTCCAGCGTCGCCTTCACGGCCCAACGGTAAACCCACCATCTGCGCCGACTCCGCCCGTCCGCCACTCTCTCAAGCGCGCGGTTTCGAGCCGGACCGACAGCGTTGTTGGCGGCCTCGACCACCTGAAGCTTGAAATAGAGGGGTTCGCCCCGCAGCCCGAAGTCGTCCAGGCGGTCGGGCGACACCTCCATATTCTCGACGATGCCCATCAGGTCACGGAGGCGCGCCAGGGCTATTTCCAGAGCCTCAGGCGGCGGGCCTTGAAACGATCGGGGGAAAAGCAGCTCGCGGTCCTGCCAGATTTCCTTGAACAGGTCGTGGAGCAGGCGGAGCATCGCCGACAGGGCGCGGCGATGCTCGAACCCGTCCCGAGGACCAACTGAGTATTCCGCCATCCGATCCTCCCCCTTGAAGCGGTTGACGCAACCTTAGGAGGAGGCTGCGGGAGAATCTAGGCCGCGCTCAAGGCCACGTCGACGTTGCCACGGGTGGCGTTCGAATAGGGGCAGACCTGATGGGCCTTCTGGATCAGGTCGTCGATGACCGCCTGATCGAGGCCGTGGTCCGTGACCTTGATGGCGATGTCCAGGTTGAAGCCCTCGCCCCGGGTGTTCGGGCCGATGCCGACAGAGGTGTGGATCTTCGTGTCCGGGCCGACCGGCGTACCGGCCTTGCCGCTGACCAGCCGCAGCGCGCCCATGTAGCAGGCGGCGTAGCCGGTCGCGAACAGCTGTTCGGGATTGGTCCCCGCGCCGCCCTTGCCGCCCATTTCGGCCGGGAGGGACAGCAGGACGTCGATCTTGCCGTCGTCGGTGGCGGAGCGACCTTCGTCGCGGCCGCCTCCGGTCGAGACAGCGTGGGCGGTGTAGAGGACTTGCATCGAACGGCTCCTGTGCGGGGGAGCCCTATAGCTAGGCGCCCGGACACGGGACGCTAGGCCAGACCCGCCTTCTTCAGGGTCTTGTAGGCCTTGATGACGCTCTGCAGCTTGGCCTCCGCGCCACGGTCGCCCTGGTTCAGGTCCGGGTGGAAGCGCTTCAGCATCTCATGATAGCGCGCCTTGACCCCGGCCTTGTCGGTGCGGGCGTCGAGGTCGAGCGTCGCCAGGGCCGCCCGCTCCAGCTTGCCGAGACGCAGCGTGTCCTCTCCGGCGGGTCCGGTCTGTTCGCGGGTACGCCGGCCGAACAGGCCGAAGCTGTCCTGCCAGCTGCCGGCGCCTTTTGTGTTGGCCGTGCCCATCTTGGCGGCGAAGGCGGCGGCCTCGCGGCTGAATTTGCCCGCCTTCATCTCCCACGTCGGACGGCCGCCGGTCATGGCCTCGTTTTCCTTGGCCGCGCGAACCTCGCCGTCGCTCATGCCGGCGTAGAAATTCCAGCCCTTGTTGTACTCGCCCGCGTGGCGCTGGCAGAAATCATAGAAGTCGTTCAGCCGTTCGCGCGACTTGGGCGCGCGGGCCGTGGCGGCGGCGCGGCAGTCGGGCCACTGGCACGGCTTCTCGCCGGGCTTCAGATGCAGGACGTCGGCCTCCGCCGCCTCCTCTTCGGGGCGCGGCGGTTTGATCCGCATGTCCTTGAAGCGGGGCTTGTATTCAAACTCGGATGACATCGGTGCAAGTGTAAGGTCGAATTGGTCACCAACAAGGACACACCCATGCCGGAAGGCCCGATTGCGACGATTATCCGGGAAAAACTGACAGCGGGCCTGTCTCCCGAGCGGCTGGTGATCGAGGACGACAGCGCCCGGCACGCCGGCCATCACCATGAAGGCGGCATGGACGGCCAGCCGGGCGGCGAGAGCCACTTCAATCTGACCGTCGTCGCCGCAGCCTTCGAAGGGCAGGGACGGGTGCAGCGGCAGCGGGCGGTCAATGACCTTCTGCGCGCGGAACTGGCGGGGCCCGTTCACGCCCTGTCCATACGGGCGCTGACTCCTGCAGAGGCTGACGCGACCCTCCGGGATTCGTAAAAACGGCGATTTCGGAATCGATCAGCGTTCATCTCGTCTTAGAGACTTCCCCATAGCGTTCGGCCCGGACGTTAACGGGGGTGGGGCGCGCGCATGGTGGAATCCGACGGCATCGGCAAGTCGATCAGCGGCGAACCGGGCGCCGGCGAAGCCGCGCAGGCGCTTCGCGCGATTCTGCAGACGCAATATCTTCGCTATATGATCATCGGCACGTGGGCCCTCGGCCTGCTGGCCACCGTCGGCCTGAGCACCGCCGCCTTGTGGTTCGTGGGCACGGTCGCGGCCGGCGCCATCCGCGGCGCGGTCGAGAAACGCATCAGCGACCGGGTGGGCGCAGGCTGGGGTCTGGTGTTCCCCGCCGTGGCGACCGCAACCACAGCGGCCTGGGCCACAGCGCCCCTGCTGGCGTGGTTCTCCGGAGCGGAGTTCGGACATGCGCTGGCCATGGCCCTGCTGGTGTCGGGCTATGTGCTGGTGTTCGCGCAGCTGCGCAGTTCGCCGCGTCAGGCCATCGTCATTTCATCGCCCTACGGCATCGCCGGCCTGATCATCGCGATCAGCCTGTGGGGTACGCCGATCTTCTGGCCGTTCCTGGCCGTGGTGCCGTTCACCGGCGCCGGCCTTGTGGTGCTGGTCATGATGACCATGCTGCGGGAAGAGCGCATCCGCGCCTTCCAGGAGCATCAGGCGCATCTGATCGAGGAACTTGAAACCGCCCGTGACCGGGCAAACGCCGCCAACGACGCCAAGTCCAGCTTCCTGGGGGTCATCTCGCACGAGCTGCGCACGCCCATGAACGGCGTCCTCGGCGCCGCCCAACTCCTGGGCGCGACCTCCCTGGAGCCGACGCAGCGGGAATATCTGTCGATCATCCGCAACTCGGGCGACAATCTGCTGAGCCTGCTGAACGACATCCTGGACATGACCAAGATCGAAGCGGGCAAGATGACCTTCGAGGTCGTCGACGTGTCCGTCGACGACCTGCACAAACGGGTGACGGGACCGTTCCAGGCCCAGGCCGAGGCCAAGGGCCTGACCTTCTCGACCCGTTTCGAGGGCGAGATTCCCTCCGTGGTCCGCGGCGACCCGCTGCGGGTCTGCCAGGTCATTCACAACCTGCTGTCCAATGCGGTGAAATTCACCGATCGCGGCGACGTCAACTATGTCGTTCGCGGCGAACGCCTGGCCGACGACAGGGTCCGCTTCGATTTCGCCGTGACCGATTCCGGCGCCGGCATCTCGCCCGAGGATCTGGCGCGGCTGTTCCAGCCCTTCACCCAGGTCGACGGATCATCGACGCGCCGCTTCGGCGGCACGGGTCTGGGCCTGACCATCGCCCGCCGCATGGCCAACATCATGGGCGGCGACATCAGCGTGACCTCGAACGTGGGCGAAGGCTCGACCTTCACCTTCTCGGTCGAGTCCGAGGTGGTCGAATGGGGACGTCAGGAGGCCGTGGAACCCATCCATGCCGAAGTCGTCGACGGTCAGGCGCTGAACGTGCTGGTGGTCGAGGACCACCCGGTCAACCGCATGATCCTCGAAGCCTGGCTGGGTTCGGCCGGTCACGCCTCGGTCAGCGCCGAGAACGGCCAGATCGCCGTCGAAATGGCCCAGGACCAGACCTTCGACCTGATCATCATGGATGTGAACATGCCGGTGATGGACGGCCTGACAGCCACCCGCGCGATCCGGGCCGGCGAAGGCGCCAATCGCGAGACGCCGATCGTGGTGCTGTCCGCCTCTGCGCGCAGCGAGGATCACGCCGCGGGCCTGGACGCCGGCGCCGACGCCTATCTGAACAAGCCGATCGACTTCGCGGCGCTGGCCCACCTGATGACCCGTGTCGGCGGTGGGCGAGCGGGCGTCCGCAGCTTCATCGACAACACCCAGGCCGCCGCGGCCTGATCTCCGGTTCGTCGAAGAGACGACGCCCTGGAGGGAAACCTCCGGGGCGTTTTTCGTTTGAGGTTGGGCTGGTTACATGAGGTCCGATGCGCGCCTTCGCCGAACTGCTGGACCGACTGTCGCTGACGGCGTCGCGTAATGCGAAGCTGGTGCTGCTGCGGGACTATCTGAAGGCGACGCCCGATCCGGATCGGGGCTGGGCGCTGGCCGCCCTGACCGGGGACCTGACCTTCGACGCGGCCAAGCCGGCGATGATCCGCAAGGCGGTCGAGGCGCGGGCCGACGCCGTGCTGTTCGGCTGGTCCTACGACTATGTCGGCGATCTGGCCGAGACGGTGGCGCTGATCTGGCCACGGGACCCGGACTACAAGCCCAACCGCGAGCCTGAACTGGGCGAGGTGGTCGAGGCCCTGCGCACCGCCTCGCGAGGCGAGGTGAAGAATTTGCTGGAGGGGTGGCTGGACGCCCTCGAGCCCAAGGGACGCTGGGCGCTGCTTAAGCTGATGACCGGCGGGTTGCGCGTCGGCCTGTCCGCGCGGCTGGCGAGGACGGCGGCGGCGATGATGCGCCCGGCCGCGGTCAGCGAGCCGCCCGATCCCGACGGCGGGGAGGCGTTTACCGAGCTGGAACCTGTCGACGTCTCGGATATCGAGGAAATCTGGCACGCGCTGGAGCCGCCCTATCCCGATCTGTTCGCCTGGCTGGAAGGCCGGTCTGATCGCCCGAGCAGCGACGCTCCCGGCCGGTTCCGGCCGGTCATGCTGGCGGTGGCCATCGACGAGGCGGTCGACTTCCCCCGCCTGTCTCCCGCCGACTTCGCTGCCGAGTGGAAATGGGACGGAATCCGCGTTCAGGCGGTGCGCGAGGGCGGAGTGCAGAAGCTGTATTCCCGCACGGGTGACGAGATTTCGGGCGCCTTCCCCGATGTCATGGAGGGGCTGGCGTTCGAAGGCGCGCTGGATGGAGAACTGGTGGTCTGGCGGGACGGGGGCGTGGCCCCGTTCGGCGACCTGCAGCAGCGGCTGAACCGCAAGGCGGTCGACGCGAAGACCATGGCGGCCTTTCCGGCGGCGATCGTCGCCTACGACATTCTGGCGGACGACGGAGAAGATTTGCGGGCCCTGCCGCTGCGGGACCGGCGGGCGCGGCTGGAGTCAGTGGCCGGAAGCGGCGGGGAGCGGCTGCATCTGTCGCCGGTGGTGCCCTATTCGACGTGGGACGATCTGGCCGTGCTGCGCGCCGACCCGCCGGTGGGGGCCGCCGCCGAGGGACTGATGCTGAAGCGCTGGGACAGTCCCTACGTCGCCGGGCGGCCCAAGGGGCCGTGGTTCAAATGGAAACGCGATCCCCACGTCATCGACGCGGTGCTGATGTACGCCCAGCGCGGTCACGGGAAACGATCCAGCTTCTATTCCGACTACACCTTCGGAGTCTGGACCGGGGAAGGGCCGTTGACCCCCGTCGGCAAGGCCTATTTCGGCTTTACCGACGAGGAGCTGAAGCAGCTGGACAAGTTCGTGCGCGACCACACGGTCGAGCGGTTCGGGCCGGTGCGCTCGGTCCGGGCCGAGCGGGATTTCGGCCTGGTGCTGGAAATCGCCTTCGAGGGGTTGAACCGATCGACGCGGCACAGGTCGGGCGTGGCGATGCGTTTCCCGCGCGTCAGCCGCATCCGTTGGGACAAGCCGGCGCGGGAGGCGAACACCATCGCCGACGTCATGGACCTGCTGGACGCCATCGAGGGTGGGGGCGGACGGATCGCTCAGCCCGCGAGAGGATGACTCCGGCTTCGCCATGACGGATCGCGGTCGTCGGTCAGGCCGCATAGCTGGAGGAAGCCGACGACCGGCATTTCGCGACGGGGCTCGGCTTTGGCCAGAAACAGCTGCGGCGGGGCTTCGGCCCGCACGATCAGCGGCAGCACGACCCACGACCGGGGAAAGCGGCGCACGTCGATGTTCGGGTCAGCCTTCAGATGGGGGCAGTATCGCAGCGACCGCTCGGAACAGGCCTTGTGCAACGGCGCGATGGCGCCCGCGTCAATCAGAATCCGGTCGTCCTCGATATCGGCTGGCAGGGCGCCGCCCCGCCCGGCGGCGCGCAGGGCCCCGGCGGCGAACGGATGCGCCACCTGGGTGTAGCGGTCGTCAGGCGTCGTGGGCCGACCGCACATCGGGCACAGCATGTCGCGGACCGTCAGGCGCTGACGCACCGCATGGTTTTGCGAATACAACGGCTTGCCGTGGCCGGCGTTGTCGGCCTGGACGATGGCCGGGGCGCCGTTCACCGAGGGGCAGGGCCGCACGCCCAGCACCGGCTCGCCGGTCCAGCTGGTCACCCAGGGCACATCGACGCCGACCTTGAGCGCTGAGAGTTTCGTGGAGTCGCCCATACGCCAGGTTAGAACGGCGGCGCCGGTCCGGGAAACCGGAAATGCGGGGCTTCGGGCTTCCAAATCGGGACCGAGGCGTTAGACCCGGCGGATGTCCTCCCTCGTCGCTCCCCTGAACGAGGCGGTCGCCGCGGGCCAGACGGCCGCTGCGGTGGACGCCGCCATGATCGCCAAGCTGACCGACATGGCCGGCGATTTCGCGATCAACCTGACGCTCGCGGTCGTCATCCTGATCGTCACCGTCTTCGCCTCGCGCTGGGCGACCGGCCTGACGCGCAGGGGACTGTCGCGCGTGAGAGGCTTCCGCCACGATCCGACGGTGCTCAGCTTCGCCGTTCAGGTGGTGCGGGTCCTGGTCTACATCATCGGCTTCATCGCCGTGCTGCAGCGGCTGGGCGTGCAGACGACCTCGATCATCGCGGTCCTTGGCGCTGCCTCGCTGGCGGTGGGTCTGGCGCTGCAGGGAACGTTGTCGAACGTCGCGGCGGGCGTGCTTCTTCTTGTCCTGCGGCCCTACAAGGTCGGCGATGTGATCGATATCGGCGGCGCCGCCGGGTCGGTCCAGCGCCTCGACCTGTTCACGACCCAGATGTCGAACGCCAACAATCACAAGATCGTGGTGCCGAACGCCAAGGTGCTGGGGGATGTCATCCTGAACCTGTCGGGTCAGAAAACCCGGCGGATCGAGATCAATTTCACAGTCGGCTACGGTGAGGACCTCAGCGCAGCCCGCGCCGTTCTGGCCGAGGTCGCCGAACAGCATGAGAAGGTTCTGCCCGATCCCCCGCCCTGGACAGGTGTGACCGGCCTGCTGGACAGCGCCGTACAGATCACGCTGCAAGCCTGGGTGAAGTCCGAGGACTGGTGGCAGGTTCAGGCTGACCTGATGCAGGGCGGCAAGGAGGCGATCGACGCCGCCGGCATCGAAATCCCGTTCCCGCATCAGGTCGCGGTCCCCTACGGGGATGAGGATGTCATGCCGGTGGTCCCCGTCCGCACGGTCCCGCAGAAGCAGAGACGCGGGGCGGCCGGCGCGGACGCGGCTGAAGGGAACAGCTAGGCCATGCGATACGATTTCGGATCCGACAATACCGCCGGCATGGCCCCGGCCGCCCTGCAGGCGCTGGTCGAGGCCAACGACGGTTTCGCCCGGGCATACGGCTCGGACGACGTCACGGCGCGCGCGGCTGACCTGATCCGGCGCCGGCTGGACGCGGATGCGGACATCCGCTTCGTCTTCTCGGGCACGGCGGCCAACGCCATCGCCCTGTCGATGCTGGCCTGGCCGCATGAGGCGGTGCTGGCGCACCACGCCGCGCACGTCTGCACGGACGAGACCGGGGCGCCCGGCTTCTTCGGCTCGGGCGTGGGCCTGATCGGCCTGCCGGGCTTCTCGGGCAAGATCGAGCCCGCAGCCCTGAACGCCGCGCTGGAGGAGCCCGAGGTCGGTCATCGTCAGCCGCCGGCGGCGCTCAGTCTGACCCAGTCGACCGAATACGGCACGGTCTACACGGAGGAAGAGCTGCGCCACCTGATCGAGCCGGTGAAGCTGAAGGGCTACGGCGTGCATATGGACGGCGCCCGGCTGGCCAATGCGGCGGCCGCGGGGTTCGACCTGACCCGGATCGCGCGGCTGGGGGTGGATGTGCTGGTGTTCGGCGGGGCCAAGGCGGGCGCCAACTGCGCCGAGGCCATCGTCATGTTCGACAAGAGCCTGTCGCGGCGCATCGACAACCGCCTGAAACAGGCGGGGCAGACGGCTTCCAAGGCGCGCTTCCTGGCGGCGCCCTTCCTGGGCCTGCTGGAAACCAATGCCTGGGAGGACGGCGCCGCCCACGCCAATCTGATGGCCCAGCGGCTGGCCGAAGGCGTCGCCGCGCGGTCGGCCTTCACCCTGGCGCATCCGGTGGAGGCCAATGCGGTCTTCGTGCGCATGCCGCCGGCGGCGCACCAGCGGCTGAACGACATGGGCTGGGCCTGCTACCGCTTCGACGACGGTTCGGTGCGGTTCGTCTGTTCCTGGGCCACGCGGGAATCGGCTGTGGATGAGATCATAGAGGCGATCTCCACGCTTTAAGGGGCGCAGCGTCCTTGAAGCTTCACAGAACCTCCCTAACTTGGAACAAACCGGGACCGTGGCCGTTCGAAGCCCGAGCGCCGGTCCGGCGTAAACTGCCAGGGGCGGACCAGATGAACGCGCCATCGCGCATACCGGACGCAGTCTCCGGCGACCTGAGCCACTATCGCGAGGTGCGGTCAGCCATGCCCGCGCTGGCGGCGGGACTGGGCGCCGAGGACCTGTCCGCCCAATCGATGCCGGACTGCAGTCCCGGCAAATGGCACCTGGCGCACACCAGCTGGTTTTTCGAGGCCATGATCCTGGGCGACGAGCCCGGATACGAGCCGGTCGACCCCAGGCTCCAGACCCTCTTCAACAGCTATTACGAAGCGCTGGGCGCGCGGGTGGAGCGCTGCGACCGGGGCCTGATGACGCGGCCGTCGCTGGACGAGGTCATGGCCTATCGCCGCGAGATCGACCGGCGGATGACGGCGTGGCTGGGGCAGGGGGATGCGGATTCCCGGCGACGCTATCTGTTCACCCTCGGCCTGCATCACGACCAGCAGCACCAGGAGCTGTTCCTGATGGACCTGCTGAACCTGATGTCGCGGTCGCCGCTGGAACCGGCGGCCTATGAGGTTGCGCCCCGGACGGGCGGACTCGAGCCGCGGCGCGGCGGCTGGACCGGATTCGACGGCGGTCTGGTCGAGGTCGGGCACGGCGGAGCCGGCTTCGCCTTCGACAACGAAGGCCCTGCGCACCGGGTCTGGCTGGAGCCCTATGCGCTGGCGAATGATCTGGTCACCAACGGCGACTGGATCGCCTTCATCGAGGATGGCGGATACGCCCGGCCCGAGCTGTGGCTGGCCGACGGCTGGGCGGCGGTGAAGGCGGAGCGCTGGACCGCGCCGCTGTACTGGCGCGCCGGGGAGGGCCGTTGGACGCATATGAGCCTGACCGGCCGGGTCGGGATCAATCCGGACGAGCCCGTCCGGCATGTCAGCTTCTACGAGGCCGACGCCTACGCGCGGTGGGCGGGCAAACGGCTGCCGACCGAGGCGGAGTGGGAGCACGCGGTGCGCTGCCGGCCCGATGCCTTCTCCAACGCCTTTGGCGAGGTCTGGCAGTGGACCGCGAGCGCCTACGCTCCCTACGCCGGGTTCAAACCGACCGAGGGCACGGCCTCCGAATACAACGGCAAGTTCATGGCCAACCAGATGGTGCTGCGGGGCTCTTCGTTCGCCACGCCGCCGGGCCACGCGCGGGTCACGTACCGCAATTTCTTTTATCCGCATCAAAGGTGGGCGTTCATGGGACTGCGACTGGCCGACGATACCCCGGCGCCGCTGACGCGGAACGCCGAGCCCGGAGAGACTGCCCGTTTCCGCCGCGACCTGATCGCGGGCCTGTCCCGGTCGCCCAAGGTCGCCTCGCCGAAATGGTTCTATGACGCCGAGGGCTCGCGCCTGTTCGAGGAGATCACCCGGCTGCCCGAATATTATCCGACCCGTCAGGAGGCGGCCCTGTTGCGCCGGGTGGCGCCGGAATGGGCGGGGCGGTTCGGAGCCGAGGCCGTGCTGGTCGAGTTCGGCTCAGGAGCCAGCGAGAAGACCCGCATCGTGCTGGACGCGGCGCCGGCCCTGGCCGCCTATGTGCCGATCGACATCAGCGCCGACGCCCTCGACGCGGCCGCGCGCCGGATCGCCGACGCCTATCCGGCGCTGAAGGTGGCGCCCCTTGTCGGGGACTTCCTGCATCTGGGCGCCCTGCCGGCGGGGATCGGTCAGGGCCGCCGGGTCGGCTTCTTCCCCGGTTCGACCATCGGCAATCTGGAGCCCGACGAGGCCGTCGCCTTCCTGAAGGCCGCGCGCTCGTTGCTGGGCGACGACGCCCTGTTCATCCTGGGCGTGGATCTGGTCAAGCAGCCGGAGGTCCTGATCGCGGCCTATGACGATGCGGCCGGCGTGACCGCGGCCTTCAACCGCAATCTGCTGGTGCGGGCCAACCGCGAACTGGGGGCGGATTTCGATGTCGACGCCTTCGCTCATCGCGCGATCTGGAACCCGGCGGACTCGCGGATGGAAATGCATCTCGAAGCGACGCGTGACATGGCCGTGAACCTCGACGGCGCGACGATCGCCCTTGTTCGCGGCGAAACCATCCACACCGAGAACTCGCGAAAATTCACCGAAGCGGCCGTGCGCGATCTGGCCGGCGCGGCCGGATGGTCGGTCACGGCCTTCGAAACCTCCGACGCGCCCGCCGTCGCCCTGGCCCTGCTTGGGGCCTGACGCAGAAGGGCGGCGCCCGTGCGGACGCCGCCCTTCAATGTCCGCGATGGCCGACCGTTATTCTACAATCGTGCCCGGCTCTCGACCGCGGGCGCCGTGGGACGCTTCCCCGCCCTTGCGGCCGGCCTGTGCGGCGAGACTGCGATCCTGGGAGAAGCTCCGCTTCTCACTGGGTACGCTGGCCCCGCCCTTGCGGGCGATCTCACGCTGGCGTTCCGGGTCCATCGAGGCGAAGCCCCGTTTGGAGACGCCGGAGGCGCGGGTGGGCTGACCTTGAGCCATCGGGGGGTTCCTTTCGTGGCGACGGGTGGCGGTTGCTGACTGAACCCTTCCACCCCCGTCCGGTTCCGGTTGTCCGGTCACAGAATTGCGAACGAATCACAGAGTTTGCGTCGTCAACCGCCGTAGGGACGGGAGTCGCCAGGCTCGCCGCCGGGGATATCCTGCTGCGGAATTTCCTCGGGCATGCCGCCGGGATCTTCCGGTGGAACGCCGCCCGGTTCGTAGTCCGGGCCCGGGGTGTCCGGCGGCATGATCTCGGGCTGTCCACCGGGGCTGTCGGGCTCGATATAGGTCATCGCGGTCTCCTTCGGAGAGGAAACGTCCCGTACCGCAGCGCTGTTCAATCACGTTTCGGGAGCGCGACGTTTTGCCCGGAACCGGCGCGCGCGGCGGCGGTTTGACGGGCTGAACCCACAACCCTTCAGGAGCCTTCCATGACCGAGACATACACCGGCCCGACCAACGTCGAGGATATCGAGGACGACGCCGACAGCGCGGTGGCCACGCTGGATCGTCAGGCCGAGGAAATCCTGGCGGAAGACCGGAGTTTCGGCGTACGGCCGCTACGGCAGGCGATCCGGGAGGACGCCCTGCATGCGCGGGATTGGGGAAGGACCCGGACCGGGCGCTTGCGCCACGCGGTTGAGGAGAACCCGGTCAGGGCCTCGCTGTACGCCCTCGGCATCGGCGTGGTGATCGGGCTGCTGGCCGCGCGCTAGCCAAGGCTCAGGAAGGGCCGGACGCCGGGCGCGCGATCGGCGCCCGGCGCATCGCCTCGTCCGAGACGAACGGATTGGTGCGGCGCTCGGCCCCGAAGGTGGAGGTCGGGCCGTGCCCCGGCACGAAGGCGACGTCGTCACCCAGCGGCCAGAGTTTGGTGGTGATGGCGTTCAGCAGGCTGGCGTGGTCGCTGCGCGGGAAGTCGGTGCGGCCGATCGAGCCCTGGAACAGCACGTCGCCGACCTGGGCGAAGCGGGCCGCCCGGTTGAAGAAGATCACATGGCCGGGCGTGTGGCCGGGGCAGTGGTAGACCTCCCAGACCGTGTCCCCCAGCATCAGCCGATCGCCGTCGGCGAGCCAGCGCGTCGGCGTGAAGCTGCGCGCGTCCGGCAATCCATACATCTGACCCTGGGCCGGGATGCCGTCGATCCAGAACTGGTCGTCCGGATGCGGCCCGATGATGTCGAGTCCGGTCTTTTCCTGCATCTCGGCCGCACCCCCGGCGTGATCGAGATGACCGTGAGTGATCCAGATGGCGTCGAGGGCGAGTCCCTGCTTCGCGACCGCGCCCAGCAGGGCGTCCACCGAGGCCCCGGGATCGATGATCGCGGCCTTCAGCGTGTTGCGGCACCAGACGAGGGTGCAGTTCTGCTGCAGGGGCGTGACCGGGAAGACGGCGACGCCGATCGGGGGAGGGGAGGAGCTCATAAAATCCAGATAGCGCGCCCCGGCCCCGACCGAAACCATCCCCTGCGCCGCGTCTCACGTTGACCTTTGGAACCTTGATCGACATAAGGGCGGGCTTCAAAGGCGCCGCCTCCAAAGGGCGGCCCTTGTTGCTTTACCCACACCGCGCAGCGCCTGCCTCAAAGGCGCCGCCACAGAGCGTCAGAATCCCGGCCATGCAAGTTGTCGAAAAGTCCAACGAAGGTCTCAGCCGCGTCATCGCGGTGACCATTCCCGTCGCCGAGCTGAACCAGAAGCTGGACGCGAAGCTGAAGGAAGTCGCGCCGCAGATGAAGCTGAAGGGCTTCCGTCCCGGCAAGGTGCCGATGTCGCACGTCAAGAAGACCTTCGGCCGCGACCTGATGGGCGAAATCGTCAATGACGCGCTGAACAGCTCGAGCCAGAAGGCCCTGGACGACGCCAAGGTGCGTCCGGCCGCGCCCGCCGAGATGAAGCTGACCTCGGACATGGACAAGGTCATCGCCGGTACGGAAGACCTGGCCTATGAAATGGCCCTGGAAGTCATGCCCGACTTCACCCCGACCGACATCAAGAAGCTGAAGCTGGAACGCCCGACCTATGAAGCGTCGGACGCCGATCTGGAGGAGGCCCTGACCGAACTGGCCGGCCAGGCCAAGTCCTATGTCGAAAAGACCGGCAAGACCGTGAAGGCCGCCGAGGGCGACGAGGTCACGATCGACTTCCTCGGCAAGCTGGACGGCGAACCCTTCGAGGGCGGCGCCGCCGAGGACACCCAGCTGGTCATCGGCTCGGGCCGCTTCATCCCCGGCTTCGAAGAGCAACTGAAGGGCGCCAAGGTCGGCGACGAGAAGGTCCTGAACGTGACCTTCCCGGCTGACTACCAGGCCGCCCATCTGGCCGGCAAGGCCGTGACCTTCGACGTCAAGGTCAAGGCCATCAAGGCCGAGGCGCCCGCCGTGGTCGACGAGGACTTCGCCAAGCGGATCGGCATCGAGTCGCTGGACAAGCTGAAGGAACTGCTGCGCACCAACCTGAACCAGCAGTATGTCGGCGCCGCCCGCTTCAAGCTGAAGCGCTCGCTGCTGGACGCCCTGGACAAGGCCCACGACTTCGCCCTGCCGCCCAAGATGGTCGAGGCCGAGTTCGACGGCATCTGGCAACAGGTCCAGGCCGACAAGGAAGCCGGCCGCCTGCCGGAAGAGGACGCCAAAAAGTCCGAGAAGAAGCTCAAGGACGAATACCGCAAGATCGCCGAGCGCCGCGTGCGCCTGGGTCTGGTGCTGGCCGAGATCGGCCGCGCCAACAATGTCCAGGTCACCGACCAGGAGCTGAACAACGCCATCATGAACGAGGCCCGCAACTATCCGGGCCAGGAGCGTCAGGTGCTGGACTTCTACCGACAGAACCCCAACGCCGCCGCCCAGATGCGCGCCCCGATCTATGAGGAAAAGGTCTGCGACCTGATCTTCGACACGGCCAAGGTGACCGACACGCCGATCACCAAGGAAGAGCTGCTGAAGGAAGACGACGACATCTGATTTCGTCAGACCGCAAGACCGAGGGCCGTCACCATGTGTGGCGGCCCTTTTTGCTGCGTGCTAGACTTTCCTCCGTCCCACAGCGTGCGGTTGCAAGGATGTCGGCATGAGTGTTCTGAACGGAGCAATTTCGGCGTTTCTCGCGGCGACCATACAGACCGCGCCCGTCCCGCCGCCCCAGGACCCTCCGACCGAGTTGGGCGACGTGGTCGTCGACGGTCGATCCCTGAGGGACCGCGTTGAGGCGTTCGTCGACGAGGTCGCCGCGCCGCCGCGCCGCCGCGGGATCGCACGGTGGCGCAGCCGCGTCTGCATAGGTGTGGTCAACCTGCAAACGGCGCAGGCGCAGGGACTGATCGACCGAATCTCGAGCGTCGCCGATGAATATGGCGTGCGGTTGGGAGAGCCCGGATGCCGGCCAAACGTGGTGCTGATCTTCGCCGATGACGGCCGGGCGATGGCCGGGGCGCTGGTGGAGGCGGATCGACGCGCGTTTTACCTCGGCGTCGGCGGGCTCGACCGGGGCAAGGCGGCGCTTGAGCGGTTCCGCCAGTCTGATGCGCCGGTCCGTTGGTGGCACGTCAGCATGCCCGTCGTAGGGGCGACCGGCGCCCGGGCCATACGCATGCCCGGCGATTCCGGTCCGATCTATGTGCCCGGCGAGGGGCTGGTGAACAACGGCCGCCCGATCACAGACATGCTGAACAAGGTGATTGTCATCGTTGACGCCGGAAAGCTGGAGCAGGTGGCCGGCGATCAGCTGGCCGACTATCTGGCGATGGTCAGTCTGGCCCAGGTCGATCCCGAGGGGGACACCAGCGCTTATGACACCATCCTCAACATCTTCGACGCGCCCGCCGCTCCGGGCCGGCTGACGGCCTGGGACCGCGGCTATCTGGAAGCGCTCTACGACTCCTGGCCGCAACGGCTCGAGGGCTCCCATCAGGCCGCCGCGGTCACCCGGATACTCGAACGGCAGGATGCCGGGAGCCCACGGCCATGATCGTCAGCAGTCTGATCGCCCTGGCCCTCGGGAGTCAGCAGGTCCCGCCGCCCTCCGCACAGGCGACGGACCCGACACGGCTGGAAGATGTCATCGTCGACGCCCGGCGGCTGGAAGAGGCGGCCGAGGCCTACGTCGATCTGGTCGCGGCCCCGGCCCGTCGGCGCGGTCTCGCGCGATGGCATGACGGGATCTGCGTCGGCGTCGCCAATCTTGAGCCGGCCCTGGCCCGGCAAATCGCCGATCAGGTCTCGGACGTCGCCCGGAGTCTCGGGCTCCGGGCGCATGAGCCGGAATGCCATCCCAGCGTCCTGATCATCGCCACCACCGATGCGGCGCGGTTCGCCCAGGACTTCGTGGCCATTCGGCCGGTGCTGTTCCGGGTGGGCTCGCCCGGGATGGATCGGGGCTCCTCGTCGTTGCGGGACTTCACCACCGAGGACCGCCCCGTCCGCTGGTGGCATGTCAGCATGCCCACCAACAGCGAAACCGGCATGTCGGCGATCCGGATGCCAGGCGAGGTCAACGGCGACGGGGCCGAGCTCATGGACTATGCGCCGATCACCGATGTGGCTTCTCCGTCGCGTCTGAGCACCCAGTATGTGGATGTTCTGAAACGCGTCTTCATCATCATCGATGTCGACCGGCTGAACGGGGCAACCGCCGAACAGCTCGGCGCCTACGTCGCCATGGTCGCCCTGGCCCAGGTCGATCCGGAGGCGGACACCGGTCAGTTCGACACCATCCTGAATCTCTTCGAAGACCCCGCCCTCGCACCCCCCGCGCTGAGCGGCTGGGACCGGGCCTATCTCGAGGGCCTCTACAGCGTCGGCTCGGAGTCGCGGCGCATCAACCAGCGTAGTCAGGTCCAGGCCGTGGCGTCCGCGATCGCAGGGGCCTACCGCGGCAGCACCGTCGATGAGGAGGGCGCTGCGGAGCACTGAACTGGATGGGGCGGGCCTGCGCGGGTCAGGCCTGCTCTCGCGGTGCAGTGTGCGGGCCCACCGCGTTACCGGTCTTCCCCGGTGCTGCCCTGGCGCGCGCGCGCCATGACCCGCGCCACGGCCTCGAGCTGGGCGCCCGGCTGCCGTTGGTCGAGATGGGCGTCATACAGCGCCTGAAGATAGGAACGATCCCAGTCAGTCAGCCCCGACGGCGCGACCGGGCCGTCAAACAGGTTCAGAATGGTATCGTACTGCGACGTCTCCGCTTCCGGGTCGACCTGGGCGAGGGCGACCATGGCGACATAGTCGCTCAGCGGCCCGATGCCGGTTCCGCTGGCCGCGTTGAAGTCGACGACGATGATCACCCGCTGCAGGTCGTTCTGGAGCTCTGTGCGGAGGCGGGAGCCGGTTTCTCCTGACGACGCTCCCGGCCCTTGGCCAGGCAAGCGGACCGCCGCCTGACCGGTGTAGGCGTTGACCGGCAGGGTGATGTGCCACCACCGGACCGCCTGTTCCGAGGCCTGGAAGGCCTCCAGATCTCCCCGATTCTGGTTGGCGCCCGTGACATGGGTCAGGAACAGGCCGGATCGGGCGTTGACCAAGGCCCGGGCCATCGCCTCACCGTCAGCCGCGGCTATGATCAACACATTGGGCCGGCAGCCGGGGTTTCCGCTGTCCACCCCGACCTCGCGGGCGATCTGGCCGACCCGCTCGACCATGAAACGGGCGAGCGGCGGACGCAGGTAGGCGACGCCGACGCAGAGTTTGCGATCCCATCGGGCCGGGCCGTATCCGGGCAATGGATCCGCCACCTCGTCCACAAACGCGCGGACCACCTCCGCCAGAGGTCGGTTTTCCACCACAACATCGGGAAGTTGCGTCGCTTGCCGAGGGGCGTCCTGAGGCGCGGCGAGGGCAATCGCGGCTGCCGCAAAAGGAATGATTCCCGCCACCGGCGTTCTCCTGGGAGGCACGAGTGAACCCTGACGCGATCGCATATTGCGCTCCAGCGCCGCAGAAACGAAGCGGGCAGCCCCCGAAAGGCTGCGGCTGCCCGTAAGGAGCGGGCCGGACAGCGGATTAAAGCCGGCGTGTCCGCTGCGCCTTGCGTCAACCGTTCGGCAAGACGATATCCTGTCCAACAGGATGGCGGCCGGTGAGTCGCCTCCAGAAGCATCCCGAGAAGGCCTGAATGCGCGATCCGATCGAACTGATGAACATGAACCTCGTCCCCATGGTGGTGGAGCAGTCCAGCCGGGGCGAGCGGGCCTTCGACATCTTCTCGCGCCTGCTGCGCGAGCGGATCATCTTCCTGACAGGGCCTTTCGAGGACTCGATGGCCTCGCTGATCTGCGCCCAGCTGCTGTTCCTGGAATCGGAGAATCCGAAGAAGGAAATCAGCATGTATATCAACAGCCCCGGCGGTCAGGTGACCTCGGCGCTCGCGATCTACGACACCATGCAATACATCCGCTCGCCGGTTTCGACCGTGTGCATGGGCATGGCGGCCTCGGCCGGTTCGCTGATCCTCGCCGCCGGCGCCGCCGGCCAGCGCGTGGCCCTGCCGAACGCCCGGATCATGGTGCACCAGCCCTCGGGCGGCTTCCGCGGCCAGGCCTCGGACGTCGAGCGCCACGCCGAGGACATCCGCTACACCAAGCGCCGCCTGAACGAGATCTATGTCCACCACACCGGCCGGACCTATGAGGAAGTCGAAAAGACCCTCGACCGCGACCACTTCATGAGCGCCGAGGAAGCCAAGGCCTGGGGCATCGTCGACCACGTCTATGATCGCCGCGAACAGGCCGAGGGCGACGGCGTCAAAACGGTCTGACCGGGCGCCGCAGAGAATGAAGGAAGGGCGCGCCTGACCGGCGCGCCCTTTTTCTTTTGTGCTATCAGGCCGCCATGGAACAGACGCGAGACACCAGCGGGACCGTCGAGGTCGACGGCGAAATCTATGAGTGGGCGATCCGCCGCCAGCCCCGGCCGCTGGCCGGCGGCAAGTGGGACGGGATGGCCGTGAGCTTGCGCCTCAAGGATTTTCAGCGCGAAGCGGTGATTCAGTTTCCCATGCCGATGCGGCCGAACGGACGGCCGGACATGGAGACGCAGCGGATCAACCTGGAAGCCATTCGCAACGCCGTGACCGCTTCGATCGAAGCGGGCTGGAATCCCACCTCGCGCGGCAAGGCCGTGGTCTTCGACGTGGACGCCGACGGCCGCTGAGGGTCAGGACCGTTCCTTGAAGACGCGGAAGCCGGCCTCGTCCGCGATCGCCAGCATCTCCGTATCGCCGGAGGTGTCGCCATAGGCGGCGGCCAGTTGCACATCCTGCCCGAAGGCTGCCCGCAGTCGCCGCACCTTCTCCTCGCCGCGGCAGTTGGGACTTTCGAAGGCCCCGGTGACGCGGTCGTCGGCATCGAACACCAGCGGCGTGCCCAGCAGGGTGTCCGCCTCCAGACGGCGGGCGAACGGCGCGACGGTGGTTTCCGGCGACGCGGTGACGATGACCCGATAGGCGCCCCTGGCCCCCCAGTCTTTCCAGCGGGCGAGGGCGTCGTAACGCATGAAACCGGGCCAGACCTGGCCGGCGAAGGCTTCAGCGTCGGCTTCCAGTTGCGACCGGGGCACGCCCTTGAGGAATTCCCGCACCGAGGCCGCCTTCAGCCGTCCGCGGTCCCGGTCGCCGGCATAGGCCGCCAGATCCGGCGCCATCCGGGTCAGGCCCAGAAACCAGCCGCCCTGACCCGCCCGCCAGCGCAAAAACTGCGTGAAACTGTCGCGAACCGTCAGCGTGCCGTCGAAATCGAAGGCGACGATGGCCTGATCCTTGCGAGGCGGCTGGCGAACCAGAGTGGGACTTCCCATGTCAGACATTCGCCGCGATCTCCCTCAACAGTAAACCGTCTGCTTCGCGCTCCGGCCACGCTTGGCCGGGGTTGTGGCGGGCGTCCGTATGGGTGATTGTCAATTTTTGAAGACCTTTGCGCCCATTGTTCGGGAATCAACGCGAAGGAAGCGCGTTTCGTCTCATATCGGGGCGAACCGCGGGAGTGAGAAGGCTCGATGACCAAAGCCGCCGGCACAGACGCCAAAAGCACGCTCTACTGCTCCTTCTGCGGGAAGAGCCAGCATGAGGTGCGCAAGCTCATCGCCGGACCGACCGTGTTCATCTGCGATGAATGCGTCGAGCTGTGCATGGATATCATCCGTGAAGAGCACAAGATCTCGTTCTCCAAGGCCAAGGACGGGGTTCCTTCGCCCAAGGAGATCCGCGAGGTTCTTGACGACTATGTGATCGGCCAGAGCCACGCCAAGAAGGTGCTGAGCGTCGCCGTCCACAATCACTACAAGCGCCTGAACCACGCGACGAAGAACAACGACGTCGAACTGGCCAAGTCGAACATCATGCTGATCGGGCCGACCGGCTCGGGCAAGACGCTGCTGGCCCAGACGCTGGCCCGCATCATCGACGTGCCCTTCACCATGGCCGACGCCACCACCCTGACCGAAGCCGGTTACGTCGGTGAAGACGTCGAGAACATCATCCTGAAGCTGCTGCAGTCGTCCGACTACAACGTCGAACGGGCCCAGCGCGGCATCGTCTACATCGACGAGATCGACAAGATTTCGCGCAAGTCCGACAACCCCTCGATCACCCGCGACGTCTCGGGCGAGGGCGTGCAGCAGGCCCTGCTGAAGATCATGGAAGGCACCGTCGCCTCCGTGCCCCCGCAGGGCGGCCGCAAGCATCCCCAGCAGGAGTTCCTGCAGGTCGACACCGCCAACATCCTGTTCATCGTCGGCGGCGCCTTCGCCGGCCTTGAGAAGGTGATCGCGGCCCGCGGCGACGGGGCCTCTATCGGCTTCGGCGCCAAGGTGAAGGAGATCGACGAACGCCGCACGGGCGACATCCTGAAGGGGGTTGAGCCGGACGATCTGATGCGTTTCGGTCTGATCCCCGAGTTCATCGGCCGTCTGCCCGTTCTGGCGACGCTGGAGGACCTGGACGAGGCGGCGCTGGTCACTATCCTGACCGAGCCCAAGAACGCCCTGGTCAAACAGTACAAGCGCCTGTTCGAGATGGAGAATGTCGACCTGACGTTCACCGACGACGCCCTGACGGCGGTGGCCAAGAAGGCCATCACCCGCAAGACCGGCGCCCGCGGCCTGCGTTCCATCCTGGAAGGCATCCTGCTGGAGACGATGTTCGAACTGCCCACCTTCGAGGGTGTCGAGGAAGTGGTCGTCAACGCAGAGGTCATCGAGGGCAAGGCCCAGCCGCTGCTGATCTATTCCGAGACCAAGTCCAAGAAGGCCGCGCCCGACAGCGCCGCCTGATCCGCGTTCGGAACGAAATGAGGGCGGGTCCAGCGATGGGCCCGCCCTTTTCTGCACCCGCCATGATGCGGCGGGGCCACATCCGGCGGCGGTATGATTTACCTCAGGTTCGGGCCTTGCCGCGTCGGCCGTGCAGATCACAGCTCTGTGGCGTTAGCGCCGTGCCGCTCGACCGCTGTGGATGGAAAAGCCAGGCGCATACCAGCGACGCTTGAACCGGGCCTGCGCAGAACCACATACTCAATTGAAGGCCGCCGAACGGCGGGCCGAGTCGAAACGGAGGAGCACAGGCGCTCCCAACGCCGGCGAGGCGGGTCCGAGATCAACGAGGGCCCCTGTTGAAAGTACGCATCATGACCGAGACAAAAACCCTGCCCGTCCTGCCGCTGAGAGACATCGTCGTCTTTCCGCACATGGTCGTGCCGCTGTTCGTCGGACGCGAGAAGTCGGTCAAGGCGCTCGACGAGATCATGAAGGGCGAAAAGCAGATCCTGCTGGCCACCCAGAAGAACAGCGTCGATGACGACCCCGCCGCCGACGCCATCTATCCGATCGGCGTGCTGGCCACCGTCCTGCAACTGCTCAAACTGCCCGACGGCACCGTCAAGGTGCTGGTCGAGGGCAAGAGCCGCGCGCGCCTGACCAGGTTCACCGACCGCACCGACTATTTCGAGGCCGAGGCCGTCGAGATCGCCGACGATCCGGGCGAGCCCGCCCAGTCGGAAGCCCTGCTGCGCGCCGTGATCGAGCAGTTCGAAAACTATGTGAAGCTGAACAAGAAGGTCCCGCCCGAGGCCCTCAGCTCCATCCCCCAGATCACCGATCCGTCCAAGCTGGCGGACTCGGTCGCGGCCCATCTGTCGGTCAAGATCGCCGACAAGCAGGGCCTGCTGGAAACCATCGCCGTGCCGTCGCGCCTGGAGAAGGTCTACGGCCTGATGGAGGGCGAGATTTCCGTCCTGCAGGTCGAGAAGAAGATCCGCTCGCGCGTGAAGCGCCAGATGGAGAAGACCCAGCGCGAATATTATCTGAACGAGCAGATGAAGGCGATCCAGCGCGAGCTGGGCGAGACCGACGACGCCCGCGACGAGATCATGGAACTGGAGAAGCGCATCCGTAAGACGCGCCTGTCCAAGGAAGCCCGCGTCAAGGCCGAGGCCGAGGTCAAGAAGCTGCGCAACATGAGCCCGATGTCGGCTGAATCGACGGTGGTGCGGAACTACCTCGACTGGCTGCTGTCGATCCCGTGGGGCAAGGCCAAGTCGAAGCCCATCGACCTGGAGAAGGCCGAGGCCATTCTCGAGGAGGACCACTACGGTCTCGAGAAGGTCAAGGAACGGATCATCGAATATCTGGCGGTGCAGTCGCGCACCAACAGCCTGAAGGGCCCGATCCTGTGCCTCGTCGGCCCTCCGGGTGTCGGCAAGACCTCGCTGGCCAAATCGATCGCCAAGGCCACGGGCCGGGAATACATCCGAATGTCGCTGGGCGGCGTGCGCGACGAGGCCGAGATCCGGGGCCACCGCCGGACCTACATCGGCTCCATGCCGGGCAAGATCATCCAGTCGATGAAGAAGGTGAAGACCACCAACGCCTTCATCCTGCTGGACGAGATCGACAAGCTGGGCGCCGACTGGCGCGGGGATCCGTCCTCGGCCCTGCTGGAGGTGCTGGACCCGGCGCAGAACAATGCGTTCGGCGACCACTACCTCGAGGTCGACTACGACCTGTCCAACGTCATGTTCGTGACCACGGCCAACAGCCTGAACATGCCCCAGCCCCTGATGGATCGGATGGAGATCATCCGGGTCAGCGGCTACACCGAGGACGAAAAGGTCGAGATCGCCAAGCGGCACGTCCTGCCCAAGGTGACGGAAGAGAACGGGCTGAAGCCGGCCGAATTCATCGTGCCGGACGAGCAGATCCGCAACCTGATCCGCTACTACACGCGGGAAGCCGGCGTGCGGTCGCTGGAACGCGCCCTGGGCGGTCTGGCGCGCAAGTCGGTGCGCGAGATGTCGAAGAACAAGACCCTCTCGATCACTATCGACGAGGCCAAGCTGGCCGAGTTCGCCGGGGTTCGTAAGTTCCGCTACGGCGAGACGGACGAGGAGGATCAGGTCGGCATCGTCACGGGCCTGGCCTGGACCGAGTTCGGCGGCGAGATCCTGACCATCGAGGCGATCAAGATGCCGGGCCGCGGCCGCATGACCGTGACCGGCAACCTGAAGGAGGTGATGAAGGAGTCCATCTCGGCCGCCGCCTCCTACGTCCGGGCCCGCTCGCTCAGCATCGGCGTCAAGCCGCCGGCGTTCGAGAAGACCGACATCCACGTGCACGTGCCGGACGGAGCGACGCCCAAGGACGGCCCCTCGGCCGGGGTGGCCATGACCGTGGCCATGGTCTCGGTTTTGACCGGCATCCCGATCCGCAAGGACATCGCCATGACCGGCGAGATCACCCTGCGCGGCCGGGTCACCGCCATCGGCGGCCTGAAGGAGAAGCTGCTGGCGGCCCTCCGTTCGGGCATCAAGACGGTGCTGATCCCGGAAGAGAACGAGAAGGACCTCGCCGAGGTGCCCGACAATGTGAAGTCGGCGCTCGAGATCGTCCCGATCAAGACGGCGGACGAGGCCCTGAAATGGGCCCTCACCGGCACCCTGACCCCCGTGGAATGGGACGAGGCTTCCGATCCGCTTCCGGCTGCTCCGCCGGTGCAGGATCCGGGCACGGTCGTCGCGACGCACTGATCTCGCGGCCTGTAGACAAGGACGCCGCCCCGGCTTGCCGGGGCGGCGTTTTCATTCGCCCTTCTGCCCTCGGGGGAGAAGGGACGCTAAAGCGAATCCACCATCACCAGTTCCGCATCGGCCCTGGCCGTGATGGTGATCTCGGCCTCGTCCTTGATCGCCGCGCCGTCGCGGGCGTTCAGGGGCACGCCGTTGACCTCGACCTCGCCGACGGCGGGGACCAGATAGGCGCGGCGGCCTTCGGCCAGTGTGTATGTCAGGCTCTCGCCCGCGTTCAGCGTGGCGCCCAACACCTTGGCGTCGGCGTTGATGGTCAGGGCGTCGTCGGTCGGATCGCCCGACGCCAGAACCGAGAATTTCCCGGTGCGGTCGTGCTTCGGGAACACCTTGGCGCCCCAGCTGGGCGTCGCGCCGCGTTTGTCGGCCTCGATCCAGATCTGGAACAGGGTGGTGGTCTCGTTCTCCAGATTGAACTCGGAGTGGCGCACGCCCGTGCCCGCGCTCATCACCTGCACGTCGCCGGCGCCGGTGCGGCCGCGGTTGCCCATGGAGTCCTCGTGGGTGATGGCCCCGGTCCGGACATAGGTGATGATCTCCATGTCCGCGTGCGGGTGGGGCGGAAAGCCCGACTGGGCCGCGATCTCGTCGTCGTTCCAGACGCGCAGCCGACCCCAGCTCATGCGGCTCGGGTCGTAGTAGTTGGCGAAGGAGAAATGGTGTTTGGCGTTCAACCAGCCGTGGTTGGCGCCGCCGAGGCTGTTGAAAGGTCTGATGTCGATCATGGGGATGCTCCCGGGACTCCGAGGGTTAGAAACCTCGCTGGCGCGTATATAGTAACAGTGTTGGTGGCCGAAAAGGGGTCAGGGCCGCCATGGCGTCAGGCGAGGCAGCCAGCCGGGCACGGCGCGCCGGTAGCGATCGTATTGGTCGCCGTATCGGGCCGCCAGCACGGGCTCCTCATGGAAATGCACGAAGGCCGCCATGACCGTGGCGGCAGCGGCGGCGTAGCCCGCCAGACTCCAGGAGCCGAAAAACAGGGCCTGACCGACGATGACGCCGATCACGGCGAGGTACATGGGATTGCGGACGTACCGGTAGACCCCGCCGATGACGAGGCGCTCGGTGGGCGCCACGGGCGCCGGGGTCCCCTTGCCCTCAAGGATGAAGCGGCTGAAGGCGTGGAGCAGGAATGCGAGGCCGGCGGCGACGAACAGGAGGCCCAGTCCGCGCTGAACGAGGCTCTCCGCCAGGGGGTGGGCGTACCCCCGGGTGATCCACCACGGCGCCAGACCGGCCACGACGCCCGGCGCCGCCAGGAAGAACAGCGCGCTGCCCGCGACGGCGGACCGCGTCTTCATCCGGCCTGGGCGCGATGCCTCAGCATCGCATCCGCCAGCACGCAGGCCGCCATGGCCTCGACCACGGGCACGCCGCGCAGGGCGACGCAGGGGTCGTGGCGGCCCCTGGTGCGCAGGTCGGTCTCCTCGCCGTCGCGCGTGATGGTCTGGCGCGGCGTCAGGATGGAGGAGGTGGGCTTGAAGGCGATGCGGGCCGTAAGGGGCTGGCCGGTGGAAATGCCGCCCAGCACGCCGCCCGCGTGGTTGGACAGGAAGACGGGCAGGCCGTCGCCGCCCATCCGCATCTGGTCGGCGTTCTCCTCGCCCGACAGCTCGGCGGAACCGAAGCCCGCGCCGATCTCGACGCCCTTGACCGCATTGATCGACATCATGGCCGCCGCCAATTCGGCGTCCAGCTTGCCGTAGACCGGCGCCCCCCAGCCGGCGGGGACGCCCGTGACCTCCAGCGCCACGACCGCGCCGATGGACGAGCCGGCCTTGCGGACGCCGTCGAGGTAGTCTTCCCAAGCCGGCAGGACCGCGGAAGACGCCGCGAACAGGGCGTTGTCGTAGACCCCGTCGAAATCCGTAGCCCCGGGAGCGATCCGGTGCAGGCCCAGCTGGACCACGCCGGCTCGGATGCGGACGCCTTCGCCCAGGATCTTCCTCGCCACAGCGCCCGCCGCGACCCGGACAGCGGTCTCGCGCGCCGACGAGCGGCCGCCGCCGCGATGGTCCCTGACGCCGTATTTGGCCTGGTAGGTGTAGTCCGCGTGGCCGGGCCGGAAGGCGCGGGCGATCTCGCCATAGTCCTTCGAGCGGGCGTCCTCGTTGTCGATCTGGATGGCGATCGGCGTGCCGGTGGTCACCGGGCCGTTCCCGTCGTCGAACACGCCCGACAGGATGCGGGCCGTGTCGCTCTCCTGCCGCTGCGTGACGAAGCGGCTGCCGCCGGGCTTGCGCCGGTCCAGCCACGGCTGGAGATCGGCCTCGGTCAGCGGGATCAGAGGCGGGCAACCGTCGACGACGCAGCCGATCGCCGGCCCGTGGCTCTCGCCCCAGGTCGTCACGCGGAACAGATGGCCGAAGGTGTTGTGCGACATGACCCGTCAGGCTTAGGCCGCCAGCCGGTCCGGCGTCCAGACGCGTGTGAACCGCACCAGCAGATCCTCCGCCGCCGACGGCGCATCCTCGGACGGCTCAAGCGTCACGAACAGGTGGCCCTGCGGCCGGGCGCCCCGCGCGGGCAGACCCAGATTTCTCAGCCGCAGCCGCAGCGGCTGGCAGCCCGCGACCAGCCAGGCCGAGCGCGGCCCCGCGTGGGTCTCGATCTCCAGCCGCCCGCCGTCTTCCAGCAGGCGGGGGGGGACGGGGAAGGTCATGTAGAGGTCGTCGCCGACCGCGCTGAGCCGGCCGTCGCCGCGGACCAGGACGGGCAGATAGAGGTCGGCGCCGGCCTCTCCCGCCCCCTTCAGCCGAAGATGTTCGCCGCTGCGCAGGCCCGGGGGAACCCGAACCCGAAGCATTCGGCGTCCCAGCCGCACCTCGACCATGCCGCCGTTGAGGGCGATGTCCGGGCTGAGACCAACGACGGACGGGGCGGGGGCGGGCCGCACCGGTGCGGCCAGGGCCAGCGGCGCCGTGTCCTGCTGGATCAGACGCCAGGCGGCGATGACCTTGCGGAACCGGGCTTCGCTTCCACCCGGAGCGTCGGGCCGCGCCGCCTTCACCGCCTTGCGGAACGCGGCCGTCAGCACGGCGCCGTCCGCCGGGCCGGTCAGGCCGAGCAAGGCGTAGGCGTCACGGGTCGAAACGACCTCAGGGAGCGATCGGGCGCGCATGCCGCCACTAAGGCCCTCAACAGGGTCAATGCCCGGTTAACCGTGACGCTCTCGCCCGGTCGCCCGGGATGCACTATCTCGGTCTCATGACCGCTCCCGTGATTCCGTCCAGTCCGACCCGCGAGGAATATGCGCGGGACTACGCCGCCGCCCTGGCCGCGAACGGCGACGAGACGATCTTCGACCGGCCCGAGCCGGTCTCGCTGTTCATCGACTGGCTGAATGACGCGAAGAAGGTCGAGCCCAATGACGCCAACGCCATGACCCTGTCGACCGTCGACGGGGAGGGGGCTCCGGACAGCCGGATTGTGCTGCTCAAGGACGTCGACGCGCGCGGCTTCACCTTCTATTCCAACGCCGGGAGCGCGAAGGGCGGCCAGCTGGCCGCGCGGCCGCAGGCGGCGCTGCTATTCCACTGGAAATCCCTGCGGCGACAGGTGCGGGTGCGGGGGCGGGTGGAGCCGGTGACCCCGGCCGAGGCCGACGCCTATTTCGCCAGCCGCGCGCGCGAGAGCCGGATCGGCGCCTGGGCCTCGGACCAGTCGCGGCCGCTGGAAAGCCGAGACGCGCTGGAGCGGGCCGTGGCTCGCGAAACGGCGCGGTTCGAGGGCAAGGACGTCACGCGGCCTGAACGCTGGACGGGGTGGCGGGTGATCCCCGATCAGGTCGAATTCTGGCGCGACCGGCCGTTCCGCCTGCATGATCGGCTGCGCTTCGACCGGGACGGCGCGGGCTGGAGCCGGACCCGGCTGCAGCCTTGATCCTTCAGACGCCGTAGCGGGCCAGGAAGGTCTCCACCGCGTCGCTCGCAATCTGGTCCACGGCGCGCACCGGCATGACCTCGTCGCCCGTCACCAGCGGCATGAAGAAGACCGGATGCTCGATCATCCCCATCAGCTGACCGGCCGCCCAGGAGGCTCGCGCGAACCTGATCTCGCCCGTCTCCGCCATTTCATTCAGGGCGTCGATCAGCACCTTGCCGAAATCGGCCTTGCCGCGGTCGAAGAATTTCAGGGCCACTTCGTGGAACCGCCGCCGCTCGGCCATGACGAGCCGGAAGACCGCCCGGATGAACGGATCGGCCATGAAGGCGGCGTAGGTGCTGGCGAAGCCCATCAGCCGCTCCCGCGCCGGGCCGCTGGTCGTGCGAACGTCGCCCATCAGGCGTGTGAACTCCACGGCGGCGTCCTCGATCACCGCCGCGAACAGCTCCTCCTTGCCGTCGAACAGGGCGTAGATGGTTGCGGTGGAAACCCCGGCGTCGCGGGCGATGGGCTCGATCCTCGCCCCGGCGTAGCCCTCCGTGGTGAACGCGCGTCGCGCGTGCTTCAGGATAATGTCGCGCTTGACGCCGTTGAGGGAAGGCTCGTGCGTGGCGGGGGCCGGCATCTGGAATTCGCTGCTCGCTGAATTCACAAGTTGACCCCTCATCAGGCGACGGGCAAGAGAAAACAGCCGTTTTTATACAATCACCGGTCGCATAATTTCATCAGTAGCGGATGGGCCAGTACGGGAGCGGCCAGCCGGACCACGGCCTGCGGATCTTCCAGCCGCACCGCGGCGGTGGCGTCGGCCACCACGAAGTCGGCGTTCAGGCGGGACGGCTCCGTCAGCCGCTCATGGCCGGGACGAACCGTGGCCAGATACTGGTCGATGACGGACTCGGCCGTGCGGCCCCGCTCGGCCTGATCGCGCAGCAGGCGCCGGATGAAGCGGATGTCGGCGGGAGTATCCACGAACACCCGGATGTCGAACAACTCGACGAGGCCCGGGGTGCACAACACGTGAGTGCCTTCGACGATCACCACCGGGGCCGCGCGCACCGGCTCGCCCCCCGGCTCCCGGCCGTGGTGGATGAACGAATAGATCGGCACGGTGACGTCGCGTCCGGCCTTCAGAGCGGTCAGGTCGCGGATCATCAGCTCATGATCACGGGCGGCCACGTCGTCGAAGTCGAAGGTCGCCGGATCGAATCCCGGCAGGCTGGCCGCGTCGCGATAGTAGGAATCCTCGCGCACCAGTACGGCGGCGTCGTCAGGCAGACCCGCCACCAGGGCTTCCGCGAGCGTGCTTTTGCCGGAGCCGGAACCGCCGGTGATCGCGATGAGAATGGCCATGGCGGCCTTCTAGGGCGGCGCGGGGGCGGCGGCTAGTAGCCCCGGCGTCCCGCGAGGGAGCAGCGGAACCCCTCATGGCTACAGAATGCCGCACTCAGGGGTTCCAGGTCGTTCGTTGACCCCGCGTCACGTTGCTTATCCCCGGACGCGCCGATAGCGTGGCGTTAAAGCGCCTCGGTAGCAGGCGCAGCGCTTGAGGGATCGTGATGCTCGGATTGATGCAGGACTGGCCGCTGACGGTCGACAAGATCCTGGACCACTCGAAAAACTGGCATGGCCACCGCGAGGTCGTGAGCCGGTCGGTCGAAGGCCCTATCGTCCGTACGACCTATGCCGAGATCCACGCCCGGGCCAAACGCGTGTCCGCCGTGCTGAAGGACTGGGACGTCAAGGTCGGCGACCGCGTCGCCACCCTGGCCTGGAACACGGGCCGGCACATGGAGGTCTGGTACGGCATCATGGGCATCGGGGCCGTGTGCCACACCCTGAACCCGCGCCTGTTCCCCGAGCAGCTGATCTACATCATCAACCACGCCGAAGACCGGATCATCTTCGTCGACCTGACCTTCATTCCGCTGCTGGAAGCCGTGCTGCCGCACTGTCCGACGGTGGAGCGGGTGGTGGTCATGACCGACGAATTGACCATGCCGGCGACGAAACTGCCCGGCGCCGAATGCTATGAGGCGCTGCTGGCGACGGCCTCGGAGGACGTCGCCTGGGGCGGGTTCGACGAGCTGACGGCCTGCGGCCTCTGCTATACCTCGGGCACGACCGGCAATCCCAAGGGGGTGCTGTATTCCCATCGATCGAACTTCATCCACACCCTGCTGGGCATGCAGGCGACCGTCCTGGGCGCCACGCCCAGCGAGGTGATCCTGCCCGTGGTGCCGATGTTCCACGCCAACGCCTGGGGCATCGCCTTCGCCGGCCCGGCGGGCGGAACCAAGCTGGTGATGCCGGGCGCCCGCATGGACGGCGCCGCCATCTATGAACTGATCGAAAGCGAGGGCGTCACCTTCTCGGCCGCCGTGCCGACGGTCTGGCAGGGCCTGCTGACCCACCTGCGCGAGAACAACCTCAAGATTCCGACGGTGAAGAAGGTGCTGATCGGCGGCTCGGCCGTGCCCGAAAGCCTGATCCGCGCCTTCCATGACGAGTTCAACATCGAGGTCCTTCAGGGCTGGGGCATGACCGAGACCTCGCCCATCGGCACCCTGTCCAACATGACGCCCGAGCTGAGCGCCCTGCCATATGACGAGCAGATGAAGTGGCGGGTGAAACAGGGCACGCCGCCCCTGGGCGTGGAACTGAAGCTGAAGAACTACGCCGGTCAGGAAATGCCGCACGACGGGCACACCTACGGCCGGCTGATGATCAAGGGGCCGACCATCGCCGGGGCCTATTTCAAGGACGAGGGCGGCGACATTCTCGACCACGAAGGCTTCTTCGACACGGGCGACGTCTCGACCATCGACGAGCAGGGCTTCATGCAGATCACCGACCGCGCCAAGGACGTGATCAAGTCCGGCGGCGAGTGGATCAGCTCGATCGAGATCGAGAACATCGCCGTCGGCCATCCGAAGGTCGAACTGGCCGCCGTCATCGGCGCGGCCCACCCGAAATGGGACGAACGCCCGGTGCTGGTCATCAAGCTCAAGCCCGGCGAGGCCCAGAACAAGCAGGAGCATCTCGACTTCCTGCAGGGCAAGATCGCCAAATGGTGGATGCCCGACGACGTCGTTTTCGTGGACGACATCCCGCTGGGCGCGACGGGCAAGATCGACAAGAAACTGGTTCGCGACCGTATGAAGGACTACCGCCTGCCGACGGCGGGGGCCTGACCCATGGCGACCGCTCGCAAGGGAGGGCAGGGCGTCGCCTCGCTTCTGGCGCTGAGCCTGGCCGCGCCTCTGCTGGTTCTGGGCGCCGCCCTGCTGACCCGGGCCGGAGCCCTCTCGCTTGAGACCGGCTACGACCTGCTGACGATGCGGATCGGCTGGTGGCTGGCGCTGGCGGGCGCCGTGGCGGCCTTGGGGGCAGTGGTCCTGGCCTTGCGCGATATCCGCCGGCTCGGCCTGATGGCCCTGGCGGCGGTGGTGGCCGCAGGAGGGACGCTGGGCGGCTTCGTCTGGCAGAACAACAGGCTGGCCGGCGCGCCCTCCGAGGACATCAGCACCGATCTGGCGGAGATTCCGGGCTTCGGCGACCTCGGTGACGAGCGCGGAAATCGGGGACCCCGCGTGACCGCCGGCGTCGAAGCCTGTCCCGGAGCCCTGCCGGTGATGAAGCAGATCGCACCGGAATCGGCGATCTGGGCGCTGGAGAAGGCCGGCTTCACGATCCGCGGCGCCGGCGTGGCGCGGGCGGACGGCACCCGCGAAGGGTTCTGGTTCGGTTTCGACCATGACGCCGTGATCCGCATCCGTCCGGGACGCACCGACATCCGGGTCGCGGCGCGCGACAGCCGGTCCCATGGCGGCGACGCCTGCCGTCTGGCGTCCCGCATCAGCGCGGCGCTGCAGCCCGCCGGCTAGTCAGCCAAGGATCCAGTCGGCGTCGATCACCGGCCCGGGCCGCGCCTTGACCCGGCCCGCTCGTTCCAGTGCGATCAGATGCGCCCAGACCGACAGGCTGGCCGCCGGCCACAGCCGCGAATCCACGGCGGCGTAGAGGTTCGGCACGATCTCCGCTATCCGCCCGTCCCCCGCCGCCAGCCGTTCGACGATCTGGGCCTCCCGCGCCTGACGGTGGGCCTTGTAAGCCGCCAGAAAGGGGTCGGGCGCGGTGACCGGCGCGCCGTGCGTCGGCCACAGGGTGGAGAATCCGCGGGCGATGACCCGGTCGAGGCTGTTCATATAGGCGGCCATGTCGCCGTCGGGCGGGGCCACCACGGTGGTTGACCAGCCCATGACGTGATCGCCGCTGAACAGGGCGTTCTCCTCGCGCAGGGCGAAGGCCATGTGGTTCGAGGCGTGTCCCGGCGTGGCCAGCGCCTCCATCGTCCACCCGTCGCCCGCGATCACTTCTCCGCCGGACAGCACGACGTCCGGGACGAAGGTCTCGTCGTCGTCCTCGTCCAGGAGGGTCGAGGCGTGGATCGTCCGCGCCGGCGGCCGGGCGGCCAGGATCGGGGCGTCGACGGCCCGGGCGAAGGGGCGGGCGAGGGGGGCGTGGTCGCGGTGGGTGTGGGTCACCACCACATGGCTGACCCGCCGGCCCGTCACGGCGGCCAGCAGGGCGGCCAGATGGGCGTCATCCAGCGGGCCCGGGTCGATCACCGCCACGCCCGCGCCGGGCCCGGATCGGCCCACGATGTAGGTCCCTGTTCCGGTGAAGGTGAAGGGCCCCGGATTGTTCGCGATCACCCGCTGGATCAGCGGCGAGACCGTATCGGCCCGGCCGTATTCGAAGGGCGGCATGGAAACGAAGGGGATCATCAGGCGCGGCCCGGGCCTTGCGTCAGGACTTCGTAAACCTTCTCCGGAGTGCGCATCGTGGCCGTTTCCATCGCCCTGGCTGTCTCAAATCGGCTCCAGCCTGTGGCTGCGGCCTTCCTGTGTCTCATGGCGATGCAACTGGCCGTGGCGTCCTGCACGCCGGAACCCGCTCCCTACGCCGCCCGCGTCGCGATCCTGCGCTGATGCTCAGAGGGGCAGCCGGCTGAAATCATAGCCGGCGCCGGCTGCGGCGGCGCGCAATTCGTCCGCATCCACGCCGCGCAGCCGTTCCGACATCGCCCAGGCCGCGGCCGAGCGCGTTCCCGAACGGCAGAACATCACCGTCGGCCGCCCGTCGGCCAGCAAGGCGCCCACGGCGGCGGCCTGCGCCGCGTCCGGCATTCCGGTCACGGGAATCCAGGCGAAGTCCATGCCGGCCTTCCGCGCCGCGTCTTCCATCTCGGCGGCCGTCGGCTGTCCGGGGTCTTCGCCGTCGGGGCGGTTGCTGACGATACGCCGCACGCCCCCGGCGGCCAGGTCCGCCAACGCCTCCGGCGCCAGCTGCGGCGAGGTCCAGACGGTCGGCGAAAGCGGCCGCGGGGCCATCCCTATTGCCGCCGCACCCGCACGGCCCGGCTGTCGCCGACCGTCAGCAGGAAGCTGCCCAGACTGGCCTTGCGCACCCGGACGGCGTCGCCCTGCCGGGGACGGTACCGAATGGAGTCGGAATCGATCTGGCGCCAGACTCCGCCGTCCGCCAGCCGGAAGACCCAGCGGTCGTCGGCGACCTGTGTGGCGCTCTGAAGCGTGGTCTCGATCGAGTCGATCTCGGGCACGCCCTCGGCGGCGGCGCCGAACAGGCGAGGCAGGGAGGGCATTTCGAAGCCGAACAGCTGACGCCGGGCCTCCCCGACCTGGGCCCGGTCCAGAACGACGACCTCGCCCTGCCGCTCGGCGGCGTCCAGGGCGCCGACGGCCGCGTCGTAACAGGACAGACGGGCCGCGCCGTCGGCGATCGAGCGGCAGGCGGTCACCCGGGAGAGGGTTTCCGCCCGCTCCTGCGGCGGCGTGGCCTGGACGGAGAGGGCCGCGACGGCCCCGACGGCCGCAAGACCGGAAATAAACGACATGATGGTCCTCGTCCGACTGTCCGCCCGCCCCGACCTAAGTCGGTCAAGTCGTCCGTGGCGTCAACCGGATTGGCCCGCAACAGGCGCTGTGACCGTATCGTGGCCTAAATACGACAGTCGCGCTTCGACACGGTTACAACCATGTAATTAAGCTGGCGAACGGTACGGCGCAGAGCATAACGTCGGGCAACTGCGGCGGGGGAATCTGTCCGTGGGAGAAGGGAATATTCCATTCTAAGGCCGCGACACCCCGGAAACGGGCGCTTGTCGAACATCAGGAGACGACCTTTGAGAACCCAGAAAACCCGTAATCGACTGCTGTCGACGACGATGATCGGCGGCTTCGCCGCCTTGGCCTTCGCCGCACCGGCGATGGCGCAGACCGCCCCGGCGCCGCAGGACGAGACGCAACTCGACGAAGTCGTCGTCACCGGCTCGCGCATCCCGCAGACCAACCTGGTGACCACCAGCCCCGTCACCCAGGTGACCGGCGAGGACATCGACATCGCGGGCGTGACCCGGGTCGAGGACCTGGTGAACCAGCTGCCGCAGGCCTTCGCCGCCCAGAACTCGACCGTGTCGAACGGTTCGTCGGGCACGGCCACGGTTTCGCTGCGCAACCTTGGTTCGTCGCGCACCCTGGTGCTGATCGACGGTCGTCGTATGGGCTACGGCTCGCCGAACGACGACGCGGCCGACCTGAACCAGATTCCGGAACAACTGGTCGAGCGCGTTGAAGTGCTGACCGGCGGCGCTTCCGCCGTTTACGGTTCGGACGCTGTCGCCGGCGTCGTCAACTTCATCATGAAGAAGGACTTCGAAGGCGTTCAGATCGACGCCCAGTACGGCTTCTATCAGCACAACAACGACTATGACGGCGTCGGCAACCTGCGTGCGGAAATCGCCCGCCGGGCCCAGACCAACGCCGCCCAGTTCGTCCTGCCGGACGACAACGTCTCGGACGGCGAGAGCCGCTCGATCAACGCGATCCTCGGCGCGTCCACCGCGGACGGCCGCGGTAACGTGATGGCCTACGCCGGCTACCGGAACAACAATCCGGTCCTGCAGCGTGACCGCGACTATTCGGCCTGCGCCCTCGGCGCTCCGAACGCCGGCTCTGGCCCGACCACCTATTCGTGCGGCGGTTCGGGCACCTCGTTCCCCGGCCAGTTCACGGACTTCTCGACCTTCGCCTACACGATCGGCGCGGGCCGGACCTTCGTTCCCTATGTCGGTGACGTGAACGCCTACAACTTCGGCCCGCTGAACTACTATCAGCGCCCGGATGAGCGTTACACCTTCGGCGCCTTCGGCCGTTACGAAGTGAACGACAAGGCTGAAGTCTTCGCCCAGCTGATGTTCTCCGATTATCAGTCGGTCGCCCAGATCGCGCCGTCGGGCAGCTTCTTCAGCGTCGCCGACATCAACTGCGACAGCCCCCTTCTGTCCGCCCAGCAGGCGGCGGCCATTGGCTGCGACGCGGCCGAGATCGCCTCCGGCGCTCGTGAGGACATGTATGTCGCCCGTCGTAACGTCGAGGGCGGCGGTCGTCAGGACAGCCTGAACTACACCTCGTACCGCGGCGTCGCGGGCATCCGTGGCGAGTTCGCGGCTGGCTGGAACTACGATGTGGCCGCGCAGTTCTCGCGCGTTCGCCTCGGCCGTACGTACCTGAACGACTTCTCCGTCACGCGTCTGACCCGCGCCCTCGACGTCGTCGACGTCGGCGGCACGCCGACCTGCCGGTCGGTGGTTGACGGAACCGATCCGAACTGCGTGCCCTATGATGTCTTCATCGCCGGCGGCGTGACGCAGGAGGCCCTGGACTATCTGCAAATCCCGCTGATGCAGACCGGTGAAACGACCCAGCAGGTCGTGACCGCCGCCGTCACTGGCGACACGGGCTGGGCGGTTCCCACCGCCTCGCGTACCGTGCAGGTCGCGTTCGGCGCCGAGTATCGCCGTGACGCCCTGTCCTCCACGACCGACAACGCCTTCGCCACCGGCGACGGCGCCGGTCAGGGCGGCCCGACGATCGGCATCAGCGGCGACACGGACGTGGCCGAAGTCTTCGGGGAAATCCAGATCCCCCTGGCCGACGACCAGCCCTGGGCCTACTCGGCCTCGCTCGACGCCGCCTACCGTCGTTCGGAGTATGAGAACCTCGGGACGGACACCTACAAGATCGGCGCCGACTACGCTCCGATCGAGGACATCCGTTTCCGCGCCAGCTACTCGCGCTCGGTTCGCGCCCCGAACGTGATCGAACTGTTCACGGCACAGGGCTTCAACCTGTTCGACGCCGACGCCGATCCCTGCGGCGACGTCACGGGCACCTCGGTCCAGCAAGCCACGCTGGCCCAGTGCACGGCCACGGGCGTTCCGACCGCCAACTACGGTTCGGGCGCGCTGAACAGCCCGGCCGGCCAGTACAACTTCCTGCAGGGCGGCAACACCGCGCTGAACCCTGAAGAAGCCGACACCATCACCTACGGTGTGGTGTGGACGCCCAGCTTCATCCCGCGCTTCAACATCAGTGTCGACTATTTCGACATCGAGGTTGATCAGCTGATTTCGTCGGTGGGGGCCCTCAACACTCTCGACCTCTGCTATCAGCAGAACGACGCGGCCGCTTGCGGACGGATCAACCGTAACGCCAACGGCCAACTGTGGGTCGGCGACGGCTTCGTCGAGGATCTGAACAACAACATCGGTGGTCTGGCGACCTCGGGTATCGACATCAACGCCAACTATGGCGTGGATCTGGAAGACTGGGGCGCGCCTGCTTACGGCAGCCTGCAGTTCTCCTTCGTCGGCACCATGCTGAACGAACTGATCACCGACACCGGTCTCGGCACCGCCAGCTCGGTCTATGACTGCGCCGGCTTCTACGCCAACCAGTGCGGCGTTCCGAACCCGGAATGGCGTCACCGCGCCCGTGTCACCTGGGTCTCGCCGTGGGACATGGACCTCTCGGCGACCTGGCGTCACTACGGCGAGGTCGAAATCGCGGTTCTCGCCTCGGACGGCTCGCTGAACAACGGCGGAACCCGTCTGGACCGCTACTTCGACGCCGAGAACTACCTCGACCTGGCGGCGACCTGGCAGGTGATGGATACCGTCACCCTCCGCGCCGGCGTCAACAACGTCCTGGATAACGATCCGCAGATTTCCTACAGCGTGGGTACGACCGGCAACGGCAACACCTATCCGCAGCTGTATGATGCGCTGGGCCGTTACTTCTTCTTCGGTGTCACCGCCAACTTCTAAGGCCTGATACCCGAGACAAACTGGGGCGGCGGATCTTCGGGTCCGCCGCCCTTTTTGTTGCCCGCAGGCGCGCCGCAGAAAAACCATCTGCCCTGTTCAAGCGTTGCAGGCCGACACTCTCATCCACTGTTCCAGGCGCTCTTCATGCTGATCACCCTCGTCTCCGCCCTGATGCTCTCCACCCAGACGCCCGCGGTCGCCCCTGTGCAGGCGCCCGTCCAGACCCGGGACGGCGTCATTTCCACCGCGCCCGGCGCGGAAGCGGTGGAAACCGAGCGCTTCCGCGAGGCGGTGGCCTACGCCAATCCGATGCCCCGCGGCGCGCCGGAGGGCGACTATCCGCTGGTGGCCTGGTGCGAGGCCCTGGTGAACGGCCACGTGGCCCTGGGCGAGACCCTGACCAACCGCGATCCGCTGGATCTGGACATCATCCGTCTGGGCAAGCTGGAGGCGGCCGATTTCCGCGCGGCCCTGAACGCCGCGGAACCGCGGCAGACGGCCGCCAGCCGCGCCGCCGCACAGGCCGCCGCCGCCGAGGCGACGGCCAAATGGACGCCGCTGATCGGGCAGGACGAGACGGTGCGCAGTCAGGCCTTCGGCCTGTTCTTCGGTCTGCCGGGCCGGTGCGAGCACGCCGCACGCCGCATCCGCGGAAACATCACCAGCGCACCGGCGACGCCGGCGGACGTGGGCCTGGAATAGGCGAGGAATTCGGCGACGGATTCGCGGGGATTTCGAAGACTTGAGAGATTACCGCCAAGCCGTCGTCCTCGGTCAAGCCCGAGGATGACGGGGGTGACGGGTCCTAGGCTGCGTCGCTCCGCGGCGCCGCCCCCGGCTCGTAGTTGAGGATAGGCGACAGCCAGCGTTCGGCTGTCGCCAGATCCCAGCCCTTACGGCGGGCGTAGTCCTCGACCTGATCCGGATCGATCTTGCCGACGCCGAAATAGTGGCTTTCCGCATGCCCGAAATACAGGCCCGAGACCGACGCCGGCGGCGTCATGGCGAAGCTTTCGGTCAGGGCCATGCCGGCGTTGTCTCCGGCCTGAAGCAGGCGGAACAGGGTCGCCTTCTCGGTATGATCGGGCTGGGCCGGATAGCCGGGCGCCGGGCGAATGCCTTGATATCGTTCGGCGATCAGGTCTTCGACGGTCGTCTCCTCGTCCGGCGCATGGCCCCACAGCTCGGTGCGAACCTTCTTGTGCAGCGCCTCGGCGAAGGCCTCGGCCAGACGGTCGGCCAGGGTCGTGGCCATGATGGCGGAATAGTCGTCTCCGGCGTCCTTGAACCGTTTGGCGATCTCCAGTTCGCCGTGGCCGGCGGTCACGGCGAAGGCGCCGATATAGTCCTTGCCCGTCCCGGCGATGAAATCCGACATCGCCAGATTGGGTTTGCCGCTCGATTTCCTGATCTGCTGGCGCAGGGTGTGGAAGCGGGCGATCTCTTCGCTGCGGGTCTCGTCCGCATAGACGGCGATGTCGTCGCCGACGGCGTTGGCGGGCCAGAAACCGACCACGCCGCGTGCGGTGAACCATTTCTCGTCGACGATCCGCTTCAGCATCGCCTGGGCGTCCCTGAACAGGTCGCGCGCCGCCGAGCCGACGATCTCGTCCTCGAGGATCAGCGGATAGCGGCCGATCAGCTCCCAGCTGGCGAAGAAGGGGGTCCAGTCGATGTGTTCGGCCAGATCGCCCAGATCCCAGCTGTCGAAGGCGCGCACGCCCAGGAACGACGGCGCCGGGGGCAGGGGCGTAGCGGGGTCGGGCCTGAACCGGTTCTCGCGCGCGGCGGGCAGGGACGCCCGCGCCTTGACCTCCTGGCCGCGCGCGTACTGCTCGCGGATGCGGACATATTCGTCGCGTGTGGCGGCCTCGTTCTTCGCCCGCTCGGTCTTCGACAGCAGGCCCGAGACCACGCCGACGGCGCGGCTCGCGTCGATGACATAGGTGGTCGAACCTGAGCGATAGCCAGGCTCGATCTTGACCGCGGTATGGGTCCGGCTGGTCGTCGCCCCGCCGATCAGCAGGGGAATGTCGAAGCCGCGCCGCTCCATCTCGCGCGCCACGAACACCATCTCGTCCAGCGACGGCGTGATCAGGCCCGACAGGCCGACGATGTCGACCTTGTGCTCGACGGCGGCGTCGAGGATCCGGTCGGCCGGGACCATGACGCCCAGGTCGATGACCTCGTAGTTGTTGCACTGCAGGACCACGCCGACGATGTTCTTGCCGATGTCGTGGACGTCGCCCTTGACCGTGGCCATCAGGATGCGGCCGGCCTGCTCGCGCGGCTTGCCAGCCTTTTCGGCCTCCATATAGGGCTCGAGCCAGGCCACCGCCTGTTTCATCACACGCGCCGACTTCACTACCTGCGGCAGGAACATCTTGCCCGAGCCGAACAGGTCGCCGACCACGTTCATCCCGTCCATCAGCGGGCCTTCGATAACGTGCAGCGGGCGGTCGAACGACAGCCGCGCCTCCTCGGTATCGGCGTCGATATAGTCGGTGATGCCGTTGACCAGGGCGTGCTCGATCCGCTTGCCGACCGGCTGGTCGCGCCATTTCAGGTCGACGACCCGGGCCACGCCCTTGTCGCCCTTGTAGTTGGGGGCGATGTCTACGAGGCGTTCGGTGTTCGAGACATTGGTCCGCTGCGGCCGGTTCAGGATCACATCCTCGACGGCCTCGCGCAGCGTCGGGTCGAGCGTGTCATAGACCGGCAGGTCGCCGGCGTTGACGATGCCCATGTCCATGCCCGCCTGGATGGCGTGGTACAGGAAGACGCTGTGGATCGCCCGGCGCACCGGCTCATTGCCGCGGAAGCTGAACGAGACGTTGGACACCCCGCCCGAGACGCGGGCGTAGGGCAGGGTCTGTTTGATGACCCGCGTCGCCTCGATGAAGTCGACGGCGTAGTTGTCGTGCTCCTCGATCCCCGTCGCGACGGCGAAGATGTTGGGGTCGAAGATGATGTCCTCGGGCGGGAAGCCGACCTCGTCGACGAGGATGCGGTACGCGCGGGTGCAGATCTCGATCTTGCGCGCGGCGGTGTCGGCCTGGCCGACCTCGTCGAAGGCCATGACCACCACGGCGGCGCCGTAGCGCAGGCATTTGATCGCCTGTTCCCGGAACTCGGCCTCGCCAGCCTTCATCGAGATCGAATTGACGATCGGCTTGCCCTGGACGCATTTCAGGCCTGCCTCAATCACCTCCCATTTGGAGCTGTCGATCATCACCGGCACGCGGGCGATGTCCGGCTCGGCCGCGATCAGGTTCAGGAAGGTGATCATGGCCTGCCGCGAATCCAGCAGGCCCTCGTCCATGTTGATGTCGATCACCGAGGCCCCGGCCTCGACCTGCTGACGCGCCACCGACAGGGCGGCGGAATAGTCGCCGTCGATGATCAGCTTCTTGAATTTGGCCGAGCCGGTGACGTTGGTCCGTTCGCCGACGTTGATGAAGGTAGGACGCATTACAAATTTCCGCTCATCCCGGCGAAAGCCGGGACCCAGTATTTTCGCGAGGCAGGGTGCATGGGGCCAGGGACTGCGTGCCCCGGTGGCCGGTCATCACCCACAGACGCGGGTTCCGGCTTTCGCCGGGATGAGCGGTGATCGGGGTCACGCATAGGCCACCCAGCCGCGCCAGCTCAGGCCGGCGTGGAAGAGGCCGATGTCGGTGAAGCCGGCTTCGCGCAGCAGGGCTTCATCGCGTTCGGGGGAAACGGTGTGGAGCACGGTCTTCAACCGGTCGCGCGTGTGGGCCACGTCGTCGGGGTCCGCGCCGGAGTCGAGGGCGAACCGGGCGTAGCGGTCGCGCAGCGCGTCATAGCGGGAGGCCGTCTTGTCGAGACAGAGGTCGACCAGGATGAAGACGGAGCCCGGCTTCAAGCGCTGGCGGATCGCCCGCAGGGCCTCGAGCTTGGCGCCGTCGTCGGGGAGGAAATGCAGGGTCAGCAGACAGGTCGCGCCGTCGAAGGGGCCTTCGGGCGCGTCCGGAATGAAGCCCCGGGTCCAGACGACCCGGTCGGAGACCGCGGCGCAGACAGCCCGGCCGGTCGCCAGCATTTCGTCGGACGGGTCCACGCCGTGGAAAGTCCAGCCGGGCTGCAGCCCGGCCATGGCGCGGATCTCGAGCCCGCCGCCGGCGCCCAGGACCAGGATGGACGCGTCATCGGGCGCCCGCTCGGCGATCAATTGGGCCGCCATCCGGTGCATCACATCGTAGCCGGGCACGAACCGCGCCGGACCGTCCTCGACGTAGTGGCGGGCGAAGTCCGGGTCGTCGAAATGCAGCGCCTTCATGCCGCCAGCTCGAACGGTTCCAGTCCCGACAGCCGCATGGCCACCGGCCGTTCCGGAATCTCCCGCGTCGGCAGTTTCGACACCGCCTCCGCCGTATGCCGGATATGCTCCGGCGTGGTGCCGCAGCAGCCCCCGACGATGTTGACCAGGCCCGAGGCCGCCCATTCCTCGATGAAGTGGGCGGTCTGGTGCGGTTCCTCGTCGTACTGGCCCATGGCGTTGGGCAGGCCGGCGTTGGGATAGGCGGCGACCAGCGTATCAGCCACCCGCGACAGTTCGGCGATGAACGGCCGCATCAGATCGGCCCCAAGGGCGCAGTTGAAGCCGATGGCGAAGGGTTTGGCGTGGCGCACGCTGTTCCAGAAGGCTTCCGCCGTCTGGCCCGACAGGGTCCGGCCCGAGCGGTCGGTGATGGTGCCCGAAATCCAGATCGGCAGGGCCTCCATCCCCTCGTCCTCAAGGTCCTTGATGGCCTTGATCGCGGCCTTGCAGTTCAGCGTGTCGGTGATGGTTTCGATCAGATACAGGTCGACCCCGCCCTCGTTCAGGGCCTTCACCTGATGGCGATAGGCGTCATAGACCTGGTCGAAGGTGACCAGCCGCGCGCCGGGGTCGTTCACGTCCGACGACATCGACAGCATCTTGTTCAGCGGCCCGATCGAGCCGGCGGCGAAGCGCGGCTTGTGCGGCTCCTTCGCGGTCCAGCGGTCGGCGGCGGCGCGGGCCAGCTTCGCGCCTTCCAGATTGATGTCCCACACCGATTGTTCGTCCAGCCGGTAGTCGTCCTGGGCGATGACCGTGGCCGAGAAGGTGTTGGTCTCGGAGATGTCGGCGCCGGCGGCGAAATACTGGTCGTGCAGGCCGGCGATGATGTCCGGGCGGGTGATGCACAGGATGTCGTTGTCGCCCTTCAACTGGACATCATGCGCGGCGAAGCGTTCGCCGCGGAAATCCTCTTCCGACAGTTCGCTGCGCTGGATCATTACACCCCAGGCGCCGTCCAGAACGAGAATGCGTTCCTTCGCCGCCCGGTGGAGGGCGGCGATGCGTTCGCTGCGCGGAAAGGGGGTGCTCATACTGCGGCTTTCGTTTCGCGCACGCCCAGGACGCGGCAGATCGCATAGACCAGGTCGGCGCGGTTCAGTGTGTAGAAGTGGAAGTCGGCGAAGCCTTCCTCCTGCAGCCGGGCGCAGGTCTCGGCCGCGACCGAGGCGGCGATCAGCTTGCGGGTCTCGGGGTCGTCGTCCAGCCCGTCGAAATGGGCCGCCAGCCAGTCGGGCACCGCGGCCCCGCAGGCGGCGGACATCCGCTTCAGGCCGTTGAAATTGGTCACCGGCATGATGCCCGGCGACAGCGGAATCGTCACGCCCGCCGCCCGCACCCGGTCGCGGAAGCGCAGGAAGGCGTCGATGTCGAAGAAGAACTGGCTGATGGCGCGCGTCGCGCCGGCGTCGACCTTGGCCTTCAGCACGTCGATGTCATGGGCCGTCGACGGGCTTTCGGGATGGCCTTCGGGATAACAGCCGACGATGACGTCGAAGCCCCCTTTGGCCGTGATGGCGGCGGTCAGTTCGGTTGCATTGGCGTAACCATCCGTACGCGGAACATAGGCGCCGCCGATGCCGTTCCCGCCCGGAGGATCCCCGCGCAGGGCCACGATGTGGCGGACGCCCGCCTCGCGATAGCCCTCTATGACCGCGTCCACTTCGTCGCGGCTGGCCTCGACGCAGGTCAGGTGGGCGGCGGGAGTCAGGGCGGTTTCCGCCAGAATCCGCTCGACCGTCCGGTGCGTGCGCTCGCGCGTCGAGCCGCCGGCGCCGTAGGTCACCGAGACGAACTCCGGCTCGAGCGGGGCCAGACGGGTGACGGCCTTCCACAGATTGGCTTCGGCCTCATCGGACTTGGGCGGGAAGAATTCGAACGAGACGCGAGGGCGCGACTGATCCTGCCCGGCGCGGGCGACGGGGCCCAGCGGCGACAGCAACAGGGCGCGGGCCTCGGCCAGACTGCGGGGGGCGATGCTCATGCGACCTTGGCCTTGGCTGCGGTGGGCCGCTCGGCGGTCCAGATCGAGACGGTCAGACCGTCGGTGTCGGGGGGCAGGGCGATGGGCGCGCTGGGCCTGAGCCCGGCGTCGGCCAGCCAGCGCCGCATTTCCGTGTCGGAGAAGCCGAGCCGCCGATGCTGATGTTCCTCACGCAGGTGCTCCAGCTGGTGCGGCGCGAAATCGACGATCAGCAGGCGGCCGCCGGGCATGACCAGCCGCGCCGCCTCTGCCACGGCGGCGGCGGGGTCGGCGAGGTAGTGCAGGACCTGGTGGACCAGAACCAGATCGGCGCTGTGTTCGGGCAGGCGGGTGGCGAAGATGTCGCCGTGACGCAGCTCGACCTTGTCCAGACCGGCCTTGGTCACATTGGCGCGGGCGATGTTGAGCATGTTCTGGCTGAGATCCAGCCCCACCGACATCTTCGCCGTCTTGCCCAGCAGGGTCAGCATCCGCCCCGAGCCGGTGCCCAGATCGACGACGCGTTCGAACGGCCCTTCGCCGGCGGCCTTCTTGATCGCGGCCTCGACGGCGGTTTCGCAGACATACAGCGACCGGATCCGGTCCCACTGCGGCGCGACGCGTTCGAAATAGGCGCTGGCTGCTGCCCCGCGGTCGCGGCGCACGTCCTCCAGCCGGCGGTCGTCCGCATCATGAGCGGCGTCCTCCAGCAGATCCAGCACGGTGTCGACCAGCCGTCGCGCCAGTGGATCCGACGACAGGCGATAAAAGACGCGAGCCCCGTCCGGGAACCGCTCGATCAGGCCGGCGTCGGCCATCAGCTTCAGATGGCGTGAAACGCGGGGCTGGCTCTGTTCCAGGATCCGCGACAATTCCATCACCGACAGTTCCTCGCCGGCCAGCAGAGAGAGCACCCTGAGACGGGTGGGCTCGCCCGCGGCGCGCAGGGCCTCGATGGTTTGGTCGGGGGTCAACGACATTTGTTTATATAAAGATATCCTTATATGATTTTGCAAGCGAATTCAGACGCGCGACAAGCTTGTTGAAACGGGCGTACACTCATTGGGTCCCGTGGAACCCGGCAGGAGATACGCCATGATCCGCACCGCCTTCGCCTCGTCCGTCGCGCTTTTGGTTCTCGCCACGGCGGCCGCCGCCCAGACGCCGCCGCCCGGCCAGACCTCGCCCGGCCAGACCTCGCCTGGCCAGGCCTCGCCCGGAATGGGCATGGGCGGGCCCATGACCCTGGAAGCCATGCAGGCGCGGCAGGACCAGATGTTTACCCGCCTGGACGCCAATGCCGACGACATGATCACCGGCAATGAACTGGCTCCGCTGACCCAGCCGCCGATGAGCCAGATGGGCGGACCGCGGATCCGGTCGATGATCACCCGCGCCGACGCCGACCGGAACGCGCGCATCAGCCGCGACGAGATGCGCAGCGCCGCCACGGCTCTGTTCGCCAGCCTGGATGCGGATCACGACGGTCTCGTCACCCCGGCCGAGCGCGCCGCCATGATGCCCGCCCCGCCGGCCCCGGCCCGGGTCTCGATCCCCTCGACCGCGCCGACCGACCAGACCGGCATGCCGCCGGGCATGGAGCCGCCGAACGGCGGCTAGTCCGGCGTCGGCGTTTTCAGCGGCTGGCCCGCGAAGGCGGCCGTCAGGTTCTGCATCAGCAGCATCAGCATGCCCTGCACCGCCTCGGTCGTCGCCCCGCCGGTGTGCGGGGTCAGCACCGTGTTCGGAACGTCGGCCCAGCGCGCGCTGTCGGTCGGCTCTTCCTCGAACACGTCCAGCGCCGCCTGGCCGAGCCTGCCGTCCTTCAGCGCCGCGATCAGGGCGTCCTCGTCGATCAACTGACCGCGCGCGACATTGACCAGCAGGCCCTGCGACCCCAGCGCCTCGATGACCTCGCGCGAGATCAGGCCGATATTGCTGTCGTCCGCCTTGCAGGCCACCACCAGAATGTCGCTGTCCTTCGCCAGGTCGAGCACGGACGCGGCGCGGGGCCAGGCCGCCTGCTTCTCGCGCGGACCCCACCATGTGACGGTCATGCGCAGGGCCTCCGCGCGCCGCGCCACCGCTTCGCCGATGCCGCCAAGGCCGACGATCCCGACCCTCTGGCCGTGCAGCGACGGCGTGATCATCTTCGAGTCCGCCGTCCATTCCCCGGCCCGGAAGGCCCGGTCGCCAGCCGCGATCTGACGCCGCGCGGCGATGATCAGGCCGATGGCGTGGTCGGCCACGTCCTCATGGTTCACGCCGGGCGCATGGGTGACCGGCAGGCCGCGCGCCTTGCACCATTCGGTGTCGATGCGGTCATAGCCCGAGGTGAAACAGGCGATCAGCTGCAGCTTCGGCAGTTGTTCGATCAGCGCCTTGTCGAGCGGAAACTCGCCGGCCACGATCAGCGCGCGGATCTCGGCCTGCGTCTCGAGCGGGGGTCCCTCCCAGAACCGGTAGACGGTCCACTGGCTCTCGAGAAAGGCCGTCAGCGGCGCCAGATGACGCTGCATGATCAGAAGGGCGGGGCGGTCGGTCATGGGGCGACACTAGTCCAGTCGCGCCCAATGAAAAACGGCCTCCCGTCGATCGGAAGGCCGTTTCGCCAAGGCTCCGGCTTTAGCGCCCGAACTTCTGGAACTTGATCCGGTGCGGGATCAGGCTTTCGACGCCGAGGCGGCGCTTCTTGTCTTCCTCATAGGCCTCGAAGTTTCCTTCGAACCATTCCACGTGGCTGTCGCCCTCGAAGGCGAGGATGTGGGTCGCCAGACGGTCGAGGAACCAGCGGTCGTGGGAGATGACCACGGCGCAGCCGGCGAAGCCTTCCAGCGCCTCCTCGAGGTTCTGCAGCGTCTCGATGTCCAGATCGTTGGTCGGTTCGTCGAGCAGCAGCAGGTTGCCGCCGGTGGCCAGGGTCTTGGCCAGGTGGACGCGGTTGCGTTCACCGCCCGAAAGCTGGCCGACCTTCTTCTGCTGGTCGCCGCCCTTGAAGTTGAAGCTGCCGACATAGGCGCGGGTGTTGATCTCGCGCTTGCCGACCATCATCACATCGGTGCCGCCCGAGATGGCCTGCCAGATGGTCTCTTCCGGCTTCAGGTCGTCGCGGCTCTGGTCGACATAGGCCAGTTTGACCGTCTCCCCGACGCGGATCGTGCCGGCGTCGGGCTGTTCCTGACCGGTGATCAGGCGGAACAGGGTCGACTTGCCGGCGCCGTTGGGCCCGATGACGCCGACGATGCCGTTGGGCGGAAGCTTGAAGGTCAGGTCCTTGAACAGCAGCTTGTCGCCATAGGCCTTCTCCAGCCCTTCGGCCTCCAGCACGACATTGCCCAGGCGCGGGCCGGGCGGGATCTGGATGACGGCGTGGGTCTGGGCCCCGCGCATGCTCTCCTGCTCGTCCACCATCCGCTCATAGGCGGCCAGACGGGCCTTGGACTTGGCCTGACGGGCCTTGGCGCCCGACCTCACCCATTCCAGTTCTCGGGTGAGGGCGCGCTGGCGGGCTTCGGATTCCGACTGCTCCTGCACCACGCGTTTGGTCTTGGCTTCCAGCCAGCTGGAGTAGTTGCCCTCGTGCGGGTGGCCCTTGCCGCGGTCCAGCTCCAGCGTCCACTTGGTCACCAGATCGAGGAAGTAGCGGTCGTGGGTCACCAGGATGACGCAGCCGGGGAAGTTCTCGAGGTGATGCTGCAGCCAGGCCACCGACTCGGCGTCAAGGTGGTTGGTCGGTTCGTCGAGCAGCAGCATGTCGGGCTTGCTGAGCAGCAGCCGGGCCAGGGCCACGCGGCGCTTCTCGCCGCCGGACAGGTTGGTGACCTCCCAATCGTCGGGCGGGCAACGCAGCGCGTCCATGGCCATTTCGATGCGGCTGTCGATGTCCCAGACATCGCCGGCGTCGATCTTTTCCTGCAGGGCCGTCATCTCGGCCATCAGTTCGTCGGTGTATTCCTCGGCCATTTCCATGGCGATGGCGTTGAAGCGGGTGACCCACTGCTTCTCCTCGCACCAGGCCTCGACGTTCTCGCGGACGTTCAGGCTCTCGTCGAGCTGGGGCTCCTGCTCCAGATAGCCGCGCTTGACGCCGTCGGCGGCGCGCGCCTCGCCGGTGAATTCCGTGTCCAGCCCGGCCATGATCTTCAGCAGGGTCGATTTGCCCGAGCCGTTGACCCCGACCACGCCGATCTTGGCGTCGTTGTAGAAGCTCAGCCAGATGTTCTCGAAGATCTTCTTGCCGCCGGGAAAGGTCTTGGTCAGACCCTGCATCTGGAAAATATATTGCTGCGCCATGAGGTGCGTTGCGCCCTGTCGTCTGGGTGTGTGGGGAGGTTGGCGCGGGATGTAGCCGCCCTCTGCAAAGAGGGCAAATGAGGCGGGAATGGTCGCGGTGTTTGCGGTGATCGGCGAACTGCAATCCGTGACCGGTATTGACCGCCGGAAACGCCATTCCCGCCCTTGGGCGCTCAGCCCAGGCGGATCGGCCAGAACGGGCCGGGCGCGGACTCCGGGTCGGGCAGGTACCGCGCGCCGAGGTAGGAAACCGTCAGCCAGAGCGAGGTCCACAGGCCCCACATCACCATGGCCAGGGGGATGTCTGTCCTCGCGTCAGCGGCGGCGTCGACCTGACCGACAAGCCCGACCGCCGCCGCCGCCAGGGCGGTGGCGTAGACGACAACGCGCGACCATGACCGGGACGCCAGCAGCGCCACGGACCCGATCACCAGCAGCGCCCCGGTCAGCAGCCACGGAAACTGCGGCACCCACATGCCGATGACCATGTGGAAGCCGCTGTAGAGCAACAGGATCACGCCGGTGGCGCGGGAGACGAGCATGACGATGTCAATCGCAAGGGCTGGGCAAGCGTCCGCCCATAATGCCGCGACAAGGCTTAACGTCCCGCTACGCTCCCGCCGGCGTCCGGCTCAGGCGCCGACGCCGCCGTCGACCAGGATGCCGGTCCCGGTGATGTAGCCGGCGCCCGGACCGGCGAGGAAGGCGACCGCCGAGGCGATCTCGTGCGGCTGGCCGTAGCGGCCCAGCGAAATGCTCGGCAGCATGCCCGGCGCGTTGGGGCCGTCGGCCGGGTTCATGTCGGTGTCGGTGGCGCCGGGCTTGACCAGATTGACCGTGATCCCCTTGGGCCCCAGTTCCCGCGAGAGGCCGAGGGTGAAGGCCTGCAGCGCCGACTTCGAGGCTGAATAGACGGTCACCCCGCCGAAGGGCACGCGATCGGCCAGGACGCTGCTGATCGAGATGATCCGCCCGCCGGCCCCGATATGGGGCAGGGCGGCCTTGGTGGTCAGGATGACGCCGCGGATGTTGACGTTCAGCAGGGCGTCGATCTCGTCGAGAGACTGGTCGGCGAACAGGGTCCCGCCCGCGACGCCGGCGTTGTTGACGAGGATGTCGATACCGCCCAGCCCTTCGACCGCGCCTTCGACCGCCCTGGCCGGTCCGTCGGTCGAGCCGGCGTCGGCCTGGATGGCGACGGCCTTGCGGCCCAGGGCGCGCAGCTCGGCGGCGAGGGCTTCGGCGCGGTCGGCCGATTTTTCATAGGTGATGGCGACGTCCGCGCCGTCGGCCGCAAGCTGCCGGGCGATGGCCGCGCCGATGCCGCGGCTGCCGCCGGTGACGAGGGCGCGTTTGCCGGAAAGGGGAAGGGAGGCGGTCATGATCGGTTCTCTTTCTGTAATGATCGACACAGAACGCCAGATGGAAGGCTTGCCTCCCTTCGTCAAGGGATTATGTATCGGTCGTTAGAAAAATAGGTCCGAAAGACGCCATGGTCGGCCGTCCCCGCAGTTTCGATCGTGACGAAGCCCTGTCCCGCGCCCTTCAGGTGTTCTGGACCAAGGGATATGCGGATACGTCCATGGCCGACTTGACCCGGGCCATGGGGATCAACTCGCCCAGCCTCTACGCCGCCTTCGGCAGCAAGGAGAATCTCTTCCGCGAGGCGGTGCGGCTCTACGCCGAAACAGCGGGCGCGGCCCTGTGGGCCTCGATGCGCGAGGCCCCGACGGCGCGGGAGGCCATAGAGGGCCTGCTGCTGGCGACGGCCGAGGCGAACGGCCAGTGTGACCAGCCCAGGGGCTGTCTGCTTGTGCTGTCGGGCGCACACCCCGACGCCCTGCCCGACGGGGCCTGCGAAGAGGTGGCGAAAATCCGGACAGACTCCATGGCGGTCATGCGGGATCGGCTGTGCGCCGCCCAGGCGGCGGGCGAGATCGCCCCGTCCGCCGACCCGGCCGCCATGGCGGCCTTCTACACCACGGTCCAGCAGGGCATGACCTTCCGGGCCCGCGAGGGCGCGACGCCGGACGAACTGGCCGCCACGGCGCGCGCGGCCATGCTGGCCTGGGACGGTCTGGCCGGCCTCAGGCGTAGTTGAAGCTGACCGAGATCCGCTCGCTCTTCGCCGCGTTCGGCGGCACTTCGTGGCGCAGCCAGCTTTCCCACATCAGGATCGTGCCGGCCTGCGGAGCCAGATAGACGAAGGGCTTCTCGCCCTCGGGCGCGTCGGCGTGGACGCCGGGGCGCGCCATCATCATGGGCAGGCGCGGGTCTTCCAGCTTCAGGGCCGAGGCGCCGTCGGGGACCTCGACATAGACGGTGCCGCTCAGGAAGGCGTGCGGATGGATATGGCCGCTGTGCCCCCCGCCGGGTTTCAGGATGTTGACCCACAGGCTGTCGAGCCGCGGCTTCCGCGCCAGATCGAAATTCAGCGCCTTCGCATAGAGCAGGGCATGGCGGTCCAGATGGCGCTTCAGCTCGGCGAACTCGGGCATCCGGTGCGGCAGGTCGGCCAGGGAGCCGTAGGAGGTATAGCCTCGATATCCATGTTCGCGGCACCAGGCCCGCCCGGCCTGATCCTCGGCGGCCAGCATGCGGCAGGCGTCGGCCAGGCCGGCGTTGAAGGCGGCGAAGCCGGGGCCTGAGGCCAGCGAGGCTTCATAGACCTGGGTGACGAAGAGGGGGCGCAGGGACATGGCTCCCTTTACCCCACGGGCGGACGGATCAGAACCCCAGCGCCGCCTCGCCGCGCAGGATCGCCTCGGCCTCGGCCGTATGCTTCGGCCCGCCGCGTTCGTGCAGCACCAGCGGCGGCAGAAGGCGCAGCGGCGCCTTGCCCGTTTTTATCGCGCTGACCAGCACCCGTTTGGCCGATTCATCCGCATACGGATGAATGCCCCGCACGGCGAAGGACCCGGCCTTCTCGCCCAGCAGGGCCAGCAGATCGGCCAGCCGGTCGGCGCGGTGGATGATCACGATCCGACCGCCCTCCCGCACCCCCTTCAGCAGGAAGTCCGTCCACGCCTTCAGGCCGTCGTCCGCCATCCACGCTCCGCGCTTGCCCGGCGACGGCGCGCGCAACGCGCCGGGGTCGTCGAAGAAGGGCGGATTGCTGACCGCCTGGTCGAACGGCTTCAGTCCCAGCGCCCGGAAGCCGTCGGCCACGTCGCCCTCGACGATGGTCGCATGGGCGCCGTTCAGCGCCGCATTCTCCCGCGCCAGCGCAGCCATCGCCGGATCGCGCTCCAGTCCCGTCAGGACCGCGTCGGGACGCCGCGCGGCGATCTGCATCAGCACCGCGCCCGCGCCGCACCCGGCCTCCAGCACCCTCTGCCCCGGTCCGGCCTCCACAGCCGCCGCCAGCAGGGCCGCATCCATGCCGGCGCGGTAGCCCTTCGCCGGCTGGCGCAGCCGGACGCGGCCGCCCAGCAGGGCGTTCTCGACGATTTCGACGCCGTCGGATTGAGATGATGCGGCGGTCACGCGGCTTGACCCTTCATGGCACGATCACCATTGTGCGCCGCATCGCCGCCCGGCAAGGCGGCGGCTGGATTTTCCGGTGCGATCCTCTCCCCGCGCCGCGCCGAGTGAGTTTTCCGTTGGACGCTGTCGTCGCCGCCGATCCCCGCTCGAAGGGAGACGTCGAACCGCTGGTTCGGCTGGCGAAGGGCGACATGGCCGCCGTCGACGCCCTGATCATCGCCCGTATGCAGTCCCAGGTGCCGGTGATTCCGCTGCTGGCCGACCATCTGGTCAGCGCCGGCGGCAAGCGGCTGCGCCCCCTGCTGACCCTGGCGGCCGCCCGCGCCTCGGGCGCGACGGACGACATCGCCGCCGCGGTCAAGCTGGCCGCCGCGGTCGAGTTCATTCACACCGCCACCCTGCTGCACGACGACATCGTCGACGGCTCGGACCTGCGCCGGGGCAAGACCGCCGCCCATCTGATCTGGGGCGCGCCGTCCAGCGTTCTGGTCGGCGACTTCCTGTTCGCCCGCGCCTTCGAACTGATGGTCGAGACCGGCCAGATGCGGGCGCTTGGCATCCTCGCCACCGCCTCCAGCGTCATCGCCGAGGGCGAGGTGCTGCAGCTGACCCGCGCCCACGACCTGAACCTGGATCAGGAAACCTATCTGCGGATCATCTCGGCCAAGACCGCCGAACTGTTCGCCGCCGCCGCCGAATCCGGCGCGGTCGGGGCAGGGGCGGGGGAGGCGGCCGTCGAGGCCCTGCGCGCCTACGGCCTGAACCTCGGCCTCGCCTTCCAGCTGGCCGACGACGCCCTCGACTACGGCGGCTTGTCCGAGAACCTCGGCAAGAACGCCGGCGACGACTTCCGCGAGGGCAAGGTCACCATGCCCCTGCTGCTGGCCGCGGCCCGGACGCGCGGCCGCGAAGACGCCTTCTGGGACCGCACCATCAACAAGGGCCAACGGACCGAGGACGACTTCCGCCGCGCGCGGGAGCTGGTCATCGGATCCGGCGCGGTCGGGGCGACCCTGGACACCGCCTACGAATACGCCGACGCCGCCAAGGCGGCGCTCGCCGCCCTGCCTGCGGGCGAATGGGTCGACGCCCTGGAACAACTGGCCGACTTCGCGGTCAGCCGCGCCGCCTAGCGCAGCGAGGCGCAGAACCGCTGGATGCGGCGGCAGGCCTCCTCCAGCACGGTTTCCGAGGTCGCATAGCTGATGCGGAAATAGGGGCTCAGGCCGAAGGCGGATCCCTGCACCACCGCCACGCCCTCGGCGTCCAGCAGGGCGGCGGCGAACGTATCGTCGCTGTCGATCACCGTGCCGCCGTCTGTCGCCTTGCCGATCAATCTCTCGATCGACGGATAGACGTAGAAGGCGCCCTCGGGCGTAGCGCAGCGGACGCCCGCCGCCTGATTGAGCATGGATACGACCAGATTCCGCCGCCGTTCGAAATGGGTCGCCCGCTCGGCAATGAAATCCTGCGGGCCGTTCAGCGCCTCGACGGCCGCCCACTGGCTGACTGACGAGGGGTTGGACGTGGTCTGCCCCGCCACCTTGCGCATCAGGTCGATCAGGGGTTTGGGCCCGCCCGCATAGCCGATGCGCCAGCCGGTCATGGCGTAGGCCTTGGACACGCCGTTCACCGTCAGCGTCCGGTCGTACAGATCGGGCGCGACCTGGGCGATCGTCCGGTAGTCGAAGTCGCCGTAGATCAGGTGCTCATACATGTCGTCGGTCATCACCCAGACCTGCGGATGGCGGCGCAGCACGGCGGCCAGCGCCTCCAGTTCGGCGCCCGTATAGGCCGCGCCGGTGGGATTCGACGGGCTGTTCAGGATCAGCCATTTCGTCCGCGGCGTGATCGCCGCCTCCAGCGCCTCGGGCTTCAGCTTGAAGCCGTCCGCCTCGTGCCCGACCACCGTCACCGGCTCGCCGCCGGCCAGCAGCACCATGTCGGGATAGCTGACCCAGTAGGGCGCTGGCACGATCACCTCGTCGCCCGGCGACACGGTCGCGACCAGGGCGTTGTAGATCACCGTCTTGCCGCCGGGGGCGACGTGGATCTGGCTTGTCTCGTATTTGAGCCCGTTCTCGCGCGCGAATTTGGCCGCCACGGCCGCCTTCAGCTCCGGGATGCCGTCGACGTCGGTGTATTTGGTCTCGCCCCGGCGGATGGCCGCGATGGCGGCCTCCTTGATGTTCTCGGGGGTGTCGAAGTCCGGCTCCCCCGCGCCAAGGCCGATCACGTCGCGGCCCTCGCGCTTCAGCTCGCGGGCGCGGGCAGTGACCGCCAGGGTGGCCGACGGCTTGACGCGGGCGAGGGCGGCGGACTGCAGGCTGGACATGGCGACTCCCGGGGACGGCGCATCCTTACGCAGTTGCGAAAGGGCGATCAAATGTCGCGGTCTTGAGCCCGCCCCGATCCCGGCTTCGCCTTGACCTCCGTACGGTGCTGTATATTGAGACGCGTTCTCAATTCATCAGGACCTCATGCAATGTTCCGCTCCGTTCTTCTGACCACCTCCGCCGTGCTGGCCTTGGGAGGCGCGGCGTTCGCACAGGAGGTGGAACCGACGAAACTGGACGAGGTCGTCGTCACCGGCTCGCAGGTGGCGTTGCCGTCCGTTCGTCCCGGTGGGCAGGTGGCGAGGGGCGGGCGAGTGGGCCTCTTCGGCGCGCTGGACGCCATGGACACGCCCTTCGCCACGACGAGCTACACCTCGCAACTGGCCCGCGACCAGCAGGCCCGCAGCGTCGCCGACGTGCTGCAGAACGACCCCGCCGTCAGGGTCACCAAGGGCTTCGGCAATTTCCAGGAGCTCTACGTCATCCGGGGCTTTCCGGTCTATTCGGACGACATGACGTACAACGGCCTCTACGGCATCCTTCCGCGCCAGTTCGTGGCGGCGGAGTTTCTGGAACGGGTCGAGGTCTTCCATGGCGCCACGGCCTTTCTGAACGGCGCGGCCCCGGGGGGAAGCGGCGTTGGCGGAGCGGTCAACCTGATGCCCAAGCGGGCGCCCGATGGACCCCTCACGCGCCTGACCGCGGGGCTGGAGGGAGAGAGCGAAGTCTATCTGGCCGCCGATCTGGCCCGCCGTTTCGGCGCCGCGGACGAATACGGCGTGCGGCTGAACCTGGCGCGCCGGGACGGCGAGGGCGGCGTTGAAGGACAGGCGCGCGAACTGAATGTCATCGGCCTGGGACTGGACCGTCGCGGGGACCGCGCGCGCTTTTCGGCAGACATCGGCTGGCAGGACCATCGCATCGACGCACCGCGCCCGACGGTGACGCCCGCCGGCGCCATTCCGGCGCCGCCTCCCGCGGACGGTAATTTCGCCCAGCCCTGGACCTATACGGACGAGGAACAGCTGTTCGGCGTCGCACGCGGCGAGTTCGATGTGACCGACGCCGTCTCGGCCTGGGCGGCCTTCGGCGGCCGCGAGGGCAGGGAACAGAATGTCCTGGCCAATCCGAGGGCGCAGTCCGACGGGACGCTGAGCGCCTATCGCTTTGACAACGCCCGCGAAGACGCCATCTGGTCCGGGGATGTCGGCGTCCGCGCCGATCTGGTCACAGGCCCCGTCGGGCATCGTCTGGTGGCGTCGGCCTCGCAGGTCCAGTCGAAGTCGGCGAACGCCTATGCCTTCTCCAGCTTCGCCGGTTTCGCCAGCGACCTGTACGCGCCGGTCGCGGTCACGCCCCCCGCGGCCGATTTCTTCGTCGGCGGCGACCTGTCCGATCCCCACGTCACCGAACGGGTGAAGAACTCCAGCATCGCCATCGCCGACATGTTGTCCTTCATGGACGGGCGGCTGCTGGCTACGGTCGGGGTTCGCCATCAGCGGATCGAGACCCGAACCTACGACTACAACACCGGCGCCCCGCAGTCGGGCTATGATGGCGAAGCGACCACGCCGGCCCTGGCCCTGGTCTACAAGCCCCACGACCGGATCTCGCTCTACGCCAACTATGTCGAGGCGCTGATCCCGGGCCAGACCGCGCCGGCGGTCAGCGGCGGCGTGCCGGTGCAGAATGGGGGCGAGGTGCTGTCGCCCTTCCGGGGCGAGCAGGTCGAGGTCGGCGCCAAATACGACGCCGGCGCCTTCGGCGGCTCGATCAGCCTGTTCCGCTCGGTCCTTCCCAGCGCCTTTGTCGAGAACAACGTCTTCGCCGCCAATGGCGAACAGGAAAACCGGGGGCTCGAGGCCAGCGTCTTCGGCGAACCGGTGGACGGCCTGCGCCTGCTGGCCGGCGTCACCCTGCTGGATGCGGAGCTCACGCGCACGGCGGGCGGGGCTCTGGACGGCAAATCGCCGATCGGCGCGCCGGAATTCCAGGGCAATGTGAATCTGGAGTGGGACGTGCCCGCGGCGGCTGGGCTCACGCTGGAGGCGCGCGCGGTCCACACCGCCGACCAGCCGGCCAATGCAGACAACTCGGTCGAACTTGAATCCTGGACCCGGTTCGACGCCGGCGTCCGTTACGTCTTCGAGGCCGGGAGCCGCACCCTCACTGCACGGGCGCGCATCGAGAACCTGGCGGACGAGGACCAGTGGGTCGCCGTCGGCGGCTACCCGGGAGCCAACTATCTGACGCTGGGCGCACCCCGCACCCTGACGATGTCGATCTCGGCGGAATTCTGAACCGGATGAAGGCCCGGACGATCCACCGCTGGTCGTGGGTGCACCGCTGGTCGAGTCTCGTCTCGACCCTGTTCCTGCTGATGCTGTGCGTCACGGGCCTGCCGCTGGTCTTCACCCATGAGATCAACGAGGTTCTGTTACGGCACGCCTGGGCGCCCGCGAATCCGGAGGGCGCCAGGCTGGATCTCGACGAGGTGCTGTCCGTCGCCCTGTCGCGCCACCCGGGCGACATTCCGGCCTTCATGAGTTTCGACGAGGACCGGCCGGTGGTGAACGTCACCAGCCGGGCCCCCGACGCCCCCTCCGGCCAGTTCAACTTCCAGCCGATCGATCGAACAAGCGGGGACGCCGCCCCGCCGGTCGCCGGCCATCCGGCGATGGAATTCCTGCTGCAGCTTCACACCGACATGTTCCTGGGCCTGCCGGGCGCGCTGTTCCTCGGCGCTATGGGCCTGTTGCTGATCGTCGCGGTCGTGTCGGGCGTCGTGCTCTACGCGCCGTTCATGCGGCGCCTGCCGTTCGGCGCGGTGCGTCTGGATCGCGCGGCGCGCACGCGGTGGCTCGACTATCATAACCTGCTGGGCGCCGTGACGATCGCCTGGGTTCTGGTGGTCGGGGCGACCGGGGTGGTGAACACGTTGGCGACGCCCATCATCGCCTATTGGAAGGATACGGCCCTGCGGGATCTGACCGTCGCCTATGACGCACCGGTTCCCTTGACGGAACGCAGCTCTCTGGACGCCGCGATAGAGCGCGCCAGGGCGGCCCTGCCGGGCATGACGCTGCAGTTCGTCGCCTTCCCCGGCTCGACCTATTCGACGGACCACCACTATGCGGTCTTCTTCCATGGCGAGACGCCGCTGACCGCCCGCATGATCACCCCGGCCCTGATCGACGCGCGCACCGGCGAATTGGCCGCCGTGGCCCGGATGCCCTGGTATGTGAAGACCCTGTCCCTGTCCCAGCCGCTGCATTTCGGCGACTACGGCGGTCTGACGCTGAAGATCGTGTGGGCGCTGCTGGATCTGGCGACCATCATTATTCTGGGATCAGGCGTCTATCTCTGGCTGACCAGGCGGAACAGGCGGGCATGAGCCGCAAGGACTTCAGCGCCTGGGCCGTTTTCGGCGCGCCTTTGACCCTCGCGGTTCTCAGCCTGATCGGCCTGGTGGTCGCGCTGCTGAATGACGGCGTGTGGGACCGGATCGGCGCCGCCATGCTGGCCGTCACGATCGTCGCGGTCGCCCGGGCGCGCTTCCGGGCCGGCGGGCGGGGAGGTTAGGTCAGCGTTCCTGTGGCTCTCGCCGCCATGGCCGCCTGATGCTAACCACCGTCCCATGCGCCGCCTGATCGACTTCATCCTCAACATGGAGGCCCGTCGCTGGCGGTCCGTGCTGGCGACGGCGCTGCTGCTGGGCGCGACGCTGGCCCTGCTGGCGGTTGGCAAGAGTCAGCTGGGGCTGGCGGCCGAGGAGAACCTCGAGGCCTGGCTGCAGGGTTACGCCGGCAGTCCGTGGGCCTTCGCCGCCACGGTGGTCCTGTTCATCGCCGCCGCCTTCATCGGCGCGCCCCAGTTCATCCTGATCGCCGCCTGCGTGGTCGCCTTCGGGCCCTCGCTCGGGTTCTTCTACAGCTGGGCGGCGACCGTCGTTTCGGCGGGGGTCACCTACTGGATGGGGCGCGGACCGACGGCGCGGCTGGTCGACCGGTTCGGCGGCCGGACCATGGGCCGGCTCAAGGGGTTCGTCGGCAAGAACGCCTTCTACGCCAGCTTCATGATCCGCAACGTGCCCTCCGCGCCCTTCATCGTCGTCAACATGGCGTTCGGAGCCGCCCGGGCGTCGTTCTGGCGCTTTCTGGCGGGCTGCGCCCTCGGGGTTCTGCCCAAGACCGCCCTGGTGTCCTTCTTCGGCGGGGCGGTGGTTTCGGCGGTTAGCGGCGACGGCGTCTGGACCTCGCTGATCCTCGCCGGCGTCGCTGTGGTCTGGCTGGGTCTGATGCTGGGCGTGCGCGAACTGGTCAAACGGCGCGAGGCCGCGTCCGGGGCGGACTGAAGCGCTGGTCACGGCTTCGACAGCAGCGCCTGGAAGGGGTTGTAATCACCGTCACACACTGCCAAACGAGCCTTAAGGTCAGTCAGGCGATAACGATCAGGAGGCGGTGCGTGGGGATGCGCGGCGCCGGGGCGTCGCCGAAGCGGATCGAGACGACCAAACGCCCCTCCAAGGCCCGAAAGAACGGTATCCCGGACCCATGTTCTCCAGCATTTTCGGCGCGATCTCCAACGACATCGCCATCGACCTCGGCACCGCCAACACCCTGATCTACATGAAGGGCAAGGGCATCGTCCTGAACGAGCCGTCCGTGGTCGCCCTACGCAACGTCGGTGGGCGGAAGATCGTCCACGCCGTGGGCATCGAGGCCAAGCAGATGCTGGGCCGCACCCCGGGCCATATGGAAGCCATCCGCCCCATGCGCGACGGGGTCATCGCCGACTTCGAAGTCGCCGAGGAGATGATCAAGCACTTCATCCGCAAGGTTCATAACCGCAAGGGCTTCGTGAACCCCAAGGTCATCGTCTGCGTGCCGTCGGGCGCCACCGCCGTCGAGCGCCGCGCCATCAACGATTCCTGCCTCAACGCCTCGGCCCGCCGCGTCGGCCTGATCGACGAGCCGATGGCGGCCGCGATCGGCGCCGGCCTGCCGATCCACGAGCCGACCGGCTCCATGGTCGTCGACATCGGCGGCGGCACCACCGAAGTGGCCGTCCTGTCCCTGTCGGGCATCGTCTATTCGCGCTCGGTCCGTGTCGGCGGCGACAAGATGGACGAGGCGATCATCAGCTACATGCGCCGCAACCATAACCTTCTGATCGGCGAGACCACGGCCGAGCGCATCAAGAAGGACATCGGCACCGCCCGCATCCCGGCCGACGGCGAAGGCCTGTCGATCGACGTCAAGGGCCGCGACCTGATGCAGGGCGTGCCCCGCGAGGTCCGCATCTCGGAGCGCCAGGCCGCTGAAGCCCTCGCCGAGCCGGTGACCCAGATCGTCGAGGCCGTGAAGGTTGCGCTGGAGGCCACCCCGCCTGAACTGGCCGCCGACATCGCCGACAAGGGCATCATGCTGACCGGCGGCGGCGCGCTGCTGCGCGGTCTGGACGCCGAAATCCGCGACCACACGGGTCTGCCGGTCTCGGTCGCCGACGACCCGCTGTCCTGCGTCGCCATCGGCTGCGGCAGGGTTCTGGAGCATCCGCGCTGGATGAAGGGCGTGCTGGATTCCGCCCTCTAGGGCTTGATCCCCAACTCCGCCGCAAATCCCTGTCATCACGGGGCCGGCGCGGTTTCCAACTGGCCCGGATTTTGCGATAGGCTGCTGAAGTCGGCGGGGGGGTTCCCGCCGATTCCCTCTTTCCCAGGAAGGCGCGCCGTGGCGTTTCGCGACGGACCGTTCGAGAACATCAAGGTGCCGCTGGTCTGGACCGCGGCCGTCGCTGTCGTGATCGCCGCCATCGGCTGCATCCTGCTGCTGATCAGCGACGCCCGCGCCCAGACCTCGCCGTATCAGCCCGTCCGCGCCGGGGTCGAGTCCGTCGCCGGTCCGGTCGGAGGCGTCTTCGCCGCGCCGGTCCGCTGGTTCGGATCCGCCACCGACTATGTCGGCGGCTATTTCTTCGCCGTCTCCGAGAACCGCCGTCTGAAGCGCGAACTGGCCGAACTGGCCCCGTGGCGCGACCAGGCCATCGCCCTGAAGAACGTCAACGCCCGCTATGAGGCCATGCTGGGCATCCGGCCCGAGCCGCCGGTGGCCATGCAGACGGCCCGCTCCATCTCGGATACGCGTGGTCCGTTCTCGCGCGCCCGCCTGATCGACGCCGGCTCGGCCAAGGGCGTCAAGGTGGGCAATCCGGTCATCAACGAGCACGGCCTGGTGGGCCGTATCGTCGGAACCTCGCCCAACGTCAGCCGGATGGTGCTGCTGACCGATGTGGCGAGCCGGACGCCGGTGCTGGTCGACCGCACCGACGCCCGCGCCCTGCTGACCGGCGACGGCAGCGACAATCCGCGGCTCGAGTTCATCCGCGGCGTCGGCTCCGTTCAGGCCGGCGACCGCATCCTGTCCTCGGGCGACGGCGGCGGCTTCCCGCGCGGCGTCCCGATCGGCGTCGCCGCTAGGGGGATCGACGGCTCGTGGCGCGTCAAACTGTTCAGCGACCGGGGCGCCATCGACTATGTCCGCGTCATGCTGTTCGAGGATTTCGGCCAGCTGATCGGCTCGGACGACCTCAACTCGCCGCCGCTGGCCGCCCTGGGCGCCGTGGCCGAAGCCACCCCCGCGCAGGCCGCCGCCATCTCCGACGCGGCCGCCCGCCGCGACGCGGCTCGCGGCCGCGCCGAACAGGCCGCCGCCGACACCGCCCGCGCCGACGCTGTCGAGGCCGCCCGACCGCGCCCGACCCCGCCCGCCGCCGCCGCGCCTCCGCCGGCCGCCGAAGCCGCGCCGCCCGCCGGGGGGACCGAATGAGACGCCCCGTTGCGGTCCGCGTCGTCGGGCCGATGCAGTGGATCGTCTATCCGGCCCTGATCACGGTCGCGGCCACCATCGTCCTGGCCACGCCGGTCGAGCTGTTCGGTCTGAGCCTGCCCGAACCGGTCATTCCCATGGTCCTGGCCTTCGCCTGGCCGCTTATCCGCCCCTCGGTGGTCGCGCCGCTGGTGCTGACTCTTCTGGGTCTGGGGCTGGACATATTCACCTACGGGCCGCTCGGCCTCTGGGCCCTGTCCCTGCTGGCCATCTACGCGATCGTGCTGGCCTCGCGCAGCTTCCTGATCGGCCAGGACACGGCCGTCCTGTTCGTCTGGTTCGCCGCCTGCTGTGGTCTGGCCTTCCTGCTGGTCTACCTTGTGCGAATCTTCATCGACCACAACGCCGCCAGCCTGCTGGCCCTGATCGGCCAGGTGGTCCCGACCCTGCTCCTGTTCCCGTTCGCCAACCAGATGATCGAGCGGTTCGAGGACGGCGACGTGAGGTTCCGATGAGCTCGGAACCCTCCATCTTCTTCTCCGACGTCAACGAGCGGCAGGGCTCCTTCCTGCGCCGCACCTTCGTGTTCGGCGGGCTGACGGCGCTCGGCGGTCTGGCCCTGACCGGCCGTCTGGCCCAGCTTCAGGTCGTGCAGGCGGGCGAATACGCCACCCTGGCCTCGAACAACCAGTTCAACTTCCGCCTCGTGCCGCCCCCGCGCGGCCGCATCCTGGATCGGCACGGCGTCGTCATCGCCGGCAATCGTCCCAGCTTCCGCGTGCTGGTCGTGCGCGACGAGACCAAGGATCTGGACCAGACGCTGGATCTGCTGGGCCGGCTGCTGCCCGACACCATGGACCGGCGCCGCTCGATCATCCGCGACGTCAACGCCGCCCCGCGTTTCAGCCCGGTTCCCGTCAAGAGCGACCTGACCTGGGAGGAGTTCGCCCGGGTCAACCTCTACGCCAACGAGCTGCCGGGCGTCATGGCCGACATGAACGAGGCCCGCTACTATCCGTTCGGCGGCGCCTTCGCCCATGTCATCGGCTATGTGGCAAAGCCCAACGACCGCGACATCAAGGCCATCGAGGACCGGGGCGAGAAGGTCCCCGAGATTCTCTACAACCCCGGCTTCCGTATCGGCCGGCAGGGCGTGGAGAAATCCTTCGACGCCGACCTGCGCGGCGAGGCCGGCGGCAACCGGGTCGAGGTCGATGCGCGGGGCAGGGTGGTGGCCGAGGACATCGGCGGCTCGCGGCCGGCCGTGCCCGGCAAGGACGTGGTCCTGACCCTCGACGCCGACGTCCAGAACCGCGCGCTGGAAGTGATGGGCGAGGAATCGGGCGGCTGCGTCGTCATGGACGTCCGCAACGGCGACATCCTGTGCATGGTTTCGGCCCCGTCGTTCGACCCCAACCTGTTCGTCGGCGGCGTGCCCTCGCGCATCTACCGCGCCCTGTCGGACTATGAGCGCAAGCCTCTGCTGGACAAGACGCTGAACGGCGTCTTCCACCCGGGCTCGACGTTCAAGATGACCACCGCCCTTGCCATCCTGGAGGCTGGCGTCGATCCGACCGAGCGGGTGACCTGCACGGGCGGCTACCGCTACGGCAACCGCGTCTTCCGCTGCTGGGAGCCCCGCGGGCATGGCGCGCAGGACATGCACAACGCCATCAAGAACTCGTGCGACGTCTATTTCTACCACATGTGCAACCGCGCCGGCGTCGACCTGATCCAGGAGACGGCGAAGAAGATCGGCTTCATGCAGACCTACGACATCGGGGTCGGCAACCAGAAGGCCGGCTCGGTCCCCAGCAAGGCGTGGAAGGCCAATTACAACCGCCGCAACCCCAATCCGGAATCGCGCGTCTGGTTTCCGGGCGAGACCCTGTCCGTCGCCATCGGCCAGGGCGATGTGAATGTCACCGCCCTGCAGCTGGCGGTCATGACCGCCCGCATCGCCAATGCGAAGAAGGCCATCAATCCGCGCCTGATCAAGTCGGTCGGCGGGGTCGAGCAGCCGTCAGGCGCCGCGGTGCCCGATCTGCCGTTCCCGCCCGAGCACGTCGAGATCGTGCGTCAGGGCATGGTCGCCGTGGCCAACGACCGGTCGGGCACGGCGTACCGTCAGTCCCAGCTGGGGCTGGGAGATATCCAGATGGCCGGCAAGACAGGCACCGCCCAGGTCCGCAGCTACGGCACCGGCTCGCGCAAGTCGAACATCTGGGCGCTGAAGGACCACAATCTGTTCGTGGCCTTCGCCCCGGTCGACGCGCCCCGCTACGCCGTGGCGGTCATCATCGAGCACGGCGGCAAGGGCGGGGCCACGGCCGGAGCGCCACGGGCGCGCGAGATCATGCGTACGACCCTGCTCAAGGATCCCGAAATGCTGGAGCGTATCCAGCGCCCGCTGCCGCCGGAAGCCCTGGCTCCCGAGACCGAGACGGACGAATTGGCCGGCGCTGCGCCCGAGGAGCCGGTCGCCCAGGCCCAGCCCGCCGCGGCGACAGCGGCGCCGGCTCCCCCAACCACCCCTTCCGGCGGCCCGCGTCCCTATCTGCCCGAGGCTCCGCAATGACCGCCTCCGCCCTGACCCGTCCCGGCGAGCGCGATCGCATCTCGACCAAGATCAGCGAACTGGACTGGCGGTTGATCGGCCTGCTTGGTCTGGTCGCCATGGTCGGCGCCGCCATGCTGTATTCGATCGCGGGCGGGCAATGGCAGCCCTGGGCCGCCAAACATGTGATCCGTTTCGCGGCCCTGCTTGTGGTGATGCTGGGTCTGGCCATGGTGCACCCCAAATGGTGGTTCCGCGCCGCCTATCCGCTGTACGGCGTCCTGCTTGTGCTCGTGCTGATGATCGAGTTCACGCCGCTGGGCTATACGGCGGGCGGCGCCAGGAACTGGTTGAATCTGGGCTTCATGCGCATCCAGCCGGCCGAGTTCATCAAGCTCGGCCTCGTCCTGGCCCTGGCCCGCTGGTACCACAACCATACCGCCCAGGAGGCGCGCTGGTCGTGGAAATTGCTGATCCCGGCCGGGATGATCGGCGTGCCCTTCATCCTCGTCGCCAAACAGCCTGACCTCGGGTCCGCCATGGTCATCGGTCTGACGGGCGCGGTGGTCATGTTCGTGGCCGGCCTCAGCTGGCGCGTCATCGCCGCCGCCGCCGCCGCCGCCGTCGCGATCATTCCGCCGTTCGTCATGTTCGGCATGCACGACTATCAGCGCAACCGGGTGCTGACCTTCCTCAGTCCGGAGTCCGATCCGTCGGGCACCGGCTACAACATCATCCAGTCCAAGATCGCGCTCGGCTCGGGCGGCCTGCTGGGCAAGGGCTACGGCCTGGGCAGCCAGAGCCAGCTGGAGTTCCTGCCCGAACGGCATACGGACTTCATCTTCTCGACCGTGGCCGAGGAATTCGGCTTTGTCGGATCCTTCACCGTCCTGGCCTGCTACGTCGCCATCATCCTGATCGCCCTGCGCATCGCCTCGCTGGCGCACAGCCATTTCGGCCGCATCGCCGCCGCGGGAATGACGGCCTTCTTCGCCCTGTTCGTGCTGATCAACGGCGCCATGGTCATGGGGATGGCCCCCGTGGTCGGGGTGCCGATGCCGCTGCTGTCCTATGGCGGGTCGTCGATGATGACCGTCATGTTCGGCTTCGGCCTGGTGCTGGCCACGCGCGTGCACCGCTATGCCGAACTGCCCAAGGGCCACGGGTTGTTCTGAATCGGCTCCGGTGCGTTAGGGTCGAACCATGAGCAAACCCAAAACCGCCGCTACCCCCGCAACGCCGCCCGTTTTCGTGCCGGACTGGGGCGACAAGCCGTGCCCGAAACCCGTTATCCCTGCAGCGTCCCCGGCGCAGACCGCCGCCCTGATGGACGGCGTACGGATGCGCGAAAATCCGGCCGAATGGGCATTTGTACGCCTCTCCAAGCTGATCGAGGATTTCGAAAAGGGTCTCGACAAGGATGAGGAGATCGGCGCCCGCATCGTGGGCCTGCCCGGCGACGGCACGATGTCGATCGAGGACCTCGGCTTCTGGGGGCCGGACTTCATCATGTTCCTGGGCAAGAACGCCGACGGCAAGCCCGTGCGGCTGATCCAGCACTACGGCCAGATCAACGTTCTGCTGGACGTGCGCAAGAAGCCCGAGGAACGCGAGGCCCGCCGCATCGGCTTCCAGCTGTCCGAAATGGTCCAGAAGACCAATCCGAAGTAACCACCCCGTCGTCGTCCGGCTGCGCCCCCGGAGGGTCTAAAGCCCCGCCGCCCAGTCCGTGGCGCGCACCAGGCTGTCGATGATGCCCGGTTCGGTGGAGGCGTGGCCGGCGTCCTTGACGATGTCCAGCTTCGCCTCGGGCCAGGCCCGGTGCAGGGACCAGGCGCCGGAGATCGGCGTCACAACGTCGAACCGTCCCTGGGCGATCCAGCAGGGGATGTGCTTGATCCGGCTGATGTTCTTCAGCAGCCAGCCCTCCTCGGGGAAGAAGCCGCCGTTGACGAAATACCAGCATTCGATACGGGCGAAGGCGACCGCGAACTCGGGTTCGGCGAATTTCTCGGGCCGGGCGTCCGGTCCCTCGACGCTGACCGTCTCGCCTTCCCAGCTGGACCAGGCGATGGCGCAGCGCTCGCGCTCGGCCTTGTCCTCGCCGGTCAGCCGCTTGTAGTAGGCGCCCATCAGGTCGTGCCGTTCATCCTCGGGGATGGGGGCCACGAACCGCTCCCAAGCGTCGGGGAAGATGTTGGACGCGCCGTCCTGGTAGAACCAGTGCAGCTCGGGCTTGGTCAGCAGGAATATGCCGCGCAACAGCAGGGCCTGAGCCCGCTCCGGATGGGTGATGGCGTAGGCCAGCGACAGGGTCGAACCCCAACTGCCGCCGAACACCACCCATTTGTCGATGCCGAGTAGCTCACGCAGGCGCTCGATGTCCTCGATCAGGGTCCAGGTCGTGTTCTCTTCCAGCGACGCATTGGGCCGGCTGCGGCCGCAGCCGCGCTGGTCGAACAGGACGATGCGGTATTTGGCCGGGTCGAAATAGCGCCGCATGCCGGGATTGACCGCACCGCCCGGGCCGCCGTGCAGGACGACGACGGGCAGGCCCTGCGGATTGCCGCATTCCTCATAATAGATCTCGTGCACCCCGCCGGTCGGCATGAAGCCGGTGGCGTAGGGCTCGATTTCCGGGAAAAGCTCGCGGCGGGTCGTTTCGGGCGCGGGGAAGGCCATACTGTAATCGGGTCTCTTGTTCGCGCCGGTCAGGCGGTGACGGTTTGTGACCGCAATGCGGTAACGGCGAGTAAAAGCCAAGCCGAGATCATCAGAACGCCGCCTATGGGGGCGACCGCTCCCATGACCGGCAGGCTGAGCAGGGCGATGGCCGAGAGGGCGAGGCAGAACACCAGCCCGCCCGCCGCCGCCAGCCATCCGGCTATCGTGACGAGGCGCGAAGGGGTCGGCCAGACGGCGCAGACGAGGGCCAGAACCGCATGGACCATCTGATAATGGCCTCCGGTCGTCAGCAGGGACTTGACCTGCGGACCCGCGCCATGGGCGGCGAAGGCGCCGATGGCGACGGCCAGGGCGCCGTTCAGGGCGGCGAAGATCGCCAGACTACGCGTCACTCTCATGCCGGAACGCTAGCCGACAGAATCCCGCCCGTCTGCTATGGCCCGACATATGAACGCCCCCCAGCGCCTGGCTTTGCAGTATGTGTTGCTCTTCGGCGCCACCGGGGTCAGCCTTCCGTTTGCAGGCTTATGGCTAAGCTCGCGAGGGTTGAGCGGCGCCCAGATCGGAACCCTCCTGGCCATCCCCATGCTGGCCCGAATCATCACCGGTCCGCTGCTGGCGGTCTGGGCCGACGGATTCGGACTGAGGCGGACCCCCATCGCCCTGCTGGGCGTGGTGATGACGCTGGGATACGGGGCGGCCGGCCTGGTCGACGGCTATCTGGCCTGGGCCGTCTGCTGGTTCGTGGGGGCGACCGCCATGGGCGTACTGGTGCCCCTGACGGATGTGCTGAACCTGCGTCTGGCCGGACGGCTCGGCTACACCTTCGCCCTGCCGCGCGCGTTCGGCTCGGCGGCCTTCGTCGCGGCGAATATGATCATGGGCGCCCTGCTGCTGACCGCGCCGGCGGATGCGATCATCGTCTGGCTGGTCGTCGCCTCGCTCGGCCTGGCCGTGGTCGCCGTCCTCGCCCTGCCGCCCGAGCCGGTGGCCGAGGGGGAGCCGCTGCGGGGGCGGGAGCGGTTCCGCGGTATCGGCCGGCTGGTCAGGGATCCGACCTTCGTGACCGCCATCTTCGCCATCGGCGCGGTCCAGGCGGCCCATGCCTATCAGTACGGCTTCTCCGCCATCCTGTGGAAGGCCGAGGGGATCAGCGAGGCGGTCACGGGGCAGCTTTGGGCCTTCGGCGTGGTGGCCGAGATCGCCTTGATGTGGCTGTTCGAACCCTGGCGTCGCCGGGTCGGCATCGGTCCGTGGATCATGCTGGTGGTCGGGGCGGCGGCCGCCGTCCTGCGCTGGAGCGTCATGGCCCTGGCGCCGCCCCTGTGGCTGTTGTGGCCGCTGCAGGGGCTGCATGCCCTGACTTTCGCCGCCACGTTTCTGGCCGGCATCCAGATCGTCGAACGGCTGGCGCCGCGCGACAGCCAGACGGCCGGACAGATGCTCAGCTCCGTGCTGTCGGCCGGAGTGCTGATCGGACTGGCCACGGCGGCCTCGGGCACGCTGTACGATCTGTACGGGGCGGGCGGCTACTGGGCGATGGCGGCGATGGCGGCGGCGGGGCTGCTCGCGGCGCTTCCGCTCAGACGTCAGCTGGCGCGGGACCGCGGCAACGGCGACAGGTGACGGGCCATGGCTTCGGCCGCGACCTTCACCGCGCGCTGGATGTCGGCGTCGGATCCGTTTTCCGGCGCGCGCAACAGGCCCACGGCGGGCGTGTCCAGTCCTTCCGGGAGGCCGGACAGCACCCGGTACAGCAGATAACTGCCGGCATCGTCCTCGGCGTCCGAACTGGCGTCGACCTCCAGACCGGCCTCGTTCAGCGCACGGACGATGTCCGCCACCGGCGCGGTGGCCCGGGCAACGGCGGGTCCGACGCTGGTCAGACGATGCACGCCGTCCAGCGAACGGTTCTCGGCCCGGATCTGCAGTCTGAAGTTCGCGCTGCGGCGGGTGCGTCCGACCAGTAGCAGAGCCCGGCAGTGTTGATCCCCGAGGTGGGCGGCCAAGACCTCGGCCAGCTCATCCGGCTCACCCCCGGGGACGGCGATCGTCCGGGCGCCGGCGGGGCTCCAAGGCCGGCCTGACAAGTCTTCGACCGGATCCCAGGCGGCTTCATCGGAATCCCAGGCGCAGATCACGATCGCGGGGCGATGATCCGGCGACGTCTCGGCGGCTGTGTCGAGCATGAACCCTGCTTACGCGTGACGGATGCGTGACGGGGCGGACCGTGGTGTCATCCCGTGATCAAGGTCAAGTCGAAATCGATTCCAAAGTCCGTTCGGTCCGCTGAATCTCGCGTCAGGAGAGATCGCCGATCGCGGCGTCCAGCAGCATATAGGCCCGCCCCCCGTCCGACGTCAGCCGGCCCTGGATTCCCTGTGCGTCACCGGCGCCGGCGCGCGCCGTCAGGTCGCGGGCGACGGCCCGGACATAGGATTCGGCGTCCGCCCGCAGATCCGGATCTGTCAGGACGCGGCGGGACACGCTGCGCACGGCGGCCGGGGCCACGCGGCGGACGATCTGGCGCGCCCGATCCGGATCGCGACCGGCGACCGCCTGGGCGGCCTCCTCGATGCGGGATCGGGGCAGCAGGGCGTTGGGATCCACGCCCATGCGCCGGATCGCGGCGGTGACGCGCTGCTCCAGTCCCTCGATGTCGGCGCCGGGCATGACCGGCGTGTCCAGATCCAGCGGCGCCTCGCCCGGACCGTCGTCGACCAGATCGCTCCAGCCCAGACGGTCGGCGGGCGGTGCGGCGGGTGGCGTCGATCCCGGCATGGGTTCCAGCTTCAGCCGCCCGCGCAGGCCGAAACCGCGGGTTTCCTCCACCTTGGCGGGACGCTCGCGCGGCGCATCCGGCTCGGGCGTCGGCGTAGGTTCGCGGCGGCGTATGGCGGGCGTATCGCCGGACACCACCCCCATGAGCCGGACCGCCTCGGTCAGCATGTCGTAGTTGCGGCGCACCCGTTCCTGGAAGCCGGAGTCCAGAGCCTCGGTATCGGCTGCGGCCTTCTGCGAGGCGGCTGACAGGGCCGCCAATCCTTCCTCGACGGAGGTTCTGACCGCATCGACGCGTTTTTGCGCCTCTTCGGGCAGGCGGGCGGCGCGTTCGTCCAGATCGCCGATCGTCTCGTCGATCTGGGTGAGGGCGATGTTCATGCGTTCCAGGGTGGATTCCAGACGCTCCAGCGCGCGCTCGCCGGCCTCGTCGATCAGTCCGCCGGTCTCGATCACGATCTTGCGGGCGCTGTCGACGCGGGCGTCGGCGGCCTGATCGGCCTTCTGGGCCGCCTCGAACAGGGCCTCGCCCAGTCGGTCCGCCCGCATTCGGGCCTGTTCCGCGGCATCGGCTGCGGCGGCGCGGGATTCCTCGGCGGTGGCCTGCAGCGCCGACAACGCCAGCCGGGTTTCCTCGACCAGGGCGTCGCGAGCTTCGGCCGCGAGGGCCTCGAACCGGTCGAGCGCAAGTTTGGTGGCCGAGTCGAAGCCGTCCGCCTCGCGCTGGGACATCTCGACCAGGGCGCGGAACTGATCGGTCGCGGCCTCGACGAGGTCCCGGATCGTCTCGGCTGTGCGGGTCGAGGTGTCGCCCAGTTCACCGGCGGCCGAACGGCTGGCTGACAGCTGTTCCGTCAGCTGGGCCCGCTGGCTTTCCACCTGGGCGGAGAAGTCTTCCTGATCGGTCCGCAGGGCGTAGGCGGCCGTGACCAGGGCGGCCCGTTGCTGGCCCAGGCCTTCCTCGACCGACTGGATCTGTTCGGCGACGCCCGAGCCGGCGTTTTCCAGCCGCAGGGTCTGGCGGGCCAGATCGTCGGCGGCGACGCGGGCGGCGTCCTGGGCCTCGCCTGCGGCGGCGGCGAGATCGGCAGCGCGGGCGGCCAGGGCGGCCTCGGCCTCGCGAAGCTGGGTCTGGGCGAGGTCGGAGGCGTCGACCACCATCCGCGACTGACGTTCGACGGCGTCGAGCACGCCCGACGCCTGGGCGTCCAGCTGGGTCCCCAGGGCCGCCATCTGGGTGCGTTCGCCGCCCAGTTCCTCGACCAGCCTGCGCGCGGTGCGGCTGGCGATCTCCGCAGCCTCGTTCAGGCGGGTGGTTTCCTGCGACAAGGCCTCGCGCAGCAGCGCCATGTCGGTGCGGGCCCGTTCGGCGGCCAGCGAGGCCTGGTCGATGTCGTGACGCAGGGACTGCAGGACCTCTCCGGTCTGCTGGGCCGCCAAGGCGGTGGGCGCGATCAGCGCCTCGGACAGTTCCCGGGCGCGGCGCGTCTCGGCGGCCAGACCGGCGCCTTGACGGACGGCGTGGGCCAGCATGATCGCCATGCCGGCGGGGGCCAGGGCGATCAGGGCGTAAACCGCCAGACGCAGGGGCTCCAGCTCCACGGCGCCCGCGCCGAACTCGTACATGAACCAGGCCGCGACGCCGCCAATCCACAGGGCCGAGGCGACGCCGGCGACCAGATAGGCGTGGCGGCCGGACGGTGCGGCAACCCCGGACCGGCGCACCGGCGCGGGCACGGGCGGCGGGTCCCAGGCTACGGGAGGCGCATCCGCCGAGACGCCCGGTTCGGCGGCGGCGAGGGCGGACACGGCGCGCGCAGCTTCCGCGGCGGCGCGCTCCTCGGCGCGGCGCTGATCCTCGGCCATCCGCCGCCTGCGGCGTTCGGACATCGGGCGCTCCGCCGCGGGCTCGGCCGTTGGCTGAACCGTCTCGGGCGCGGAGTCGGCTGTTCCGACCTCCGGCTCCGGATCGGTCAGGTTCAGCGGGGGCCGTTGGCGGGGTGGTTTCATGGTGCGGCGATCTCGTCACGGAGCGGCGTCGGCGACCGACGCGCGAGAGGACGCTGCGACCCTAACGAGTCAATCGCGGCGCGCAAAGGCGGGGGCTGAGGATTCCGGCGGCAGCCTGTACGCGGCGGATCAGCAGTCCTGCTTACGCTCGGATGCAGTGGAGAACATTGCGGCCGAGCGACCGTTGTCGCAATCGCGCACCCGATGGATTTCGCGCTCGGATTTCTGCGGCGGGTCGAGGTCGAGCCCGAACTGCGACAGGGCCGCAGCGGCCAGAATGGCCACGAACCCCGCGATAAATTCGATCAGCGCCTGCATCGCCGATCTCCCTGTCCCGACTGCGACCGAACTTATGCGCCCAAAACCGCGTTCGGACAATCCAGGGCGGATGAACAAAGCGTCACCATTGACCAACTGCACGCAGGGTGGAACGGAAAGGGCCGGCGCGCCCTGTAAAGCTTGAGGCGTCCGGCGCCCGCCACGCGAATGGGCCAAACAACGCCATGACTGATCCCGCCGATCTTCATACCGACAGCCTCCTGAAACCGGGCGTCAACTGCTGGCGGGTGCAGACGGCTGATCGTTTCGCCGTGCTGATGGAGAACGCCGCCTATTTCGAGGCCTTGCGCTCGGCCCTGGCCAAGGCCCGGAGATCGATCGTCATCCTCGGCTGGCAGTTCGACCCGCGAACCCGGCTGGATCCCGAGAGCGCGCACAATGACCATCAGGCCCAGATCGGGCACCAGCTGAGAATGCTGGTGAAGTCGAACCCGGAGCTGGATGTCCGGCTGCTGATCTGGAAATCGCCCCTGCTGATCGCTGCGTCCCAAGGCTTCTACCCTCACAGGGCGCAGGGCTGGTTCCGCAAGCGGATGGTCGAATTCCGCCTTGATAAGCCGGGCCCCATCGGCGCCTGCCATCACCAGAAGGCGGTCATCATCGACGACGCCGTGGCTTTCTGCGGCGGCGGGGACATCTCGACCGACCGCTGGGACTCGGAAGAGCATCTGGACGGCGACCCGCGGCGCTGCCAGCCGTCGGGGGAAATCCCGTCGCCGCGCCATGAGGTCATGACGGTCATGGACGGCGCCGCCGCCCGGGCTCTCGGGGACCTGGCCCGCGAGCGCTGGTTCCGCTCGACCTGGGAACGGACGGTGCCGGACGAGGTGGACAGCGACCCATGGCCCGACGGCGTCGAGCCCGACATGCGCGATGTGCCAGTCGCCATCGCGCGCACCGAGCCGGCGACAGGCGGGCGGGCCGAGGTGCGCGAGAACGAGGCGCTGCATCTCGACGCCATCCGCCGCGCGAAGAAGCTGATCTATTTTGAGAACCAGTATTTCACCTCGCCGGTCATCGCGACGGCGCTGGCCGAGCGGCTGGCCGAGGAGGACGGACCCGAGATTGTCCTGGTCTCGACCGGCAGCAGCCCCAGCTGGTTCGACCGGATCACCATGGACACCGCCCGGTCGGAAATCCTGTTCCGGCTCGAGCAGGCGGACCGGCACAACCGCTTCTTCGCCTTCACGCCCTACACGAAGGGCGGCGAGCGGATCATCGTCCACGCCAAGGTCTCGATCTATGACGACGCGGTGTTGCGGGTCGGTTCGACCAATCTGAACAACCGCTCCTTCGGCTTCGACACGGAATGCGACGTGGCGGCGGAGCCTCACGATCAGATCGGGCGTGACGCGATCCGGGCCGTCCGTCACCGGACCATCGGCCACTGGATCGGCATTGCAGGGTCGGAGTTCGCGGCGGCCGAGGCGACGGCCGGATCGGTCGGCGAGGCCATCCAGCGGTTTGACACGGGCCGGATGCACGCTCTCGGGGCGGAGCCGCCGTCGCGCGCCGAGCGGATCATCGCGGAGTTCCAGCTTGGCGACCCGACCTCGACGAGGGACGCTTTCCGCCCGTGGAAGCGGCGCACCCGATCGCATCGGACCCTGCCGGCTATCCCCGGGCCGGCCTGATTTCGAAATCTATGATCAGGGGCAGGTGGTCGGAGGCCATCCGGGCCAAGGGCGAAAACGGCGCTTTCACCTGGGTCACCACCACCTCGGGGCTGGTGAAACAGTGGTCGATGCGGATGGCCGGGAAACTGGAGGGGAAGGTCTTGACCGACGGCCGCAGGCCCAGGCTGCGCTGACAGTCCGCCAGCTTGGCGGCGAGGGCCTGGTAGGGGCGGGAGACCGAGGTCGCGTTGAAATCTCCTGTCAGCAGGGTCGGGCCGGTGCAGTCGGGATGGCCCAGCCACTCGGGGCCGATCAGAGCCGCCGCCTGGAGTCTCTGCTCGCGCGGGACCAGTCCCAGATGGGTGTTGATGACGTTCAGGCTGACACCGTCGAAGTCGATCGCAGCCCACAGCGCGCCGCGCGGCTCCAGCCCGGGCACGCCGCGGATCGTGGGCAAGGGCCCGGACTTCACCAGCCGCTCGGGATGCAAGGTCAGGATGGCGTCGCCATACTGTTCGGCCTCCACGCGCATGGCGGCGTGGAAATGGAAGGTCATCGCCAGCTGATCGGCGATGGACTGGGCCTGATCGACGAAGCCGGTCCGCCTTCTGCCGACGTCCAGTTCCTGCAGGCAGACGACATCAGGCTCATGCTCGGCGATGACGCCCGCGATCCGGGCGACATCGAGCCTGCGGTCGACGCCGACGCAACGGTGGACATTGTAGGTCAGCAGGCGGGGCATGGAGTCTGAAGCGGGTCCAGTGGGTGGCCGGGGTGAGCCAATACCACATTGAGTGCGGCGCCAACGCGGCGGCGCGGGGTTTGGGTCAGATCACGACCAGCTTGTCCTCGACCTCATTCCGGTTGCGCGGAGCGGGTGGGAAATGTTCCGCCAGCACCGCGCCGCACAGGGCGACGGCGTCGACGAAGCCTCCGGCCGGATCGCCGCGCCGCATGCCTCTGGCCAGAACCTCGACGGCGTCCGCCCAGACGGTCTGGTCGACCTTGCTGTGGATGCCTTCGTCCGCCACCACCTCGACCTGATGGTCGCCCAGGGCGGCGAAGATCAGCACGCCGGTTCGCGCCTCGGTCACGTGCAGACCGTGGGCGAGGAACTGCTGCATGGCCGCCTTGCGCACCCGCGCCTGCCGGATCCTGCGCGGCGTGACCATCCGCGATACGGCGGGAATTGAGGTCAGCAGGAAGACAATCAGGAAGACCGTCGCCTGGATCAGGGCGTAGGCTCCCAGAGCCTGACCCACTGTCACGTCGCGGGCGGCCAGATGCGCGGCCTCCCAGCTCGCTCCCAGACCCGGGATCCATGCCGCCTCGAAGCCGAACGGGATCAGGCCCAGCGGCAGGATCAGGGCGGCCGCCGCCGCCCAGCCCAGCGAGATGTCGCGATAGGCCGAGACCCGCCGCGCCATGACGCAGAAGATTTCGCCCGAGGTGCGGGTTTCCGCGACGCGGATCGCCTCGGCCACGCGGTAGTGCACGTCGGCAGTCAGTTTGATCACCATCCGCCTGAAGCGCCCCCGCCGCCGAAACTGCCTCCGCCGCCGCCGAAACCGCCGCCGCCGCCGAAACCGCCTCCTCCGCCCCGACCGCTGTCGCGCATGGCTTCCGACGCGGCCCAGATCAGCACGGGGCCCAGGCCGCTGGGTCGTCTGCGTCCTCGCCCAGCGCCGCCGATCATCCGCAGCATCAGCATGATGAAAATAATGGCGATGACGGCGGCGACGCCGACAGGCGGCGAGGACTTCGGCCGTTCGGCCGCCGCGGCGCGCGCCTGTGCCTCTGCGGGATCAAGCCGCAACTGCCGGTCGATGGCGTCCACGCCCTGTTCGATGCCGCGTTCGTAGAAGCCCTGTTTGAACGAGGGCAGGATATCGTTCTGGATGATCAGGGCTGACAGGGCGTCGGTCAGGACCCCTTCAAGGCCATAGCCGACCTCGATCCGCACCTTGCGTTCGTTCGGCGCGATGATCAGCAGCACGCCATTGTTCTTGCCGGCCTGGCCGATGCCCCAGGCGCGGCCCAGCTGGTAGCCGTAGTCCTCGATCTCGTACCCCTGAAGGTCCGGCACGGTCACCACGACCACCTGATCGGTGGTGTCCCGCTCCAGCGCCGCCAGCTTGTCGGCCAGCGCCTGCTCCTTCGCGTCGGAGATCAGATCGCCGTTGTCTATGACCCGACCGGTGAGCGTGGGGAACGTCGGGCCCGTCTGGGCGAGCGCAGGGGCGGCTATCAGCCAGACCGCGGCCAGCAGGACCGTCAGGAAGGCAGCGGCCCGGCTGATCGCGGTCGCCGGAAGGATGCGGCTCACCGGGTCGTCGGCGCTGCGGGCGGGGCGGCGCCGGGAGCGACGGAGGGCGCGCCGCCGCCGGGCTGGGCGGCCGGGTTCAGGGCGTCGAAATTGACGCTGGGCGCGGTCTGGGCGGCCTCGGTCGCCGTGAACAGTTGCATCGGCTCGGAACCGCCGTGGATGGTCTTGGCCCAGATGACCGTGGGGAAGGTCCGCAGGCTTGTATTGTAGTCGCGAACGGCCTCGTTGTAGTCGCGGCGTGAGACGGCGATGCGGTTCTCGGTGCCTTCAAGCTGCGACTGCAGGGCGATGAAATTCTGGTTCGACTTGATGTCGGGATAGCGCTCGACGACCAGCAGCAGCCGGGACAGCGCCTGCGACAGCTGGCCCTGCGCGGCCTGATAACGCTGGAAGGCGGCGGGGTCGGTGAGGGTGTCGGGGGTGACGGTGACCCCGGTGGCGGCGGCGCGGGCCTGGATGACCTGGGTCAGGGTCGTGCGCTCGGCGATCGCGGCGCCCTGGACGGTGGCGACCAGGTTGGGCACCAGGTCGGCGCGGCGCTGATACTGCGACTGGACGTCCGCCCAACGGGCCTTGGCGGCCTCTTCCTTGGTGGGAATGGCGTTGATGCCGCACCCGGCGACGGCGGGTGTCAGGACCACGACGGCGGCGAGGGCCGAAACACGGGGCGAAAACCGGATCATGGATATCTCCTGACAGACCAGATCCCGACTATCGGGGTTGAGCGTCGGCGGTTCAAGCGTCCAGCGATTCCGGCGTCACGCCGGCCGACCGGCAGGCGGCCGTATAGGTGTTGGCCAGCAGGCAGGCGATGGTCATGGGGCCGACGCCGCCGGGCACCGGCGTGATCCGCCCGGCCACGGCGCGGGCCTCGTCGAAGGCGACGTCGCCGACGACCCGGGTCTTGCCCTCGGCTGCCTTGACCGGATCGCGCGACGGCACGCGGTTGATGCCCACGTCGATGACCGTTGCGCCGGGCCTGATCCAGTCGCCGCGCACCATCTCGGCCCGGCCGACGGCCGCCACCAGGATGTCGGCGGTCCGGCACAGGGCCGGCAGGTCCCGGGTCCGGGAATGGGCGATCGTGACCGTGCAGCTCTCGCCCAGCAGCAACTGCGCCATCGGCTTGCCGACGATGTTGGAGCGGCCGACGATGACGGCGTTCAGCCCTGACAGGTCGCCCAGCTCGGCCTTCAGCAGCATCAGGCAGCCAAGCGGCGTGCAGGGGACCAGGCCCGGCAGACCGACGGCCAGTCGCCCGGCGTTGACGACATGGAACCCGTCCACGTCCTTGTCCGGGTCGATGGCCCCCAGGACCGCGCTGGAGTCGATGTGGGCGGGCAGGGGCAACTGCACCAGAATGCCGTGGATGCCCGTATCGGCGTTCAGTTGGGAGATCAGGGCCAGCAGCTCGGCCTGGGTCGTCGCGTCGGACAGGCGGTGGGTGTCCGACCGCATGCCCGCGCGCAGGGTCGTTTCGCCCTTGTTACGGACGTAAATCTGGCTGGCCGGGTCTTCGCCGACGATGACGACGCCCAGCCCCGGAACGACGCCGTGCGACTGTCCCAGCCGCGCGGAGGCGGCCGCCACGCGTTCGACCAGCCCGGCGGCGAAGGCCTTGCCGTCGATGAGGGTCGCGGGTGCGGTATCGACCGTCATGAATATCGGCTCCGGTTGTCGGGAAAGAGTTGTGCTCGCGGCGATTTACAGAGGGCGCGGTTCGGCGTCTATGATCGCGGGCCGCAACCGGGGGATTTCCATGCGCCGTCACATCATCCTGACCGCTGTCAGCGCGCTGGCGCTGTCGATCGCGGCTCCGGCCCTGGCCCAGGAGCCGGTTCCGCTGGCGCCCGGCCGCACCGTCGACGGCCAGATCGCCGAGGGCGATGCGACCGGCCCCGACGACGAATACCGCTATGACAGCTATGCGATCAGCGCCCGCGCCGGGCAGCGGTTCGAGGCGGTGATGCGCTCGGCCGCGTTCGATGCCTATCTGGAGGTCTACGGCCCCGGCGAAGCCGCGGAATCGCTCAACACCGACGACGACGGGCTGGGCGAAGGCACCGATTCGCGACTCCGTTTCAATGCGGATCAGAACGGCGTCTATGTGCTGCGGGCCAGGACGCTGTCGGGGCTGGAAGGCGGGGCCTACACCCTGGCTCTGACGGAACGACCGCAGGCCCGGCCCGCGCCGCGCCCCGCGCGAATCCGGTCGGGGCAGAGCCAGCGGGGGCAACTGGCCTCGAGCGATCCCGAAACCGATCAGGGGGGGAACTATGACGCCTTCGTCCTGCGCGCGCGGGCCAGCGAACGCTTCGCCATCGACCTGACCTCCGAGGACTTCGATCCGGTGGTGCGTGTCGGCCGGATGGAGAACGGCGCCTTCACCGAATTGGCCATGAACGACGACGGCCCGGACACCGGCCTGAACTCCAGACTGGTCTTCACCGCGCCCGAGGCCGGCGAATACGTGATCCGGGCGACGGCGCTGAACGCCGCCGGCCAGGGCGCCTATACGCTCGCCGTGGCCGAGGGCCCGGCGCCGGCGCCGAGTCAGCCGATCGAGATCGGGGCCACCGTCTCGGGAGAACTGACCGCCAGCGACGGCAAGAGCGAGTCCGGACGGGCCGCTGACGCCTACCGCTTCTCGGGCCGTGAGGGACAGCGCATCCGGATCGACATGAGCTCCCCGGACTTCGACACCTATCTGCAGCTGTTTGACGACAATCGCCTGAGCCTCGCCGAGGATGACGATGGGGCGGCCGAGGGGACGGACTCCCGCCTGACCTTCACCCTTCCGCGTACCGGGGCCTATGTCGTCGAGGCGCGGGCCTTCTCGGAAGAGACCGGCGGCTATCAGCTGACCATCAGCGAGGTCGAACCCGAGAAGCCGCCCCAGACCCTGGCCTTCGGCGAAACCCTTCAGGGCGAGATCGGCGAAAGCGACTCGACCGACAGCGAGGACCGGGGCTTCGACGCCTATGCCCTGACCGGTGTTGCCGGCCAGCGCATTCAGGCGATCATGCGCTCGGGCGACTTCGACACCTTCGTGCAGATCGGCCGGGCGGGGACCGAGTTCACGGTTCTGGCGTCGGACGACGACGGTCTGGGCCAGGGCACCGATTCCCGCCTCAGCTACAGCCTGCCCGAGGACGGCGACTATGTGATCCGGGCCCTGCCATTGGGCAAGGAGGGCAAGGGCCTGTACTCGCTGGAACTGGTCGACAGGGGCCCGCAGCCGCAGCCAGGCAGTTTGCTGGTCGGCTCGACCGCGCGTGGAACCCTGACCGAGGCGGACGCGACAGCCGAGGACAACAGCTTCTACGACGCCTATCGGGTCACCCTGAAGGAGGACGAGAAACTGCTGATCACCATGGTCTCGAACGAGGTCGACAGCTTCGTCGTCGTCGGCGCCGACAAGGACGGGGCGTTTGAGGTGATGGGGTCGGACGACGACAGCCTGTCGGACACCCACTCCAGGCTGGAGTGGACCGCGCCGGCGGACGGAACCTATGAAATCCGCGCCGGCGCCTTCCAGCAGGGGCAGACCGGCGCCTATGCCCTGAACGTCGAGAAAAAGCCCTGAGGCTTGATCGAGCGGGACGACTGTGGCGAGGGTCGCGGGCAGAGTGGAGTTCGCCGCGTGACCGACATCACCGCCCGCAAGGACGAGCATCTGGACGTGATCCTGTCGGGCCGGGCGCGCCACGGGCTGGACGGCGGCTTCGGCGACATCCGCTTTGTGCATGAGGCGCTGCCCGATCTGGACCACGGCAAGATCGATCTCGGCGCGGACTTCCTGGGGCGCAGACTCAAGGCGCCGCTGCTGATCAGTTCGATGACCGGCGGGCCCGAGCGGGCCGAGGCGATCAACGCCCGGCTGGCCGAGGCGGCGCAGCATCTCGGGATCGGTCTGGCCGTCGGTTCACAGCGGGCGGCGCTGGAGAGCGACGGGGCGCCGGGACTGGACATGGCCCTGAGGCTCAAGGCCCCCGATACGCCCATCCTGGCCAATATCGGCGCGGCCCAGCTGACGCGGGGCTTCGGCATCGACGAGGCGCGGCGGGTGCTGGACATGATCGCCGCTGACGCCCTCATCGTTCACCTCAATCCGCTGCAGGAGGCCTGCCAGCCCGAGGGCGACCGCGACTGGTGGGGCGTGGGCGCGGCGCTGGAGGCCCTGGTCAAGGCGCTGGACGCGCCGGTGGTGGTCAAGGAGACGGGGGCCGGCATGTCGGCCGCGACGGCGAAACGGCTGCTGGCCATGGGTGCAGCGGCGGTGGACGTCGCCGGGGCCGGCGGATCCAACTGGGCTACGGTCGAGGGCGAGCGGGCGCAGGGGGAGGCGGACAAGGCCCATGCCGCCGCCTTCGCCGACTGGGGCATCCCCACGGCCCGGTCCATCGCCGAGGTCCGTGCGGCCTGTCCCAAGGCGATAATTATCGGCTCGGGCGGGATCCGCGACGGCGTGGAGGCCGCCAAGGCGATCCGGCTGGGGGCCGACATGGTCGGTCAGGCGGCGGGGGTGCTGACGGCGGCCACGATCTCGACCGAGGCGGTGGTCGAGCATTTCCAGACCTTGATCCGGCAGATGCGGACGGTCTGTTTCTGCACCGGCTCGGCCAATCTGACGGCCCTGCGCAAGGCGCCGCTGCAGGGCTGAGCTTTGGCCGATCCGTCTGCTCTGGCGAGTGCGGAACAGGGGCGAGAGTCTCCATTCACGCCGAGGGCAGCAGGTCCCCCGCGAACGCCCGGTAGCGGCCCGCGCGGACGCCGTCGGTGGCCCGCGCGATGTCCGGGGCGAAATAGTGATCCGAGCCGTAGGCGGCGGCGGCCTCGCGGACGATGGCCCAGACCTTTTCAAGTTCGGGCGACGACTTCAGCGGACGGTGGAACTCGAGACCCTGGGCCGCCGCCAGCAGTTCGATGCCGACGACGGCGGCCGTGTTCTCGGCCATGTCCAGCAGGCGGCGGGCGCCGTGGGTGGCCATGGAAACATGGTCCTCCTGATTGGCGCTGGTCGGCACGGTGTCGATGCTGCACGGGTGGGCGACCATACGGTTTTCGGCGACGAGGGCGGCGGCGGTGACCTGGGCGATCATGAAGCCGGAGTTCAGGCCGGATTCCCTGACTAGGAAGGCCGGCAGTTCGCTCATCTTCGGGTCGACGAGGATGGAGGTGCGGCGCTCGGAGATATTGCCGATCTCGCACAGGGCCATGGCGATCATGTCAGCGGCGAAGGCCACCGGCTCGGCGTGGAAATTGCCGCCCGAGATCACGTCGCCGTCGTCGATGAAGACCAGCGGATTGTCGGTGACGGCGTTGGCCTCGCGCTCCAGCGTGGCGGCGGCGTTCCTGAGCACGTCCAGCACGGCGCCCATGACCTGGGGCTGGCAGCGCAGGGAGTAAGGGTCCTGCACCTTGTTGCAGCCCTCGCGATGGCTGTCGCGGATGGCGGACCCGGCCATCAGGCCGCGCAGGGCGGCGGCGACGGCGATCTGGCCGGGCTGGCCGCGCAGGGTGTGGATGCGCGGGTCGAACGGAGCGTCGGAGCCCTTGAGCGCGTCGACCGACAGGGCGCCGGCGGCGATGCCGGCGGCGAAGACCGCCTCGGCCGCGAACAGGCCGGCGAGGGCGAGGGCGGTCGAGCACTGGGTGCCGTTGAGAAGGGCGAGACCTTCCTTGGGACCCAGCACGATGGGATTGAGACCGGCGCGGGCGAGGGCGTCCTCGGCGGACAGGGTCTCGCCCTTGTGGCGCGCCTCGCCGACGCCGATCAGGACGCAGCTCATATGGGCCAGGGGCGCGAGGTCGCCGGAGGCGCCGACCGAGCCCTTGGACGGGATGCAGGGCAGGACGTCGGCGTTGACCATGGCGATCAGGGCTTCGAGCGTCGCGCGGCGGACGCCCGAAGCACCCTTCGACAGGCTGGCGATCTTCAGCACCATCAGCAGGCGAACGACGCGATCGTCCAGCAGAGCGCCGACGCCGCAGGCGTGACTGAGGACGAGGTTCTTCTGCAGCGTCTCCAGATCGTCCGTGGCGATGGAGGTGTTGGCCAGCAGGCCGAAGCCGGTGTTGATCCCGTATACGGTGCGGCCCTCGGCGAGGATGGCGGCGACCACGGCCGCGCCCTTGTCGACGGCGGTCCAGGCTGAATCGGTCAGGGAGACGGTCGTCGGGCTGTCGAGAGTCTGGCGCAGCTGATTAAGAGTCAGTGGGTCGGAGCCGATTGTGATCTGGGTCATGCTTTTTCTCCCTTCTCCCCTTGGGGGAGAAGGTGGGCGGCGGAGCCGCTCGGATGAGGGGGATGTTGACGCGGGCCGGCATGCTGCCGGATCGCGTCGAGGACAATGTTGGGATTGGTCGTGAAGGCGTTGTTGCGGAAGCGCAGAACCGTGTAGCCGGCGAGGCGCAGGCGTCCGTCTCTCGCCGCATCCTCGGCTTCTCGCAAGTCGTGGATGCCGCCGTCCAATTCGATCACAAGCCGGAGTTCAGGACACAGGAAGTCGACGATGAGGCCCGCGACAGGCGCCTGTCTGCGAAACTTGAGATCCTGAAACTGACGCCCACGGACCATCGCCCAGAAAATCGACTCGGCGCTTGTCATCTCTGAACGGAGACGGCGCGCTCGGCGCGTCCTGTCAGGCGATTGATGCATGTCGGGCATCCCCCTCATCCGACCCGCTCCGCGGGCCACCTTCTCCCCCGAGGGGAGAAGGATAGCACTGGCGGTCATTTGAGCGACGGCAGGTTGAGGCCGTGTTCGCGGGCCGCTTCTTTCGCGATCCCATAACCCGCGTCGGCGTGGCGCATGACGCCGGTGGCGGGGTCGTTCCAGAGGACGCGTTCGAGGCGTTTCGCGGCCTCGGGCGTGCCGTCCGCGACGATCACCACGCCCGAGTGCTGGGAATAGCCCATGCCCACGCCGCCGCCGTGGTGCAGCGATACCCAGCTGGCGCCCGAGGCGGTGTTCAGCAGGGCGTTCAGCAGCGGCCAGTCGGACACGGCGTCTGAACCGTCGATCATTGATTCCGTCTCGCGGTTCGGGCTGGCGACCGAGCCGGAGTCGAGATGGTCGCGGCCAATGACGATCGGGCCGCTGAGCTCGCCCGAGGCGACCATGTCGTTGAACATCAGCCCGGCGCGATGGCGGTCACCGAGGCCGATCCAGCAGATGCGGGCCGGCAGGCCCTGGAAGGCGATGCGCTCGCCGGCCATGTCCAGCCAGCGGTGCAGGCCGGCGTTTTCGGGGAAGAGCTTCTTCATCGCCGCGTCGGTCTTGCGGATGTCGTCGGGATCGCCGGTCAGGGCGGCCCAGCGGAAGGGCCCGATGCCGCGACAGAACAGCGGGCGGATATAGGCCGGGACGAAGCCGGGGAAGTCGAAGGCGTTCTTCACGCCCGCGTCGAAGGCGACCTGACGGATGTTGTTGCCGTAATCGGTCGTGGGGACGCCGGCGGACTGGAAGTCCAGCATGGCCTGGACGTGGACGGCGCAGGAGGCGGCGGCCGCAGCCTTCACGGCCTCGGGGGCGGAGACGCGTTTGTCCTCCCATTCGGAGACGGTCCAGCCCTGCGGCAGGTAGCCGTTGACCAGATCGTGGGCGCTGGTCTGGTCGGTGACCAGATCGGGACGGACGCCGCGGCGGACCAGTTCAGGCAAGACATCCGCCGCATTGCCCAACAGTCCGACAGATATGGCTTTTCCATCCGCCTTCGCCTTGTCCAGCAGGGCCAGGGCCTCGTCCAGCGTCTCGGCCATCACATCGAGGTAGCGCGTCTTCAGCCGCATCTCGATCCGGCTGCGCTGGCATTCCACCGCGAGGCAGGAGGCGCCGGCCATGGTCGCCGCCAGCGGCTGGGCCCCGCCCATGCCGCCGAGGCCGGCGGTCAGGATCCAGCGGCCCGACCAGTCGCCGCCATAGTGCTGGCGCCCGGCCTCCATGAAGGTCTCGTAGGTGCCCTGCACGATGCCCTGGGTGCCGATGTAGATCCACGAGCCGGCCGTCATCTGGCCGTACATCATGAGGCCCTTGCGATCGAGCTCGTTGAAATGCTCCCAGGTCGCCCATTTGGGCACCAGGTTGGAGTTGGCGATCAGCACGCGCGGGGCGTCGGCGTGGGTGCGGAAGACGCCGACCGGCTTGCCGGACTGGACCAGCAGGGTCTGGTCGGCCTCGAGATTGCGCAGCTCGGTGACGATGCGGTCGAACGACGGCCAGTCGCGCGCGGCCTTGCCGATGCCGCCATAGACCACGAGGTCCTCGGGACGTTCGGCCACCTCGGGATCGAGGTTGTTCATCAGCATGCGCAGGGCGGCCTCGGCGGCCCAGGTCTTCGCGGTCATCTCGGGGCCGCGGGGCGCGCGAATGAGGCGCGTGTTCGGGGTCTGTTGAGTCGTCATGGCCCCTCTTAGCCCCTTCTCCCCTTGCGGGAGAAGGTGGCAGCCGCAGGCTGACGGATGAGGAGTCGCGCTGACCCGCCGGGCAACCCCTCATCCGACCCCGCTTCGCTCGGCCACCTTCTCCCGCAAGGGGAGAAGGGGTTATGTGGACGGATGACAGATTCAGAAGCCCTTCGCTGGACGAGCATCGCGGACCTCGTGGGAAACCACCCCGACGCATCGGTCGCCCTGATCGGGGCCGGACTGAACGAACGCTCGCTGACGCCGGGGCGGTGCGATCTCGGGCCGAAGGCCTTCCGGGCCGTACTGCCGCGGTTCTCGACCTATGACGTCGAGACGGGCGGGGAGCTGTCGACGCGGGTGCACGACGCGGGCGATGTGGCGCTGAAGGGTATGTCGCCCGCCGACGCCTTCGCGCCGGTGCGGAATGCTGCGGCGGCGCAAGGAGGGCGCGGGCTGACGGTTCTGATCGGGGGCAACAACGCCATCACCCGGCCAGGGGTGCATGCGCTGGGCCTTGACCGGGTGGGGGTGTTGACGCTCGACGCCCATTTCGACCTGCGCGACACCGATCAGGGCCTGACCAACGGCAATCCGATCCAGGCGCTGCTGGAGGACGGGCTGGACGGGCGGCGGATCAGCCAGGTGGGCCTCGCGCCCTTCGCCAATACGAAGCGGGCGCATGAGAAGGCGAAACGGGCCGGGATTTCGGTGCGGACGGCGCGGGAGTGCCGCGACGAGGGTCTGGCAACCGTGGTCGGGCAGGAGCTGTGGCGGCTGACGGCGCTGTGCGAGGTGATCTATGTCGATTTCGACATCGACGTGATCGACCGCAGCCAGTGGCCGGCCTCTCCGGGCGCGCGGCCCGGCGGGGTGTCGGTGCAGGACTTCCTCGACGCGACGCGGGTCATAGGGGCGCATCCGAAGGTGAAGGCGGTGGATTTGACGGAATATGATCCGTCGCTGGAGATCGGCGACCTCGGCTCGCTGACGGCGGGGCGCTGGTTCTGCGAACTGCTGGCGGGGTTTGAAGCGCGATGAGGTATCGCCTGGCCGCAGCCATCGTCGGTCTGGCGAGCCTGATCGCCGCGGATGCGCTGTCCTGCACGATCATCGAGCTGGGTCCGGCGGGGCGTCGATATTATCAGCGGGAGGCGTGGGAGGACGCGGATACGATTTTTCTGGCGAGGGCGACGCCCCAGCCTTTGCGTGCGCGAACCGATTTCGAGCCCATCGCGACGATCCGGGGGGATCGTCCGCCGTCCCGGTCGCAGGTGCCGATCGACCAGTCCGGCGACTGCGGTTGGCTTCCGCCTCCGCGAGGCGTGGTGATCGCCTTCGCGAGACGTGTCCGTCCCGGGGATGCGCCATGGCGGCCATGGCTTTGGGGCCGATGGCAGGTTTTTTCGCACCTGTATCCGTCCGAGGTTGCCGACGAGAAATTGGCTTCGGCCCTGCGAGACACAGCCCGTCGCCTGAGGCAGAATTGATGGCCGACCGCCTGATCACCGACTGCCGCCTCGCCACCATGGCGGAGCGCGGCGAGGCCTATGGCGCGATCGAGGATGGGGCGATCCTGATCCGCGAGGGGCGGATCGCCTGGGTCGGGGCGCGGGCCGACCTGCCGGCGCATCAGGCCGCGGAGACCGACCGGCTGGACGGGCGCTGGGTCACCCCGGGGCTGATCGACTGCCATACCCATCTGGTGTTCGGCGGCGACCGGTCGGGGGAGTTCGAGCAGCGGCTGAACGGCGCGACCTATGAGGAGATCGCGCGGGCGGGGGGCGGCATCGTCTCGACCATGGCGGCGACGCGGGCGGCGTCCGAGGACGACCTCTACGCCAGCGCGCGGGCGCGGCTGGCGGGGCTGAAGGCGACAGGCGTCACCACGGTCGAGATCAAGTCGGGATACGGCCTGGACCGCGACAGCGAACTGAAGATGCTGCGCGTGGCGCGGCGGATCGGGCGCGAGGCGGGGGTGCGGGTGCGCACCAGTTATCTGGGTCTGCACGCCGTGCCGCCGGAACATCGGGCGGACCGTGCCGCCTATGTCGATCTGGCCATAGACGGCATCCTGCCGGCGGCGCACGCCGAGGGGCTGGTCGATGCGGTGGATGCCTATTGCGAGCCCATCGCCTTCACCGTCGAGGAGACGGCGCGGTTGTTCGACAGGGCGCGGGCGCTGGGGCTTCCGGTCAAGCTGCATGCGGACCAGCTGTCTGACGGGGGCGGGGCGGCGCTGGCGGGACGGTACGGGGCGTTGTCGGCGGACCATGTCGAGCACACGGCCGAGGCGGGCGTGCGGGCCATGGCCGAGGGCGGCGTGGTCGCGGTCCTGCTGCCCGGGGCCTATCTGATGCTGCGCGAGACCACCCCGCCGCCGATCGACCTGTTCCGGACGCACGGGGTGGCGATGGCGGTGGCGACGGACTGCAATCCCGGCACCTCGCCGGTGGCCTCGATGACGGCGGCGATCACCCTGGCCTGCGTGCAGTTCCGGCTGACTCCCGAGGAGGCGCTGGCGGGGGCGACGCGGCATGCGGCGCGGGCGCTGGGGCTGTCGGACGATATCGGCACGCTGGAGGCCGGCAAGGAGGCCGATCTGGCGGTGTGGGACATCACGCGGCCGGCGGAACTGGCTTACTGGCTGGGCAAGCCGCTGCTGAACCGGGTCTATGTCGCGGGGGAGCGGCGGTAGCCGAATCTCTCTATCATGCGGGCATGAGCAGACGCCCGGACGCCATCGAATGCCTGCTGATCGCCGCCCTCGCAGCGACGACGCTGTTGATGGGCGTGGCGGTGGTGCTGCTGACGTCCAGCCTGCTGGGCTAGGGCCGGTAGGTCACCTTGTCCGCCAGTTCGGGGCGTGGCCGCTCCAGCGGCGCCTCGGACAAGGTCCCGATGTGGATGAAGCCAGCCACCTGTTCTCCGCCTTCCACGTCGAGGATGTCCAGCGCCTGCGGATCGTAGCTGTACCAGTCCGTTATCCAGCTGGAGGCGTAGCCGAGGGCGTGGGCGGCATGCTCGAGATTCATGCAGACGGCGCCCGCTGACAGCTGCTGCTCCCACTCGGGGACCTTGTGGCTGGGGACCGGGGCCGAGACGACCAGGATGGTGACGGGGGCGGCGGTCAGCTTGCCGAGGACGGCCTTCGCCTTGTCCGGCTGGGGCTGGAGGGCGGCGAGGGGTGTCAGCAACCCGGCCAGTTCAGTGCGGGTCTGATGGCCCAGGACCACGAGGCGCCAAGGGAACAGTTTGCCATGGTCCGGGCTGCGGACGCCGAGGGTGAGGATGTCCTCGAGCTCTTCGGCGGACGGGCCGGGCGGGGTCAGGGCCTGGGCCGGGGCCGAACGGCGGGTCGCCAGTCTGAGGCGCAGTTCGTCTGACGCTGTCGGAGGGGGCAGGGGGTCGCCGAGGGCGAAGCGCGGCAGGGCGGGGCGTGTCATGCGGCTCACATGGCGTCGTCCGCGCGCGCCGTCAAACGCGGACGCCGTTGCGGGCGCGACGCTCCGTCGCCATACGCACGCCATGACCGATTCCCGCACCGCCTTCGACGCCGACCGCCCTCTGCCCATGTGGGACGACGGGCGCGACCGGCCGCCGCCGTGGAGCGACCATGGCTCGAGCGACCTGTTCGAAAGCCCGTGGATGCGGCTGACACGGCACGACGCGACGGCGCCGACCGGCTTCAAGGCGGACTATGTCGTGATGCGGCCGCGGAACATGTCGGTGGGCGTGCTGCCCGTGCACGACGACGGCGCGGTCACCCTGGTGGGGCAGCAGCGCTTCGCCCTGATGAACTGGTCGTGGGAAATGCCCGAGGGCGGGGCGCCGTTCGAGGAGGATCCGATCGAGGGCGCACGGCGCGAATTGGCGGAGGAAGCGGGACTGGAGGCGGCGAACTGGCTGCCCGCCTACAAGGCCGAGATGAGCAACTCCATCACCGACGAGCGGGCCATGGCGTGGATCGCCTGGGGGCTGACGCCGGTTCCGGTCGCGCCCGATCCGACCGAGATCATCCGCGTCGTCCGCGTGCCGTTCGGCGACCTGCTGCGCGAGATCGGCACGGGCGCGATCCGGGACATGTTCACCCTGGCGACGGCGCTGAGGGCCTACCATATGGCGCGGGAAGGCGAACTGCCGCCCGAACTGGCGAAGGCCATGCTGGCGAGCGTATGATGGCGGCCATGGAGACTCCGATGCCCAAGCTGGAAGTCGTCGCCGCGCGCAACGAACCGTGGTCGCAGCTGCGCGCCGCCGCCGAGGAGACGGTGCGTGCCGAGCCGCATCTGGCGTCACAGCTGAACGCCGTAATCCTCTCTCACGGCGATCTGGCCGCCGCCCTGAGCTTCCAGATCGCGCGCAAGCTGGGCGACAGCGAACTGGGGCCGATGTCGGTGCGCGAGATCTGCCGCGACGCCTTCGACGCCGATCCGAAGATCGTGGCCTCGGCCGAGGCCGATCTGCAGGCGGTGGCCGAGCGGGACCCGGCGATCAAGACGCTGCTGCAGCCGTTCCTCTACTTCAAGGGCTTCCAGGCGCTGCAGGCGCACCGCGTGGCGCACTGGCTGTGGGGGCAGGGACGCGAGGCGCTGGCCTTCCATTTCCAGAGCCGGATTTCGGAACTGTTCCAGGTCGACATCCACCCGGCTGCGCAGCTGGGCTCGGGGCTGTTCCTGGACCACGGCACGGGCATCGTCATCGGCGAGACGGCGGTGGTCGGCGACGAGGTGTCGATGCTTCACGCCGTGACCCTGGGCGGAACGGGCGCCGAGCGCGGCGACCGCCATCCGAAGATCGGCAGGGGCGTGCTGCTGGGCGCGGGGGCGAAGGTGCTGGGCAACATCACCGTCGGCGACTACGCCAAGGTGGCCTCCGGCTCGGTGGTGCTGAAGGACGTGCCGGCCGGCTGCACGGTCGCGGGCGTGCCCGCGCGGCTGGTCAACTGTCCGACCGAGGCGACCCCGGCGCGGACGATGGACCATACGCTGGCCGACATCGTCTACGACTTCGTCATCTGAGGGTTTCCCTGTACGGCGGGTTTCTCTAGGGTCCGCGGCTTCACGAGTGACCACCGAGGCCGACCATGAACACCGCCGACATGAAGCGCGTCGAGACGCACCTGAAGCGCACCTTCAACACGGGCGGCATCATCCTGAAGCCGCGCGGCAAGCCCAGCGACTCGGCCGAGGTCTATGTCGGCGACGAATTCATCGGCGTCGTCTTCGAGGACGAGGACGAGGCCGGCAGCTTCATGTTCGAGATGGCTATCCTGGCTGAAGACCTGCCGCAGGACTGAGTTTTCCGGCGCAGGCCGGGCACGAAAAAGCGCCGGTGGAGCGATCCGCCGGCGCTTCGTCGTTTCAGGAGCTGGCGCTTACTTCTTGCCGAAGATCGCGTCGAGCAGGCCGGACAGGAAGCCCTTGCTCTCGGCGGGCTTCGCGGCCGGCTTCGGAGCAGGGGCCGCGGCCGGAGCAGCGGCGGCCGGCTTCGGAGCGGGCGCGGCCGCGGCGGGCTTGGGAGCCGCGGCCGGAGCGACGGCCGGCTTGACGGCGGCGGGTTTCGGCGCAGCAGCCGGTTTGGCGGCGGCCTTCTTCGCGACCGGCTTCTTGGCGGCGGGCTTGGCGGCCGCCTTCGGAGCAGCCTTCGCAGCCGGCTTGGCGGCGGCTTTCTTCACCGCGGGCTTCGCGGCCGCCTTGGGCGCAGCGGCCTTGGCCGGGGCGACGGTTTTGGTCGCCGGTTTGGCGGCGGCTTTCGGGGCAGTCGTCTTCACGGCCGGCTTCGCAGCAGCCTTCGGCGCGGCGGCCTTGGCGGCGGGTTTCGCAGCGGCTTTCGGCGCAGCGCTCGACTTTGTCGCCGGTTTCGGCTTGGAAGCGGCGGCGGCTGCCTTCGGTTTGGCGGCCGTACTCGTCTTGGATGGTGCTTTAGCCATGAATTCCCCGACCCCTCGGTTCAGTTGGTTGATGCTGGCGCAGGAGAGCGCACCAGCGTGCGTCTCGATTCGATATGATAGCGGTGTTTGAGAAATGTCCGAGTCCGCAGTTCAAATAATCGCACGCGGTCCCCGCGCCATCGCCGAAGCCGCCGCCGCATCGCTGGATTCCGATCCGCTGCTGGAAGGCGCAACCTATTCGATTCTCGAGGAGGACGAGGACAAGGGCATCTGGCGCATCGACGCGTTTCCCAACGACGCGAATGACGCGCGGGGCATCGAGACGCGCCTGAAGGGGCACGACGGCCTGACCGTCGTGGTCGAGAAACTGGCCGACGCCGACTGGCTGGCCATGTCGCTGTCGGGCCTGCCGCCGGTGCGCGCCGGCCGCTTCTTCGTCTATGGCGCCCACGATCAGGGCATCGTTCCGAAGAACACGGTGAACCTGAAGATCGACGCGGGCGCCGCCTTCGGCACGGGCCACCACGGCACGACGGTCGGCTGTCTGATGGCCTTCGACGAGTTGCTGAAGAAGGAACGGTTCGAGCGGGTTCTGGACGTCGGCTGCGGCACGGGCGTGTTGGCCATCGCGGCGGCGAAGACCGGATCGAAGGTCGCGGTCGGCACCGACATCGACCAGCCCTCGGTGCGCATCGCCAACGAAAATGCGAAACTGAATCAAGCCAACGCCCGCTTCGTCCACGCCTTTGGTCTGAATGACCGCAAGGTGCGGGGGCAGGGGCCCTATGATCTGGTGTTCGCCAACATCCTGGCCCCGCCGCTGGTCAGCCTGTCGCAGGACATCAAGGAGGCGCTGAGCCTCGGCGGGGTGGCCATCCTGTCCGGCCTGCTGCGGACGCAGGAGCGGCGCGTTTCGGCGGCCTATCTGTCGCGCGGCTTCATCCTCGAACGGCGCATCCACCGCGACGCCTGGAGCGCGCTGGTTCTGAGGCGAGTGGGTTAACGGCGGAACGGAGGCGAAGCGCAGCCGTTGCGGCAGTTCATTGGAGGACTGCTCGTGACTCATTACGACCCGAACGACCCGAACCGCGTACCGCCCGTCGAAACGGTCTACACCGAGACGGTGACCACGGCCGCCCCGCTGCACACCGAGACGGTCGAGACCACGGTAGTCCGTGAAACCAACAACACCGGCTGGTGGATCGCCGGCATTCTCGGTGGCCTGGTGGTCATCGCGGTGCTGTGGATCCTGTTCTCGCGCGGCGCCGCGCCCCAGACCGACGAGGCCTTGCTGCAGGCCCAGGCGGACGCCGCCGCCGCCCAGGCCGCCGCCGACTCGGCCCTGATCCAGGGACAGGTCGCGGGCGCCCAGGCCAGCGTCGACATCGCCCGCGCCGACGCCGCCCGATCGCAGGCCGAGGCCGTCCGCGCCGCCAGCGACGCCCGCGCCGCCGAAGCCCGCGCCTCCGCCCCGGTGATCATCGAACGCAAGGTCCCGGCGCCCGCTCCGGCGCCCTCGGGCGGTGTCGCCGTCGTGACCCCGACCGCGCCGCAGAACTGACGGCTTGCGACATGGCGGCGGGACGCTAGTTTCGCCGCCATGCGCCAGTCCTTCGACGAAACCACCGACCCGTCCTTCGGGGCGAAACACCTTCCCCGCGTCCGCGCCAGGATGGCCGAGCAGGGCCTCGACGGCCTGCTGGTCCCGCACGAGGACGAGCACCAGAACGAATATCTGCCCGCCGCCAACGACCGGCTCGCCTGGGTGAGCGGCTTCACCGGCTCGGCCGGGGCGGGCGTGGTCATGAAGGACCGCGCCGCCGTCTTCGCCGATGGCCGCTACACCGTGCAGGTCCGGGCCCAGGTCGACGCAAGCCAGTTCGAAATCCTCGAACTCGAGAACGGCGGCGTGGCCAACTATCTGGAGCGCGCCCCCAAGGGGGCGGTGATCGGCTACGATCCGCGCCTGCACAGTCCCGATGCGCTGGCGACCCTGAAGCGGGCGGCGGCCATGGCCGGGGCCGAGCTGAAGCCTGTCGAACCCAATCCGCTGGACCTGGCGTGGGCCGAGGAACGTCCGGCCCAGCCCGCGGCGCCCGTCGTGCCGCATGAGGAGCGCTATACCGGCGAAAGCAGCGCCTCAAAACGGAGCCGGATCGGTCAGGCGGTGGCGAAAGCCGGCGCCGACGCGGCGGTGCTGACGGCGCCCGCATCCCTGGCCTGGCTGTTCAACATCCGCGGCGGCGACGTGATCCGCACGCCCCTGCCGCTGGGACAGGCGGTGGTGAACGCGGATGGTACGGCGAAACTGTTCCTCGATCCGCGCAAGGTCACCAACGAACTGCCCGGCTGGCTGGGCGACGCAGTGACCATCGAGGCGCCCGAGGCGCTGGAGGGCGCGCTTGACGCCCTGTCGGGGCGGAAGGTGCTGGTCGATCCGGGCCAGTCCTCGGCCTGGTATTTCGACCGGCTGACGGCCGGCGGCGCCACGGTGGTGCGCGGCATGGACCCGTGCACCCTGCCACGGGCCTGCAAGAACCCGGTCGAGATCGAGGGCGCGCGTCAGGCCCACATCCGCGACGGCGCGGCCCTGACCCGCTTCCTGCACTGGGTCGACACGGTCGGCCAGGAGATCCTGCCGGACGAGCGTCAGGTGGCCGAAGCGCTGGAAGGTTTCCGCGAGGCGACGGGCGCCCTGAAGGACCTGTCCTTCGACACCATCGCCGGCGCCGGGCCGAACGGCGCCCTGCCGCACTACAAGCCGGTGGCGCGGACCATCCGCCGGATGGAGAAGGGCTCGCTGCTGCTGGTGGACGGCGGCGGCCAGTATCTGGACGGAACCACCGACGTCACCCGCACCATGGCGGTGGGCGAGCCGACCGCCGACCAGCGCCGCATGTTCACCCTGGTGCTCAAGGGCCATATCGCCATGGCCGTGGTGCGCTTCCCTGCGGGCACGACCGGGCATCAGCTGGATGCGATGGCGCGCCTGCCGCTGTGGATGCAGGGCTTCGACTACGACCACGGCACCGGCCACGGCGTGGGCAGCTATCTGGGCGTCCACGAGGGGCCGCAGCGGATCGCCAAGGCGGTGAACAGCCAGCCGCTGCTGACCGGCATGATCCTGTCCAACGAGCCCGGCTATTACCGCGAGGGGCACTGGGGCATCCGCATCGAGACCCTGCAGGTGGTCACGCCGCCCGAGCCCATTCCCGGCGGCGAGCGGCCGATGCACGGATTCGAACAGCTGACCCTGGCGCCGCTGGACCGCAAGCTGATCGACGTCGACCTGCTGACCCCGGAAGAGCGCGCCTATGTCGACGGCTATCACGCCGAGGTGCTGGCCAAGGTCGGGCCGCTGCTCGAAGGGGCCGTGCTGGACTGGCTGAAGGCGCAGACCGCCCCCTTGAAATAAGGCCGAACGGCGCCCATCTCCGAGAGGTCGGCGGTTGCGTCGCCGGCCCCCCACATTTCAAGGAGAGCGCTCATGAAGACGCGCACGCTGGGCCGTTCGGGTCCTGAAGTTTCGGCTATCGGCCTGGGCTGTATGGGCATGGCCGCCTTCTACGGCCGGCCCTCTGACGAGGGGCAGGCGACGGCGGTGATCCACCGTGCGCTCGATCTGGGCGTGACCTTCCTCGACACGGCCGAAATGTACGGCCCCCACACCAACGAGATCCAGGTCGGCAAGGCGCTGGCCGACCGGCGGGACAAGGCCTTCGTCGCCACCAAATTCGGCATCGGCTACAACGCCGACCGCACGGCCCTGACCGTCGACGGATCGCCGGCCAATGTGCGCCGCGCCATCGAGGGCAGCCTGAAGCGGCTGGGGATGGACCACGTCGATCTCTACTACCTGCACCGCGTCGATCCGAACGTGCCGATCGAGGAGACGGTCGGGGCGATGGGCGAGCTGGTGAAGGAGGGCAAGGTGCGCTTCCTGGGCCTGTCGGAGGCCGCGCCCGCCACCCTGCGCAGGGGTCATGCGGCGCACCCGATCACCGCTCTGCAGACCGAGTATTCGCTGTGGAGCCGGGAGCCAGAAGACGAGCTGCTGGCGACCTGCGAGGAGCTGGGCATCGGCTTCGTGCCTTACAGTCCGCTGGGCCGGGGCTTCCTGTCGGGCGAGATCAAGTCGGTCGATGACCTGGCCGAGGACGACTTCCGCCGCTCGAACCCGCGCTTCCAGGGCGAGAATTTCCAGAAGAACATCGACCTGGTGAACGCTGTCGCCGAGATCGCCAGGGACAAGGGGGTGACGGCGGCGCAGCTGGCCCTGGCCTGGGTGCTGGCGCAAGGGTCGCATCTGGTTCCGATCCCCGGCACGCGCCGCATCCGGACGCTTGAAGAGAATGCGGCGGCGGTCGACATCATGCTGACGCCTGAGGATATGGCGCGGATCGAGGCGGTCTTCCCCAAGGGCGCGGCCTCGGGCCATCGCTACGCCGAGGCGGCGCGGGCGGCCCTGAACCGCTGACCCCCCTCAGCCAGCCTCGGCGCGTTTCGAGCCGAGGCTGGCGTGGGAGGCGCCGGCCAGACCGGCCAGAGCCAGATATTCGGGCCGCGACAGGCCGTGAATGATCACGGACCGGGTGACCTTTCTGGCGTTGGCGACGGCCCGTTCGGCCCAGGCCATGAACTCCTGATGGTCCAGCGGGTGGCCGCCGGCCTCGAAGGCGACGCCCTGAAGCCGGACGTCGCGCAGATGCTCGGGTGCGCGCACGGGCGCCTCGCGCAGCTTGCCGACGACGACGAGGCAGAACGGCTTGATCAGCACGGTGACGGCGGCGAGGGCGCTGCCCGGCACGCCCTCGATGTCGCAGATCTCGCAGACCAGGCCCTTCTCGACGCCGGCGGTCGCTTCCTTGAACCGGGCGATCAGGGGCCCGCGCCCGCGCTGGCTCGCCAGGGTCGTATAGGAGACTGGCAGGAGGAGGGTCGGCTGTTTGGCGTTGCCCTGTTCCGAACGCAGTCGGCTGACGCCGCGCGCGATGGTGGCGAGATCGACGCGTTCGACATCCGCCGTGGTCAGATTGCGCAGGTCCTGGACGTTCAGTTCCATTCCGTCCGGCATGCTCAGGACCCGGCGGGCGATCCGGAAGCCGATCTGGGCGAAGGTCTTCAGCTCAAAGACCGGTTCCAGGGTGCAGGACACTCTCAGGGTGCGGCCGTCGGCGGCGACGAAGGGGTTCCAGGCGTCGGGCAGGGGCGACGCCTCCAGCGGGAGGACGCGAGGTTCGGTGCGGGCGGCGTCAAGCGCGAAGGCGCCGTCGATCTCGGCGGCGAAAATCCGGCCGCCGTTGAGGCTGGTCACCTCCAGCACATCGAGCGCTTCGGGCACGGCGCCGCCCAGAAAATGAGCCAGCAGGTCCCGCATGTAGAGCATGCATGAGGCCTGGCCGCCGAACTTGCCCAGTTCGGGCTGGACCACGAGATAGTCGGTCGGCGAGACGCGCTGGAAGAAGCCGCCGCTTTCGAGGTGTTTGCCCAGGGTCCGCTCGACGTGCTGGTAGACCTGCTCGCGTCGGCCTTCCCAACGGTCGCCGAGGCGGTCGGCGATCGCGTCGAGGCCGATCAGGTTGATCCGCCCCTCTTCGAGCATGCCCGAGGCCTGGAAACGTTCGAGCAGGGAACCGAGATCTTCGCTGGAGAAGCGCTCGACGGGCGGACGCGCGTCCGGCCCGCGATCGGGGCGGGTGTCAGGCATGATTCCCTATGAACGCGTTCGGCGTATTTATCGATCCGGTTTCTGATCCGGAACACGTTCCTGTTGCATAGCCTGGATGCAAGTCAGCCGATCAGGCTCAGCCACTCGTCCTCGGTCAGGACCCTGACCCCGTGCTTGAGCGCTTCGGCCATCTTGGAGCCCGCGCCGGGGCCGGCGACCAGATAGTCGGTCTTCTTCGAGACCGAGCCGGACACCTTGGCCCCCAGGCTTTCGGCGCGGGCCTTGGCCTCGTCGCGGGTGAAGCGTTCCAGGGCCCCGGTAAAGACGACGGTCTTGCCCGCAACGGCGGTGTCCGACTTCGGCTTTTCGGCGTCCTCGATGCGGTCCAGCTCGGCGACCAGGGCGTCGACCATGGCGCGGTTGTGGGTCTCGCGGAAGAACAGGGCCAGGGCGCGGGCGGCGACCGGGCCCACGCCCGATACGCCGGCGATCTGACCGAGGCCCTCGGACGGGCCCTCGTCACGGGCCACGGCCGCCAGTCGCACCAGACCGGCCCAGTCGTCGGCGAGCGTCGCCAGACCACGGCGGGCGGGGGCGGCGAGGCCGGGGAAGGCGAGGGCGATCTTCTGGTCGATAGGAGCCTCGGGCCAGGGATCGACGGCGGGCGGCGAAGCTTCGGCCAAGGCCGCCACCACGCGGGGGGAGACGGCGTGGGCCTCGTTCAGCCGGACCCAGTCTTCGCTCGGAATGCCCTCGGCGGCGGCGAGGCAGGCGGTCTCCAGGGCCGGCCAGGTCTCGAAGGCGCGGGCCAGGACGATGGAGGTCTGTTCGCCGATGTCCCTGACGCCGAGGCCGTAGATGAAACGGTCGAGTGCAATGGTGCGCCGGGCGTCAATGCCGGCGACCAGATTGCGCACGCTGGTCTCGCCATAGCCGTCCTCGGCGCGCAGGGCGTCCAGCTTTTCTGCGTCGCGGGCCAGGCGGAAGATGTCGGCGGGCTGGTTGATCCAGCCGCGCTCGTGAAAGGCGGTCAGCTGTTTCTCGCCCAGCCCCTCGATGTCAAACGCGCGGCGGCTGCAAAAATGCTTGAGGTGTTCGATGCGCTGGAACGGGCAGGCCAGTTCGCCGGTGCAGCGGCGGACCACGCTCTCGACGCCTGAGGCGTTGGTCTCCTTCACCAGCGCCGTCTTCAGCGGGCAGATGCAGATGTGCGGGAACTCCCACGGCTCGCCGCGACCGGGGCGATCGGCGTCGACCACGCCCAGGATCTGCGGGATGACGTCGCCCGCTCTCTGCAAGGTCACGGTATCGCCGAGGCGGACGTCCAGCCGGGCGATCTCGTCGGCATTGTGCAGGGTGGCGTTGCGCACGACCACGCCGCCGACGGTGACGGGGTGGAGGCGGGCCACCGGTGTGTGCGAGCCCGTGCGGCCGACCTGGATGTCGATGCCCTCCAGCACGGTGGTCGCCTGCTGGGCCGGGAATTTGTGGGCGATGGCCCAGCGCGGAGTGCGGGCGACAAAGCCGAGGCGCGCCTGCCAGTCCAGTCGGTCGACCTTGTAGACCACGCCGTCGATGTCATAGCCGAGCCCCGCCCGGTCAGTCTGGAGGCCGTCGTAGAGGGCCAGCAGGCCGTCCCTGTCCTCAACCCGTTGCGACCGCGCGTTCACCTTGAACCCCCAGCGTTCCAGCGCCTTCAGGGCGTCAGCCTGGGTCTCGGCGAACGGTTCGGAGGTCTCGCCCCAGGCGTAGGCGAAAAAGCGCAACGGGCGGGCGGCGGTGACCGCAGGGTCCTTCTGGCGCAGCGAACCGGCGGCAAAATTGCGGGGGTTGGCGTAGGTCCGCGTTCCGGCCGTCTCCGCCGCCGCGTTGAAGGCGTCGAAGGCGTCGTTTGGAGCGTAGACCTCGCCCCGGACCTCGACCACGGCAGGCCAGTTTTCGCCGGGTTTCAGTGTCTGCGGAATGTCGTCGAGGGTGCGCAGATTGGCGGTGACGTCCTCGCCCGTGCGTCCGTCGCCGCGCGTGGCGCCGGTGACCAGCACGCCGTTCTCATAGCGGAGATTGGCCGACAGGCCGTCGATCTTGGGCTCGGCGACGAAGACCACGTGCTCGTCGGCGGGCAGTTTGAGGAACCGCCGGATCCGGGCCACGAAATCGGAGACCTCGGCCGCGTCGAACGCGTTGTCCAGCGACAGCATGGGCACGCCATGGCGCACGGGCGCGAACTGGCTGGAGCCGGCGGCGCCGACGACCTGCGAGGGGGACGCGGGCGTGGTCAGGTCGGGAAACCGTTCCTCGATCTCGAGGGCGCGGCGCTTCAGGGCGTCGTACTCGGCGTCGGAAATTTCGGGCGCGTCCTGCCGATGGTACAGGGCGTCGTGCCGGGCCAGTTCGGCGGCCAGCCGGTCGAGTTCCTCGCGCGCGGCGGACTCGGTCAGCTGATCGACGGGGGTCTCGGACATGCGCGGCTCGCGGAAGGAATCCAGCCGCCGTTCTAGCATCGCCCTCACCCGCCTTTCGAGGGGGGCCGGTCGATTGCAGGCATGACGGCGAGTTAATCTGACAGCGCCGCCGCGCCCCGCTAGCGTCGCGGCGATTCCCAGGAGCCTCCCATGCAGCAACCCCGCCTCGCCGCCCTGTCGCCCATCATGGCGGCCCTGTTCCTGTCGGCCTGCGCGAGCGCGGCGAGCCAGCCGGTCGTCGTCGCGCCGCCGGCCCCCTCCGCCACGCACGCCCGGCTGCTGGAGGATGTCCGCATCCTCGCCGCCGACGACATGCAGGGCCGCGACACGGGCGCGCCCGGCGGCGAGATGGCCCGTAACTACATCGTCGGACGGCTGGACGGCCTCGGCGTCGTCGCCCCGCCCATGGGCCGCCTCCAGCCTTGGGAAATGCAGGGCCGCACCCGCACGGGCCCCAGGACATTCAACGGCGTCAACGTCATCGGTCTGATTCCGGGCACACGGGTCGCCGACCGCTACATCGTCGTCACCGCCCACTATGACCACGTCGGGGTCAACGCCGAGGGCCAGGTGTTCAACGGCGCCGACGACAACGCATCGGGTGTGGCCACCATGCTGGCTCTGGCCGCCGAGCTGAAGCGTCAGGCGCCCGAGCACAGCGTGCTGATCGTAGCCCTGGACGGCGAGGAGCACGGTTTGCTGGGCGCGAAGCATTTCGTCGAGGCGCCGCCCGTGCCGCTCGAATCCATCGCCATGAACCTGAATTTCGACATGACGGCGCGCGCCGAGACCGACGGCAAGCTGTGGGTCACCGGCACCTATCAGAACCCCAATCTCCGGCCGATCCTGGAAGGCATCCGGCCCAACGGCGCTGTCGCGCTGGCGTTCGGCAAGGATACGCCACAGGACACCGGCGAGGACAACTGGGTCGAGTCCTCGGACCACGCCGCCTTCTACAGGGCGCAGTTGCCGTTCCTGTATCTGGGCGTGAACTACCATCCCGACTACCATCGTCCGTCAGATGATTTCGAGCGCATCACGCCGTCGGTCTTCATCAGCGCCACCGAACTGTCGATCACATCGTTCCGGGCCCTGGACGCCGCCCTGGACCGCTAAAGCTCGACAGCAGACGCCGCGCGTGCTCCGGTTGGGGCCGGAGGAACCCATGCGCATCACGACTCTCGCCGCCGTCTTCGCCGTTCTCGGCGCCGCAGCCTGCGACCGCCCCGCCCAACCGGCCGACGCCCCGGCGGATGCGCCCGCGGCGCCCGCCGCCTCGGCCTTCAGCTACGCCTCGACAGCGGATCTGTCGGGTTTCTACATGCCGACCAGCCGGGTCCGCGCCGGCAAATGGGACCTGGACCACGTCTTCGTCGGTCAGGCGGCCGAGTTCCAGGCATGGACGGGCGTGGAGACCGAAACGACTTTCGCTCCAGTCATGATCGAGTTCAGCGACCCTGCCAGCCCGATGGCTGAAACCGAGCTGGGAGAAACCCGCAGCGTCAAGGCCCGGGTCCTGCCGACCCGCTACGCCGTGTCCGACGACCGGATCGAATTCGAGGGGACCTCGCCCGAAACGGGCCTGGTCCGCTTCGACGGCCGCATCGATCAGGGCGCGTTGGCGTCCTCGCGGCGCAACCTGGGCGACGAGGGGGTGGTGGTGACCGGAACCCTGACCGCCGGCGGCCAGACGGTGAACGACGTGAAACTGCGCTGGTGGATGGGCGACTGACGGCTCAGCCGCCGTTGCGGATATCGAGCTTCAGGCCCATGGCCTCGGCCAGGGCCTTGCCCCGCCGTCTGGTCTGTTCGCCCAGCAGGACGTCGGCATAGCCGTCGGATGCGGTCAGCACGAGCGTCTCGTCCCTCACCGCGGCGCGGGCGTTGACCAGCAGCTGAGGGGCGCGGCCGGACAGGTCGCAGGCCAGCCGGATCGCCAGTCCCAGCGTCCGCGCGGCCAGCAGCTGTTCCTCGGTGAGAAGCCGCGCCATCGTCTTCGGCTCCGGGGTCGCCGCGGGGCCGCCGTAGCGGGCGTTGACCGCCGTCGCCAGCCAGGCGCGCTCGGCGTGGCTCTGGCCCGGGACCGGGGCGCGCAAGACCTGATCAAAGGCCAGTTCAACGCGGTGGTCGGGGTGCAGCCGGGCGCCGAGATCGGCCAGACGGCAGGCGGCGTCGGCCAGCACGTCGTCGCGAACCTTGTCGAACGTCACCGGCATGGCTGCGAGCAGGGGGGCGATCCAGCCCTTCAGCGCGCCGGGCAGGGTGGGGGAGATGCCCTGTCTGGCGCCCAGGGCCGATGAACCCGCCAGCAGGGGATCGGCGGCGGCGATATCGGGCTCCAGCGCCTCGTAAAGCAGACCCTCGCGTACGCCCCAGGCCGAGACGACGATGCGTTTCAGGCCCAGCTTCCGGACCAGTCCCTCCATCACCAGGGCGGCGTGGGGCAGGGTCTCGGAGCGCTTCTTCGACACGCCCGGCCATTTCTCGAGGGAGGCCCTGGAGGCCCGCGCCACCAGACCACAGGTGGCCAGCACCTCATCCGCGCTCATGGAATACTGATGCACGATGCGCAGCGGGTAGCCGTTCATCTCCATATGGACCTGGGCCAACGTCCGCCAGGCCCCGCCGACGGCGTAGAGGGTGTCGGTCTTGAAATCGGTCGCGGGCTTCAACCGTTTGGCGATGGCCTCGCGGAGCCGGTCGGCGTCGAACAGTCCCTCGTCGGCGAAGGAGAACGGACCCAGAGGCAGGGTCACGCCGCGCTCGACCTTGCCCCCCGCCAGACGCACCAGTTCGAGGCTGGAGCCGCCCAGATCGCCGGCCACGCCATCGGCGTCCGGAATGCCCGCCAGCACGCCGAGGGCGGCGTAGCGGGCCTCCTCCTCGCCCGAAAGGATGCGGATCCGAAGTCCTGTCTCGGCGGCGACCTTTTCACAGAAGGCCTGTCCGTCCGCGGCCTCGCGCACCGCCGCGGTGGCCGCGACGAAGACCATCGCCGGACGCACGCCTTCGATCACCGCCGCAAACCGCTTCAGCGCCGTGAGCGCCTGGGCCGCGCCCTCGACCGAGAGGTGGCCGGTGGCGGCCAGATCGCGGCCCAGACCGGCCAGGACCTTCTCGTTGAACACGGTCCAGATCGCGCGGCCTTCCAGCCGGTAAAGGACCAGACGGACGGAGTTGGAGCCGATGTCGATGGCAGCGACGTCGCGCGGCGCGCCGATGGCCGACATAAGGGCCTCGGGCATCAACGCTTCTTCCGCGAGGGCTCGTAACTGAGCTGGCCGGGCAGGGTTTTTACCTTGCGGCCGCGTCCCGACAGGCTGGGGTTGGTCATGAAGTATTTGTGGGCCGAGAAGGGCCGTTCCGGATCGGCCGGCTGAACGCGCTGATAGGCCCCGTCGGCGGACAGCACCCAGCTCTGGGCGTCGTCCTTCAGATTGGCGACCATGATCTGGTCCAGCACCTGGTCATGGACGGTGGCGTTCAGCACGGGAGTCATAAGCTCGACCCGGCGGTCCAGGTTCCGGTTCATCCAGTCGGCCGAGGAGATGAAGACCTTCGCCTTGTTGTGCGGCAGGTCGCGGCCATTGGCGAAGGCGACGATGCGGGCGTGCTCAAGAAAGCGGCCGACGATCGACTTGACCCGGATGTTCTCCGAAAGGCCCTCGACGCCGGGGCGCAGGCAGCAGATGCCGCGCACGATCAGCTCAATGCGAACGCCCCATTGGCTGGCCCGGTACAGGGCGTCGATGACCTCGGGGTCGACCAGGGAGTTCATCTTGGCCCAGATGGCGGCGGGTTTGCCTTGAGCCGCCGCGGTCATCTCCTTGCCGATCAGGTCGATCAGCGTGGTCTTCATATTGAGCGGTGACACGACCAGCGCTTCCAGCTCGTCGGGCTGGGCGTAGCCGGTGATGTAGTTGAACACCCGCGAGGCGTCCCGGCCCAGCATGGGGTCGCATGAGAACAGGGACAGGTCAGTGTAAACCCGCGCCGTCACCGGGTGATAGTTGCCCGTGCCGAAATGGCAGTAGGTGCGCAGGGCCTCGCCCTCGCGGCGCACCACGACGCTCAGCTTGGCGTGCGTCTTCCATTCGACGAAGCCGAAGACGACGTGGACGCCGGCCCGCTCCATGGCCCGGGCCCAGCGCAGATTGGCCTCCTCGTCGAAGCGCGCCTTGATCTCGACCAAGGCGGTGACGTTCTTGCCGTTCTCGGCCGCCTCGATCAGGGCGGCGACGATGGGACTGTCCTTGGAGGTGCGGTACAGCGTCTGTTTGATGGCGATGACGTTGGGGTCGCGCGCGGCCTGCCGCAGGAACTGGACCACCACGTCGAAGCTCTCGAACGGGTGGTGGATCAGCATGTCCTTCTCGCGCACGGCCGCGAAGATGTCGCCGCCGTTGTCGCGCACCCGCTCCGGATAGCGCGGCTCATAGCCCTTGAACTTCAGGTCGGGGTGGCCGGACGGGATCAGGTCGGCGACCTGGGCGAGGCCCAGCATGCCGGCGACCAGGACGATGTCCTGGGGCGCGGCGTCCAGCTGGTCTGTGATGAAGGTGCGCAGATCGTCGGGCATGGACGCCTCGATCTTGATGCGCACGACCGAGCCGAGGCGGCGCTGCTTCAACGCCTCCTCAAACTCCATGACCAGATCCTCGGCCTCTTCCTCGATCTCGATGTCCGAGTCGCGGATCAGGCGGAAGACGCCGCGCTCCTGCACGTCGCAGCCGGGGAACAGGTGGTCGATGAACAGGGTCAGCAGGCTTTCCAGGCTGACGTATCGCTTCTTGCCGGGGCTGGAGCGGCCGTCGGTCGCCAGCGGCCAGAACCGCTTCACCTGGGTCGGCACGGGCACCAGGGCGTAGAGCGTGCGGTTGTCCGAACGGCGCCTGAGTTTCAGCGCCAGCGAGAAGCCGAGGTTGGGCAGGAAGGGGAAGGGGTGGGCCGGGTCGATCGCCATGGGCGTCAGCACGGCGAACAGTTGGTTCAGGAATTCCGGTTCCAGCCGATCGCGTTCGGTCTTGGTGATCCGGTCGGCGTCGACCACCTCGATGCCGGCCGCGGTCAGTTCCTTGCGCAGCTTGCGCCAGCGCCGTTGCTGCTCGGCCATCAGCCCGCCGGCGGCGATATTGACCTTGTCCAGCTGTTCGGCCGGCGTCAGACCGTCGGACGACAGCACCCGCACCCGCTCGCGGACCTGGCCTTTCAGCCCGGCCACGCGGGTCATGAAGAACTCGTCCAGGTTATTGGCCGAGATCGACAGGAAACGCAGCCGCTCGAGAAGGGGGTGGGCCGGATTGGCGGCCTCTTCCAGCACCCGGCTGTTGAAGGCCAGCCACGAGATCTCGCGGTTGAAGAAACGGGCGGGGGACGCCATCAGCTCTTCGGACAGGTGCAACTGAGGGGCGCGGGAAGAAGGGACTTCCTCGCCCCGTGTCTTGTCGCTGATCGCCGCGTCGGTCATGCACCGGTTCTGGCGTGTCCCGAGCGCCGCTGCAACCTTCCTTCCAAACGCGAAAACGCCGCCCGATCCTGCGATCGGACGGCGCTTCCTCCGCAGGCTGACGAACTACCAGCGCCAGGCGTCGTAGATGACCTCGATGATGTAGCCGTCATAGGCGTCGATCAGATAGATGTGGTTGTCCACCAGCACCCAGCGCGTGCCTTCGGGCGGATAGCCCAGGCCGTAGGTGCGCCAGTCGTTCAGCTGGTAGCGCCAGAAGATCGAGGGCAGGTACTGGCCCTCGTAGTATCGCTGGCCCCAGTAGTTGCGGGGCACCTGGTAGTAGCCGTAGCCCGGCGCGAAATAGAAGCCGATGCGCAGGCCGTTGTAGCCCCGGAACCGCCGGTCGTGGCGCCACCAGTCGGACCGGTGGCTGCGGTTCCAGTCGCGCCGCCAGGCGTTGCTGTTGAAGCGCTGGCGGAACTCGCGGTACTCGCGCCGGTCCTGACGGTTTTCGCGGCGATCCTCGCGGCGATCCTGCCGGTCGTCGCGACGGTCTTCCCGGCGCTCCTGGCGGTTTTCCTGCCGGTTCTCGCGCCGTTCCTGCCGCTGTTCCGGAGTCCAGGGCGTGTCGGGGCGGTTTTCCCGCCGGTCCCCGCGCCGATCCTGCCGGTTCTCCTGACGGTCCTCGCGGCGCTCCTGACGGTTCTGCTGCCGCGCTTCACGGGCGCGGGCGTCCAGGATGTCCTGACGGTTGCGGAACAACGGCTGGTTCGGATCACGCGGCGGCTGGGGCGTACCGGAGTCCGACCGGTTTTCGCGGCGTTCCTGCCGGTCCTCCCGGCGCTGTTCGCGATTCCCGGGCGGTTGAGGGCGTTCCTCCCGGCGCTCCTGCCGTTCCTCGCGGTTGGGGCGCGGAGCCTCGGCTCGGGCGGTTCCGTCGCCACGTTCCTCGCCGCCGTTCTGGCGGGCGGCGGCGCGGCGGCCGCCGCCCCGCTCCCCGTCCTGGGCAAGAGCTGTGAGCGGCGCAGCTGCGGGCACGGCGAAGGCCGCCACGGCCGCGGCCATCATGAGTGAGCGTTTCATTCTCGTATTCTTCCCCGCACGTCCCTGTCAGACGGCTTGATGCAAAGGTCGCGCCCGGTCGATGAACCGTGACTGAACGGTCAGGGTCGGCGCATTAAACTTCGGACAGAAAAACGCCCCGCAGACGGATACCTGCGGGGCGTTTCTCAAACAGGTCCCATCGCCTAGAAGGCGCCGGACAGCACGCTGGCGATCAGGCCGGTGGCGACGGCGATCATGACGATGTCATTGCCGGCGTGGACGTAGCGATAGCCGCGCGGCGCCGGCCCCAGGCCGTACACATACGGATCGCGCACGTAGTAGCTGCGATACGCCGGCGGCAGGTAGCTCCCGCGCGACCAACGCTGGTTGTAGTAGCGCGGCTCGACCCGATAGTAGCCATAGCTGGGGGCGTACCAGTAGCCGCTGCGGGTGCCGCGATAATCGCGGAAGTCGTCCCGCCCGCGCCACCAGTCGCGATTGTTCCGATCCCAGCGCTGGTCGCGGCGGAAGTCCCGACGATCGTCGCGCCGTTCCTCGCGGAAGTCCCGCCGGTCGTCGCGCCGGTCCTCACGGTATTCGCGGCGGTTGTCATACTGACCGTTGCGCCAGTCGCGGCGGTCGTCACGGCGCTCCCGGCGATAGTCCTGACGATCGTCGCGGCGGTCCTCGCGATAGTCGCGGCGGTTCTCGCGGCGATCGCCGCGGTCCTGGGCTTCAGCGGCCAGCGGGGCGGCAGTGGCAAGCACCAACCCCAGCACGGCGGCTCTTGTGAAGCGGTTCATGGTCGTCTCTCCAGCCTGGCGGAAAGGGTTTACCGCCGTTAATCATGGGCTGACGCTCTGCCCAGGCCGATGAACCGACCCTGAACACGCTTGTCAGGTTCGCTGTTGTGCGCGCGGACGGCAGCGCCCACCTGATGCTATGCCGCTTCAGGAGCCTGCATGACCCGTCCGATCGAACTCTGGTACTGGCCCACGCCGAACGGCTGGAAGGTCTCCATAGCCCTGGAGGAGATGGGCCTGCCCTATGAGATGAAGCCGGTGAATATCGGCGCCGGCGAGCAGTTCGCTCCGGCTTTCCAGGCCATCAGCCCCAACGGCCGCATGCCGGCCATTGTCGATCCGGACGGACCGGACGGCATGCCCCTGTCGATCTTCGAGTCCGGCGCCATCCTGCAGTACCTCGGCGCCAAGACCGGGAAATTCTATCCGCATGACCTGCGCGGCAAGGCAGAGGTCGACCAGTGGCTGTTCTGGCAGGTGGGGGGCCTCGGGCCGATGGCCGGCCAGACCCATCATTTCCGCCAGTACGCCCCCGCGATCATCAAGGATCAGCGCCAGATCGCCTATGGAGTCCGCCGTTACACCGACGAAACGCACCGGCTTTACGGCGTTCTGGACCGAAGACTGGCCGACCGTGACTTTTTGGCCGGCGAATATTCCATCGCCGACATGGCCAACTGGCCATGGATCCTGCCGCAGCTCCAGGGGCAGAATCTGGATGAGTTTCCGCACCTCTCCGCCTGGGTGAAACGGGTGGGCGAACGCCCCGGCGTCGTCGCCGGACGGGCGCTGGGCGAGGCCCTGCGGGGAAATCTGGCCTCTTCAGACAAGGCCGCCGAGGCGGCGCGCAAGGTCCTGTTCGGCCAGCGGGCGCGGTGATCTTTCGTTAGGCGGTATGACCGGGAGATTTACGAGAGATTTCAGAGATCTGAATCGTTGGTGAAGTATTCGTTTCCGCTCTTGAGAAACGCCGCGCGAGCCGTTTCGCTGTTAACTTTAACTTCAAACCACGGGTATTTGATCGTTGTCAGAGGGCAGGGCCAGAATGGCTCCGAACCCGGGAGATAACGGTGATGAACGCGCAAGAAATGGCGCCGGAAGTCGATCAGGAGCAGGGCCTTCCCCTGCCCACCGCCGACATGAGCGGCGATGATCTGTTCCGGCTCGGCATGATGTATTCGAGCGGCCAGGGCGGTTGCCCGATGGACCGCGTCTCGGCCCATATGATCTTCAATCTCGCCGCCATGAAGGGCAGCATCGAAGCGCGCGTCTACCGCCGCGAGATGAGCCAGGAGATGGAGCAGGACGAGATCGCCGAGGCCCAGAAGGCGGCCCGACGCTGGATCGACGCGGGGGTGGTGTCGCTGGCGGCTTGAGCGGCAACTTAGTGGCTAGTGGCTAGTGGCTAGTGGCTAGTGGCTAGAGAGCCGCCGCTTTGCGACGGCTCAGTGAGGCGGACAGCGCCATCAACATTCGACTGATGTCGTCCGCCGCCTGAAGCAAGGCGTGGGAGTCCGCATCGGGGAGGAAACCCAGGCGGTTGGCGATGATGAGCTGTGTCTCCGCTTCCGCCAGCGACCCTTGAGCCATCCCAACAAACTGGATGAATTCCCCGGTGCTTCGTCTCGCGGCGCCCTCGGCGATGTTGGAGGCGACGGACACAGCCGAACGTCTGACCTGGGCGATCAGTCCGAACCTTTCATCCGTGGGCCAATGCGCCGTCGCTTCGTAGATCGCCTCCGCCAAATCCAGCGACCGACGCCATACCTGCAGATCGCGATAGCTGTTGACCCTTCCGGTCACCTGTCCCTCGACGGCGTCAGACCTTGCGCGAAACTAGCCACTAGCCACTTCGAGCGCACAATGTTCTCTCATTGTTCCGCCGTCAACCGTGCGTCAGAAGCTCTGATATTGCCCGCCGATGGCGTAGCTGAAGCCGACCGGCAGGGCGTTGCGGAACAGGGTGACGAAATTGGCCACCTCGCCCAGCGTCGAGCGCGGCACGAAGATGATGTCGCCGCGCCGCAGGGCCACGACCTCGCCCCGCCGCGGCCGCAGGTCGATCGCCCGCATCATCCGGACCCCGCCCCGTCCGCGCCGGATCAGCGCAGCTTCGCCCTGTTTCGCGGTCGGCAGGAAGCCGCCCGCCTGGATGACCGCCTGATAGGCGTCGATGTCGCCGGTCATGTCATAGACGCCCGGCGTGCGGACCTCGCCGTCCACCCAGACCCGGATCGGCCCCGCCGTCTTCAGCGTCACCTCGACCAGCGGCCGGCGCAGCTGGCTGGCGTAGGCGGCCGAGGCGTCGGCCTCGAGCTCGGCGATGGTGCGGTCCGCGGCCATGATCTGGCCGACCAGCGGCAGCGAGATGCGTCCGTCCGGTCCGACCTTCTGCGTTCGCGTCAGCTCCACGGCGGTCGGCGTGGCGATCTCGATCTCGTCCCCGGGGTAGAGGACATATTCCGGCTCGGCATCGCTCCAGTCGGCGAAGCTGACGCCCGGGAAGCCGGTCCGGCCCACGTCCCGCACGCGGTCGCCGCCGCGGCCGTCCTGGGGCAGGGGCATGCGAGAGGCGTAGTCGCCGCCGCCGGTCAGCCCGTTCGCCACGCCGCCGCAACCGCCGACCATCGCGCCGACTCCGGCAAGGCCCAGCAGCATAAGGCGGCGGTCGATGGACATGGAGACTCATTCCCGAAAGCGATGTTGAGGTCAGGGTCGTCGCTTATGGGTAACCATGGGTTAACGCCGGTGGCCCAAGGCTTGGTCCGTCAGTTCTGTCCAATGGAATCAGTCCGCCCGCATGCGTACGACGGCCTACACCACAGTCCGCCCGCGCTACGGCTTCCTGGATGTCGTGGGCCTGCTGTTCCGCGAGTTGCTGCTGATGGTCGTGGTCTTTCTGGCCGTGTTCGCCATCGGGGCGGCCGCGGTCCTGACGCTCAAGAAATCCTACACCGCCACCGCCAGCGTCTATGCGGGCGCGGGTTCGGAATATGTCTATCAGCCGCGCGTCGGCGCCACCGAGCGCAGCCAGCCGCTGGAGGCCGATGCCGTGGCGCGGTCGGAAGCCGCCATCCTGAACAGCCTCGAGGTCAAGCGCCGCGCCGTCCGGGCCGTGGGCCCCGACATCGTTCTGGGTTCGGACGCCTCGGGCACGGCGGCGGAAAAGGAAGCCTCGGCCCTGAAGGTTCTGGACTCCAGTCTGGGCGTCGGAACCACGGCCGGCAGCGCCATCATCTCGGTGTCCTACAAGTCGGATGACCCGGTGCGCGCGGCCCAGGTGCTGAACGCCGTCGTCGACCAGTATCTCGTCCAGCGTCGCGTGGTGTTCCGCGACCGGACCACGCCCGCCATCGCCCAGCAGCGCGAGGCGTTCGAGAACGATCTGGCTCGGGCCGACGAGGCGTACACAGCCTTCATGCAGTCCAACGACATCGGCGACTTCGCCACCGCCAAGGCGACGCTGGCCGCGACTTACCAGACGACCTACGCCGAGGCCCTGTCGCTGCGGGCGCAACTGAACCAGGCCAGCCAGCGGGTCGCCACGCTGGAGGCCCAGCTGGCGCAGCAGCCCGCCGAAGTGGTGCTGCAGCAGGACCTGAACATCTCGGCCCAGGACCAGATCCTGCAGCTGCGCACCCAGCGCGAGGCCCTGCTGTCGCGCTATACGCCCGACGCCCAGCCGGTGAAGGACATCGAGCAGCAGATCGCCGACCTTCAGGCCTATGTCGCCACGGGCACGACCGTGGGCGCCAAGGAGGTCCGGACCGGGCCCAGCGTGATCTTCACCGAGATCGAGACCGCCCGCATCACCGCCGCCGCCGACCGCGACGGTCTGGCCGCCCGCCTCGCCGTCGCCAACGGCCAGCTGGACCAGATCCGCTCGCGTCAGGCCGAGCTGACCCGGCTGGAATCGACCAACGCCAACTTGGCCGGCAACCGCGAGGTGCTGACCGCCAACATTCGCGATTTCCAGCAGCGCGAAAGCGCCGCCCGCGCCGACAGCGCCCTGATCGCCGCCGGGGCCGACAATGTCACGGTCATCGAACGCGCCGAGGCGCCGACCCGGGGCAGCAGCCTGAAGGCGCCCCTGCTGGCCGTCATCTTCCTGTTCGCCGCCTTCACCGCCCTTTGCGTGGGCTTGCTGCGGATCTTCACCCGCAAGGGCTATGTCACCCCCGCCTCGACCGGCCGGACGCTGGAAATGCCGGTGCTGGCCGTCGCGCCGATGAAGGCCGCCCGATGATTTCGCAAGCCATGGTAGCGTAGGGGCCTGTAGCCGGGCGCGTAGCGATTCGATGGTCGATCTGACATCCGAAATGGCGGCTCTCTGGGCCGCGCTGGGGCCGGCGCCCGGCCATCGCGGCCGCGTGGTGCAGATCGCCGCCGCCAACTCGGGCGAGGGCGTCTCTACCGTGGCCCGGGAGTACGCGCGGCTCGCCGCCGTCCGCGCGCGCCGTCCCGTCTGGCTGATTGACGCCGACCTGTCGCAGCAGGGGCAGATGGAGGCCGTGGCCGGCCAGCCGGACCGGTTCGGCGCCCTGGGCAAGGCCGCGATCGCCACGCCGGACGGCTCGATCTTCTTCGCCGTGACGCCGCGCCTGATGGACCGCGCCGGCAAGCCTGTTCATCCGGCGCGCCTGCTGGTCGCCCGCCCCTGCCTCGGCGGACGGCTGTGGGTCACGAAATTCGCCGCCGAGCATCTGCGGTCCGGCCAACGCGCCGAGGCCGTCAGCGACGCCCGATACTGGGACGCCCTGCGCAAACACGCCGACACCGTGGTGATCGACGCCCCGGCGGCCGATCGCAGCGACATGTCCATAACCCTGGCGCCGTTCGTCGACGCGACGGTGCTGGTGGTCGCGGCCGAAAGCACGGCGGCCAATGAGCCGTTGATGCTGCGCGACGAGATCGAGGCGGTAGGCGGCAATATCGCGGGCGTGGTGGTCAATCGCTCGACCTACCGGCCGCCGGCCTTCCTGAAGCGTCTGACGGGCTAGGCGGCGTTCAGCCGGGCCAGCTCCCGCGCGCCGTAGAAATGGGGTTCGAACCCTCGCGTCCACAGCACCTTGCCGAGGCCGCGCGCCGCCCGATCGTACATCTCGGCGCGTCCGGGCCGGGCCGCGAGGGTCATGACCGCGGCGACGGCGCCCCAGACGACGGTCTGGGCCGCGCCGATCAGCATCCAGCGAGCGACACCGGACCAGTTCTTCGCCGCCGCAGCGGTCTGGCTGGGTCCCTGACCATAGGCGAAGGCCCGGGCGAGGGCGTATTTCAGCGTCGCCCGGTGCGCCGGCGCGAACTCCTCGACCCGGGCGTCCGCGGCCCAGCCGAACCGGCCGCCGCGCGCCGCCAGCGCCGCGAACAGGGCGTCGTCCTCGCCGCCGGCCTGATCCGCGGCGAGGTTGAACGGCGCGTCACCGGGCAGGGCGGTCGAACGCAGCATCAGCGAGTTGCCGCAGCCGTAGGGTTGGTCGATCAGGCCGGTCCGCTCGGGCCCATCGCGGCCGAAGAACCGTTCCAGATAGGGCTGCAGCCAGGCCTCCGCGCCCGGCGCCCGGCCGGTGATCGGACCGAAGACGGCGTCCGCCCCTGTCTCCTCACGGGCCTTCAGCAGGGCTGACAGCCATCCGGGCGAGGCCGCCTCGTCGTCGTCGAGGAAGGCGATCAGGGGGGCGGCGGTCGCCGACAGGCCCGCGTTGCGCGCCGTGGCCACGCCCGGCGTCGGCGCGTGGCGATAGATGATGGGCCAGGGTGAGAAGAGGCGCAGGTCGTCGGTCAGATCCGCGGCCGATCCCTGCGGGTCGTTGTCGACGACCACGATCTCGGCGACGCGGTCGGCCACGCCGGTCTGCCGGAACAGCGATCGCAGGGCGCGTTCCAGGCTCTCGAGCCGCCGCAGGGTCGGGACGATGATCGCGACGTCGGCCATCACACCGCGTCCGCATAGAGGGCGGCCCGGTACAGGCGCAGGGAAAAGGCCCGCGCCGCGACCGGCAGCCAGTTCGTCTCGGCTCCCCGGCGCAGACCACGGCGCAGCAACCGCAGTCCCGGCAGCCGCTTCAGCAGCTTCGCGGCCCTGTAGCTCGGGTAGGCGGCGACCACGTCGGGATGCCGCTGGACCATCCGTCCGAAATTGGGAGCCGACTGCTCATATTTGCCCGCCAGCGCCGGGACGGTGTCCAGACCCATGTGCGTGGCGGGATTGTCGATGTGGACGACCGCGAACCGCCGCGACACGCGCATGGCCCACTCCACATCCTCCCAGCCCCAGCCGGTGAAGCCGGGATCGAAGGCCTCGGCCTCGAACACGTCGCGGCGGACCAGAAGGTTGGAGGTGTAGACGTATTTCTCGGGCTGTTTCGCCCGCTCGGCGCAGGGCACGCACTCGGATTTCGCCGCCAAGGCGCGATGGACCTGGAAGCGGGCGTCGGTCGGGGCCTGCAGCAGCGAGAAGCCGCCGAAGGCGACGGCCGGATCGCTGTCCCTGACCAGCGCCGCCCAGTCGCGCAGGAAGTCCGGGTGATCGGGCCGCATGTCGCTGTCCAGGAACAGCAGCGAACCCGCGCGAGCCGCGCCCGCCAGACGATTGCGCCCGATCGCCCGGCCTTCGTTGGCGGGCAGGGTGATCAACCGCACGGGCAGGGCCATGGCGTCGATCCGGGCTTTCAGTCGCCGCGTCAGGGCCGGCTCCGCCGTGCCGTCGTCCAGCACGACGAGCTCGATCGCGCCCGCCAGCGCCCCGGCTTCCGTCTCAAGCGCCGCCAGCAGGTCCGTCGGATCGTCCCGCAGGAAGGGCATGAGCACGGACACCGCCGGCCGGGCGGCGGCCCAGCGCGCGTTGTCGTGGACGTCGGCCCGGGCGCTCACGCCGCCGCTCCTCGCGCGCGGAACTGCGTCAGCAGCCGTTTGGCGACATCGCGCACGCCCGCCGCGTTCAGCGTCAGGGCGGCGGCCGCATAGACGATCCCCCCGACCGAGGCGTCCAGCACGAGCTCTGGGAAACCGCCCAAGGGGGGCAGGCGCGACACGACCAGCGCCATGATCGCGGTCGCCACGCTACAGCGGATCAGGCTCTCCCACGGGATCGGCAGGGCCACGACCTTGCGGCCGATCATCATGGTGGCGATCAGGCCGAGGCCGAAGCTGGCGGCCGTCGCCCAGGCCGCGCCCATGAGGCCGAAGCGGGGAACGAGGATCAGGTTGAGGATCACATTGGCGCCGGCCGGAATGACCATGGCGACCAGCAGCTGTTTCGTCTTCTTGCCGAGGGTGAAGGCCTGGCCGAAATAATAGGCGGTCAGTCCGAACAGCAGGGCCGACAGGGCGATCCACGGCGTCACACCGGTCGCCGCGGCGCGCAGTTCCTCGCCGATCAGCAGTTCGGCCAGCGGCCGCGCCACCAGCGCCACGCCGGCCGCCGCCGGCAGGCCGATCAGCAGGAAGGTCGACAGCTGCTCCCGCGCGGCGTCCTTCAACCGCTCCAGCCCGCCGCGTTCCAGCGCCATGACCAGCGCGGGCTGCCCGGCCGAGCCCAGCCACAGGAACAGGACGTCGAGGGTGCGGTTCGCGATCGAATAGCTGGCGTGATAGGCGCCGACCGCCGCCTCATCCATGAACAGGGCCAGCAGGAACCGGTCGGTCGAGGACAGCACCACCGTCAGCGCCAGCGAGGCGGCGATGGGATAGCCGTAAAGTGCGTAGGCGCGCACCCGCTGGGGCTCGAAGGCGCCGCCGCGCGCCTGTTTCATCTCGCCGGGCAGGACGAAGGGCAGGGCGGCCAGGGGCGCGAGGCCCAGACCCAGCAGGGGCGCGGCGCCGCCGGCGCCGATCAGGGCGAAGCCGACGCCGATGACGAGGCCCCCGATGGCCACGGCCATGTCCAGACCGGCCGCCTTGCCGACTTCTCCGGCGGCGCGGAACCGCTCCTGCCCCAGTTTGACCAGACAGCGCGCGGGCGCGCCCGCCAGACCCGCCGCCAGCGCCAGCTTGAACAGGGGATCGACCGGGAACAGCCAGACGGCTACGCCCGCGATCACGAGGAATACCGCGCTGAGTACAAAGGCCGTGCGGTACAGGCTGGCGAAATGGCCCCAGGTCTCGGCGCCGGGCGACTGGGCCGCCCAGAACCGGGCCATGGCCGCCTCCAGCCAGCTGAACACCGCCACATGGGCCAAGGTCATGACCGAGAAGGCCAGGGCGTAGCGGCCGAATTCCTCGGCGCTCAGCAGGCGGGTGAACAGTACGATGGCCAGAAAGCCGACCACGCCCTGCACGATATTGGCCGGCAGATAGCCCCAGACCCCGCGCCAGAACATCAGCGGCCCCCGATCAACGGACAGCCGCGCGGTCGCCCAGCAGCACCGGCAGGGTCACCGCCATGATCCACAGGTCCAGCCAGAACGACTGGTTCTCGACGTAGTCGATGTCCAGCTGCACCCGGCGGCGCACGTCCTGGGCCGTATGCAGCGGTCCGCGCGAGCCGTGGATGGCGGCCCAGCCGGTCATGCCCGGCTTGATGCGGTGGCGGTGGGCGTATTCGGCGACCAGACGGGCGCTTTCGACATGGCCCGTCTTCATGCCGATGGCGTGCGGGCGCGGCCCGACCAGCGACATCTCGCCGGTGATGACGTTCAGCAGCTGCGGCAGTTCGTCGAGGCTGGTCTTGCGGATGAATTTGCCGACGCGGGTGATGCGATCGTCGTCATGGGTGACCTGCCGGCTGGCGGTGGCGTCGGCGGCCTCCTGCTTCATCGAGCGGAATTTCCACACCACGATTTCCTCGTGGTTGAAGCCGTGCCGGCGCTGGCGGAAGAAGATCGGTCCCGGACTGTCCATGCGGATCGCCAGCGCGACCCCGGCCATGACGGGGAACAGGAGCACCAGCGCCGTAAGGCCGAAAATCAGGTCCTGCACACGTTTGTTGAAAGCCCGGCGGTCGTCATCGACCGGGCCCTGCACATCCGCCAGCGGCGCCGCCGCCAGCCGGTTCAGGGCGGTCCGGGTCTCGACCTCGTCCCTGGGCTCTATGACGAGGCTGACTTCATTGGGCAGGGTCCGCAGGCGGGCGGTGAGGTCCCGCACCCGGGCCTCGGCCTTCGGGTCGATGGCCAGCACGATACGGTCGACATAGGGCGTCATCCTGTGGGTCAGCAGATCGTCGGCGGTGCCGAGCACCGGCACGCCCTCGATCGCCCGCGGACTGCGCGCCAGCCGGTCGTCGAAGATGCCCAGCACGTTCAGATCCCGCCGCTTCAGCGCCTCGCGGATCAGGGCCTCGGCATGGCGGGTAGCCCCGACCAGGACGATATTGGGCGTCAGCGCTCCGGACGCGCGCCACCGGGCGACGATGTCGCTCCATCTTATGTGCAGGGCGGTCAGGGTGACCAGAACCAGACCGGCCCAGGCCAGATACGCGGCCCACGGGGCCGCCGGGCCCAGCATCGCCCAGCCGGAGCCCAGGGCGACCGCCGAGCCGGTGAGCACGATGGCGGTCACCGAGGCGAGGTGCAGCAGGGTCTTCTGGCCCCGCGCGAACCGGTATCGGCCCAGTGACCGCAGCAGGCCGAGAACAGTCACGGCCCCGAGCCCGAACGGCAGGACGTGCGACAGAGGCGCGTGCAGCAGAGGCCCGGACGCGGCGGCCCAGGCGCTCAGCAGGGTGACGGCGGTCACCGCCAGCACGTCCAGCGACCGGAAATAGTGCGCCGCCAGCCGGGAGGCGTGCCTCTGGCGGGCGTTGCGCCACACATCCGGACGGAACGGGCCGCGGCGCGCGGCGCCCTCGGCCCCGGGCGCTCCAGCGACGGACGAAGCCAGCGTATGAAGAGCGGACGCGTCGCGGCCATCCGGCGCGGACAGGTCGGCGTCCAACATGGGGCGGCGGGTTGCGGCTTCGGTCATGGGGCTCGTGCGAGGAGTTCCCCGCCACCATGCACGCCCGCTCTCACTGTCCCGTTAACGCACGAGGGCGTCGGTCCCCCGTTGCGTCCGCCCGCGGGCTCGGCTAATCACGCCGCCTGCCGGAGACGTGGCCGAGTGGCTGAAGGCAACGGTTTGCTAAATCGTCGTACCGGGTAACCGGTACCCAGGGTTCGAATCCCTGCGTCTCCGCCAGACCCTTTCCCGACAAGCCTCAGAGCCCGATCGGTCCCAGAAGCCAGGTCAGCCAGGCGCCGATCGCCAGGAAGACCCCGAAAGGCAGACGATCGGACGCCGACACGGCCCGCCCGGTCAAACGCCGCGCCACGACAAGGCTCAGCCCGGCCGTCGACGCCCACACCAGCACGCCGGGCAGGCCGATCCAGCCCGTCCACGCGCCGATCGCCGCCAGCAGATAGGGATCCCCGCCGCCCAGGCCTTCCCGCCCGCGCAGCCGACGATAGGCCCGGGACAGGACCCAAAGGCTGGCGAAACCCGCGGCGGCGCCGATCAGGCTGTCCCGCAGGGTCGGTATCGGCAGCCAGGCCGCGGCGGCCAGCCCGGTGGCGAGAAGGGGCAGGGTCAGGCGATCCGGCAGCCACTGATGTTCAGCGTCGACGACGGCGATCAGCAGCAATTGCCAGCCCAGCACGGCGGTGAAGGCGGCAGCGATCCATGTCGGCTGCGAGACCGCGGCCCAGGCGCCAATGGCGGCGCAAGCGAGCTCGATCAGGGGATAGCGAATCGGAACCTGTTCCCCGCAGCCGGAGCATCGGCCCCGGGCCGCGACATAACTCACGACCGGGACGAGGTTCCAGGGCGCCAACGCCCGCCCGCACCCCCGGCAGCGCGAGCGTCCGCCGACGATCCCTTCGCCAAGCGGAAGCCGCACGCTGACCAGGCCCATGAAGCTGCCGACGATCAGGCCCAGACCCGCCAAGGCAATGATCAGGAGCGCGTCGGAGCCGTTGATCAAGACCTGTCCCTCCCTGCGTCCATCGTCCGTTATGGGCTGCCGCACGCCCGGACAAGCGCGCCATACCGGCGCTCTGTGACAGTTGAGCCGTATCGGGACTGGTTTTCACGGAACCGCGAAGACAACTTCACACAAGCGCACCGGAACCGTCACCGTACGGCGTCGGCCCCGTCATATCTGACCCCTAACCACAGCGGTGGGCAGGGGGCGGTGCAGTCATCGCGTCGGGGAGAAATCCCTGACGACCCCTGTCGTGAAATTCTTTTGCACAGACACGGTGAAAACGATGACCGGCTTTCGACTGAAGACCCTGCTCGCGGTTTCCGCCAGCGCCCTGCTCGTGGCCGCCTGCGGCTCGGCCGAAGTCGCGTCGCCAGGAGAAGGCGATTTCGGCGACGGCGGCGGCGGTGGCGGCGGCACGACGCCCCCGCCGGCTCCGGGCACCCCGGCGGCGGACTGCCCGGCCGGCTTCTCCAATGTCGGCCTGATCGCCAACAACACCCTGCGCGTCTGCCAACTGCCGCAACAGATCAACGGCGCTCTGACGGTTCCGCTCCGCGCCGGCACCATCTATTCGATCAGCGGCCGCACCGCCGTAGGCACCGACATGGGGGTCGATCCGGCTTCTCCGATCGCCGGCAGCACGCAAGGCATCCTGACCGTCGAGGCCGGTGTCCGCATCTTCGCCTCGGGCGGATCCGACTATCTGCTGGTCAACCGCGGCTCGCAGCTGTTCGCCGAAGGCACGGCGACAACCCCCATCGTCTTCACCAGCCGCCAGAACGTCGAAGGCACGACCACCGAGAACTCGCAAGGTCAGTGGGGCGGCATCGTCCTGGCCGGCCGGGCTCCGCAGGCCAACTGCCAGCTGACGGCTCCGGTGACCTGCACCGGCACGGTCGAGGGCACCAGCGCCTTCTACGGCGGCAATACGCCGGCCGACAACTCGGGCCGTCTGCGCTACGTCCAGATCAAGTTCTCGGGCTTCGAAATCTCGACCGGCAACGAACTGCAGGGGCTGACCATGGCCGGCGTCGGCTCGGGCACGACCGTCGATCACATCCAGGTTTACAACAGCTCGGATGACGGCATCGAGATCTTCGGCGGCAACGTCAACCTGCGCCACATCGTCATCAACGGCGCCGACGACGATGGCATGGACACCGACACGGGCTGGCGCGGCGGCGCCCAGTTCGGCATCGTGACGCAACGGGCCCCCGGTTCGACCAGCCGCAGCGCCGGCTTCGAGTTCTCGTCCGCCCCGACCTCCGTGCCGCTGGCTACCCGCTATGTGTCGCAGCCCAAGATGGCCAACTGGACCCTCGTCGGCCGCAACTCGCCGACCAACGCCCACACCGTCGCCCACTTCGACACGGGCACCGACGCCACGATCATCAACTCGGTCTTCACCAGCGTGGCGGGTTCGCAGGCCGGTTGTATGGCCATCAACGACGCCGACACCGCTACCAGCGGCGTGACCTTCAACTCGGTCTTCATGTCCTGCGGCCTGTCGTATCGTCCGGCCAACGCCGTCCTGTCGGCGGCGGCCTTCACCGCCGGCACGAACAACACGGCGGCCGGGACCTCGACCCTGACCGCTCCGGCCTCGGGGACCAGCCTGAGCAATCAGGTTCTGACGTTCATCAACGGCGCCAACGAAAACGCCGTGACCCCGGCCAACGCTCCTGCGGTCCATTCCTTCTTCCAGGCCACGACCTACATCGGCGCCGTCCAGAACGCGGCCGACACCTGGTACCAGGGCTGGACCTGCGGTCTGACCGCCGGCGCGACCTGCTGATGACGGATGCGCGGAGGCGGCCCGCCCGGGTCGCCTCCGGCTTTCGCGTATTCCGTTGAACCCCTTCAAGGCGCAGATCATGAAGACAATTACCCTGACCCTGAGCGGGGTCCTTCTGGCCACCAGCGCGCTGATCGCGCCGGGGCTGGCCTATGCTCAAACGCCGACGGTCCAGACCGCGCCGCAAGCCGCCGCTGCACAACCGCCGGCGGCACAGGCTGAAGCCGAGCCGGAAGACGCCTCCCAACTGGACGAAGTCGTGGTCCTGGGCCGCTACATCCCCGAGCCGAACCGTGAAAGCGCCGAGGTCGCCGCCTTCCTGACGGCCGAAGACCTTCAGCGCACCGGCGACAGCAGCGCCGCCGGCGCCCTGGCCCGCGTTACCGGCCTGACCGTGGTCGAAGGTCGGTTCGTCTATGTGCGCGGTCTCGGCGAGCGTTATTCGTCGGCCTTGCTGAACGGGTCGCCCCTGCCCAGCCCCGAGCCGCTGCAGCGGGTCGTTCCACTGGACCTGTTCCCGTCCAGCATTCTCGAAAGCGTCACCGTCCAGAAATCCTATTCCGTCGACTTCCCCGGCGAATTCGGCGGCGGCGTGATCGACCTGCGCACCGTGGATGCGCCGAACGAGCCCTTCTTCTCGATGTCGGCGTCGGTCGGCGGCAATACCGAGACGACCAACAAGGAAAGCCTGATCTATTACGGGTCGCGCACTGATTTCACCGGCTTCGACGACGGCACGCGCGATGTACCCGACGCGTTGGCGCTCGCGTTCGAACAGGGCGTTCCGGTCAACAGCGCCAATTTCGAGGCGCAGCAACTGCAGCGGATCGGTCAATCCCTGATCAACTCGCCCCTGCGCCTGCTGCAGCGTGAAACCACGCCGGTGAATTTCGGGTTCGACTTCGCGGGCGGTCTGTCCAGCGAAAGCAGCATGGGCACCCTCGGCCTGATCGCCGTGGCGGGCTACAGCAACAACTGGTCGACCCGCAACGGCGTCCAGGAGGAGGGCCAGTTCTCCGGCGCCGTCCTGGTCCCGGTCACCAGCAAGGCCTTTGAATCGAACCAGAATGACATCCAGCTGAACTTCCTGGGCGGCCTGTCGCTGACCAACGAGAACAGCGAGATCAAATGGACGAACTTCTTCGTCCGCAACGTGACCAAGGAAGCCCGGATCAGCGCCGGTCCTGATTTCGACGCCGGCGGCGAAGTCCAGCGGTCGGACTTCACGGAATGGTTCGAACGCCAGCTGTTCTCCAGCCAGCTGGCTGGTGAGCATGAGTTCATGGACGGCGCCTTCGAGTTCGCCTGGCGCGCCGCCTATGCGAAGACCGAGCGGGACGCGCCCTACGAGACGCGCTTCGAATACGGCCTCGATACCAACGGTAATTTCGTCCACGAGATCGGTGGCAACCGCATCTCGTTCAGCGAGCTGGACGACGACATCGTCTCGGGCGGCGCGGACCTCAGCTACACCCTGCCGCTGTCGGACTATCGCGAGGCCGTCTTCAGCGTCGGCCTGGCTTATTCGGACAACAACCGGGACGCCCAGCGCCGCGACCTTCAGTTCGTGCCGGCCAGCACCCTGACCGATGAACAGCGTCAGTCGCGGGTCGACTACCTCTACTCGGACTTCAACATCCGTCCGGACGGTCTCATCCTGACCGAAATCACCGGCGCCGCCGGTAGTGGCGCGGCGGCCTATTCGGCCCAGCTCGAAGTCGCGGCCGCCTACGCCCAGGTTGACGCCGAGATCATCCCGCTGGTGCGCACCACCTTCGGCGTCCGCTATGAGGACGCCCAGCAGTCGGTCGTCACCCGTGACCTGTTCGGCGGCGCGGCCCCGTTCGCGCCGACCGAGATCGAGGAACAGTATTTCCTGCCGTCGTTTACGGCGACCTGGAACTTCGCCGAAGACCAGCAACTGCGTGTGGGCGCCTCCCAGACCATCGGGCGGCCGCAGTTCCGCGAACTGGCTCCGCAGTCCTATACGGACCCGGAAACCGATCGCGAGTTCACCGGCAACCCGTTCCTGGTCGATACCGAGATCCTGAACCTGGACGCCCGCTACGAGTGGTTCTTCGCCCGGCAGCAATATCTGACGGCCGGCGTCTTCTACAAGGATCTGGACAAGCCGGTTGAATCTACGATCGTGACGTCTGGCAACGCGCGTCAGCAGTCCTTCATCAACTCGCCGCAGGCCACCATCTACGGCGCGGAAATCGAAGCCAAGAAATTCTTCGAATTCCCCGACGCCGGCATGTCCTTCATCGCCAACAAGCGTTGGCTCGTCCAGGCCAACTACACCTGGTCGGACTCCGAAGTGAACGTCGAGGCGGGCGACGTCGTCCGCACGCCCGGCGGCGGCGGGGCCGACGAGGATGCGACCTTCTTCATCGAGGACGGAAGCCGCCTCCAGGGCCAGTCCGAGCACGTCGCCAACCTGCAACTGGGCTGGGAAGACGATACGGCCCGGTCGCAGGCGACGATCATCGTCAACTACGTCAGCGAGCGCATCAGCGCCCGCGGCGCGGGCGGCGCCGGCAACCGCGAGCCTGACTACATCCAGGACCCCGGCGTCTTCCTCGACTTCGTGTACCGCAAGGACTTCGAGTACGGGGGCCGCGATCTCGGCTTCGCCCTCGAACTGCGCAACCTGCTCAACACGGACTTCGACGAGTATCAGGAGCTGGGCAACAAGATCCTGATCAACAACTACGAACTGGGATCCAGCGCCTCGGTCAGCCTGACCGCGCGCTTCTAGAGTACGGACGGGGAGGTCGCCCCGCGGCCTCCCCGCGCCGTTGCACGACTGTTCTGCGGCGGTTCGTCCGTGGACGCACCAACCGTCACGGACAGTTCTCCGGCCCGTCATGTGGCGGTGAAGCCGGACCAGGACGATTGGTCTACGGAGTCGGCCGGGCCGTCGGGGACCCGTGGGGCACGCCATAGTGATCGGCGCAGTGCGCAGCTTCAGCAGCGGAGTCCGGGACGCCATGTCGGCCCGCCCCGATCGCGTGCGCGCCGGTGTCGAGATCGCGCTCGCCCTGGCCCTGACCGTACAGCTGGGCCAGCTGGTCTGGATCGTCGTCAAACCGGGAGCCGGAGCCGCCACGGCGGCGTCGGCGCGTCCTGAGGTCGCGCCGGCCGACTACACGGTCTTCCAGCGTTTCGACGCCTTCTTCCGCACCGGCGATCTCAGCAGTCTGGCCGAGGCCACCGCGGCGGGCAGCAGCCAGATGCGCCTGTTCGGCGTGCGCGCCGGCGGCGCCGGCGGCGGGTCCGCCATCATCGGCCTGGCCGACGGACGTCAGGTGTCGGTTGGCGTGGGCGAGGAAGTCGAGCCCGGCCTGATCCTCCGGTCGGTCGGTCCGGACCATGTGACCCTCGCGCGCGGCGGCTCGGTCACCCGCCTGATCTTCAGCGACGTTCCGGTGGGCGCCGCCCCGCCGCCCCCGCCGCCGCCCGGTCCGCAGACGGTGGGTCCGGACGCCGATCCGGTCGTCGCAGCGCCTCCGGTCAGCCCCGCCGCGGCCAGCGCGCCCCGCGTCGACCCGGCCCGGCTGATGGCGCAGGCCTCGCTGCGGCCACGGATGCAGGGCCTGCGGGTCAACGGATTCACCGTCTCGGCCGCGGGCGACGGCGCCGCCCTGAAGGCGGCCGGTCTCCAATCGGGAGACGTCATCCTCGCCGTCAACGGAACCGCGCTGGATAGTCCGGCCCGCATCGCCGGTCTGCGCAGCCAGCTCTCGAACAGCACGAGCGCCGAGATCCGCTTCGAACGCGGCGGCGCGGTTCAGACCACCACCATAAGGACAGGCCGTTGAAGCGATCGAACCGCAATGTGATCGGCGCCGTCGTGGCCGCTGTGCTGGCCGTGCAGGGTCCGCTGGCGGCGACGCCCGTCCTGGCCCAGTCCGGCGAGCGCCAGACCCTGAACGTCCAGGGCGCCGACATCCGCGCCTTCATCCAGGACGTGGCCCGTTCGACCGGACGCACCTTCATCGTCGATCCGGCGGTGACCGGCACGGTGACGGTGACCAGCGAACGCGCCCTGACCCGGGCCCAGCTGTTCGAGGTCTTCCTGTCGACCCTGCGCGCCAACGGTCTGGTGGTAACCCCGACCTCGTCGGGCGCTTATCGCATCAGCCCGGCCCAGGGCGCGGCGCAGGGGCCGTCCACCGTCGGCGCGGAGCGGTTCTCGACGGAGGTCTTCCAGCTGCGCAACATCGACGCCGCCTCTGCCGCCGAGACCATCCGTCCGCTGGTCGGACCGCAGGGGCAGGTGCTGGCCAATCCCGGCGCCAACAGCGTCGTCGTGGCCGATTTCGCCGACAACCTCTCCCGCATCCGGGCCCTGATCGGCCGCATCGACGTAGATCGCACCGGTTTTGAGGTCGTGACGCTGCAGAACTCCTCGGCGCGCGAGATCGCGGCGGTGCTGCAGTCGGTGCTCGCCCCTCCGGGCGGCCAGCCGGGGCAGGGGATGGTGTCGGTGACGCCGGTCGAAAGCTCCAACTCCATCGTCCTGCGCGGCGATCCGTCCGCCATGGCGCGCATTCGCCCCCTGATCGAGGATCTGGACCGGCGCGCCGAGTCCGCGGACGACGTCAAGGTCGTCTTCCTGCAGCACGCCAACGCCGAGGCCCTGCTGCCGGTGCTGCAGCAGATCGTCGGTCAGCAGGTCACGGCCGCCAGCGCCACCGCCACGCCGGCCGCCACGCGCGGCGGCTCGGGAGACGCCTCCGCCGTCGTCGTCCCTGCCAGCAGCACGGCCGCCGCCCCGATCCCGGGCCAGCGCGCCACCATCGCCCGCTTCCCCGGCGCCAACGCCCTGGTCATCTCGGCCTCGGCCGACACCCAGCGCATGTTGTCCGAGGTCATCCGCCAGCTGGACCAGCGCCGCCAGCAGGTGCTGATCGAGGCCATCGTGGTCGAGCTGTCCGACAACGCCGTCAAGGAACTGGGCGTGCAGTGGCTGCTGGCCGGCGAGGACGGCAACCCCATCGGCCTGACCAACTATTCCGACAGCGCCGCCCCTCTGGTTCCGATCGCCGGCGGGGCTGCGGCCGGCCAGCTGGATGACGATGACCCCCTGCGCGAGCAGCTCCAGAACCTGGCCCTGAACACCCTGCTGGGCGCCAATGGCTTTGTCGGCGGCGGCGGGGGACGGATCGGCGACGGCCTGTTCGGCTTCATCATCAATGCGGCCAAGACCGACGAGGGCTCCAACCTGCTGCAGACGCCGTCGCTGATGACCCTCGACAACGAGGAAGCGACCATTCTCGTCGGCCAGGAGGTGCCGATCACGACCGGCGAGACCCTGCTGGACGGCAACTCCAACCCCTTCCGCACGACCGAGCGCCAGGACATCGGCGTCAAGCTGATCGTGCGGCCCCAGATCAACGCCGGGGGCTCCATCACCCTGTTCCTGCGCCAGGAGGTGTCCAGCATCAACGGCGTCCTGACCAATTCGGCCAGCGATCTGGTGCTGAACAAGCGCGAGCTGGAAACCACCCTGGTGGTGGACGACGGCGACATCGCCGTGGCCGGCGGCCTGCTGGACCAGAACGACCGGCTGTCGATCGACAAGGTGCCGGGTCTCGGCGACATCCCCTATGTCGGGGCCCTGTTCCGGTCGACCAGCCATCAGCGCGGGCGGACCAATCTGATGGTCTTCATCCGCCCGACCATCATCCGCAGCCCCGCCGACGCCCGGACTCTGGCCGCCGACCGCTGGGGCTATATGCGTCAGCAACAGTCGAACACCAATCCCGGGGTGGAGCCGAGCCTGGACGAGATGCTGCGCGACTATATGCGCGCCCAGCCGCCGGTCGCGCCCGGCCCGACCGCACCGGTCGGCGAGGTCGTCATCTCCCCGCTGCCGCCTGTCCAGACGAGCCCCGGAGGCTGAGGCCGCGATGATCACCCTGATCAATCCGACGCTGCCCTACGGTTTCGCCAAACGGCACGGCGTGATCCTGCTCGAGGCCGGGGACATCGCCGTGGTGGGCCTGCGGGAGGGCGCCGACCCCTCGGCCCTGATCGAGACCCGGCGCGCCCTGGGCCGGCCCCTGCGCGTCGAGCCGCTGACCCAGGCCGCCTTCGACCGCCAGCTGTCCGAGGTCTATGCGGGGGATCATCTGAACGCCGCCGACGGCGACGATCTGGACATGCCGTCGGGGCTGGAAAGCCTGATCGACGACATCCCGGCCGCCGCCGATCTGCTGGACACGGCCGACGACGCTCCAGTGATCCGGCTGATCAACGGCGTCATCGCCGAGGCCGTCCGCACCGGCGCCTCGGACATCCATCTGGAGCCGTTCGAGACGGCCCTGACCGTGCGCATGCGCGTCGACGGCGTGCTGCGCGAGGCGCTGTCGCTGAACCCGCGGATCACGCCCCTGCTGGTCTCGCGCATCAAGGTCATGGCGCGGCTGGACATCGCCGAGAAGCGGGTGCCCCAGGACGGGCGGATCCCCCTGACCCTGGGCGGCAAGACGCTGGACGTGCGCGTCTCGACCCTGCCGTCGCGCGCCGGCGAGCGGGTGGTGCTGCGCATCCTCGACAAGGATCAGGCCGGGCTGACGCTGGATCGGCTGGGCATGTCGTCGGAGGCGCTGGACGCCTTCCGCGGCGCGCTGAAAGAGCCGAACGGCATTATCCTCGTCACCGGTCCGACCGGCTCGGGCAAGACCACCTCTCTGTACGCCGGCCTGTCGCTGCTGAACGACGCCACGCGCAATATCCTGACCGTCGAGGACCCGGTCGAATACGCCATGGACGGCGTCGGCCAGACCCAGGTCAACCCCAAGGTCGGCATGACCTTCGCCGCCGGCCTGCGCGCCATCCTGCGTCAGGACCCGGACGTGGTCATGGTCGGCGAAATCCGCGACGTCGAGACGGCCCGCATCGCGGTTCAGGCCTCCCTGACCGGACACCTCGTCCTGTCGACCGTGCACACCAATGATGCGGCGGGCGCCATCACCCGCCTGCGCGACATGGGCGTCGAGCCCTTCCTTCTGGCCTCGACCCTGCGGCTGATCGTGGCCCAGCGGCTGGTCCGGCGGCTGTGCGGCGAGTGCCGGCGGCCCGAGACGGCCGACGCGGCCACGGCGCGGCTGGCCGGGATCGAGCGCGGCGCCCGCGTCTGGCGGCCGCAGGGCTGCGCCCACTGCCAGAACACCGGCTATGTCGGCCGCGTGGGCCTGTACGAAGCCATCCGCGTCGATGACCGCGTGCGCCGCCTGATCGCGGCCGAGGCCGACGAGGACGCCATCAACGCCGCCGCCTTCGGCAAGGCCGGCGCCGACACATTGACCCAGCGGGCGCGTGCGCTGGTTCTCGAAGGCGTCACCTCGGTGGAAGAGGCCGTCCGCGTCACCCGGCAGGAGACGGCGGACGTCGAGCCCGACGCGACCGACCACGGAGTCGCGGCCTGATGGCGGCCTTCGACTATGTCGCCGTCGACGCCGGCGGCCGCACCGTCACCGGCGCAGTGACCGCCGCCGACGAGCGCGCCGCGCGCGCCGCGCTGGGGCGCCGCAAGCTGATGCCGCTGGAGGTCACGACCGCCCGCGGCGCGGTCTCCCGCGCCGAACCGGCCGGTCCACGCAAGGCGGCCAAACTCAACGCCAAGACCCTGGCTTTGACGACGCGCCAGCTTTCGACCCTCGTCTCCGTCGCCCCCATCGAGGAGGCCCTGCGCACCATCGCCCTGCAGGCCGACCGACCGGCGGTCCGCCGCGTGCTGGACGGCGTCCACGGCGGCGTCATGGAAGGCCGCCGCCTGTCGGACGCCATGGCGCTTCAGGGCCAGGCCTTCCCGCCCCTGTACCGCGCCATGGTCTCGGCCGGCGAGACCTCGGGCGCGCTGGAGCCGATCCTCGAACGGCTGGCCGACGGGCTGGAGCGGGATCAGGTCGTGCGCGGCAAGGTGATTACCGCCCTGGTCTATCCGGTCGTGCTGGCGGTCGTGGCGCTGGGCGTCATCACGGCGATGATGACCTTCGTCGTGCCCAAGGTGGTCGACCAGTTCGACAGCATGAACCAGACCCTGCCGCTGCTGACGCGACTGGTCATCGGCGTATCCCATCTGATGCGGGACTGGGGCTGGCTGCTGGCGCTGGTCCTCATCGCCGGCGGCCTGATCGGCGCCGTGCTGTTGCGCAATCCGGCGATCCGGCTGCGCGCCGACACCGCCCTGCTGCGGCTGCCCCTGATCGGCCGACTGACCCGTGATCTGCACGGGGCGAAGATGGCGCGCACGTTGTCGACCATGATCGCGGCGGGCCTGCCGGTGCTGGAAGGGCTGACGATCACCGCCCGCACAGTCTCCAACCGCCGCCTGCGGCTGGCCACCGAGACCATGGCCGGCGCCGTGCGGGAGGGCGGGGGCCTGTCGGCCGCCATGCGCCGCGCCGACGTCTTCCCGCCGATCCTCGTCTACATGACCGCCTCGGGCGAGAGCAGCGGCCGGCTGGAGCCCATGCTGGAGCGCGCCGCCGACTATCTGGAACGCGAATTCTCGACCTTCACAGCCGTGATGCTCAGCCTGCTGGAGCCGGCGATCATCGTGGTCATGGGCGGCGTCGTCGCCCTGATCGTGCTGTCGATCCTTCTTCCCATCCTGCAGATCAACACCCTGGCGATGGGGTGAGGAGTAAGAGCATGAACATTGAAACTGAACGCAAAATCGCAAGACGCCGTCGGCGCGCCGGCTTCACCCTGGTCGAGCTGATGGTCGTCATCGTCATCATCGGCCTGCTGGCCACGGTGGTGGCGATCAACGTCCTGCCCAGTCAGGACCGCGCCATGGTCGGCAAGGCGAGGGCCGACATCTCGACCCTGGAACAGGCCATCGAGACCTACCGTCTCGACAACCTCGACTTCCCGGCCGACCTGCAGGCGCTGGTCTCGGCGCCGACGGGGCTGACCAACCCGGAACGCTATCGTCAGGGCGGCTATATCCGCCGCCTGCCGGAGGACCCGTGGGGCAATCCCTACGGCTATCGCCGCCCGAGCGCGCACGGCGGGCAGTTCGACGTCTTCTCGCTGGGCGCTGACGGCAAGGAGGGGGGCGAGGGCAATGACGCCGATCTGGGCAACTGGCAGGCTTGACGTCCTTTTGGGCGCTATCGTTCGCGACGCGGTCGCTCACTGCATGAGCGCCATGCGCGATCGCGCTCAAGCAGCGAGCCGCCGCGCGGCGAGCGCTAGCGCCAAAAACACCAGAGCCGGCTTCACCCTGGTGGAGCTGTTGATGGTCGTCGCCATTCTGGGCCTGGCCGCCGGCGCCGTGGTGCTGGCGGTCCCGGACCCGCGTCACGCCGTCGGCGCCGAGGCCGAGCGGTTAGCCGCCCGGCTGTCCCGCGCGCGTGAGGAGGCCGTGCTGTCCAACCGTCCGGTCGCGGTCGAGGTCACCCGGACCGGCTACGCCTTCGCCGCCTTCGACGGCCGCGCGTGGTCGACCCTGAACGACGGTCCGTTCGGGCCGGAAACCTGGCAGACCGGGACCGCCGTCGCGCCGGAGGAGGGGGCGCGTTTCGTCTTCGATCCCACCGGTGTCGCCGAGCCTGTGGTCGTGACGCTGGCTCGTGACGGCAAGCGCCGGACCGTGTCCGTCGACGGCGCCGGAGAGGTGCGGATCGATGACTGAACGCTCCGGCTTCACCCTGATCGAAATGCTGGTCGCCCTGGCCGTGTTCAGCCTCGCGGCCATGGCCCTGCTGAACCTGTCGGGCGAGAACACCCGCTCGGCCGCCCGCGTCGAGACCCGCACCCTGGGCGGCGTCGTGGCTGAAAACCTCGCGGTCGAGGCCGCGACCCTGCCGGCGATCGCGGAGGGGGTCTCCTCGGGTCAGATCGATCTGGCCGGCCGCCGCTGGCGCTGGACCCGCGCGGTCTCGGCCACCGATGTCGCCGGCATGCTGCGCATCGATGTGCGCGTCAGCGACGCGGACGGCCAGGCCGCCGAACGCACCCTGTTCAGGGCGCGAAACGGATGATGCGGCGCGCCGGCTTCACCCTGGTCGAGGTTCTGATCTCGCTGATGATCTTCGCCATGCTCGCGGCGGCGGGGGCGGCCGTGCTGGGGGTGACCATCGACAACCGTTTCGCGGTCAAGGCCGCCAGCGACCGCGTCGGCGACCTGCAGCGCATGCGCAGTCTGATGCGCGCCGACCTGGGTCAGGCCACCGCCCGCCGCTCGCGCGGGACGACCGGCCGGCCCGTGCCCCAGCCCATCGTCGGGGCCGCGGCGTCGGGCGATCCGATCCTGACCCTGACCCGGGCGGGCTGGAGCAACCCCGGCGAGCAGGCGCGACCGTCGCTGCAGCGGGTCGAATACCGGCTGGTCGAGGACCGGCTGGAACGGCGCGTCTCCAGCCATCTGGACGGCGCCCGGCCGGGCCCGCCGCAGGTGCTGTACCGCGGCGTCAGCGAGGCCACCGTCGCCTTCGTCCGCGACGGACAGGAGGCCCCCGCCTTCATCTCCAGCACCGACCGCCCGCTGCCCGACGCAGTGCGCATCGGCATGACCGTTCAGGGGTATGGCCGTATCGACCAGCTGTTCCTCGTCGGGAGCGGCCGATGAACCGGTCGCGGCGGGAGCGCGAGGGCATGGCCCTGCTGACGGTGCTGCTGCTGGTGGCCGTCATGTCGGTGGTCGCCGTCGCCATCCTCGACGACGTGCGCTTCTCCGTCCGCCGCGCGACCAATGTCGAAACCCGGAGCCAGGCCCAGTGGTACGCCGCCGGCGCCGAGACCCTCGCGCGCCGCCGGATCGCCCGGCTGCTGGACGCCGGCCCGGCGCGCACGCCGCTGGAACCGGAGTGGAACGGCCGGACGCTGAGCTTCCCCGTCGACGGGGGAAGCATCACCGCCGTGCTCACCGACGGCCAGGCCTGTTTCAATCTGAACAGCCTGGCGCTCGGCTTCGGCGAGGACCTGACCGCCCGTCCGCTGGGCGCAGCGCAGTTCCGCGCCCTCGGCCGCGCGGTCGGCGTCCCCGACAGCCGGACGCAGGCCATCGCCGACGCCCTGACCGACTGGCTGGACGCCGACGCGACCGCCCTGCCTCTCGGCGCCGAGGACGGCGCCTATGCGGGCCTCGCCACGCCCTATCGCACCGGCGGCGTCATGCTGGCCGAGGTCAGCGAACTGCGCGCCGTCAAGGGCGTCGACGCCGGGACCTACCGCCGCCTGCGGCCGTATCTCTGCGCCCTGCCCACCACCCGCCTGTCGCCGCTGAACGTCAACACCCTGACGCCGGAGCAGGCGCCGCTGCTGAGCATGCTGACCGGCGGCGCCCTCGCGCCGCAGCGGGCGAAGGCGGTCATCGCCGCCCGTCCGCGCGACGGCTGGCCCGACGCCGCCGCCTTCTGGGCCCAGCCGGCCCTGGCCGCGGTTCAGGTCCCGCAGGAGGCGCGTGAGCAGATCACCGTCCTGACCCGCTTCTTCGACCTGAGGGTCGATGTCGAACTGGGCGGCTCCCACGCCGTCCGCACCGCCCTGCTGGAGGCCGGCGCCGACGGCCGCGTGCGCACCGTGATCCAACGCTGGACCCCCGAAGAATGAAACCTGTCCGCCTGATTCTGATTCCGGGTTTCGGAAGCGAACCCGCGCCCTGTCTGGTGATCGCGGACGGCAGGGTGCGCGAGCGCGGCATGCTGGAACTGCACGCCGTCGAACGCCCCGAGCCGATGCGCACCGTCGCGGTCGCGCCCGGAGCCGACGTGACCATCCGCTGGCTGGATCTGCCGCCCGGCGGCCCCGCCCAGCAGCGCGCCGCCGCCCTGTGGATGCTGAAGGATTCGCTGGCGGCCCCGGCCGACCGGCTGGCCGTGGCGCTGGGGCCTGCGCCCGCGACAGGCCAGCCCCGGCTCGTCGCGGTGGTCAGCCTGTCCCTGCTTCAGGCCTGGACCGATTATCTGGACGCCCTCGGCGTACAGGCGGACGCCATCGTGCCCGACGCCCTGACCGTGCCGGAACCGGACGAGGACGAGCGGCTCAACGCCGTCGCCTTCGGCCCCGTCATGGCATTGCGGGGCAGGGGCTTCGCCGCCAGCGTCCAGCCCGATCTGGTCGACCTGCTGGCCGGTCCGCGCCGCGTCTCGCCGATCGAGGACGCCGACGCGGTCGAACGGTCGCTCATCAACGCGGCGCTCTCGCCGCCCATCAATCTTCTGTCGACCCAGGATCGCACACGGGGCGCCTCGCGACGGGGCTGGGCGCTGGCCTCGGCGCTCGCCGGACTGCTGATCGTATCGCCGCTTGTTCTGGTCGCCGCTGCGGCCGCCCGGGACGAGATGAGCGCCCGCGCCGACGTCGGGCGCGCCCGGGCCGAGATCGCGCGGGCGGCGCCGGACCTCGCCGCCGGGCCCGATCCGGTCGAGGCCCTGCGCCGGCGCGTCCGCGCCGCACCCCCGCCCGGCGGCGTCATCGGCGCGACCGCCGCCCTGTTCGTCGCCGTCGAAGGCGTCGAGGGCGCCGAGCTGGACCTGCTGATCGTCGATCCCGCCGCGGGGATGAAGGCCAGCGTCACCCACGCTGAGTATGAGGACATGCAGACGATTTCGCGGGCCATGCGCGCCAATGGCCTGCAGGTCACCGAAACCGGCACTCTCGATGACCGGGGCCGGATCGTCAGCGACATCACGATCGGGAGCGTCCGATGAACATGCTTCCGGGCCCGCTCGAACTCTGGTGGAGCGGCCGCACCCTGCGCGAACAGCGCATGCTGATGATCATGGCGGCGCTGCTGCTGGCCGTCGTCGTCTGGCTGGGGGTTGTGCGGCCCGTCATGGCCTGGAGAGCCGCAGCCGCCGACCGCGCGCTGGCCGCCGCCGGCACACTCGCCGAGGTCCGCGCCTCGATCGCCTCCATGGGGCCGGGGCGGCCGTCTGCGCGTCCGCCGGCCGAAGGTCTGGAGCCCTTGATCCGCCGCACCGCGGAGACCGCCGGCCTGGAGGTGGTCATCGCCATGAGCCCCTCCGGGCGCCTGGGCTTCCAGCTGTCGCGCGTCCGCTCGGGGCCGCTGTTCGCCTGGCTGGCGGCGCTCGAGACGGATCACCGGCTGACGGTCTGCAGCCTGGGCGTCATCGAGAACGCCGACGCCACCCTGAACGTGGAGGGGACGCTCGCCGCGGGCTCCTGCGTCGCCTGACACAGGGCGGAAAACGTCCGTCAGCGGGTGAAATGTCAAACTTCATACTTCTAATCGTCGCATAATCTTTACAATCTGGGAAAAGCGCGCATTATTGCTCCGGGTCCTGACCTTTTCAGGCCCTCCGGAGAGATCGAAATGCGCGCTTTCACCCCTGTTGTCGGCCTGGCGGCTCTGGCTGCGGCGGCGATTCTTCCCGCAGGGCTGGTGAGCGCCGGCGACGCTGGACAGCCGGCCGCACGGTCGAACGCACGCCCGGTCCTGATCTGCGCCACGGACGCCGCGACCCGCCGCGCCTTCACCCGCGAACACGGGGCCGCTCCGATCTTCGTCACCGCCCGCGAGGCCCTGTCGGTGCGAAGCTCCGACCCGGCCTGGACCACGCCCCGCTGCATGACCGCCCGTGAGCATGCCCGCTATCGCGACGCCGCAACTGCCTACGCGGCCGTTCGCTAGGCGTCAGTTGGTCTCGCCGTCCCGGGCCGGGAGACCGGCCGGGATGAAGGCGAAGCTCTGGACGGCCTGACAACCAGAGCCGTTTTGAACTCCAACCCGTCTGGAGGGTTGCAGGAGCGCCGCTTCAGCTCTGGTGCTTCCCTATGGTTCGCGATCCCGTTCCGCCCCGATCCCCGTTCGATCTCGCGCCGCGCCCCCCACGCCGGGTTCGGCCCGCGCATCTGACGGCGATAGGCGCCGTCAGCGTGGCGGCTCTGGGCCTGATGGGATTGAAATTCGTCACCTTGCCCGATGCGGCCGCCGTGGCCCCGGGTGACGCCCTGAAGATCGAGGTCGTGGCCCCCGTCGAGCCGAAGCCGGTTCCGGGGTCGGTGATGGAGGTGGGCGAACTGGTTGACGGTTTCCGCTATGTCCCGCCCCGCCCGGCGGAGCCGCCTCTCCATGACGTGGCGTGGAGCGAGGACGAGGATTTCGCGCCCTGGGCGCCCCCCGTGCAGCATGCCGAAGTGCGGCGCTACAACTCAGCCGAGGCGCCCGCGCCGTCAGAGCCCGAACCCCCTCGCCGCGAACGGGATCGCCGCTGGTTCGGTTTCGACAATCCCCTGCCGGACTTCGGGGCCGAACGCCGCGCGCGGCAGGCGCGTCTTGATGCTCTGGAAGACCAGCGCCGGGCGGAGCGCGACGCCCGCGGCGACAGTCGGCGATACTATTCCGCGCCCGCGCCCGACCGACCCGCCGACGAGAGTGACGAGGGCCCGTATGGCCCCGAGGTCGGTTGAAGCGCCAGGACCGCATCCCGTCGCGCCAACTTGACCCGACGTGATCTTGGCGCCGCTCCCTGAGCGGTCTAGGTCGATGGCTCAACGTCCTTCAGGGAGAGACCCATGGCCGACCTGGCTCAAGTCACCGAACACATTCGCGGCGCCGTGGGCGACAACTCCGGTCTGGGCAAGACCGTGAAGATCGATCTGGGCGACGTCGGCAAGATCTTCATCGACGGCGCCTCGGTTCCGAACACCGTCACCAACGAAGACAAGCCCGCCGACGCCACGGTCTCGATCAGCTGGGACGACTTCATGGCCCTGTCGGCCGGCCAGCTGGATCCGATGATGGCCTTCATGCAGGGCAAGCTGAAGATCGCCGGCGACATGATGATCGCCCAGAAGCTGGCCCCGCTGCTGAAGCGCTGATTGTGATCTGAAGCAAGGCTTTCCGCGGCGCGGTCCCCTATGGGATCGCGCCGTTTTCTTTTCCGGAGCGAGACCATGGAATTCCGCCACAGCGACAGGGCCCTGCACTGGCAGGAGCGGGTAGGGCGGTTCCTCGAGGACCATGTCCTGCCGCGCGAGGAAGAGTATCGCGCCCAGGTGCGCGAAAATCCCCGGCGCCAGCCCCCCGCCATGGAGGAGATGAAGGCCCGGGCCCGCGAGGCCGGCCTGTGGAACATGTTCCTGCCCGGCGATCACGGCGCGGGCCTGACCAACCTCGAATACGCTCCGCTGGCCGAGTTGATGGGCCGCCACCTGTGGTCGGCCGAGGTGTTCAACTGCAACGCCCCCGACACCGGCAATATGGAAGTGCTCCATATGTACGGGAACGAGGCCCAGCAGGCGCAATGGCTCAAGCCCCTGATGGCCGGCGAGATCCGGTCGGCCTTCCTGATGACCGAGCCCGAGGTCGCCTCCTCGGACGCCACCAACATCCAGACCCGCATCGTCCGCGACGGCGACCACTATGTCATCAACGGCCGCAAATGGTGGTCGACCAACATGGCCCACCCCAACGTTGCGGTGACCATCGTGATGGGCAAGACCGACCCCGACGCCTCGGTCCACACCCAGCAGTCGCAGATCATCGTTCCCGTCGACACGCCCGGCTTCCGCGTCGAACGGATGCTGTCGGTGTTCGGCTATGACGAACTGCCGATCGGCCACGCCGAGGTGGTGCTGGAGAATGTCCGCGTCCCGGTCGAAAACCTGATCGCGGGGGAGGGACGCGGCTTCGAGATCGCCCAGGGCCGCCTCGGGCCCGGCCGCATCCACCACTGCATGCGCGTCATCGGCATGACGGAACGCGCGCTTGAGCTGATGGTCCAGCGCCTGCTGTCGCGCACCGCCTTCCGCAAGTCCCTGGCCGAACACTCGGTCTGGGAACAGCGGGTCGGCGAGGCCCGCACCAATATCGAGATGTGCCGCCTGCTGGTGCTCAAGGCCGCCTGGATGATGGACGAGGCCGGGGCGAAAAACGCCAAGTCCGAGATCGCCCAGATCAAGGTCGCGGCCCCGCGCATGGCGCTTCAGGTCATCGACGACGCCATCCAGGCCTATGGCGGCGCCGGCGTCTCGGCCGATACGCCGCTGGCCGAGATGTACGCGATGGTCCGCACCCTGCGTATCGCCGACGGCCCCGACGAGGTCCACAACCGCACCGTGGCGCGGCTGGAATACGCCAAACACGGCGGTCGGCAGGGATAGCCGCAACGGCGCATTCCTCTGTCCACCGTATGCAGTTCATGCGGTCCGGTCGGACCCGTTTTCGCCTGCGGTCACTGCGCCCTTTGCGCTGCGGCCCTCACGGTCCATATCTCCGCCCATGGCGATGCACGGTGAACGGTCGGGACGACGGGGTGATTCAGTAGCGAAGGCGGGGCAGGCCGGAGTCGTTCCCCCGGCGGACGGACCGCCGACCTGGCAGGCGCTCGGCGATCTGATCAGACTGGTCGGCCGCTCCAACGCCCCGCAACTGCGTCTGCGCCTGGTCGCGGCCGTCGCCATGACCCTGGGCGGCAAGGCGCTGGGCGTGCTGGCGCCGCTGGTGCTGGGCGCGGCGGTCAACCATCTGGCGGCGGGGCAGGGGGCGGGCGTCGCCTTCGGCATGGGCTTCGCGGCCTTCGCCCTCGGTTGGGCCCTTGTGCGCCTGCTGTCGGCTATCGCGCCCAACGCGTCCGACGTGGTCTTCGCGCCCGTCCGCTCGGCGGCCCAGCGCACGGCCGCCGCCGAAACCTTCGCCCATGCGCTGAGCCTGTCGCTGGACTTCCACCAGACCAAACGCTCGGGCTCCCTCTCGCGAACGATGGATCGCGGCGCCCGTTCGGTCGACTTCCTGCTGCGTATCCTCGCCTTCAACCTCGTGCCCACCGGCGTCGAGCTTGTGCTGGCGGCGGGCGTCCTGGCGGGCAAGTACGACTGGCGTTTCGGCGCCGTGGCCGTCGGCGTGGTCGCCGTCTACGCCGCCTCGACCTTCGCCCTGTCCAACTGGCGGCTCGAGCATCGCCGGGAGATGAACGCCGCCGACACCGAGGCCGCCGGGGTCTCGGTCGACGCCCTGTTGAACTACGAGACCGTCAAATCCTTCGGGGCCGAGGCCCGCGCCGCGCGAACCTATGACAATGCGCTGGGCGACTACACCCGCGCCGCCCTGAAGGCGAACAGCTCCCTGGCCCTGCTGAACGTCATGCAGGCGGTGATCATGAACGTCGGCCTCGGGATCATGGCCGTCATGGCGGGCTTCGAGGCCGCCGCCGGCCGCATGGGCCCCGGCGACGTGACCGCCGCCGTCCTGATCATGATCTCCCTGTATGCGCCGCTGAACATCCTCGGCTTCGCCTATCGCGAAATCCGCCAGTCCTTCATCGACATGGAGGAGATGCTGAAGGTCACGCGCCAGACGCCCCAGGTCGCCGACGCCGCCGACGCCATCCCCCTGCCGCGCCCCGTGGATGCAAAGGGCGCGTCCCTGGCCTTCGAACAGGTCGGTTTCCGTCACGACTCCCGCGCCAACGGACTGGAAGACGTCAGCTTCTTCGCCCCGCCGGGCACCACCACGGCGCTGGTCGGTCCCTCCGGTTCGGGCAAGTCCACCATCGTCAAACTGGCCCTGCGCCTGCTCGATCCCCAGGAGGGCCGGGTGCTGATCGACGGTTTCGACGCCCGTCAGGTGACACAGGAATCCCTGCGCGCCGCCGTCGCCCTGGTGCCGCAGGACGTGGCCCTGTTCAACGACACGATCCGCGCCAACATCGGCTTCGCCCGTCCCGATGCGGACGAGACCGCCATCTGGGCCGCAGCCGAGGCGGCCGAGCTGTCGAATTTCATCCGCGAACTGCCCGACGGCATGGATACGAAGGTCGGCGAGCGCGGCTTGAAACTGTCGGGCGGCGAGCGTCAGCGGGTCGGCATCGCCCGCGCCCTGCTGGCCGACCCCTGCGTCCTGATCCTCGACGAGGCGACCAGCGCGCTGGACAGCCGCACCGAGGCCGCCATCCAGAAGACCCTGCGCCGGGCGCGCACCGGCCGCACCACCCTGGTCGTCGCCCATCGCCTGTCGACCATCGCCGACGCCGATCAGATTCTGGTGCTGAAGGCCGGCCGCATCGTCGAACGGGGCGCGCACCATGAACTGGTGGCGCGTCAGGGCGGGGAATATGCGGCGCTGTGGCGCAAACAGACCCGCGGCGCCCGGACGGACCGCCAGCCGGCCTGATCAGACCTGGGGCGGCAGCTTGCGGTCGGCGACCATCTTCAGACTCTCCAGCACCGTGGCCCGCGCGGCGGCGTCCTCCAGCGGCAAATTCTGCAGCAGGCGCAGCGAGCGGGCGTGAACGGTGACGATGCGCCAGTCGAAGGTCCGGTCGGCCGTCGCGCCGTCGATCAGGTCGCACAGGCCGCTGGCGGCGCTGCAAAGGTCCAGCAGCTCGAACGGGCTGGCGGCGTCGATGACGGCGTTGGCCGCGCGATACGCCTCGTTCAGCCGAAAGGCCTGTTCCTCTGGATTGGCGGGCGGAGCCACGGATTCCAGGGCGGCGATCTGGACGTCCACAACCGTCATCGCCTCGGCGCGCCTGGCCTCGATATTGGCGCGCGCCTGCTCCAGCGCGGCGCCGACGCTGACGCCGCCGGGCGCGTCGATCATCTTCGAGAGATTCGACCGCTGCCGGGCGTGGGTAATCACTGCCATTTACTGATCGTCTTCCACGGCCGCCCGCCCGGCCTGTTCTGCCTCAAAAGCCGCCTTGCGAATGACAGCCGCGCGCCGTTCGTCCGAGGGCGGGCCCCGATCGCGGATGCGACGGTCCGGGCCAAAATAGTCGCCGACCTCCAGAAACGGACGCACGTCACGGGCCACCCAGACGATTCTTTCAAGCAGGGTCGCGGCGCTGAACGGCTTTGTGACCACGAAATTCGCGCCGCAGTCGCGGGCCTCGGTGAGCTTGGATCGGCGCATGTGGGCGGCGGTCATGATGACCGGCGCCAAGGCGTTCGCCTGGGCCGACCGGCGCATCCAGCGCACCAGTTCATAGCCGTCGACGCTGGGCATCTCGCAGTCCACGACCAGGAGGTCGATGGGCTGGTCAGCCAGAATTTCCATGGCCTCGGCCGCGCTCTGGCAGGTGTAGCTGGTCCGGATGCCGAACCCTCTCAGGGCCTGACAGGTCAGGTCGAGTCCGAACGAGGAATCATCGACCACCATCGTCGTCGCGGAAGTCAGATTGATGACCGCGCTTTCTCGGAGGGCCTCGCCGACACCGCTCATACTGGACCTGCTACACGGCGATTCTGTAACCGCCTACACGACCGTGCCAGATGACATGCCAGAGTAGAAGGAGTGGTTAACGCTAACTTGCGCGACCGATGGCGTAGAAGCGGTCCGCCCGCGCCTTGCGCAGTTGGTCCGGGGTCATTCCGGACAGGTCCTTCAGCTCTTCGGCCAGTACGTCGCCGACCGTCGCGATGGCCGCCTCCGGGTCCGCATGAGCCCCGCCGATCGGCTCGGGAATGATCCGGTCGATGATCTTGAGTTCAAGCAGGTCGGGGGCCGTGATCTTCATGGCCATGGCGGCGTCCCGGGCCCGGGCCCCGTCGCGCCACAGGATGCCGGCCGCCCCTTCCGGCGAGATCACCGAATAGATCGAATGTTCCAGCATCAGCACCCGGCCCGCCGCGGCGATGGCGATGGCGCCGCCCGATCCGCCCTCGCCGGTGATGGTCGCGATCGAGGGCACGCCCAGCGTCAGACAACGTTCGGTCGAACGGGCGATGGCCTCGGCCTGACCGCGCTCCTCGGCCCCGAGGCCGGGATAGGCGCCGGCGGTGTCGACGAAGGTCAGGACGGGCAGGCCATACTGTTCGGCCAGATCCATCAGCCGGACGGCCTTGCGATAACCCTCGGGCCGCGCCATGCCGAAATTATGGACCACCCGCGTCTGGGTGTCATAGCCCTTCTCGTGTCCCATCAGGACCACCGGCTCGCCCCGGAACCGGGCCAGACCGCCCAGAATCGCCTGGTCGTCGCCAAACTGCCGGTCGCCCTTCAGCTCGACGAAGTCGGTGAACAGGCCGTCGACATAGTCGACGAAATGCGGCCGCTGGGGATGCCGCGCGACCTGGGTCTTCATCCACGGGTCGAGACCGGCGTAGGTCTTCTTGCGAAGGTGTTCGGCCTTCTGGCGCAGTCCCTCGACCTCGGCGTCGAACGAGCCGGAGGTCGAGGAGAGCAGGTTCAGCTCCTCGATCTTCGCCTCCAGATCGGCGATCGGTTTTTCGAACTCGAGGTAGTGCACGGCCATAAGGCGTCCGGAACAGGCGCGCCCTTGGCGCATCGGAAGGCGGCGGAACCTAGTCAGGTCAACGCCGGTGAGCAAGCTACGGTTCAGTCGTCCTGCGCAAGAGGGTGTTTGCTTTTCACCACCTGCGCCAGCCGGTCGGTGGCGACGTGAGTGTAGATCTGGGTCGTGGCGATGTCCGCATGGCCCAGCAGGGTCTGGACAACGCGCAAATCGGCCCCGCCGTCCAGCAGATGGGTGGCGAAGGCGTGGCGCAGGACGTGGGGGCTGACCCGGGCAGGGTCGATCCCGGCGTCGAGCGCGGCCTGATCCAGCAACTGAGCGAAACGGCGCGGGGTCAGATGCCCTGTGGCCGACGACGAGGGGAACAGCCACGGACTGTCCGGGGCCTTTTCCGGCCGGGCGGCGTCCCGAGCGACCAGCCAGACCTTGACCGCCTCGCGCGCCGAGGCGTTCAGCGGGGCCAGCCGTTCCTTGCCGCCCTTGCCGCGGACGATCAGCCATGCCGGGTCGCGGCGCACCGCCTCCAGCCGCAAGCCCAGCAGTTCGGACACGCGCAGGCCTGACGCATAGGCCAGTTCCACCAGCGCCACCATCCGCAGGCCCGCCGCGCCGTCATGGGCGGAGGCGGCGGCCAGCAGCCGCCCGATTTCGTCACCCGACAGGGTGCGGGGCAGGCTGCGGCCCTGTTTCGGTGCGTCCAGCCGCCGCGAAGGGTCATCAGCGCGCCATCCTTCGCCGAGAGCGAACCGATAGAACTGCCGCACCGCCGACCGCCGCCGCGCCTGTGTCGCCGGCGACAGGCCTTGCCGCGCCAGACCGGCATACCAAGCCTCCAGCTCCGCCTCGTCGCCCTTCATCAGTCCGCCCTCGACTCCCGTCTCGGCGTCGGCCAGATCGCGGCCATAGGCGGACAGGGTGTGGGGCGAGGCGTCGCGTTCGACGGCCATCATTTCCAGAAAGGCTTCGATCTGCGGCGTGCTCATGCGTCGTGGCGCTTCCCGACGGCGATGCTTGGTGTAGAGGATGGGGCTGTCATGCCGTGCCTGTCCGCACCCCGTCCGTCGTCGAGCCGCCGCCCGCGAGGCCGTGCGTGAGCCATGCCGTGACGATTCCCGTCCATGAACGCACCATAGCCCTGGTCGGGCTTATGGGCGTGGGCAAATCGACCGTCGGGCGCCGCCTGGCCAAACGTCTGGGCCTGCCCTTCGCCGACGGCGACGTGGAGATCGAGGCCGCCGCGGGCATGACCGTCTCCGATATCTTCGCGCAACTGGGCGAGGCCGAGTTTCGCGCCGGAGAAGCCCGCGTGATGAAAAGGCTCCTGGAGGGCCCGCGTATGGTGCTGGCCACCGGCGGGGGGGCGATCCTGAATCAGGACACCCGCGCCGCGCTCAAGGATCGGGCCGTCACCGTCTGGATGCGCGCCGACCTGAAGACCGTGGCCGAACGGGTGCAGCGGCGCGACACCCGCCCGCTGTTGCGCGGCCGCGACCCGCTGCAGGCCCTCACCGCCATGGCCGAGGTCCGATATCCCTTCTATGGCCTGGCCGACGTGACGGTCGACGTCGCCACGGGCGCCCATGCCGAAGCCGTCGAGGCGATCGTACGGGCGCTGGAGGCCCATGCGGCGGAGCAGACCGCATGACCGCTATCCTTCCGGTCAGCGGAACCCGTTTCGAGCCCTATGACGTCGTCGTCGGCCGCGGACTCACGGCGGAGCTGGGAGCGCGGGTCGCGCCTTTCGCAAAGGGCCGCACGGTCATCATCACCGACGAGACGGTCGCGGCCCTGCACGGCCCCGCCGTTCTCGCGTCTCTGCAGGCAGCGGGCATCCGCGCCCGGCTGCTGACCATTCCGCCCGGCGAGGGCTCAAAATCTTTCACCGAACTGGAGCGGGTGATCGACCGGCTGCTGGCCTTCGGTCTCGACCGTCGGGGTCTGATCATCGCCCTGGGCGGCGGCGTGGTCGGCGACCTGGCCGGACTGGCGGCCGCCCTCTACATGCGCGGCATCGACGTCGTCCAGGCGCCCACGACGCTTCTGGCCCAGGTCGATTCCTCGGTCGGCGGCAAGACCGCCATCGATACTCCGCGCGGCAAGAATCTGGTCGGCGTCTTCCATCAGCCCCGTCTGGTTGTGGCCGACATCGACCTGCTGGCCACCCTGCCGGAGCGCCAGCTGCGCTCGGGCTGGGCTGAGGTTCTGAAGCACGGTCTGATCTGCGACGCGGAATTCTTCGACTGGCTGGCGGGCGAGGGGGCTGTCGGGGCCGGGGGCGATCCCGCCGCCCTGACCCGCGCCGTGGTCCGCTCGATCGAGATCAAGAGCGCCGTCGTCGGCGAGGACGAGAAGGAGGCGGGGCGGCGCGCCTTGCTGAACCTGGGCCATACCTTCGGCCACGCCATAGAGGCCGAACTGGGCTTTGACGAGGACGCCCTGACCCACGGCGAGGCGGTGGCGCTGGGCTGCGCCCTGGCCTTCCGCTTCTCCGTCAGCCGGGGCCTTTGCCGGCCCGCCGACGCCGACCGGGTCGAGGCCGTCATCGCGGCCGCCGGCCTGCCCACGCGGCTTGAGCACGCCGGCGCCTTCAGCGCCGACCGTCTGCTGGGGCGCATGGCCGGTGACAAGAAGGCAGAGGGCGGTCGGCTGACCCTGATCCTCGCCCGCGCCATCGGTGACGCCTTTGTCGACAAGACGGTCGATGGCGTCGCTGCGAAGGCGTTCCTGAGGGCCGAGGGCGCGGCCTGAGCCGTTTCCGAGGGCCGGTCTGTCGAACTATCCGTTCGTCTAGTCGACGGCGCGGCAATCCGTCGGCGGCCGCCCGTCCGACGTCCAGGTCGCCATCACGCCCTTGCCGCGCAGCTCATAGCCCGAGGCGCGGTACCAGATGCCGTCCGGAGCTTGCTCCTGGTGGAGGTCGACAGCCTCGCCGCTGGAATTGCGGACGGTCGCCATCTGGCGCGGATTGTCGAAATCGACGGACAGGCGCTCGCTGTCATTGCACAGATAGACGGTGCGAATGACGCGATTGAGGGCGCGGTCCTGGGCCTCGGCCCCCGTACGCCGACGCGCGGTCTGGGCTTCCTGGGCCCGAGCCCGCACGGAATCGCCGTCTGTCGGCGCATCCTTCGGCTTCTGGCCGCAGGCGGTCAGTGCGACGGAGGCGACAGCGAGGGCGACGAGGAGCTTCATACGGACTCTCGAACAAGCGGAGCAATAAGGCCCCTCGGACTAACGTGCGTCAGGCGCCGCCGTTCCTTTGCGCCGCGCCCGGAAGAAACCCCGCAGCAGATCCCCGCCCTCCGCGGCCAGAACGCCGCCCTCGACGGCGGGCTTCCAGTGGCAGGTCGGCTGCTCGAAAAAGCGGGGTCCGTGCAGGACTGCGCCGCCCTTGGGATCGTCTGCGCCCCAGACCACCCGGCCGATCCGCGCGTGGCTGATGGCCCCGGCGCACATCGCGCACGGCTCCAGCGTCACATAGAGGGTCAGGCCCGTGAGACGATAATTTTCCAGCTTCTCCCCGGCCGCCCGCATCGCCGCGATCTCTGCGTGGGCGGTCGGATCATGCGCGCCGATGGGACCGTTTCGACCCTCGGCGATCACTTCTCCGGTGGTTTCATCGACGATGACGCAGCCCACGGGAGTCTCTCCCGCGTCCGCCGCCGCTTGCGCACATGCCAAGGCCATGTGCATGAACCGCTCATCATGGCCAGCCATCCCCGAGACAACGACAAGAAGCCGCGCCCGCGTCAAGACGACAGCCGCGACGGTCCCCGCAAACCTTTCGTCAAGCGCGCCGAAGGCGGCGACGATCGCGGCCCGCCCAAGGGCGGCAAATCCTTCGGTAAAGCGGGCGGCAAACCCTTCTCCAAGGATGGCAAGTCCGCGCCCAAGGCAGACGAGGGCCCCAAGCGCAGCGAACGCATCGCCAAGGCCATGGCCCGCGCCGGCATCGCCTCGCGCCGGGAGGTCGAACGGCTGATCGGCCTCGGCAAGGTGGCTGTGAACGGAAAGATCCTCGACACGCCCGCCGTGCTGGTCACGCGCGACGACGTCATCACCGTCGACGGCAAACCGATCGGCTCGGCCCAGGCGACCCGCGTCTGGCGCTACAACAAGCCCGCCGGCCTGGTGACCTCGCACAATGATCCGGGGGGCCGGCCCACGGTGTTCGACGCCCTGCCCAGCGGCCTGCCGCGCGTGATCTCGGTCGGCCGTCTCGACCTCAACACCGAGGGCCTGCTGCTGCTGACCAATGACGGCGAGCTGAGCCGGGCGCTGGAGCTGCCCCAGACCGAACTGGTGCGCCAGTACCGGGCCCGCGCCCGGGGCCGCGTCAGCCAGCTGCAGCTGGATTCTCTGAAGGACGGCGTCACCGTCGACGGCATCCGTTACGGCCCCATCGAGGCGACGCTGGACAAGGCCAAGGAGTCGGAAGGCAACAGCCCCGCCAATCTGTGGATCAGCGTCTCGATCACCGAGGGCAAGAATCGCGAGGTCCGCAAGGTTCTGGAACACCTCGGCCTGACCGTGAACCGGCTGATCCGTCTGGCCTATGGACCGTTCCAGCTGGGCACCCTGCCGACCGGTTCGGTCGAGGAGGTCGGCCCCCGCGTGATCCGCGAGATGCTGGCCCAGCATATCCGCCCCGAGAACCTGCCCCAGGGCAATACGGTCTCTACCCCGGCGCCGATCCCCGGCCGCCGCACCTCGGCGCCGATCGTCAAGGGCGCCTCGGGGTCGGCCATCTCGGACCCGTCGCGCAAGCCCAGCCGCGTCCGCGCCGCCGGCGCCGCTGCTGACGCCGCCGCGGAACGCGCCGCCCGTCCGCCGAAGAAGGCCGGCTGGGCCAAGGCCGGACCGAAGTTCGAACATCCGAAGAAGAATTTCACGCCCCGCGCCCGGCCCGAGGGCGCGGAAGCTGGCGAGCGTCCGAAACGCGTCTTCAAGCCCCGCGAGGATCAGTTCATCGACCGCCCGCGCGGCGATGCCCGCACCGGCGCCCGTCCCGCGGCCCGCAGCGACGAGCGGTCAGGCGACAAGCGGCCCTTCGAACGGAAGCCCGGAGGCTCGCCCTTCAAGGGGAAACCCGGCGGGTCGCGTCCCGGCGCCGGCCCGGCCGGCGGGCGCGGCAGTCCGCGCGGTCCGCGTTCCAAGGGCTGATCCGTGAGGATCGTCGCAGGCAGTCTGAAAGGCCGGTCCATCGTCACGCCGGAGGGGGAAGGCACGCGCCCGACCTCGGACCGCGCGCGGCAGGCCATCTTCAACGTCCTTGAGCACGCCGCCTGGGCCGAGCCGCTGGAGGGCCTGCGGGTCATGGACCTGTATGCCGGCTCGGGCGCGCTGGGCTTCGAGGCCATCAGTCGAGGCGCCGCCTTCGCCCTGTTCGTCGAGACCGACGAGGACGCCCGCGGCGCCATCCGCGAGAACGCCGACGCCTGGCATCTGATGGGTCGCACCCGCGTGCACCGGCGCAATGCGACGGATCTGGGCGTCCGTCCCGGTTCGGACGGCGAGGCTTTTGATCTCGCCTTCCTCGATCCGCCCTATCGCAAGGGGATGGGCGAGCAGACGCTGGTCCGGCTGCTGGAAGGCAACTGGCTCAAGCCCGGGGCGGTGGTCGTTTTCGAGCGCGGCTCGGACGAGCCCGAGATCGATACGCCGGGATATGAAAGGCTGGACGCGCGCGACTACGGCGCCGCGCGCGTCCTTTTCCTCCGGGTTCTACCAGCGGCGGGCTGAGACCCGGTTGTCGAGCTGGCTGCGCATGCGCGCCAGTCCGTCGCGGTTGACCCGGTAGGGACCGCCGCCGATCGAGGCGATCAGCCCCTTGGTCTTGAGCTTCTTCCAGACCGACAGGGTGCAGTCGGTCAGCAGGAAGCCGTCGCGGGTGAAGCAGTCGGCGCGCAGGATGCGGCCGTGAGTATCGCGTTCGAGCACGATCGCTCCGCCCTGCGCCAGGGCGTGCAGCGTGCGTTGCTCCGCACGGGAGATGTTCATTTCGTGGTGTCCGGAAAGGCGTGAAAGCTCTCGCCGGCGGCATTGTTCGAAGCGAAATCTGAGCCGGCCGCGGACGGCCGACCGATTTCGCTCCACACGCCGGCGTGCGGTTCAGAGGCTCTTCACAGTCGGCGCCGTGGAGGCCTCAGGCCTTTCGCGCAATCTCGGACATAGGCTTCCTGTCGGGGTGATCCCGAGGGTTTGACCCTGGCCGTATAGCGCAGGTCGGGATTCTGCGCCAGGCTGAGCCCATGACCCGGATGGACCGCCGCACCTTCCTCGCCGCCGCCGGAGCTACGGCCGCGGTTCCGTACGCCGTCTGCGCGGAGGCGTCCGCGTCGGCCTGGGTCGCCAGGACTTCGCTGCCATGGGCAGTGCAGGAGATTTACTGCGCCGTCTCGGGCGGCAGGATCGTCATCGCGGGCGGCTTGCGGCGAGGCGAAGGCAGCACCCTGATCATCGAGGATCGAACCGGCGTCTACGATCCAGCGGCCGACGCCTGGAGCGAGGGGCCGCGGCTGCCGGCGCCGCGCCACCATCCGATGCTGATCGCGGGGGACGACGGCCGGGTGTTCGTGTTCGGCGGCTACGGGCGGTCTGCCGAGGGCGACTGGACCGCCATGACCGACGTCTGGGCGCTGGACGCAAACGGCTGGATCCCGGTCGGCCGGATGCCCGGGCGGCTGTGCGAAACCGTGGGCGTCGGCATCGGGGGGCGAATGCATCTGGTCACGGGCCGTTCGCCGGCCGGCGCCGCCAACGCCCAGTGGAACGATCAGGCCGATACGGCCGCCCATCTGGTCTATGACCCGGCGGGCGACCGCTGGGAGACGGCGCGGCCCTGTCCGATGGCGAAGAACAGCGCGGCGGGCGCGGTTCTGGATGGAGCCATCTGGGTGGCCGGGGGGCGCACCGTAGGCGGCGGAGGCACGGGGCGGCTGGACCGCTATGATCCGGCCGCCGACCGCTGGGATACCTTGGCGCCCATTCCGCATTCCGGGGCCGCCGGTAATCAGGTCGGCGGCGGGCTGGCGATGGCGGCGGCGAGGGGCAGGCTGGTCGCCTTCGGCGGCGAATGGTTCGCCCGGGGCGGCGGCGGGGTGTTCGCCGAGACCTGGATCTACGACCCGGCGGCGGATCGCTGGGAGGCGGGGCCCGCGATGCGCACGCCGCGTCATGGATTGGCGGCCGCGGCGGTGGACGGCGTCGTCTACGCCCTCGCCGGAGGGGAAGTCGTGTCCGGCGGTCGCGCCGGCGGGGTGGTGGAAGCGCTGGTGTGAAGCCGTCGGACGCACGCGGCCCGGGAGCAGCCGCGCGCGTCCTTCCCAAGGCCGAACCGGGGGTGAGGGGCCCTGGGCGCTACTCCTCGTAGGAGGAGAAGACGAAGTCGTTCGCGCTGCGGCGGGTGTGGCAGGCGTGGCAGCGGACAGCGGCCTCGGCCTGGGCGAAGCGTCGGACGGTCCTGTTTCCGGGGCCCATGAAGCTGGCGTAGCCCCAGCCGTCGGTGGCGGGGAAGGCGGCGTGATCCCGGACCATGACGTCGAGCCGTTTCTGCGCGCCGGCGTCAACGCCCCTGTCGGTGATCGGCCCTTCCCGCAGATCGACGACGAGGATCGACCCGTCCGGGAAGACGCCGGTCTCATAGCCCTGCATGGCGATGTCGTTGGCGTAGACCGTATGGAAGCCGCCGAAGGTGGCGAAGAAGGGGCTGGCCGGGCCGACCACGGTGCTCCTCACCTGGGTCCAGCGGCGATAGCCCTCAGGATAGTCGACCTCCGCCTCGGCGGACGGCGCGGCGCGCGAAGGCCCCATCGCGATGATGCCCAGGGCCATGAAGATCAGCGAACTGGCGATCACGATGACCGTCAGGAGTTGGGTCATGGATCCGGCTTTTCTCATGGTCCGTCGCCCTCGCGCTGCAGGTTCGCAGCGGGGTTAGCCTGCATGGCGGGGCAGGGGCCGGGCAACGGATGGGGAACGAGGTGAGCCGATGAATGCCGATGGACCGGAGACGGTCAGCGCCGGCCGAACAGCTTTTCCAGATCGGCCAGCTTCAGTTCGACATAGGTCGGACGGCCGTGGTTGCACTGGCCCGAATGGGGGGTGACCTCCATCTCGCGCAGCAGGGCGTTCATCTCGGGGGCGGATAGCACGCGCCCCGCCCGCACCGAGCCGTGGCAGGCCATGGTGCCGCAAACCTCGCCGAGCCGTTCCGACAGGGCCAGGGCGGCGCCGTGTTCGGCGAGGTCGTCGGCGATGTCGCGGATCAGACCCTGGACGTCGGTGTCGCCCAGCAGGGCGGGGGTCTCACGCACCAGCACGGCGCCGACGCCGAACGGCTCGACGATCAGGCCCAGTTCCGCGAGTTCGTCGACACGGGCCGAGACGCGCTCGGCCTCGGCCGGATCCAGCTCGACCACCTCGGGCGTCAGCAGGGCCTGACGGGTGACCGCGCCGCGCGCCATCTGGACCTTCATCCGCTCATAGACGAGGCGTTCGTGGGCGGCGTGCTGGTCGACAACGACAAGGCCGTCGCGCGTCTGGGCGACGATGTAGGTGCCGTGCAGTTGGGCCCGGGCCGCCCCCAGCGGGAAGTCCAGCGGGTCGACGGCGCCGGTGGATTCATGATGAATCAATGATTGATCATGATCGCCGGAAGCGGCTTCGACGCGGGCGGAGCGCTCGTTCAGCCCGGGAATGATCTGTGCGGTCGCAGTGGCGGGTGCGGCCCAGCCCTGCCAGCCGCTCCAGCCTCGGGCCGAGGGCGTCGACGGGCTGAAGGCGGCGCCGGCCCCGACGCCGGCATGGGGGCGGAAGCCGGCCAGGGCGTCGGCGGCGACGGTGGTCGAGGCGCGGTGTCCGGCGCCGGCGAGCGCGTGGCGCAGGGCGCCGACGATCAGGCCACGCACGAGGGCGGGATCACGGAAGCGGACCTCGGCCTTGGCCGGGTGGACGTTGACGTCGACGTAGAGCGGGTCGATCTCAAGGAAGAGCACCGCCGCCGGATGGCGGTCGCGGGCGAGGAAGTCGGCGTAGGCGCCGCGCAAGGCCCCTTGAAGGAGGCGATCCTTCACCGGGCGGCCGTTGACGAACAGATACTGGTGGCCAGCGTTGCCGCGACTGTAGGTCGGCAGACCCGCGTAGCCGGTGAGGCGGACGTTGTCGCGCGACTGGTCGATCAGCAGGGCGTTGGCCTCGAAGTCGCGGCCGAGCAGGGCGGCGAGCCGCTTGAGCCGGCCGGCGTCGCCCGGGTGTTCGGCGGGCAGCCGCAAGGTGGTCTTGCCGTCGAGGTCGAGGGTGAAGGCGACGCCTTCATGGGCCATGGCCTGGCGTTTGATCTCTTCCGAGATGGCCATGGCCTCCGACCGTTCGGACTTCATGAATTTGAGGCGGGCGGGGGTGGCGTAGAACAGGTCGCGGACCTCGACGCGGGCGCCATGGGGACCCGGGAAGCCGGCGGGCGAGACGGGGCGCTGGTCGCCGCCCTCGACGGTGATGCTGTGGGCGTCGCCGCCATCCTTGGGCCGGCTGGTGATGGTCAGGCGGGCGACGGAGCCGATCGAGGGCAGGGCCTCGCCGCGGAAGCCGAGGGTGTGGATGCGCAGGAGGTCGACGTCGCCGGCGTCGTCGGGCTCCAGCTTGGAGGTGGCGTGGCGTTCGACGGCGAGGGCCAGCTGGTCGGCCGCCATGCCATGCCCGTCGTCGGCGATGAGGATGCGGCTGAGGCCGCCGCCGTCGGCCTGGATCTCGATCCGGGCGGCGCCGGCGTCCAGCGCGTTCTCGACCAGCTCCTTGATGGCGCTGGCCGGGCGTTCGACCACCTCGCCGGCGGCGATGCGGTTGACGGTTTCAGGGGGGAGGCGGCGGATGAGCATGGGATTCGCGAGTATGACCCTTTCCGGGGCCGGCAAGAAGGGCGCTCGGGGCGCGGTTGAACACCCCGAGCCGGACGGCGTGAGGGCGGGAGGCGTGCGGAGCGCCGGGCTGCGCCCGGAGTTCGTTGGGGTTACCGTTTCGACGCAGACAGACGCTCCGCGCGGAGATTGGGCGGAAGCTTGCGTCCGGTGGCGGTCTTATCGCCTTACCGCAGCGCCTCCGGCGGGCGGGCCGTGCTTGCGACACGGGCCCCGGACCGGACGAGTATCCCCCTCGTCCCTGACACCTGACCGGCGACTGTGCGACCGGCCGGGCCCCGGGCGTTGGCTGTCTTGCTTGAACAGCCGGGAACCGGGCCCCGCTTCTCCACATCCCGCCGCCAGATCACGCAAGGCCTCTGCGCCTCCCCCGCGACGGGACGGGAAGAGTGTCGCACGGGTCCCGACCAAGGCTGGGAAATGACGCTGCTGCGTCCCGAACCCCGCCCGGGATCAAGGGGTTGGCGTTTGCAACTCGTCTGGCTGGCGGCGGATCTCCAGCACTTGTCCTGTCGTCATCCCGGCGAAGGCCGGGACCCAGCCGCGCCGGAGCGTCAGGGAAGGCGATGCCCGACGCAGCCGCGCTCCCGACAGCTTCGCGCTGTCGCGCGCCGCTGGGTCCCGGGGTTCGCTTCGCGCCCCCGGGATGACGACAGGAAGGAGGTGCGAGCCACGGATTCCGTCCCCCCCAGGGGGACGCCGGATCAGCTCACCTCGGCCAACGCCTCTTCCGCCGCGACCCAGGCCTGTTCGGCGGCGTCGAGGTCGGACTGGGTCTTGGCGCGGGCGCGGGTCAGGCCCTCGAGGGCCTTGGGATTGCTGACCGAGGCGTTGGCCATGTCGTCGTCGATGCGGGCGATCTCGGCGGTCAGTTGGGTCATCCGCTCCTCGGCCTTCTTCACTGCGTGACGCAGGGTGGAGGGCGAAGGGCCTGATTTCTTTTTGTTTCCCCTATCGCTCGCGCCGCGGGCGCTCGCTGCTTGAGGGCCGTTTGCCGATGCAGCCGCCTCGTCCTTGATCTGGCTGGGCCGGACCGCCGCCGCCTTCGCGCGGTCGAGGACGAATTTCGCATAGTCGTCCATGTCGCCCTCGAAGGGCTTCACCGTCCCGTCAGCGGCCAGCCACAGGCGGTCGGCGACCATCTCCATCAGCGAGCGGTCGTGGGTGATCAGGATGACGGCGCCCGAGTATTCGTTCAGGGCGTCGAGCAGGGCCCGGCGGCTGTCGATGTCGAGGTGGTTGGTCGGTTCGTCGAGGATCAGGATGTGCGGCGCATCCATGGCCACCTGGTTGAGCAGCAGGCGGGCGCGCTCGCCGCCGGACAGGGACGCGACGGTGGTCTCCTGCTTCTCATAGCCCAGACCCCATTGCGCCAGCTTTGAGCGGCGGGCGCTCTCCGGGGCGTCGGGCATGGCGCGGCGGACGATCTCCAGCGGGGTGTCGGTCGGGTCCATGGCCTCGATCTGGTGCTGATGGAACCAGCCCACGCGCATCTTGCGGTCGCGGTGCAGTTCGCCTTCCGAGACGTCCAGCGCCCCGGCGATCATCTTGGCGAAGGTCGACTTGCCGGCGCCGTTGACGCCCAGCAGGCCGATACGGTCGTCCAGGTCCATGCGCAGGTTGAGATTGCGCAGGATGGGCTTGCCGGTCTCATAGCCGACGTTGGCGCGTTCCAGCCGGATCAGGGGCGGGGCGAGGGGGCGCGGCGGGGAGGGCAGGATGAAGGGGGCGACGCGTTCCTCGATGGTGGTCGAGACAGGCTGCATCTTCGCCAGACGCTTCATGCGCGACTGGGCCTGGGCGGCCTTGGAGGCCTTGGCCTTGAAGCGGTCGACGAAGGCCTGGAGGTGGGCGCGCTCGGCGTCCTGCTTGGCCTTGGCCGACATCTGAAGCCGGGCCTTCTCGGCGCGGGCCTTTTCGAAGGCGTCGTAGTTGCCGGTGTAGAGCGTCAGATTGTGGTTCGCGAGGTGCAGGATGTGGGTGCAGACCTCGTTCAGCATCTCGCGGTCGTGGGAGATGATCAGGGCGGTGTGCGGGTATTTCTTGAGCCGCGCCTCGAGCCACAGGGCGCCTTCGAGGTCGAGGTAGTTGGTCGGTTCGTCGAGCAGCAGCATGTCCGGCTCGGCGAACAGGGCGGCGGCCAGGGCGACGCGCATGCGCCAGCCGCCGGAATATTCCGACATCGGCCGCTGCTGGTTCTCCTGGCTGAAGCCGAGGCCGACGAGGATTTCGGCGGCGCGGGCGGGGGCGGCGTCGGCGTCGATCTCGATCAGCCGGGTCCAGATCTCGCCCATCTCTTCGGGCTCGGCGGTCTCGAGACGGCCCAGCAGGCTGTGGCGCTCCTCGTCGGCCTCGAGGATGGTCTCCAGCACGCTGACGGGGGTGGCGGGGTGTTCCTGATCGACGGAGCCGATGCGGGCCGTCTTCGGCAGGCTGATCTCGTCGCCGCCGGCCGCCAGTTCGCCGAGGATCAGCTTGAACAGGGTCGACTTGCCGATGCCGTTGCGCCCGACCAGCCCGACCTTGGAGCCGGGCGGCAGGGAGACGGAGGCGTCCTCGAGGAATTTGCGGCCCCAGGCGTTGAAGGTCAGGTCGGTGATCTGGAGCATGGTCGGTCGAAGTCTCGGGCGGCCCCTGACGCATCGAACCGCCCTGCGGCGGCCGAAAGAGGCAAAATTGTGTGGCGGTTGGAAACCGGGGAGGGCGCCGCTATAAGCCCCCACCTCGCAAGATTCACCCTCAATCTCCCAACAAGAAGTCACCTCCATGACCGAACGCACCTTCTCGATCATCAAGCCCGACGCCACGCGCCGCAATCTGACGGGCGCCATCAACGCCGTGATCGAGGGCGCCGGGCTGCGCATCGTGGCCCAGCGCCGCGTCAAGCTGACCGAAGCGCAGGCGAAGAAATTCTATGAAGTCCACGCCGAGCGCCCGTTCTACGGCGAGCTGGTCGGCCAGATGACCGCCGAACCGGTCGTGGTCCAGGTGCTGGAAGGCGAGAACGCCGTGGCCCGCTATCGCGAAGTCATGGGCGCCACGAACCCGAAGGACGCCGCGGAGGGCACGATCCGCAAGTCGTTCGCCCTGTCGATCGGCGAGAACTCGGTCCACGGTTCGGACTCCATCGAGAACGCCGGCATCGAGATCGCCCAGTTCTTCACGGACGACCAGATCGTCGGCTGAGCCGCGTTCATCCCGTGATCTGACCGGCGGCCGGTCCTCCTGAGGGGGGGGCGGCCGTTTCGTATTCCGGGCCGTTGGCCCGGTCGAGGACCCGTTTGCGCGCCGCCTCGAAGGTGCGCACGAAGCGGACGCGTTTCAGCACCGGCCTGGGCACGGTCTGCAGCAGGGCCCGAAGGACGCCGTGTCCGGCGCCGACGATCAACACCTCGTCGCCCTCGTCCAGCAGCCGCTTCAGCAGATCCCCGAAGGCGAAGGCTCCCGTGGGATCGAGCAGCGGCACCGCTTCGAGGCGGAGGATGTAGATGCGCCTGCGCGCACCGATGCGGTCGAGCGCGTCCTTGACCACAGCCGCGCTGCCGAAGAACAGCGGACCCCGGAAGGTCAGGACGCCGACGTCGGCCGGAAGTCCCTGGTTGGGCGTGTAGCGGCCGCCCCGCCCGGGCGCGAGGTCGTCCTCGTCGCCCTCGATGATGGGGGCGCCGCCCTCGATCGAGGCGAGGCCGGCCATGCGGTGCATGAAGACGAAGGCCGCCAGCACCATGCCGACCTCGATGGCGACGGTGAGGTCGACCAGCACGGTCAGGCCGAAGGTGGCCAGCAGAACGGCGCGGTCGCCGTGGGAGGTGCGCAGGATCAGGCGGAAGCGGTGCGCCTCGGCCATGTTCAGCGCCACCACCACGAGGATGGCCGCCAGGGCCGCCATGGGGACCAGTTTCATCACCGGCGACAGCAGCAGCATGAACAGCAGCAGGAAGACCGCGTGCAGCATGCCGGCGACGGGCGAGCGGGCGCCCGAGCGGATGTTGGTGGCTGTGCGGGCGATGGCGCCCGTGGCCGGCAGGCCGCCGACCGCGGCCGAGGCGACATTGGCCACGCCCTGGGCTGCCAGTTCGACGTTCGAGCGGTGACGCCGGCCGGTCATCTGGTCGCCGACGACGGCCGAGAGCAGGGACTCCACCCCGGCCAGCAGGGCGATGGTCAGGGCGCTGGGCAACAGCTCCATGGCGTTGTCCCAGCGCCAGAAGGCGAGGCTGGGCGCCGGGAGGCGGGCGCTCATCTCGCCGAAGCGCGAGCCGATGGTCTCGACGGGCCACTGGGTCAGGGCGACGGCGCCGGCGGCCAGGACGGTGACGATGAGGAAGCCCGGCAGGCGCGGGGCGTGCCGGCGCAGCAGCAGGATGCCGGCGACGCAGGCGGCCGAGAGTCCCAGGGCCGGCAGGCTGACGGTGTCGCGGACGGCCCACAGGGCCTGAAGCTTGGGGATCAGTTCGGCCGGGACGGCGGCGGCCTCGAGGCCGAGGATGTCCTTGATCTGGCTCGCCATGATGATGACGGCGATGCCGCTGGTGAAGCCGGTGGTGACGGGATCGGGGATGTATTTGATCAGGGTCCCGACGCGGGCCAGTCCCGCGACGATGAGGATCCCCCCGGCCATCAGGGTGGCCATCAGCAGTCCGTCGTAGCCGAATTTCGAGATCACGCCGTAGACGATGACCACGAAGGCGCCGGTCGGGCCGCCGATCTGGAACCGGCTGCCGCCGAGGGCCGAGATCAGGAAGCCGGCGACGATGGCCGTGATCAGCCCGACCTCGGGCGTGGCGCCCGAGGCGATGGCGAGGGCCATGGCCAGGGGCAGGGCGACCACGGCGACGGTCAGGCCGGCGAACGTGTCGGCGCGGAAGTCGGCCGGGCCGTAGCCCTGGCGCAGGACGGTGACCGTCTTGGGCAGGAACAGCTTCCAGTCGTTTCCCATGACGATCTATTTCCCGCCGATCAGCCGGACCCCGCGGCCGACCCCCTGGCTGGGCGCGCCCTCGACGATCAGTTCGACGCCGGCGGCCGAGATCGCCGTCATCACCTTCTCCAGGCTGTCGACCACGGCCCGGACCGAGCCCTCGCAGGCCTCCATCCGCTGGATCGTCTGGGTCGACAGGCCCGAGAGGCGGGCGAGCTCACGCTGGTCGATGCCGAGGAGCGCCCGGGCGGCGCGAATCTGGGGGCCGGTGATCATCAAAACCTCTGGAGTGATAGATTGTATATCACATCAGGTGGATGAAATTACCAGTGGCGGATCGAGGCGGGGCCGCAGGAGGCGCAGCCGCAGGAACCGCCACTGCTCTCCGGACGTTTCGACATCGCCCTCTCCCCAAGGAGCATTGATATGAAACCGATTCTGAAACTCGCCCCCGCGGCCGCCGTGCTGACCCTGCTGTCGGCGTGCGGCACGACCATGGAGCAACGCGCCGCGACAGGGGCCATCGGCGGCGCCGTCGTCGGTCAGGCGATCGGCGGCAACACCGGCTCGACCGTGGCCGGCGCCGCCGCGGGCGCCGTGGCCGGGGCGGTCACCACGCCGCGCCGCCGCCCGAACTAGGCATCCACGGTCCAATGAAAACGGCCCCGGCGATCGCTCGCCGGGGCCGTCGTCGTTCCTGCGGGCCGCCTTACCAGATGCGGGCGCGGGCCTCGGGGGCCAGGTATTGCTCGTCGCCCGGCTGGACGCCGAAGGCGGCATACCAGGCGTCGATGTTCCGCGGCGACACCGCCGCCCGGTACTGGGCCGGCGAATGCGGGTCGACCGTGACCTGCTGGCGCAGGGCCTCGTCGCGGGTATTGTTGCGCCAGACCTGGGCCCAGCCGAGGAAGACGCGCTGGTCGCCGGTCAGGCCGTTGATGACCGGCGCTTCAGCCCCGTTCAGCGACATGTGGTAGGCGTCGAGCGCCAGCAGCAGGCCGCCCAGGTCGGCGATGTTCTCGCCCATGGTCAGGTCGCCGTTGACACTGGCCCCCTCCAGCGGGGTCAGGGCCGAGTATTGCGCGCCCAGAACGGCGGCGCGGGCTTCGAACTTCGTGGCGTCTTCGGCGGTCCACCAGTCGCGCAGCACGCCGTCGCCATCGGTCTTGCGGCCCTGGTCGTCGAAGCCGTGGGTGATCTCGTGGCCGATGACGGCGCCGATGCCGCCGTAGTTGACCGCCGGATCGGCGTTGGGATCGAAGAAGGGCGCCTGCAGGATGGCCGCCGGGAAGACGATCTCGTTGCGGACGGGGTTGTAGTAGGCGTTCACCGTCTGCGGGGTCATGCCCCACTCCAGCGGGTTCACCGGCTTGCCCAGCTTGGCGACATTGAAGGCCCATTCGAAGGCCGCTGAGCGCTCGACGTTGCCGTACAGATCGCCGGGCTCGAGACGCAGGCCGTCGTATTCGCGCCATTCGTCGGGATAGCCGATCTTCACCCCGAAGCGGCTCATCTTGTAGAGCGCCTGCTGTTTGGTCTCGGGGCTCATCCAGTCCAGACTCTCGATGCGGGCCGTCATGGCGCGGCGCAGATTGGCGACCAGGGTCTCCATCTGGGCCTTGGACTCGGCGGGGAAGTGACGCGCCACGAACTCGCGGCCCAGCACCTCGCCCAGCGATGCGTCCACCTGGGCGACGCCGCGCTTCCAGCGGGGCCGGTTCTCGGGCTGGCCGCCCAAGGTCTTGCCGTAGAAGTTGAAATTGTTGTCGACGAAGGCGCTCGACAGCCAGGGCGAGGCCTGGTCCACGACGTGGAAGGCCTGCCACGACTGCAGGGTCCCGATCGGGGTCTCGGCGAAGACCTGCGCCATGCCGGGGAAGGCGGTGTTGTTGGCGGCGATCAGCGTGGGAATGTGGGCGATGCCGGCGCCCTCGGCCCAGGCCGCCCAGTCGAAGCCGGGGGCCGAGGCGGCCAGTTCGGCGAGGGTGGCCGGATTGTAGATCTTGTCGATCTGGCGGTTCTGGACCTGGGTCCAGTGCTGTTCGGCGATGCGGGTCTCGAAGGCGACGACGTCGGCGGCGGCCTGCTCATGATCAGGCCAGCCGGCCAGCTCGAGGGCCCTGGCGACATAGGCCTGATAGGCGGTCTTCTGGGTCGCGAAGCTTTCTTCGAGATAATAGTCGCGGTCGGGCATGCCGAGGCCGCCCTGGCCGATGTAGACGCTGATCGTCTTCGGGTCCTTCAGGTCCTCGAAGATCTGGGCCCCGAACAGGCTGGAGCCGAAGCCGCCCTGGGTGCGGCCCATCAGGGCGGCGATTTCTTCGCGGGTGTCGGCGGCGCGGACCTCGGCCAGATCGGCCTGCAGCGGCGAGGCGCCGAGGCGCTCGACCGTCGCCTCGTCCATGAAGCTGCCGTAGAAGGCGCCGATGCGGGCCGCGTCCGGGCTGGTCGTGGGGTTGGCGGCGCTTTCCTCGATCAGGGTGCGCAGGTTCTCCTGCGACCGGTCGTGCAGCATATGGAAGGCGCCGTACGAGGTGCGGTCGGCCGGGATCGGCGTAGTCTTCAGCCAGGTCCCGTTGGCGTAACGGTTGAAGTCGGCGCCGGGGCGGATGGTGGTGTCCATACCGCCGATGTCGAAGCCGAACTCGCCGATCTGGGCCTGGGTCGCCGAGGGAATCTCCACGATCGGCGGCGCGGTCTGGGCCTGTGCGATGCCGGCCGCGAGCGTAAGGGCGGCGCCGGCGGCGCAGGCCATGAGACGAAGTTTGAGCATGAAAGCCCCCGTTGAAATTGGGCGGCAAGCTGCCTCAGGTCATCGCCGCTGTCGCCGGGAAAGACGGGTTATTACAAACTTCTAATCTGGCGGCAGAAGTCGGCCAGCGTCCGGGGATAGAGGGCGTGCTCGGCCGCCAGCACCCGCTGGGACAGGGAGGCGGGCGTATCGTCGGCCTGCACGGGCACGGCGCTCTGGCCCAGCACCGGGCCCTCGTCGACGCCCTCGGTGACGAGGTGGACCGAACAGCCGGCCTCGGCGTCGCCGGCGGCGATGGCGCGGGCGTGAGTGTCGAGGCCGGGATATTTCGGCAGCAGGCTGGGGTGGATGTTCAGCATCCGGTCGGACCAGCGGCCCACCAGCCAGGGCGTCAGCAGCCGCATATAGCCCGCCAGCGCCACGACTTCGACGTCATGGGCGGTCAGGGCGGCGTCGAGGGCCTGCTCATGCGCCTGACGGTCCGTTCCGAAGGCGCGGTGGTCGACGGTGGCCGTGGCGACGCCCTTGGCCTGCGCCACCGCCAGTCCGCCGGCGTCCGGCTTGTTGGACAGGACCAGCACGACCTCGAAAGGCGCGCCGTCCTGCTGCCCGGCGTCGATCAGCGCCGCCATGTTGGAGCCCGCGCCCGAGATCAGTACGGCGACGCGAACGGGTCGAGGGTCGGGCATCAGTTCGCTGGACGGGGGGCCGGATCGCCGACCGAAACGAAGGAACCGGCCGGGCCGGGGAAGACGACGGGGCTTTCGTAGCCGTCGTCCGACACGGCCGAGACGCCGAAGAAATAGTCGTCGATGACGATGTTCCGCAGGACCAGTTCGGTCGCCGATCCGGCCCAGCGGCTGTGGGTCCATTGCGGGGCGGTGGTCGACCGCCACCAGACGCGATAGCCGGCGGCGCCGGGCACGGCCTGCCATGTCACCGTGGTGTCGGGCCTGACCGCGCCCTGGATGGCGACGCCCAGCGGACTGGCCGGGGCGTTGGCCAAGGCGGCCATGGAGACGATGTTCAGCCGCGCGACCTGACCCAGATAGCCGAAGTCGACGCCGTGGATGGTGTCGCCGTAGTCGATGCCGTCGTCGGTGCGCAGGTCCTGGTGCTGGCGGTCGTAGTTCTCGGCGCCCTCGGAGATCCGGACGGCGGGGAAACCGTGGCGCAGCATCTCGACCTGATCGCCGCCGCGACCGTAGCGATCGGTGCGATAGATCATCTCGACGTCGAAATTGACCAGATAGCGGTCGGCCACGCCGTCGACGAAGCGGGCGAGGTTGCGCGAGGAGGAATCGACCTCGCCGCCGTTGTAGCGCCGGCGCTCTTCCTGGGCCTCGGTCTCGACCGTCTTGGTGCCCTCGGAGAAGACGCGAACCCGGGTGGTGTCGCGCACGCCGGACTGGCCTTCGGAATTGCCGACGATGTCGTTGTTCAGATTGGCCTCGACGCGCCAGCCCTGGGCCTGGGCGTAGTCGGCCAGGATCTTGCCGCCCAGCAACCCCTGTTCCTCGCCGGACAGGGCGGCGAACACCAGGGTGGCGTCGAACCTGTGCTTCGAGAGCACCCGCGCCGCCTCCAGCACCGCCGCGACGCCCGAGGCGTCGTCATTGGCCCCCGGCGCGTCGGACGTGAAGTTCATCACGTCGGTGACGCGCGAATCGATATGGCCCGAGATGATGATGACGCGGTTGGGGTCACCCGTGCCGCGCTGGATGGCGACGATGTCGACGACCTCGGTCGGCGTCGGCACGCGGGGCCCGGTGACGGTGTCCGAGGGCGTGACGACGGTCAGGCAGCCGTTGCAGTCGCGGCTGATCGCCTCGAACTGCGCCTGCGCCCAGCGGCGCGCAGCGCCGATGCCGCGCGTGTCCGACCGGGTTTCGGACAGGGTGTGCCGGGTGCCGAAGCCGACCAGGGCCTGGATGTCCCCGCGCATCCGCTCCGGCTGGACGTCGCCGGCCAGTTGATGCAGCAGGGCCTGTTCCTCAACCGGGGCCTGGGCCGACGCGGCCGATGCGGAAAGCACCAGTCCGGCCAGGGCGACAGAAAGCATACGCATCGGCGACCTCGTTTGCAGGGCAGGCGCGGACCTTGCCGGGCGTGCCCTGCCGGGTCAACGGCGGCGGCGCTTGCGCGGCGCGCAGGGGTGGGAAACAGTGACGGACCGCCCGGAGGTTTCCCCGATGCTCGCTCTCGTTTTCGCCGCCGTCCTGACGGCTTCAGCGCCGCCTCCGACCGATATGACGTTGACCATCCTGAGCGAAGTGTGCCTGCCCTATGTCGCCGGCGAGCCGCGCGATGCGGCCTCGCTGGGTCCCCTCGGTTTCGTCGTCACCGCGGCTGATGAGGACACGCTCAACTTCCAGAGCGAGGATCAGGCGTACATCCTGCGGCTGACCACGACGGGCGCCGCCGCGGACGACAACCTCAACCGCGTCTGCGTCATCCAGGCGCGCCGCGGCGGCTTCGACGGCGTGAAGCGGTCGATCCAGCCCCTGTTGCGTGAGCAGGGATTCTCTCCCGAGGCGGATCTGCCCCCGGGTCGCGCGATCTGGACCAGGGACGGGGTGACAGTGTCGCTGCGCCAGAATCCCGGCGCCGCGGCGATCGTCCGGGTCACTTACAGCACGCTGGACGCGGGCTAGGCCGCTTCCAGCTGGCCGCAGACGAAGGCGACCTCGCCGGCGTTCAGCAGGGATTCCAGAACCGGCTCGGCGTTTTCGGGCGCGACGATCAGGATGAAGCCGACGCCGCAGTTGAAGGTGCGGCGCAGCTCGTGGTCCGAAACGCCGCCGACCTCGCCCAGCCACTGGAACACCTGCGGCACGGGCCAGGCGTCCCAGTCGAAGCTGGCCTGCAGGCCGTCGGCGATGCAGCGGGGCGGGTTCTCGATCAGGCCGCCCCCGGTGATGTGGGCCGCGCCCTTGACCAGTCCGTCCTTCATCAGCGGCAGCACCGGCTTCACATAGATGCGGGTCGGCTCCATCAGCGCCTGGGCCAGGGTGCGGTCGCGGGCGAAGGGGGCGTCGTCGCCCCACGACAGGCCGGACTTCTCCACAACCTTGCGGATCAGGGAATAGCCGTTGGAGTGCGGGCCCGAGGAGGCCAGGCCGATGATGATGTCGCCCGCCGCCTGACGGTCCAGATATGGCAGGGCGTGACCGCGCTCGACCGCGCCCAGCGAGAAGCCGGCCAGATCGTAGTCGCCGCCCTGGTACATGCCGGGCATTTCGGCCGTTTCACCGCCCACGAGGGCGCAGCCGGCCTGACGGCAGCCCTCGGCGATGCCGGCGACGACCCGTTTGGCGGCGTCGATCTCGAGCTTGCCGGTGGCGTAATAGTCGAGGAACAGCAGGGGCTCGGCGCCCTGGGCCAGCAGGTCGTTGACGCACATGGCGACCAGATCGATCCCGACGCCGTCATGGCGGCCCGTCTCGATGGCGATCTTCAGCTTGGTGCCCACGCCGTCGGTGGTGGCGACGATCAGCGGATCCTCGAAACCGGCGGCCTTGAGGTCGAACAGGGCGCCGAATCCGCCCAGCGAGGCCTCGGCGCCGGGGCGGCGGGTCGACTTCGCCAGAGGCTTGATGGCGTCCACCAGCATTTCGCCGGCGTCGATGTCCACGCCCGCATCGGCGTAGGTCAAACCGTTCCTGAGGCCGTCATTCCGGGAATCGGAGGTGTCGCTCATGGGTCACGGGCCTGAATCAGTGGGAGGTTTTCTGCGGCGGCTCTTGCCACAACCCTGTCGCGCGGGGCTATAGCATCCGAATGACGCCGATCACCACCACCGAGGCGCTTCGCGATTTCTGCAAGCTCCTGGCCGACCAGCCCTTCATCACCGTCGACACCGAGTTCATGCGGGAGACGACCTACTGGCCGCGCCTGTGCCTGATCCAGGCGGCGTCGGCCACGGATGCGGCCATCATCGATCCGATGGCCGAAGGTCTGGATCTGGAGCCCTTCCTCGACCTGCTGCGCGACCCGAAGATCATCAAGGTCTTCCACGCCGCGCGTCAGGACACGGAAATCTTCGTCAAACTGGGCGCCATGCCCAAACCCATGTTCGACACACAGGTGGCCGCCATGGCCGCGGGCTTCGGCGATCAGGTCTCCTATGAGGCGCTGGTGCGTCAGATGCTGCGTCAGGAGGTCGACAAGGGCAGCCGGTTCACCGACTGGGCCCGTCGCCCGCTGTCCGACGCCCAGCTGATCTACGCCCTGGGCGACGTGACCCATCTGGCGGCCCTGTATCCCAAGCTGCGCGACCGCCTTCAGAAGGAAGGCCGTCTGGAGTGGGTCATGGCCGAGATGGAGGATCTGACCGATCCGGCCCTGTACGACACCGACCCGGAAAAGGCGTGGAAGCGCCTCAAGCCCAAGAAATTCTCGGCCAGATACCTGTCGGCGTTCGTCGCCACCGCTGTCTGGCGCGAACGCACGGCGCAGGAGCGCGACCAGCCGCGCGGCCGCATCCTCAAGGACGAGGCCATCGACGAGATCGCGGCCCAGGGCCCGACCGACCCCGACGCCTTCAACCGCCTGCGTTCCGTGCCCAAGGGGTTCGGCGCCTCACGGCTGGGCATCGAACTGTCGGCCGAGCTGAAGCGGGTGCTGGCCGATCCGGAGGCGCATGCGCCGAAGCTGGAACGCCCGTCCCACAACCAGCCGGCCCCGCCGTCGGTGGTGGAGCTGCTGAAGGTGCTGCTGAAGGCCAAGAGCGACAACGCCGGGGTGGCGACCAAGCTGCTGGCCAATGTCGCCGATCTCGAGAAGATCGCGCTCGACGACGAGGCCGACGTCGACGCCCTGAAGGGCTGGCGCCGCCAGCTGTTCGGCGAGGACGCGCTCAAGCTCAAGCGGGGGGAAATCGCGCTGGTGCTGAACGGGGCGCGGGTCGAGGTGGTGGAGATCGAATAGCGACACCCCTCCAGCCGTCATCCTCGGGCTTGACCCGAGGATCAGAGGTTGAGGCAGGCCGTGCGTTCAGGATGGCCCACCGGTCGCGGGTTTCCATCTGCCGCTGAGCGCCGGATGGTCTGGCCCTCGGGTCAAGCCCGAGGGTGACGGCGGGTGGTAATGCAAAAAGGGCCGCCCCTTCCGGAGCGGCCCTTTTGTTTAGCTGACCGTGGCCTTGACGATCTTGCCCGGCGAGCGCGGCGGCTCGCCCTTCGGCAGGGCGTCGACGTTTTCCATGCCTTCGATCACCTCGCCCCAGACGGTGTACTGGCCGTCGAGGAAGGAGGCGTCGTCCAGGCAGATGAAGAACTGGCTGTTGGCGCTGTTGGGATCCGAGGTGCGGGCCATGGAGCAGACGCCGCGGGCGTGGCGCTCTTTCGAGAACTCGGCCTTCAGGTTCGGCTTGTTCGAGCCCGACGTGCCGGTGCCGGTCGGGTCGCCGCCCTGGGCCATGAAGCCCGCGATGACGCGGTGGAAGACGACGCCGTCGTAGAAGCCTTCCTTCGCCAGCTCGGTGATGCGGGCGACGTGGCCGGGGGCCAGGTCGGGGCGCAGCTTGATGACCACATCGCGGTCGACGCCGTCGCCGGTGTCGAGGGTGAAGGTCAGGGTTTCGTCGGCCATCGGCGCGCTCCTTTTGAACAGTGGCGGGCGTCATAGCGCGCCGCTCCGGGCGGCGAAAGCGGCTGCTTGCTCCTGTCGGTGCGCGGCGGCCGCGTCAGCGCCGTCATCGGCCGTTCGCGACGAGACCCTGTCTGGTGAGCCAGCTTGCAAGGACCGCCAGATATTCCGGTGAGTCAGGGGTCTCCCTGCCGTCGCTTCGGGGATCCAGCGAAACCCCCGTATCGACCGCCATCTCCATCGCATGATCCGCGCCGGCGACGACATGAACGTCCATCTTCGGCATCCGCGATGCGATGGTCTGCAGGCGCTCAACCGAGATGGCGACCGGGACGACCGCGTCGTGGGCTCCGAAGAGGACGAGGACGGGAGCGGCGACCGTAGCAAGGTTCGCCAGGGGATCGTTCTCGATTTCCCTGCGCCAACCCGAGACCGCGCGATCGCGGATCGTTTCGCCCATATAGGTATATCTGAACCACGGCTCGGTTTTGGCGGCGTCGATCATGGCCTGGGCGGCCTCTCTGGTTCCCGTGCCGCGCATGTAGTCGTCGACGGCTTTCCGGGTCGCGGCCATCTGGTCGATATCGGCCTGGGAATAGCCGTTGGCGCGCAGATGGTTGGTCGAGGAGAACATCATCTGGACGTCCGCGGTGACCACCGGAGCCGAGACCGAGATCGCGAAGGCGATTTCGGAGCTTCTCGCCGCCGCGAGGGCCGAAATCCAGCCGCCCTGGCTCAGTCCCCAGCTGCCGACACGGTCCGGGTCGATACGGGGGTCCGATTTCAGGCTCATTGCAGCGGCGATCGCATCATCGGCCAGAATGGTGAAATCGCCCCCGGCGGTCGCCGTGCCGGATTCTCCGGATCCCCGCCGATCATAGACGAAGACGGCGATCCCGAGCGCGGGGAGAGCCATCTTCAGATGTTCGTAGAGTGGCGCGGTCCGCAGCGGCGCCGAGGCGCTATGCGTCACGACGACCGCCGCGACCGGTTTGTTGCTGCGCGGCAGGAAGAGCGTTCCCGCCAGCTCGGCCCCGCCGCTTGTGAAGCGCCGATCCTCCACAATGATCTCGGTTGTGGCGGGCGCGCTCCAGGGCACGTCGGGCGAGGTCTGCGCCGCCGCAGTGAGCGGCATGGAATTCAGGATCGTCACAAGTCCGCAAAGGGCGATGATTTTCTGCATTACTGCGGCTCCCGAGGCTGGTGCTGTTCGCCGCGTCGTAGCTTGCGAGCGCTGACGCGGCTATTGAGATCCGATGACCGACGATGAAAAGCCCGCAGAACGACGCCGCATGGTGCGCCCGCCCTCGGGCGGGACCGCCGCCGGGCGCGGCATGGGCACGAAGATGAAGACGGCGGACACCAAGTCGATGTCCAGCCAGCAATGGATCAAGCGGCAGCTGTCGGACAAATGGTCCGAGCGGGCCCGGGCCGAGGGCTGGCGCAGCCGCGCGGCCTTCAAACTGCTGGAGATCGACGACCGGTTTCATCTGATCCGGCAAGGCAGCCGGGTCATCGACCTGGGCGCCGCGCCGGGCGGTTGGGCCCAGGTGGCGGTCAAGCGCGGGGCGACCTCGGTGGTCGGCGTCGACCTGCTGCCGGTCGAGCCGGTGCCGGGCGCCATCATGATCCAGGCCGACTTCACCCATCCGGGGGTGGATCAGCAGATGATCGACCTGCTGGGAGGACCGCCCGATCTGGTCCTGTCCGACATGGCCCACAATACGGTCGGCCACCGCCAGACCGACCACCTGAAGATCATTGCCCTGATCGAGATCGCCGCCGACTTCGCCCTGCGCACCCTGCGGCCGGGCGGGCATTTCGTGTCGAAGAATTTCCAGGGCGGCGACGCCGGCGGCGTGCTGGCGCGGCTGCGGGCCGGGTTCGAGACCGTGAAATACGTCAAGCCGGCCTCGAGCCGGAAGGACAGCGCCGAGGTGTTTCTGGTGGCGCTGAACAAGCGATGAGTCTGCTGGCGGCCGCCCTGTCCGTCGCCCTTCAGGCCGCGCCTGAAAGGGAGACGCGCGTGGCCGTCGCCGACCTGCTGGGCCAGACGCCGAGCCAGGTCGCGACCGCCTTGGGCGCCGCGCCTGATCCGGTCGCGGCGGACGCCTTCCGCATCGCCGAAGCCGAACGCTCCATCGAAATCTATCCGGCGATGCGCTTCTGGCGGGTCGCGCCGGCGGGCGACAGCTGCGTGACAGGCTTCCCCGAGGTTCCCGATCCCGACAACGTCGAGGGCCGGCCGCGGACCCGACTGGCCCGGCGGAACAGGGGTTATCTGGTCTTTGAGAACGGCCGTCTCGCGGCCATCCACCCTGAGCCACTGCGGCCGGGCGGGACCGGCCCGGCGACCCGCGAGGGCGTGGAGGCGTTCGGCCGGGCGCGGTCGCTGGAGTCGCCATGGCTGGCCGCGCCGGGAGGCCTGCCGGCCCCGGACGGCCTCGGCGTCCTGGATCGTCTGCCTCCGATACCGGATGATCTGTCGGTGGCCAGCATCTGCGGACCGCTTCCGAACGGGCCGCCGGTTCGCAGCGGCGATATCGGCACCGACATCATCTGGGCCATGATCGGCCTGCCGTTCCTCGTCGCCGTGCCCTTCCAGCGCTCGGAAGCGGCCCGTGCCGACCGCGAGGGCGGCGCCCTGCTGGCCTCGGTCGAGCCCGGTTCTGTGCTGCCGCAGGGCGTGGACGCCTTTGCGGCGGGGACAAGGGGCGTGCGGGTTTATGGCGATCCCGCCGATCCCGGTTTCGCGGTCGTCGCCGTCAAACTGGGTCCGGGACACAGCAACGGCTCGGACATCGGCCTGCTGGGCGTCCGCGACGGGCGCGTGGTCTGGGAGACCGAACGGTTTCCGGCGCAGGTCCTCGGCCTGCGAGGGCTCATGTGCCGGGACGGCGAGGGGCGGCCAGGCCGGATCCGGCCTGGCTGTTCGACGACCGGCTACCTGGAGCCCTGATCAGGCCGAGGCCATCTCCGCCGCCCGCCGGGCCTTGCGCGCCTCGATCCGCGTCCAGATGCGGTCGTGGGCGGTGAAGAAGACCGTCTGCACCAGCGGCTCGATGATGCCGATGGCCAGGGCCACCCGCCAGTCTCGGGTCAGGGCGAAGGCCACCGCCACCGCGACCACGAAATGCATCACGCCATAGGTGACGGATTTCAGCGCGATCTGTTTGAACGAGCGGGGCAGGGCGTGACTGTGGCCGTGATGGCCGTGGGCGCGGGTCTGTTCCTCGGGCGCCATGATCTGGAGGCGGGCGGTGAAGGCTTCGGACGCCTCTTCCAGCCCCGACAGCATCTTGCGGTGCTCGATCCGGTGCCAGACGCGGTCGTGGATCGAATAGGCGATGGTCTGGAAGAAGGGCTCGACCACGCCGACGGCCAGGGCCAGACGCCAGTCGCGCGTGATGGCGAAGGCCACCAGGATGGCGACCACCAGGTGCATCACGCCATAGCTCGCGATCTTGAGCGCGAGGCGGCGGGCGGTGCTGATGAGCGTGCGGACCATAGGTCTTCCAGATGTGGGGTGGGCGCCGCATCGGCAAGCCAATTGTTCTTATCGTGGCGATAAGCGCGGCCGGGCCTTGCGGTTCCCCGCCGGTCACCGCTATACGCGGCCCGCAAAACGGAGACTCCTCATGGAGATACGCGAAGGGCTCACCTTCGACGATGTTTTGCTGGAACCCGGCCCGTCAGAGATCATGCCCGCCGACGCGGACGTCTCGACGCAGCTGACCCGCGACATCAGGCTGAACATCCCGCTGACCTCGTCCGCCATGGACACGGTCACCGAAAGCCGGCTGGCCATCGCCATGGCCCAGGCCGGCGGTCTGGGCATCCTTCACCGCAATATGACGGTCGAGGAACAGGCCGATCAGGTGCGCGAGGTGAAGCGCTACGAAAGCGGCATGGTCATCAATCCGGTGACCATCACGCCGCAGACGACGCTGGGCGAGATCCGCGCCATCGTGGCCAAGAAGAAGATCTCGGGCTTCCCGGTCGTCGACCCGGTCAGCGGCAAGCTGGTCGGCATCCTGACCAACCGCGACATGCGTTTCGACACCGATCCGACCCGCAAGGCCATCGAGCTGATGACCACCGGCGATCTGGTCACGGTGCGCGAGGGCGCGGGACGCGACGAGGCGCGGGCCCTGCTGCGCGACCGCAAGATCGAACGCGTCATCGTCGTCGACGAGGACTATCGCGCCACCGGCCTGATCACGATGAAGGACATCGAGAAGGCCCAGGCCCACCCCCACGCCGCCAAGGACGATCAGGGCCGGCTGCTGGTCGGCGCCGCCTCGACCGTCGGGGACGCGGGCTATGAGCGGGCCATGGCGCTGGCCGAGGCGGGCGTGGACGTGGTCGTCATCGACACCGCCCACGGCCACTCCATCCAGGTTTCGCGCGTGGTCGAGCGCATCAAGCGGGAATCCAACCGCATCCAGATCATCGCCGGCAATGTCGCCACCTATGACGCCGCCCGCGCCCTGATCGACGCGGGCGCCGACGCCGTGAAGGTCGGCATCGGCCCGGGCAGCATCTGCACCACCCGCATCGTCGCCGGCGTCGGCGTGCCCCAGCTGACCGCCATCATGGAGGCCGTGCGCGCGGCGAAGGACTCCGGCGCGCCGGTCATCGCCGACGGCGGCATCAAATATTCGGGCGATCTGGCCAAGGCCATCGCCGCTGGAGCCAGCGTCGCCATGATGGGCTCGATGTTCGCGGGCACGGATGAAAGCCCGGGCGAGGTCTTCCTGTACCAGGGCCGGTCCTACAAGTCGTACCGCGGCATGGGCTCGGTCGGGGCCATGGGGGCCGGTTCGGCCGACCGCTATTTCCAGAAGGAAGTCGAGGACACCCAGAAGCTGGTGCCCGAGGGCATCGAGGGCCAGACGCCCTACAAGGGGCCGATCGCCCCGGTGCTGCACCAGATGGTCGGGGGGCTGCGCGCCGCCATGGGCTATGTCGGGGCGTCCAGCATTCCCGAACTGCAGAAGCGGGCCCGTTTCGTTCGCATCACCGGCGCCGGCCTGCGCGAGAGCCACGTCCATGACGTGATGATTACCCGCGAAGCGCCAAACTATCGGCAGGGCTGACCGGGGAGGGGATGGAAGCCATGGATATGACGCCCGAATTCATCATGCTGGCCTTCACCCTGATCCTGGCCCTGGTCCAGATCGGGGCGGCCGCGACGGCCCGGACGGCCGAGCTGGGCCTGAAGTGGAACGCGGGCCCGCGCGATGCCGAATGCCCGCCGCCCGGCGTGATGGCGGGCCGGCTCATACGGGCCCAGGCCAATCTGTTCGAAACCCTGCCGATCTTCGCCGCCGCCGTGATCATGGCGCATATCGCCGGTAAGGACGGCCAGACGCTGACCTTCGTCGGGACGCATCTCTATTTCTTCGGGCGGCTGATCTACCTGCCGCTGTACGCCTTCGGCGTTCCCTATTTCCGCTCGCTGGTCTGGCTGATCGCCGCCGCCGGGCTGGTGATGGTGATCGCCGCCCTCTTTGTCTGAAAGCCCGCATTGACCCCAGCTGCCCGCCTGGCCTCCGCCGCCTCCGTCCTCGACAGCATCGCCCAGGGCCGCGCGCCCGCCGATGTGGTCCTCAAGGCCTGGGGCGCCGCCAACCGCTACGCGGGGTCCAAGGACCGCCGCGCCGTCGCCGAGCGGGTCTATGAGGTGTTGCGCGCGCGCGGCCGTCTGGTCCGCGCCATGGGCGGCCGCGAGGACGGGCGGGCGTTGGTGATCGGCTCGCTGGCCTTCATCGACGGCCTGTCGCTGGAAGAGATCGAGGCCCTGCATTCGGGCGACGGTTATGGTCCGCGCCCGCTGTCGAAACAGGAGCGCGCCCGCATCGAGGCCGGGGAGGGCGACCTGCCCGATTGGGCCGCCGCCGGCCTGCCCGAGTTCGTGGCCGAGGACCTGAAGACCACCTTCGGCGACCGCTGGAGCGAGGAGGCCGCCGCCCTGATGGCGCGCGCCCCCGTCGATCTGCGGGTCAATACGGCGAAGACCACGGTCGAGGCCGCCCGCGCAGACCTGAAGGCCGGCGGCCTGACGCCTGAGCCGACGCCGTGGTCGGCGGTCGGCCTGCGCCTGCCGTCCGAGCCCGCGCCCAACGTCCAGGGCCTGCAGGCCTTCAATGTCGGCGAGATCGAGATCCAGGACGAGGGCAGCCAGATCGTGACCTGGCTGGCCGGATCGGGCCTGAATTTCACGCCCGACAGCATCGTCGTCGACTATTGCGCCGGCGGCGGCGGCAAGACCCTGGCCCTCGCGGTTCAAGGCCTGCCGGAAGCCGATCCGTCGAAAGTCGCCGCGCCGCGCCCCGCCGGCTGGTCTCCGGTCGGCGCCGACGAGGAAGCGGCCGCGAAGAAGGCCCCACGCGTCGCGGGCATGCGGCTGATCGCCTGCGACGTGGTGCAGAAGCGGCTCGACAACATCCGTCCGCGTCTCGAGCGCGCCGGGGTCGAGGCCGACCTGCGCATGCTGGGCCCGAACGGCGGCGGCGTCGAGGAATTCAACGGCAGGGCCGATCTGGTCTTCGTCGACGCGCCATGCAGCGGTTCGGGCGCCTGGCGCCGCCGTCCCGAGGACGCCTGGCGGCTGAAGGCCGACGAGGTCGAACGCCTGCACGCCCTGCAGCTGCGCATCCTCGGACAGGCCGCCCAGCTGGTGAAGCCCGGCGGCCGTCTGGCCTATGTCACCTGCTCGATCCTCACGCGTGAGAACGAGGCCGTGGCCAACGCCTTCGAGGCGGCGAATCCGGGCTTCAAACCCGTGCCCGCAGCCGATCTGCTGGCGGCGAAGACCCTGACCGACGCCGCCCGCACGGGTCTGGCCGGAGCGGCGTCCGGCGGCCGCATCCGCCTGTCGCCCGCCTCGACGGGCACCGACGGCTTCTTCGCGGCCCTCTATGAGCGGCGGGCGTGAGCCGGGACTGGACCCTTTCCAGCTTCGGTCCGAAGACCGCCCTCTGCGTCATGGCCGCCGAGCCCGAATACGGCCCGGCCCTGCGCGCCCGCATCCGGCCGCTGATCACCGGGGTCGGCCCGATCGAGGCGGCGGCGGCCGTCGCCCACGCCCTGACCGGGCTGCAGGCTGAAGGCGGCCTGCCGGACCTGATCGTCTCGCTGGGCTCGGCGGGGTCGCGCAGCCTCGATCACGCCCGCGTCTATCGCATCGTCTCGGTCAGCTACCGCGACATGGACGCCAGCGTCCTCGGCTTTGCGAAGGGCGAGACGCCGTATCCGCGAGTCCCGGCCGTGCTGACGCTGGCCGACGGCCCCGCGGGCCTGCCGACGGCGCATCTGGCGACCGGGGCCAGCGTCGTCTCGGGCGCCGCCTATGACGCCGTCGACGCCGACATGGTCGATATGGAGACCTTCGCCGTCGTCCGCGCCGCCGACCGTTTCGGCGTGCCGGTGATGGGCCTGCGGGGCGTCTCGGACGGCCGTTCGGACCTGTCCGCGCTCGAACACTGGACCGACGCCCTTGCCGAGGTCGATCAGGCTCTGGCCGCCGCGCTCGACCTGTTGCATGACCATTTCACGCCTGCCGTAACGGAGCCCGCATGACCGCCCCCGCTGATCACCAGAAGGTCCTGATCGTCGACTTCGGCAGCCAGGTCACCCAACTGATCGCCCGGCGCCTGCGCGAGGCGCGGGTCTATTGCGAGATCCATCCCTATGCGAAGGCGGAGGCCGCCCTCGCCGCCATGAAGCCGCAGGCCATCATCCTGTCGGGCGGGCCCGAGAGCGTCCACGAGGAGGGCAGCCCGCGCGCGCCGCAGGGCGTGTTCGAGGCCGGCGTGCCGGTGCTGGGCATCTGCTACGGCGAGATGACCATGTGCGAACAGTTGGGCGGCAAGGTCGAGGGCGGCCATCATCGCGAGTTCGGCCGCGCCGAAATCACCGTCGAAAAGGCCTCGCCCCTGCTGGCCGACCTCGCCGCGGTCGGCGAGGACGAGACCGTGTGGATGAGCCACGGCGACAAGATCGTCGCCATTCCTGAAGGGTTCGACGTCGTCGCCACCTCGGAGGGTTCTCCGTATGCAGTGATCGCGGACGAGACCCGCCGCTTCTACGGCGTCCAGTTTCACCCGGAGGTGATGCACACCCCGCGCGGCGCCACGATGCTGAAGAATTTCACCCACGGGATCGCCGGCCTGTCGGGCGACTGGACCATGGCCGCCTATCGCGACGAGAAGATCGCGCAGATCCGGGAGCAGGTCGGTTCGGCCAGGGTCGTCTGCGGCCTGTCGGGCGGCGTGGACAGTTCGGTGGCCGCGGTCCTGATTCACGAGGCGATCGGCGACCAGCTGACCTGCGTCTTCGTCGACACCGGACTGCTGCGCAAGGACGAGGCCAAACAGGTCACGACCCTGTTCAGGGAACACTACAATATCCCCCTGATCCACGTTGATGCGTCGAAGGAATTTCTCGGCGCGCTGGCCGGTCAGTCGGACCCGGAGACCAAGCGAAAGACCATCGGCCGCGTCTTCATCGAGGTCTTCGACCGCGAGGCCCACAAGATCGAGGGCGCCGAGTTTCTCGCCCAGGGCACCCTCTATCCCGACGTGATCGAGAGCGTCTCGTCCTCGAGCGGCAAGGCCCACGTCATCAAGAGCCACCACAATGTCGGCGGCCTGCCGGACTTCATGAAGCTGAAGCTGGTCGAACCCCTGCGCGAACTGTTCAAGGACGAGGTCCGGGCCCTGGGCCGCGAACTGGGGCTGACCGACGCCTTCGTCGGACGCCACCCGTTCCCGGGACCCGGGCTGGCCATCCGCATCCCCGGCGAAATCACCCCCGAGGCGGTCGCCACCCTTCAGGAGGCCGACGCCATCTATCTGGAGGAAATCCGCAAGGCGGGTCTCTACGACAGCATCTGGCAGGCCTTCGCCGTCCTGCTGCCGGTCAGGACCGTGGGCGTCATGGGCGACGCCCGCACCTATGAGAAGGTGCTGGCCCTGCGCGCGGTGACCTCGACCGACGGCATGACCGCCGACTTCTTCGAATTCCCGTGGGACGTCCTGGGCCGCTGCGCGACGCGCATCGTCAACGAGGTGCGGGGCGTGAACCGCGTCGTCTATGACGTGACGTCCAAGCCCCCCGGCACGATCGAGTGGGAGTGAGGGGCGGCGGGCTTGCGGGAGCGGCCTCTGGCGAGGGGATTTCGTAGCCTTACGGTGATAGATCCAGGGGCGCGCATTGGTCGCGGTTGCTCAACGCGCGGGTCACGGCGGCGACAACCGAGCAGTGGCCGATCGGTCGTCCGGGCTCTCAAACCAGCATCGACTGCTGGGCGAAGATGCCCGCCATCGCGCCGTGCGATGATGCCAGGGTGACCGATGGCGGCGTGATGGGGTTGGCGAGGTCGCCGGCGGCGTAGATGCCGGGCATGCTGGTTTCGCGGCGCTCGTCGACCTTGAGGATGATGCCGAGGGGCGTATCGACCGTGGCGAGGCCCAACGCTTCATGCAGGCTCGCGGACGGCCTGTTGCGCGGATGGGCGAACAGGATGTCGACCGCGACATTGGCGCCGGTGTCGAAATTGAGGGTGGCGTTATGGTCCCCGTGACGGGCGATCTCGATGATCCGGCCATCGATGACAGGCGTATTGCGGCGCGCCAGATCGGCCCGGACATGGGGCGGAATGTCGTGGCCATCGGCGAAGACCGTCAACCTGTCGGTCCAGTCGTGGAACAGCCGGACCTGATTCATCGACTGCGGGCCGGACCAGACGAGGCCCCAATGCTGGCCGGCGACTTCAAAGCCGTCGCAATAGGGGCAGGGCACGATGGACGTGCCCCAGCCTTCGGCAAAACCCGGAACATCAGGCATCTGGTCGACGACGCCATAGCTCAGGATCAAGCGGCGCGCGCCAAGACTTTCGCCATCGCCGGTAAGGACGGAGAAATCGTCGATGGCGCCGGAGATGCTGTCGGCCCGGGCATTGACCAGCCTGATCGTGGGATAGCGCGCCAGCTGCCGCCGCGCCTCGGCCAGGATGTCCAGCGGCGGCTTGTGATCGTGGCCGAGCAGGCCATGCGAGTGGCCGGCGAAGCGGTTGCGCTGCAGGCCGGTATCGAGAACGGTGACCTTGCGGCGGGCGCGGCCGAGCTGCAGGGCGGCGGCGAGACCGGCAAAGCTGCCGCCGATGATGATGACGTCATCCATGGTGATGGGCTCCGTGTCGTAAGGGGAGGGGGTCAGGCTGGGCCTCGCGCGTAATAACGTCCAGCGACACGCGCTGGGACGGGCAGCGAGCCCGGCTTCGGACTCGGCGAGACGGTCGCCCCGTGACGACTACGCGTCGCATGACGCCGCTCCCGTGCTGACGGATTGCGGGCAGGCCTGGGTCGAGGCGCGGGCTGGCGCTTCGGACGACCATCCACCGCCCAGAACGCGGAACAGGCCGACCGAGGCCCGCGAGGCGTCGGCGCGCGCAGTGGCGGCTGCGTCCTCGACATCGAGCAGGCGTCGTTGAACGTCCAGCGCATCCTTCAGACTCAAACCACCAAGATCGTAGGCCGTCCGCGCGGTCGCGCTCGCCCGCGTCAGCGCGGCCTGACTCTCCGCCAGTTCGAGCGCGTGACGATTGCCGCGCGCCAGACGCGAGAAGCCGTCCTCGGCTTCCGATGCGGCTTGCAGGACGGTCAGGCGATAGGCCGCGGCGGCCTCGCGCGTCCGGCCGCGCGCGGCCTCGACCCCGCCCCGGGCGGCGCCGAAGTCGAACAGCCGTCCTGACAGTCCGGCCAACCCCGCCGCCTGCATCGTGTCGTCGGACAGGAGCCCTGACAGGCCCGACGACAGGAAGCCGACCAGGCCCTGGATGGTGAGGCGGGGGTAGTAGGCCGTCACGGCTTCGGCGACCCGGGCGTCCGCAGCCGCCAGCCGGCTTTCGGCCGCGACGATGTCGGGCCTCCGCACCAGGAGGGCGGCGGGACCGTCGTCGGTCGTCACCGCCAGCGCAGCGGGGATGACGCCCTCGCCGAGAATGGCGGCAGCATGGCCCGGCGTCCGTCCGGACAGCAGGTCGATGCGATTGAACGCCTCGTCGCGGCCCGCCTCCACCAGGGGAAGCATGGCCCTGGACGCCGAGGCGTCGGCGCGGGCCTGGTCCATCTCGAACCGGGAGGCTGCGCCTTCCTCGTAGCGAAGCGCGACCAGATCGAGCACTTCGTCGGTGGTGCGCGCCCGCGCCCGGGCGATTGCAACCCGGGTCTGCAGTTCCCGGGCTGTGATATAGGCGCTGGCGATCTCGGCGGCGACACTCAGCCGGGCGCCTTCGACGTCGATCGCCGCCGCCCTCTGGTCCGAGACCGCGGCGCGGCGCGCGGCGGCCAGTCGGCCGAAGAGATCCAGCTCCCAGGACGCCGCGGCGCTCAGCCCAAAGAGATCGCCGTTCCTGTCGTAGTCGGGAGACGCCGACGCCATCCGCGCCGAAGGATCTTCGAGGGATTGCCGCTGGGTCGAGCTGGAGCCGTTGAATGTCGCGGAGGGCAGACGGTTGGAGGTCGCGACCCGCGACGCCCCGGCGGCCTGCTGCAGCCGGGCGGCGGCCGCTTCGATGTCCAGATTGCCGAGCAGGGCGTCCTCGACCACACGATCGAGCACCGGGTCGCCGAAAGCACGCCACCAGTTCGGTTCAAGGCGAGCCGTCGGCAATCCTTCGGCTTCGAGCGCCGAGGCGGCGAAGGCTGCAGGCAGGGCCACAGGCGGCGTCGTTGACGGCTGGCTCGCGCAGGCGGACAGCGATAACGTGGCCAGCAGGATGGCAGGTAGAGGCGCCCTCATGGGGAAGTCCCTTGCTCAATGTAGAATGACGAAATATATTATCTTTCATGAAAAGCAAGCCACAAATCCCGACGGCCGAAGCCAAGCGCCCCGGCCGGCCCAGCGTCGATCGCCGTGAGGAAATTCTGGCGGTCGCCGAGCGGCTTTACGAAACCATCGGGTTCGACAAGACGACCATCGGCGACGTGGCCCGCGAGTTGGGAATGTCGCCCGCCAACCTCTACCGCAGCTTCCCGAACCGCCGGGCGATCGATGAAGCCATCGCCGCGCGCGCATTGGCAGTCATCCAGGATCGAGCCTGGGCCGAGGCCCGGCCGACCCGCGATCCCGGCGCCGCGCTGGAGGCGCTGAGCCGGGCTGTGCTGGAGGAAACGCTTCACCTGTCGTTCAGCGAACAGCGGATCAATCAGTTGTGCGCCGTCGCGGCGCGGGAAAAGTGGCCAGTCGTCGACGACTACCTGGACGGCTTGCGTGGCGCGGTTCGCCACGTCCTCATGGAAGGACAGCGAAGGGGCGTCTTCGCGAAGGGCGACCCTGAAATCCTGGCCGACACCGTTTGCGCCGCCCTGACCCGGATCTGGCACCCGCACATGATCGAGGTTTTCCGCGCGGAGGATCTGGCGGCCACGAGCGACCGCATCTGTCGTCTGCTCGTCCAGGGGCTACGCACCAACTAGCGCGGGTCAAATTCATAAAATGATGGATGAGAGAAGTTTTCATCTTTCATTTCTTTGATGACAGCGTTAGGTGTCGGGGAAAGCGAACCCTTTCGAGGCTTTCCGATGCCCGTCCCGTCCCCGCGTCCTCTTGCGATGCTCCTTGTCCTTGCCCTTGCCGCCTGCGGATCGGGCGCACCCCATGAAGCGGCGGAGGGTCCGCTGGTCCGCACGGCCGTCGTTGGGGGCGCCGAGGCAGCGCCCCTCCGCTATACCGGCGTGGTTCGATCCCGGACCGAGAGCGACCTGGGCTTCCGCGTCGGCGGCAAGGTCGTCCAACGGCTCGTCGATCCCGGCCAGCGGGTTCGGCGCGGACAGGTCTTGATGCGCATCGACGCGACCGACCTGCAGCTTCAGGCCAGTGCATCGCGCGATCAGGTCCGCTCCGCCGAGGCACAGGCGGCGCAAGCCACAGCGGAAGAAGTCCGCCAGCGCCGGCTGCTCGAAGCCGGCGCGGTGTCTCGCTCCGCCTATGACGCCGCACTCGCGGCATCGGAGTCGGCCCAGGCGGCCGTCGCCGCCGCCCGGTCGGGCGCGCGCCAGGCCGGCAACCAGGCGGGCTATGGCACGCTGGTCGCGGATGCCGACGGCGTCGTCACCGAGGTTCTGGCCCAGCCGGGGCAGGTGGTCGCGCCCGGCGCCGTGGTCGTGAGGCTGGCGCGCGCCGGGAATCGCGAGGCGGTGATCGCCGTGCCGGAAACCCAGCTCGCCACCCTCCCGCGAACCGGTCAGGCCTATCTGTACGGCTCGACAACGCCGATCCCCGCCCGGCTGCGTGAGGTGGCCGGCGTCGCCGATCCCCTGACACGCACGTTCGACGCCCGGTTCGTGCTCAGCCAGTCCGAAATCCCGCTCGGATCGACCGTGACGGTGGAGCTGTCCCGTGCGACGGCGGCCGAAATCCAGGTGCCTCTCACGGCGCTTCACGATCCCGGATCGGGATCCGGCGTCTGGGTGGTGCGGGACAACAAGGTGCGCTTCCGGCCGGTCCGGGTCGCCCGGCTGGGCGAGGAGGCGGCGTCGATCGTCCCCGGCTCGCTGTCCGCGGGAGACCGGATCGTCACTCTGGGGGCCAACCAGCTTCGTGAAGGCGAAGCGGTCCGGCTGGCGGCTGCGGCCACGGCGGTGCGCCCGTGAAGATTCCCAACCTCTCCGCTGTCGGCGTTCGTTTTCCGTCCGTCACCCTCTTTCTGATCCTGGCGGTCCTGGCCGCCGGCACGCTCGCCTTCCTCAAGCTCGGGCGTGCGGAGGATCCGGGTTTCACGATCAAGGTCCTGACCGTCACGGCTGTCTGGCCCGGCGCCACGGCCGAGGAGATGCAGAACCAGGTCGCCGACCGGCTTGAGAAACGGCTGCAGGAACTGCGCTACTATGATCGGGTCGAGACGCAGGCGCGGCCCGGTATCGTGACCATGACATTGACTCTTCTCGACGCCACGCCCCCCGGTTCGGTCCAGGACGAGTTCTACCAGGCCCGCAAGAAGCTCGAGGATGAAGCCGTCAATCTGCCCCGGGGCGTGATTGGGCCGATCGTCAACGACGAATACTCCGACGTCTATTTCGGCCTCTTCGCGCTCCAGGCCGTCGGCATGCCGCATCGCGAGCTGGTCTCCGAGGCTGAGGCGATGCGCGACCGCCTGCTTTCGGTCGAAGGGGTCAAGAAGGTCAACATTATCGGGGAACAACCCCAGCGCATCTTCGTCGAACTCTCCAACCGCAGACTTGCGACGCTCGGCATCGCGCCGGACCGTCTGATCGCCGCCCTGGCTCAGCAGAACCTGCTGACGGGTGACGCGACGGTCCAGACCGGAGCCCAGGCCGTCAACATCCGGGTCAGCGGCGCGTTCGACGGCGTCCAGGCGGTCAGCGATACGCCGATCGCCATTGATGGCCGCAGCTTCCGCCTCGGCGACGTGGCGGAGGTGCGACGCGGGTATGCGGACCCCGCGACCTATCTGGTCCGGCACAATGGCGCGCAGGCGATCATGCTCGGCGTCGTCATGCGGGAACGCTGGAACGGCACGGTGCTGGGTGAAGACCTCAAACACCAGGTCAAGGACATCCGCGATCAGCTTCCGGCCGGAATCACCCTGACCCAGGTCGCGGACCAGTCCCACAACATCGAGGAGGCGTACGGCGAGTTCATGCTGAAGTTCGTGGTCGCCCTGTCGGTCGTCATGATCGTCAGTCTGATCGCATTGGGCTTCCGCGTCGGCCTCGTTGTGGCCGCAGCAGTCCCACTGACCCTTTCGGCCGTCTTCGTCATCATGCTCGTCACGGGACGCGACTTCGACCGCATCACCCTTGGGGCTCTGATCCTGTCGCTCGGCCTGCTGGTCGACGACGCCATCATCGCCATCGAAATGATGGTGGTGAAAATGCAGGAAGGGATGGAGCGGACAGCGGCGGCGACCTTCGCCTGGGGCGCGACCGCGGCCCCGATGTTGACCGGCACCCTGGTCACGGTGATCGGCTTCCTGCCGGTCGGCTTCGCCCAGTCCACGGCCGGCGAGTACGCGGGCAACATCTTCTGGATCGTGGCCTTCGCCCTGCTCACGTCCTGGGTGGTCGCCGTCTATTTCACGCCCTACCTCGGCGTGAAGCTCCTGCCGAAGATCGCTCCCCAGCCCGGCGGCCACGACGCCATATACGCCACCAAGCGCTACGAGCGGTTCCGGGGCTGGGTCCGCCGCGCGGTGACCAGCCGCGGCAAGGTCTCCCTCGCCGTGCTGGCGGCGCTCTTCGTCGCCGGCGGCCTCCTGGCCATCGTCGTCCCCAAACAGTTCTTCCCCACCTCCGACCGCCCGGAACTGCTGGTCGAGGTCTATATGCCCAAGGGCTCCAGCATCCGCGCGACCGAAGCGGTCGTGTCCAGGATCGAACGGGACATTCGCCGCCACGAAGAAGCGGTGTTCGTGGATTCCTACGTCGGAGCCGGGGCGCCGCGCTTCTTCATGTCGCTCAATCCCGAACTCCCGGATCCGTCCTTCGCCAAGCTGATCGTCCTGACGGACGGTCACAAGGATCGCGACGCGCTGCGGCTCCTGATCCGCGACCGCATCGCGGCCGGGGCCTATCCCGAGGCGCGGGTCCGTGTGAACACCCTGTTGTTCGGCCCACCGGTGCCGTTCCCCGTCGCCTTCCGCGTATCGGGTCCCGATCCCGACCGCGTACGGGAGATAGCCGCCCGGACGGCCGACATCGTTCGCGCCGAGCCGCGCGCCGTGGAGGTCAATGTCGACTGGGGCGAGCGCACGCCCTCGGTGCGGCTGGAGTTCGACGAGGCGCGCCTCCGGCTGCTGGGTCTCAACCCCGCGAGCGTCTCCCAGCAGGTCGGCGCCCTGATGTCCGGCGTCACCGTGTCCCAGATGCGCACCGGCGACCGGACCGTAGACGTCGTGGTCCGAGCGGAGGAGGCGGATCGTCAGGGTCTTCAGGCCCTCGACAGTTTGGTCATCACCACGGCTGACGGCCGGCCTATCCCGCTCAGCGGCGTCGCCCGCCTTGTGCCGGTCTTCGAGGATCCGATCCTGCTGCGCCGGGATCGCCAGCCGACGATCACGGTGCGAGCGGATATAACGCCCGGCGTTCAACCGCCTGTCGTCACAGCCGCCATCCTGCCCAGGCTTGCTGAACTGAAGGCGAGCCTGCCATCCGGCTATGCGATCACCACCGCGGGATCGGTGGAGGAATCCGGCAAGGCGAACACTGCGCTGGCTCCGCTCTTCCCGCTCATGATCGTGCTGATGCTGACCGTCATCATGGTCCAGACGCGGTCGTTCAAGATGACGGGCCTGGTGTTTGCGACCGGACCGCTGGGACTGATCGGCGCCGTCCCGGCCCTGCTGATCACCGGCGCGCCCTTCGGCTTCAACGCCATCCTGGGCCTGATCGGTCTGGCGGGGATCCTGATGCGCAACACCCTGATCCTGGTCGATCAGATCGAGGCGGAGCGCGCGAGGGGGCTCGATGAGATCGACGCCGTGGTCGAGGCGACCGTCCGCAGGGCGCGACCCGTCTTGCTGACCGCCCTCGCCGCCGTGCTCGCCTTCCTGCCGCTGACGCTCTCGACCTTCTGGGGCGCGCTCGCGATCGTGCTCATTGGCGGCACCCTGGTCGGCACCTTGCTGACCCTGTTCTTCCTGCCGGCGCTCTACGTCCTCTGGTTGGTGGGCCGCAACGTCAAGACGCCGGTCGGCGCGGCGCCGACCCGTCAAGGGGCTTGATGATGATGATATGCTGGAAGCCTCCGCTTCGCTCATCTGACTCGGCAGCGTAGTGGCGGCGGGACGTTGTCAATACATGTCGAAAGGTGTCGTGATCACGCGGTTTTTATTGCTTCGAATTTCTCCAATACTTCCGTAGCTCGAAATGTATTCGGTAGGTGGATCGGCGCTGGCCGCAAGATCGCCGATAAAAACGCTCAAAAACAGTAACTTATGGATAGTTGTGCAATCGGGTGGGAATAGTCCGGGCCGGCTGCCCCGGAGAAACGCCCTGGCCGTTCGCCGGACCGCCGCGACGGAGAAGGGCGGGCGCGGCTGCCCCGCGTTAGCGCGCGGCCCGGCCGAGCAGCTCGATCAACTCTGTCGCCTTCGCCTTGCGCTCGGCCGGATCGTCGCCGGTCATCGCGCCCATGACGCAATGGTCCAGGTGATCCCTCAGGACCTCGCTCTCCACCCGCAGCAGCGCGGCCCGCACCGCCTGGAGCTGGGTCAGGACATCGACGCAGTAACGGTCGTCCTCGACCATGCGGGCGATGCCGCGCACCTGGCCTTCGATCCGGTTCAGGCGGTTGATGATCTTCGGCTTTGTCCGGGCCTGCATCCCAAATCCCCTTTCTGATGGCTCCATATACCCCGGGACGGTATCTTGCGCTATACCCCATGTGGGTATAAACGGCGGGGAAGATGAGAAGGAGAGGCGCCATGTCCGTGATCCCCGAGTCCCACGCGCCCGGCCACAGCGGCTCGACCAGGGCCGAGGCTGACGGCGGGGCGGCCGTCGATCCCGTCTGCGGCATGACTGTGGATCCTGCGACCGCCGAGCACCGCGCGGCGCATGACGGCGAGGACTATTTCTTCTGCTCGGCCGGATGCAGGACGCGGTTCGTCGCCGACCCCGACAGATTTCTCGGCTCGGCGCCTCCGCCCGAACCCGTGGTCCCCGGCGTGATCTACACCTGCCCGATGCATCCGGAGGTGCGCCAGGAAGGGCCGGGAGCGTGTCCCATCTGCGGCATGGCGCTGGAGCCCGAAACGGTCACGGCCGAGACCCCGGTCAATCATGAACTGATCGACTTCACCCGCCGCTTCCGGATCGGCCTGGTGCTGACCGTTCCGGTGCTGGCCCTGGAGATGGGCGGGCACCTCACCGGACTGACGATGCGGCTGCCGGGCCAGACCAACAACTGGATCCAGTTCGCCCTGGCGACGCCCGTCGTGCTTTGGGCCGGCTGGCCGTTTTTCCAGAGGGGCTGGGCCTCGATCCGCAACCGCAGCCTCAACATGTTCTCCCTGATCGCCCTGGGAGTCGGCGCGGCCTGGATCTACAGCATGGTCGCGGTTCTGGCCCCTGGCCTGTTTCCCGCGGCGGTCCGGCGCATCGACGGAAGCGCGCCCGTCTATTTCGAGGCGGCGGCCGTCATCATCGTCCTCGTCCTGGTGGGCCAGGTCCTCGAGCTGCGGGCGCGAGAGCGCACTTCCGGCGCGATCCGCGCCCTTCTGGACCTCTCGCCGAAGACCGCGCGACGCGTCCGGGACGACGGGACCGACGAGGACGTCACCCTGGATCTCGTCGCGGTCGGCGACCGGCTGCGCGTCCGGCCGGGCGAACAGGTGCCGGTCGATGGCGAAATCCTCGACGGAAGGGTGTCTATCGATGAGTCGATGGTGACCGGCGAGTCCATGCCGGTGACGAAGGAGGCCGGGTCAAACGTCGTTGGCGGGTCGCTGAACAAGACCGGCTCATTTGTCATGCGGGCCGACAAGGTCGGCGCCGACACCCTGCTGTCGCGGATCGTGCAGATGGTGGCCCAGGCGCAGCGCAGCCGCGCGCCGATCCAGCGGCTGGCCGACAGGGTGTCGGGCTGGTTCGTCCCGGCGGTCATCGTGATCGCCGTTCTGGCCGCTGTCGTCTGGGGCCTGGTCGGCCCCGAGCCGCGCCTGTCCTACGCCCTCGTCGCGGCCGTATCGGTTCTGATCATAGCCTGTCCCTGTGCGCTCGGCCTCGCGACGCCGATCTCCATCATGGTCGGGGTGGGACGCGGCGCCCAGGCCGGGGTCCTGATCCGGAACGCTGAAGCCCTGGAGCGCTTCGAAAAGGTCGACACCCTGGTGCTCGACAAGACCGGCACCCTGACCGAGGGAAGGCCTTCGGTCACGGCGGTCCGGCCCGCGGCTGGCTTCGGGGAGGGGGAGCTTCTGCGATTGTCCGCCAGCCTCGAACGCGGCAGCGAACACCCCCTGGCCGACGCGATCGTCCGCGCCGCGATGGAACGGAAGCTTGTCCTCTCCGAGGCGTCGGAGTTCGACAGTCCGGTTGGACGCGGCGTCGCCGGCGTGGTCGACGGGCGCCGCGTCGCGCTGGGCAACGGCCGCTACCTGAAGGAACTCGGCGTCGATGCCGCCGCCGCGGAGGTCGAGGCCGAAGGGCTTCGCCATGACGGCGCCACGGCCATCTTCGTCGCCGTGGACGGCGTGGCGGCCGGCGTCCTGGGCATCGCCGATCCGGTCAAGCCGACGACCGCCCAGGCCATCCGCGATCTGCAGGCGGCGGGAATGCGCCTTGTGATGATGACGGGTGACAATCGCACGACAGCGGAGGCGGTGGCGCGGGGGCTCGGCATTGACGACGTTCAGGCCGAGGTCTTGCCCCAGGACAAGGCCGCGGTGGTCGAACGCTTGCGGGCGGAAGGCCGGATCGTCGCCATGGCCGGAGACGGCGTCAACGACGCCCCGGCCCTCGCCGCGGCGGATGTCGGCGTGGCCATGGGCGCCGGCTCCGACGTCGCCATCGAGAGCGCCGGCGTGACCCTGCTCGGCGGCGATCTGCAGGGCCTCGTGCGGGCCCGCAAGCTGTCCCGGGCGGTGATGGGCAACATCCGTCAGAACCTGGTGTTCGCCTTCGGCTACAATGCTTTGGGCATCCCGATCGCGGCGGGCCTGCTGTATCCGGTTTCCGGTCAGCTGCTGTCGCCGGCTCTGGCGGCTCTGGCCATGGCGCTGTCGTCCGTCAGCGTCATCGGCAACGCGTTGCGGCTGAGGGCGGTGAAGCTTTGACCCCGGGCGCCGCGGGCAGGCGCTGGAGACCGGTGTCCGCCATACGTCACTACGTCGCGGGGAGCGGCTTTTCTCGCGAGTCCGGAGAGCCCCGGGCTTTATTGGACGGAGGCGGAACCGGGTCGCCGACACCGGATTACGCAGGCGGTCAGGGCAGGCGCCGGCAATTCACGGCCGGAACCGCACAGCGGACGTGGGCGCCGGGAGTGCGGGACCGCCCCGTGCTTGTGAAAGGATGCAGACATGCAGGAAGGGGCCAATCCACACGATACGAAGACCATGAAGGGGAGCTACCGATCCCTCGCGATCGAGCTGATCCTCGACTTCGTCATCATGTACCTGGTGATGTACACGATGATCGCGTCGTTCGATCACTTCCACTTCAATCTGAACAACGTCTACATGACCCTGATGATGGTCTCGCCAATGGCGATCCTCATGCTGGTGTTCATGCGGTCGATGTATCCGGCCAGGCGCGCCAATCTCCTGATCGGCGGGGCGGCGGCGCTGGTGTTTGCGTTCAGCTTCTACGGCATGCGGACCCAGGCGGCGGTTGGGGATGCCGAATTCCTCCGCTCGATGATCCCGCACCACTCCGGGGCGATCCTGATGTGCCGGGAGGCCTCGCTGACCGACCCGGAGGTTCTCGCGCTCTGCGACGAGATCATCAGTTCCCAGACACGGGAGATTGCCCGGATGAAGGCCATCCTGGCGCGCCGGTGATCGCGGACCGTGGGAGTCCCTCCGCGCCATCCCGTCGGAGCGGCCGCGCCCGGGCCTGCGGCGAGGGGCGCGCGCGCCGCCTGCGTAAACCCCTAGAGATCCCCGCTGCAGAGCGGCGGGGCGACCGCCAGCATTTCAGGAGTGTCCCATGAAGCTCGATCGTCGAGGACTGCTGCGCGGAGCTGTCGCCGGAGGCGGTCTCCTGGGACTGCAAGGACTGCTGCCCGCCTGGGCGCAGACTGGAACGGCGGGCCTGCGGTCGGACCTGCCGACGCTGACGGGACCGAACATCGACCTGACGGTCGGCCGGACCCCCTTCACCTTGAACGGACGGACGGCGCTGGCCACGACGATCAACGGCGTGCTCCCGGCGCCGGTCCTGCGGCTGCGCGAAGGCCAGAACGTGCGCCTGGCGGTCACAAACGGGCTGGATGAAGACACTTCGATCCATTGGCACGGCATCCTGCTGCCCTTCCAGATGGACGGAGTTCCCGGGATCAGCTTCCCCGGCATCCGGCCGCGCGAGACCTTCGTCTACGAGTTCCCGGTCCGCCAATCAGGCACCTTCTGGTACCACAGCCACTCAGGGCTGCAGGAGGCGCTTGGCCACTACGGCCCCATCGTCATCGATCCGGCGGGCGTGGACCCGATCGGCTACGATCGCGAGCATGTCCTGGTCCTCTCGGACTGGAGCTTCATGCATCCGCACGAGATCCTGACGAAGCTGAAGAAGAGCCCCGGCTATTTCAACCGCCAGCGCACCACCCTTGCCGGGCTGCTGGACGGCAGCGACCGGATGACGCTGGAGGAACGCCGCATGTGGGGCGGGATGCGGATGGATCCCCGCGACATCCTCGACGTCAACGGTTCGACCTACACCTATCTGATCAACGGCCACGGGCCGGCGGAGAACTGGACCGGCCTGTTCCGGCCGGGCGAACGGGTGCGGCTGCGCATCATCAACGCGTCGGCCATGTCGATCTTCAACGTCCGGATTCCCGGCCTGCCGATGACGGTGGTCCAGGCCGACGGCGAGAACGTACGCCCGGTCGAGACCGACGAGTTCCAGATCTCGGTCGCCGAAACCTATGACGTGATTGTCACCCCGACGGAGGACCGGGCCTACACCATCGTCTCCGAGGCGATCGACCGCTCCGGGATGGGGCGGGCCACCCTGGCGCCGCGCCCCGGGATGACGGCGGACGTCCCGCCGCTGCGCGAGGTTCCCAACCTGACCATGAAGGACATGGGCATGGGAAACATGGGCGGCATGGATCACGGTTCCATGGGGGCCCACCCGGCGGCGGGCATGGACCATGGCGCCATGGCCGGCATGAACATGCGGGATCCGGACAACGCTCCCCCTGACATGGCGGTGGGCGTGGGCGTGGACATGATCTCCATGGACCCGCAGAACCGCCTTGGCGAGCGGCCGACCGGCCTGACCGACGTCGATCATCGCGTCCTGGTCTACACCGACCTGGTGTCGCTTCAGCCCAACAGGGACCAGCGCGCGCCCTCGCGGATGATGGAAATCCATCTGACCGGCAACATGGAACGGTTCATGTGGGGTTTCGACGGCCGCAAGTTCAGCGACGGCGTGGAGCCGTTCCGGTTCGAACTCAACGAACGGGTGCGGGTGACCCTGGTCAACGACACCATGATGGCCCACCCCATCCACCTGCACGGCCACTTCTTCGAACTGGTGACCGGCGGGCCGGCCGGTCACCAGCCGTTGAAGCACACCGTGAACGTGCCGCCCGGAGGCAAGGTCACCTTCGATCTGACCGCCGACAACCCAGGGGACTGGGCCTTCCATTGCCACATGCTGATGCACATGCATGCCGGCATGTTCAACGTCGTCACCGTCCGCCCGATGGAAGGAGCGTCGTCATGATCCGCCTGTCCGTCGGTCTCATCCCGCTGCTTCTCGCCGCCTCGGCCGGCCCGGCGTTTGCGCAGAGCCACGCGGGGCACGCCCCCGCGCCCGTCACGGCCCGGCCCGCCGCCCCGCTGCCTGCCGGCTGTGTCCGGCGCGGCGCGCCCACGGCGGCCCCCGCCCGGGCCGGAACACCCGGCGCGCCAGCCTGTCCGGCGGGCTCCGTGCCGGAGCGGGCGCCGGCGGCGGATCCGCACGCCGGGCATGACATGTCCGCCATGGGCCAGGCCGCGCCCTCGCCGGCGGGACACGACATGTCGACGATGCAGGCCGGCCAACGGCCCGCGTCTACGACCGGGGCTGATCCTCACGCCGGACATGGCATGCCGACCATGGGCCAGAACAGGCCGACGCCGCCCGATCCCCATGCCGGCCACGACATGTCGACCATGCGAGCCGGCCCACAGTCTGCGCCAACGACCCCGGCCGATCCTCACGCCGGACATGGCATGCCGACCATGGGCCAGAACAGGCCGGCGCCGCCCGATCCCCATGCCGGCCACGACATGTCGACAATGCGCGCCGGCCCACAGTCTGCGCCAGCGACCCAGGCCGATCCTCACGCCGGCCACGACATGTCGGGCGCGGCCATGCCGCCTGAGGCGCCGACCAGCGCCGACAATCCCGGGCGGCCGCCGGAAGCCGCCCCTCCGCCCGGCGCGGCCCGCGGCCCGTCCCACGCGGCCGATCTGTTGTTCGACCCGGTCGAGATGGCGGCGGCCCGCGAGCAGTTGCGGGTGGAGAACGGCGATGTGCGCACCACCGCCGTGATCATCGACCAGCTGGAGGCGACGGCCGCGGAGGGCGAGGAAGGCTACGCCTGGGACGCCCAGGGATGGAGCGGGGGCGATATCAACCGGTTCTGGTGGAAGTCGGAAGGCGAGGGGGCCTTCGGCGACGAGGTGGAGGAGGCGGAGATTCAGGCGCTGTACAGCCGCGCCATCCGGCCCTTCTTCGACCTCCAGGCCGGCCTGCGACAGACCTGGCGGCCCGAAGGCGACCGGACGGATCTGGTGGTCGGCGTCCAGGGGCTGGCGCCCCACTGGTTCGAGGTGGATGCGGCGGCCTTCCTGTCCAGCGAAGGCGACCTTACGGCGCGGGGCGAGGCCGAATACGACCAGCGGATCACCCGGCGTTGGATCCTGCAGCCACGGGCGGAGGTGGTGCTGTCCGCGCAGGACGTTCCTGAACTTTCCATCGGCTCGGGGCTGTCGTCCCTCCAGATCGGCGCGCGACTGCGCTACGAGATCCGCAAGGAGTTCGCGCCCTATATCGGCGTCGAATGGACCAGGAGCTTCGGCGCCACGCGGGACTTTCTGGAAGCGGACGGCCGAAGCGCCGAGGATACCCGGTTGGTGGCGGGGATCCGGGCCTGGTTCTAGGCGATGCGACAGGGAAGATCATCGCCCGCGAGCGCCCGCGAGCGCCGGCAGGGCGGCCCGAGCGGCGAGGGTCGTACGGTTCATCGAAGAATTCCGGTGATTCAATCGCACTATTGCCCGGGCGGCATGGTCATGCCCTCCATCCCGGACATGTCGTGTCCGGCGTGGGGATCGGCGGGCGGAGGCGTCGGGGCCGGCTGCGGGTCCGGTTGCGGAGCCGGAGTAGTCGGCGCGGGCCGCGACGACGGGGGCGTCGAAGCCCGGGGAGGCGTCGCGGGGCCCGCCGGGGAGACCGGGCGGGCCGGAGCGGAATCGGGCGCCGCCGCCGGATCGGCTTCCACGGAGGCCGGCGTCTCGACCGCGGCCTCGACGGGCTGGGGCTCGGCGGCGGGCTGGCAGGCCGCCAGGGCGACCGCGCCGGCGAGCGCCGGAAGGATCGAAATTCTCATTTGACAAGCTCCTGAAAGGGGATCGAGGGCCGGTGCCGGATATGGCGTTGCCGGCGGAAACGGTCGGCCTCCGGCCGCCCGTCGAGAAACGCGACGTCTCAATACCGAATACGCAGGCAAGGCGCGGACCCCTCACGCCCGCCCGCGGGCAATGCTTGCGATTGCCGTCACTCCGGAGCGGGAGCCGCCGGGCGGTCGCCCAAGGCGTCGGACAGCTTGCGGCGCGCGCGAGCGACCCGGGTCTCGACCGCCTTGACCGAAACGCCGAGAATGCCCGCCGCCTCCGCCTGGCTGCGGCCCTCGATCGCGGTGAGCAGAAGCGGCGCCTTGAGGTGCGGCGGCAGGCGGCCGATCGCGTCATTGAGGCGGGCGAGCCGGCGGCTGGACTCCATCTGTTCGTCCGCAGGCTCGGCGCCGTCCGGCACGGCCAGGGCTTCGGGCGACGACAGCTCGACACCGCTCCGGACAAGCCGGCGGACGAACCGGCGCCGGCTCCAGTCCCGGCATTTGTTGAGGGCGATCGTCCGGATCCAGGCTTCGAACGGCCGGTGCGGATCGTACCGGCCGATGCTGATCCAGGCCGCCGCATAGGTGTCCTGCAACAGATCCCAAGCCTCCTGTTCGTCCCCGACATAGCGCCGGACCATGCGGAACAGGGCGGTCTTGCTCAGCCGCATCAGCTCGCCGAAGGCCGCACGATCACCCGCAGCGGCGCGGCTTGGCAAATCGTCGGGGTTCGCCACTCCGATGTTAGGTTTCGTCCGGGGCGAGGGCTGCGACGATGCGGTCGTCGAAGATCTCGGCCTGGGCGGGCGTCAGCACGGACCGCATTTCGAAGACGTGGGCGATCGTCTCCTTCTGCAGCGCGCCCATGGCGACGTGGAAATGATCCACCGCGGCCTGCACCTCGGGACTGTCGCCATCGCTTTGCTCGATGGCGCGGGCCAGTTCCAGGTTGGCCGCGCGGACGTCCGCCTCGAGCGCCGGCCGGCGGCCCGCGAAGCGGGCCTCGACCACCTCGATCCGGGTCAGTTGGTCGGGGGAAAGTTTCAGGTCGTCATGCACGATATCGTGCAGCGACGGCGGTTCGCGGCGGTCGAGCACCCAACTGGCGCTGATCCAGGTGCCCGCGCCGCTGGCCAGCGCGGCCAGCACAGCGGTCAGGGCGATGGCGCGCCAGCCGCGCATCATTGGCCAGTTTCCAGTCTCATGAGCGGCGACAGGTCCGCATCGAGCGAGAAAATCGCCATGTCGCCAGGCGGCGTCGGCGCGGCGACCGCGCCGACGCCGCCGACGGTCAGGCCGGTCGCGAGCGCCATCGCCACCGCCCCGAGGCGCAGTTGCGAGACGAGCCTGTCGCCGCGGAGGGCGTCGACCCGCCGCCAGACGAGGGGCTCCAGGCCGTCGAGCGGCCGGGTCGGGGACGCCGCCGCCGACCGCGCCAGAAGATCCTCCAGATCATGCGTCATCGAACACTCTCCTTGCCGCCCTGAACTCTAATACGCGATCGGGCCCGCAATCCCTCGCGCGAGGGGGCCGCCGCTCCGGTGCGTAGTTGACAGAAGGGCGGACTGGAGAGGGCGATGAGATTGCGGAAATGTCTACGGGGACTCGCCGTCGTTCTGGCCCTTCTGGTCAGCGCCCCGGCGTTTGCGCACGAAGATCACGACAAGGCCTCCGCCGCACGCACCCAGGTCGCCACCGGACCGAAGGCGGGAATGGCGGCCGCGCCGGGCCCGACCGGCACGGTCGAGGACATGGATCACGGGGCCAGGATGGCCGGTGCGGCGCCGGCTCCGATGCCCCGGCGCCTCTACCGCTGGTTCGGCGCGATGCATCCGGCGGCCGTGCATTTTCCCATCGCCCTGTTCCTGGTCGCCGCCGTGCTCGAGATCGCTGCGCTGACGCTGGGCCGTCCAGTGCTGACCCAGGGCGCGCGCGTCATCATCGCCCTGGCGGCCCTGTCCGCCGTCGTCGCGGTGATGCTGGGGTGGTTCGCCATGGGCCCTCCCGGCAAGGACGACGCAACCCACGCCTACCACCGGTGGCTCGGCACCTCGATCGCGGCGCTGGGGCTGCTGAGCTGGTGGGCCAAGGAGCACTGGGTCCGCAATCCCGGGCGTGGGCGCGAGCTGGTCTATATCTCCCTGTTGACGATCACCGCCGCCGCCGTCGTTCTCAATGGCCTGCTGGGCGGCATGCTGACCCACGGCCTGAGACATCTGATGCTCTGAACGCCCGGGCGGCTAAACCTGCCCCATCACCTCCAAGGACGCGGTCCGGGCGCCGATCGAGCGCCGCGGGGTCGCCACGAGCGTGCTGCGCAAACGGGATGACGAGTGGCGCATCGGCATCTATCACTCCTCAGCCCGGCCCTTCCGCCCCGCGTCCTGACCGCGCCGCGGCTCATCACAGGATACCGAGACCAATGCCTACCCCGTTTTCACGTCGGACGCTGCTCGCCGCGGGCGTTGGCGCGGCCGCTCTGGCGGCATGCGCGTCGGGCCGTTCGGCGACCGGGCTCGCTGTCTACAAGACCCCGGGCTGCGCCTGTTGCACGGCCTGGGTCGACCACATGCGCGCGGCCGGGTTCAAGGCGGAGGTCCATGAACTGCCCGACCTGGGGAGCCTGCGCACCAGTCGTGGGATATCCGACGACCTGGCCTCCTGCCATACGGCCCTGATCGGAGGCTATGTGCTGGAAGGGCATGTTCCCGCCGCGGACGTGCGCAGGCTGCTGGCCGAGCGGCCCGAGGCCGTCGGTCTGGCCGTGCCCTCGATGCCGTTGGGATCCCCCGGGATGGAGACCGCCGATGGCGCGCGCGAGGCCTATGAGACCCTGCTGGTGCTGAAGGGCGGCGGCACGCGCGTCTTCGCGCGTCACGGACAGGCGGCGTCGTGAAGATTCTCAAGCTTTCCACCCAACTGCACAAATGGATCGCCCTCGTGGTGGGCCTGCAGGTCCTCTTCTGGGTCGGCGGCGGTCTGGTGATGACGGCTATTCCGATCGAGACGGTGCGCAGCGAGCATCGCGCGGTCGAACTCAAACCGGCGCCTGTGGATCTCGGGAACTTGCCGGCGCTCGGCGAGATCGTCCGCCGGGCGAGGGTCGCGCCCGTCCAGGCGGAATTGCGCCCGACGCCGCGGGGTCCGGCGTGGATCCTGAAGCCGGTTGAGGGCGAGCCGGTCACGGTGTCGGCCCTCACCGGACGGCCCTTCGGGCCGCTGTCGGCCGCCGAGGCGTCGGCGCTCGCCAGGAGCGCCTACCGGGGCGAGGCCGGGGTTTCAGGCGCCGTCCTTCTGAAGACGGCGCCTGGGGAGACGGGCCGGACCGGACCCCTCTGGCGCGTCGACTTCGCCGATCGTGAGAAGACCAGCTTCTACCTCTCGCCGGCGACCGGCGAGGTGGTGACGCGCCGGTCCGGCGTCTGGCGGTTCTACGACTTTTTCTGGCGTCTCCATGTCATGGACTGGAACGACGGCGAGGACTTCAATCACCCCCTGATCATCATCACCACCGCGCTGACGTTGAGCATCGTGATCACCGGGTTCGTCCTGCTGTGGATCCGGCTGGCGCGGGATCTGAAGGGGTTCCGCGCGGCCAGGCGGGCGGCCCGGCCCGACTGACGTTCGCATCACCCTGGAGGACTTCCCGGCGCCGGCGACCGGTCAGGATCAGCGAAGTCCGGTAGCGCGGCGAAGGCGGCAAGGGACGGACCCGCGCCACGAATCCGGCCGAGCGGAGATCAATCGGGGCCAGGCGCGGCGTGACTCGTCTAACGGAACGCATTTCCCGGACGAACGCCGAGGCGACGGAACAGCTTCGCGGCCGGGCAGAAGCCGGTGATGGAGGCTTGCAGCAGGTTGGCCCCCACAAACACCGTCAGCCACACCCACGCCGGGTGGACCCAGTGGGTCAGCGCCAGGCTGAGAAGAACCATGAATCCGGCGAACATCATGACGGCGCGGTCGAGGTTCATGACTGCTTTTCCTGAACTGCGGATGGGGTCTGGCGCAGCTTGTGGGCGCCGATCAGATCAAGGGCCAGCTTCTCGTAGAGCGGCTCGGCCTGGCCCTTGCGGATCTTGTGGAGGAAATAGCTTTCGAAGGCGACCTTGGCCGTATGCACCCAGCGGCCGCTGGCCGACCAGTTGATGTTACGCGGTGGAATCTGCGGCTGGGCCATGAAGGCCACGCCGCCATCACCGAAATCGGCCAGGCAGATGGCGTTCCAACTGGCCTCGTTGGTCGGCGCCTGACCATCGAGAATCTGTTTCAGATTGGCCGCGATGGCCGTGACCATGCTTTCGATCATGAAGCCGGTCTTGGGCACGCCCACAGGCACCGGCGTCGGGCCGGTCGGGGGTATGGCGATGCAGACGCCCAGGGCGAAGATCTCTGGCCAGGCCGGATTGCGCTGGTGCTTGTCCACGAGGACGAAGCCGCGGGGATTGGTCAGGTGCTCAACGCCGCGCACCGCCTCCACGCCGCGGAAGGCCGGGAGCATCATCGACCAGGCGAAGGGCAGATCGTGGCTGGCCTTGACGGCGCCGTCCTCCGCGATCTCCTCGACGTGCATCAGGCCGGCCTCGACGCTCTTCACCTTCGCATTGGTGATCCATTTGATGTGGCGCTGGCGCATCTCGCTTTCCAGCAGACCCTTGGTGTCGCCGACGCCGTCGAGGCCGAGGTGGCCGATGTAGGGCTCGGAGGTGACGAAGGTCATCGGCACCTTGTCGCGCAGCTTGCGGCGGCGCAGCTCGGTGTCGAGAATCATGGCGAACTCATAGGCCGGCCCGAAGCAGGACGCGCCCTGGACCGCGCCAACCACGATCGGGCCGGGGTTCTTCACGAATTCGTCGAAGGACACGGCCGCGTGCACGGCGTGGTCGACATGGCAGATCGACACCGTATGGCCGTCGGGTCCCAGGCCCGGGATCTCGTCGAAGGCCAGGTCGGGGCCGGTGGCGATGACCAGATAATCGTAATGCAACGCCCGGCCGTCGGCGAGGTCGACGCCCTTTTCGGCGGGCCGGATGCGACTGGCGCCGACGTTGATGAACTCCACGCCCTTGCGCTTCATCACCTCCGGCAGGCTGACCTCGATCGCCTCGCGTTTGCGCCAGTGCACCGCCACCCATGGATTGGACGGGGTGAAGTGGAAGGTGTCGCCCTTCGACACCATGACGATCCGCGCGCGATCACCCAGGACGTGGCGCAGTTCATAGGCGGCGATGGCGCCGCCCAGGCCTGCGCCGAGGATGACGATGGTGGGCCGGTCCATGCGCGATCTCCATTCCAGAACGGTTTCCCGGAAGCCCGATCCTGCACCGCCCCGATCGCCGCGCCTTGATCCGTATCAAGGCCCGTCCGCCAGGCCGGGAGGACAGTCCTCAAGCTTGCATTCATATTAGCAGTACCTAATATTAGCGCAAGCTTACATAAGGACGCGCCCATGACGAAACCCACGGCCCTGTTCGCAGCCCTCGCCGCCGCCACGTTTCTGGTCGGCGGTCTGTCGGCCTGTGGCGGAGAGCCAGAGGTCGTGGCGACCGCGCCGGCCCGAGGCGAACGTCTCGCCGTGACCGAGGCCCTGATAGACGCGGTCAAACCAGCCTCGGCCGTCGTCTCCTCGCGCGATCTCGGCGAGGCGCGGGCCCGCATTCCGGGCACGCTCACGCAGTTGAACGTCCGCGAAGGCGACATGGTGCGCCAGGGCCAGGTCATCGGCATGGTCGTCGACAACCGGGTCGGTCTCGAGACGGCGGCCTACGGCGCCCAGGTCGCGGCGGCCGAAGCCGAGGCCGCGCGGGCCCGGGCCGACCTGTCGCGCATCCAGACCCTGTTCGACAAGGGCATCTACGCCCAGGCCCGGCTCGACCAGGCTCTCGCCGCCTCCCAGGCCGCCAACGCCCAGGTCCGGGCCGCCCGGGCCGTGCGCTCGGCCAGCGCCGAGACCGGCGCCCAAGGCCGGATTCTCGCCCCGACGTCAGGTCGGGTGCTCGCCGCCGACGTGCCGGCCGGCTCGGTTGTCAGCGCCGGGCAGTCGGTCGCCACCATCACCGCTGGCCCCCTGGTCCTGCGCCTTGAAGTGCCCGAAGCCCAGGGCCGGAACCTGCGTGTCGGCCAGACTGTCGCCCTGGAGGGCGACGATCTGCCCGGCGTGACCAGCGGCGCGATCGCCCAGATCTACCCGGCCTCCACCGCGGGACGGACGACCGCCGACATCGCCGTGGACGGCCTGGCCAGCGACCGGGTCGGACAGCGGGTCATCGTGCAGGTTCCGATCGGCCAGCGCCGCGCCCTGGTCCTGCCGCAACGCTTCGTCGCGACGCGCTTCGGCATCGATTTCGTCCGCACCGTCGACCGCGCCGGCCGCGTCAGCGAGGCGCCGGTCCAGTTGGGCGGCTCGGTGCCCGGCGATCGGGTGGAAGTGCTGTCGGGCCTGAGGGCGGGCGATGTTGTCCTCGCCCCCGCAGGCGCCCCGCCGGAGCGCGCCCGATGAACCTCGGCCTCTCCGGTCGCCTGACCCGCGCCACGCTCAATTCGCCGCTGACGCCCCTGATGCTGCTGGCGGCGATCGCCGTCGGCCTGATGGCGGTGCTGTCGATCCCTCGCGAGGAGGAGCCGCAGATCAGCGTCCCGATGGTCGACATCATGGTCGCGGCCCCTGGTCTGGGCGCCGCGGACGCTGCGGAACTGGCGGCCAAGCCGCTGGAAGCCATCGTACGCAGCATCGACGGCGTCGAGCACGTCTATACCCAGGTGCAGGACGACCAGGTCATGGTCACCGCCCGCTTCGTGGTCGGCTCGGACCCCGACGACGCGGCGGTTCGGGTGCATGAGAAGGTGCGCGCCAACTACAGCGCCATCCCCGTCGGCGTGTCCGAACCGCAGATCGTCACCCGCGGCATCAATGACGTGCCCGCCGTGGTCCTGACCCTGACGCCGCGCGCTGACGCGGCCGGTCGCTGGAGCGATCAGGCCCTGTACGACGTCGCCGCCCGACTGCGCACCGAGATCGGCAAGGTCGAGGACGTCGGCCTGACCTTCATCGTCGGCGGTCGCCCGTCCGAGATCCGGGTCGAGCCCGATCCGGCCCGTATGGCCGCGCGCGGCGTGGCCCTCTCCTCGGTGCTCGAAACCGTCGCCCAGGCCAACCGCAGCTTCCCCGCCGGCTCCTTCCGTGATCAGGGGCAGGCCGTAGCGCTGCGCTCGGGCGAGCGCCTTGCCACGCCCGAAGACGCTGCCCTACTGACCGTCAGCTCGATGGCGGGCGAGCCCGTCTATCTGCGCGACGTGGCGACGATCGTTCAGGCCCCGCGTGAGGATCAGGCCCGGGCCGCCCACTACGCCCGCGCCGGCGACGGCTGGAGCCGGACCCCGGCCGTCAGCCTGGCCGTCGCCAAACGCCAGGGCGCCAACGCTGTGGTCGTCTCTCACGGAGTGATGCAGCGGGTCGAGGCGCTGAAGGGGACGCTGATCCCTGACGGTCTCGAGGTCGTGGTCACCCGCGACTACGGCGAGACGGCCAACGAAAAGGCCAATGAGCTGCTGATGCACCTCGGTCTGGCGACCATCTCCATCGTCATCCTGATCGGCTTCGCCATCGGCTGGCGCGAGGCCGGCGTGACGGCGGTGGTGATTCCGACAACCATTCTGCTGACTCTCTTCGCCTCCAACCTGATGGGTTACACCATCAACCGCGTCAGCCTGTTCGCCCTGATCTTCTCGATCGGCATCCTCGTCGACGACGCCATCGTGATGATCGAGAACATCGCGAGGCACTGGGCCATGAACGACGGCCGCAGCCGGGCCCAGGCGACGGTCGAGGCCGTGGCCGAGGTCGGCAATCCGACGGTGGTCGCGACCTTGACCGTGGTCGCCGCCCTGCTGCCCATGCTGTTCGTGTCGGGCCTTATGGGCCCCTATATGGCGCCGATCCCGGTCAACGCCTCCGCGGCCATGGTCTTCTCCTTCTTCGTCGCCGTGGTCATCGCGCCATGGCTGATGATCCGCCTGGCGCGCAAGACGCTGGCGGGGGGACATGGACATGACGAGGGGGAGGGCGCCCTGGGCCGCCTCTATCGCAGGGTGGCCACGCCGGTGATCCACAGCCGCCGCAGCGCCTGGACCTTCCTGATCGTCGTCGGCCTGGCCACCCTGCTGGCCATGTCGATGTTCGGCTTCCGGGCGGTGCCGGTGAAGCTGCTGCCGTTCGACAACAAGTCCGAGCTGCAGGTCGTGCTGGACATGCCTGAAGGAACCAGCCTCGAGGCCACCGAGCGCACCCTGGCCGGCGCCGCCGCCGTGGCGGGAACTCTGGCCGAGGTCGAGTCGCTGGAGAGCTACGCCGGAACCGCCGCGCCGTTCAACTTCAACGGCCTGGTCCGCCATTATTTCCTGCGCTCCGGCGCCGAACAGGGCGATCTTGCGGTCATGCTGGCGCCCAAGGGCGAGCGCAGCCGCAGCAGCCACGCCGTCGCTCTCGATCTGCGCCGCCGTCTGGCCGAGCTGCCGCTGCCGGCGGGATCGTCGATCAAGGTGGTGGAGGCCCCGCCGGGTCCCCCGGTGCTGGCTACCCTGCTGGCCGAGGTCTACGGCCCGGATCCGGCGACCCGCCGCGCCGTGGCCGCCGAACTTGAGGCTCTGTTCCGCGCCGAGCCCTCGGTGGTCGACGTCGACAACAGCTATGGCGTCCGCCGACCGGTGCTGCGTTTGATCCCGGACCGCGAGAAGATCGAGCGCTTCGGCCTGTCCGAGCGCGAGGTGCACGACTCCATCGCCGCCATCATGGGCGGTCAGGTGCTCGGCTACGCCTTGCGCGACGACGAGCGGACCCCGGTGGAGATCGCCGTGCGTCTGCCCCAGTCAGCCCGGACCTGGAACGAACAGATGGCCGTCATGCCGGTGGCCGTGACCACGATCGACGGCGGCCGGCGGCTGGTCGAACTGGGCGAGGTCGTCGAGGCTCGCAACGAACTGGCGAGTTGGCCTGTCTACCGCCGCGACGGCCGCGCCGCTGAAATGGTCACCGCCGAGCTGGCCGGCCAGTTCGAGGCGCCGATCTACGGCATCCTGGCCATCGACGCGGCGATCAGGGCCCACGACTGGAAGAATCTACCGCGGCCCGAGGTCCGCCTCAACGGCCAGCCGACCGACGAGACCCGGCCCTCGGTGCTGTGGGACGGCGAATGGGAGATCACCTGGGTGACCTTCCGCGACATGGGCGCCGCCTTCGGCGTGGCCCTGCTGGGAATCTATGTTCTGGTCGTCGCCCAGTTCAAGGATTTCCGCATCCCGCTGGTGATCCTGACGCCCATCCCCCTGACGCTGATCGGGATCGTCATCGGCCACATGCTGTTCGGGGCGCCCTTCACCGCCACCTCGATGATCGGCTTCATCGCCCTGGCGGGGATCATCGTGCGAAACTCGATCCTGCTGGTCGACTTCATCCGCCACGCCCGCACCCCCGGCCGACCCTTGCGCGAGGTCCTGCTCGAGGCCGGAGCGATCCGCTTCAAGCCGATCCTGCTGACGGCGCTCGCGGCCATGATCGGGGCGGCGGTGATCCTGTTCGACCCCATCTTCCAGGGTCTGGCCATCTCCCTGCTGTTCGGCCTGATCTCCTCGACGATTCTGACGGTGCTGGTGATCCCGGCCATCTATATCGCGTTGAAGGACGACGGCCGGCCTCTTCCCGGGCCTGTCGCTGACGGAGACGCCCGATGACCCAACCCCTCCCGCTCCCGAGCCCGGCGGCCCTCGCCGGACTGGAGGCCCAGGCGGCGTCCGCCGCGGCGCTGATGCGCCTGTTCGCCAATGAGCAGAGGCTGATGTTGATGTGCCGGTTGAGCGAGGGCGATTGCGCGGTCGGTGAACTGGCGGCTTTCGCCGGCCTGTCCCAATCGGCCTGTTCCCAGCACCTCGCCCGGCTGCGGCAGGAGGGAGTCGTCGCGTCCAGACGCGAGGCACAGACCATCTACTACGGCGTGGCGGACCCGGCCGCCGCCCGAATCATCGCCCTGCTTTGCGAGATTTACCGGGAGAAGCCGAAGGAGCCCTCCCCATGACCTACTACCATGCCCGCGCCGTCGAAGGCGACTTCGAGGCCGTGCTCGAACGCACCCGCGCCGCCTTGCAGCAGCACGGCTTCGGCGTCCTGACGGAGATCGACGTGCAAGCGACGCTGAAGGCGAAGATCGGCCAGGATTTCCGGCCTTACCGGATACTCGGCGCCTGCAATCCCGTCATGGCGCATGAGGCCCTGCAGATGGAATCCCATGTCGGGGCGATGCTCCCCTGCAATGTCGTGGTGCAGCAGCTGGACAGCGGCGTGGAGGTGTTTTCGATCGATCCGGCCGCCTCGATGCGGGCCATCGACAACGCCGCCCTGCTTGAGCACGCCGGGACAGTCGGCGCCCGCCTTCGGGCGGCTGTCGACGCGATCTGATCCCCGTGACGGACAGCTTGATCCAGATCGCGCGCGCCTGAGTGATTCCGACATCCTTCCGATCTGCTCGCCGAGGAGCGCCGCGCCCGGCCGGAAAGTGCCCACCCCGGTGCTCCTCACTGTTCAAGGCGGGCGTCGGTCTATCTGTATGCGGCGAGCGTGGCAGGGCCTGCGGCCCCGTCATTGTCGATGACGGCCCCTCGCGCGGCTTCCGGGACGTGGGAGAGCAGCAGGGGATGACGCGCGGACGCCAGCAAGGATCGGGTGACGCCCCCGAACCACCGTTCGACGGAGGGCGAGCGGCTATAGCCGCCCAGAACGACCAGGTCCGCCCTCGCCGCGTTCGCCGCCGCGGTGATGGCCTCCGCCACGCCGTCTCCGTGCGAGTCCGCCCGCTGCACGGCGGTGCGAACGCCGGCCGCCCCAAGGGTCCCGGCCAGCTCGACCGCGCTTTCGGCCGCCGCCGCCTCATCGACGATCAGAATCGTCACGGCGGCGTCGGGCCCCATCAGCCCCAGGGCCTGATCGACCGCCTGTCTGGCCGCCGGGCTGCCGTTCCAGCCGATCAGCACCCGGCGGCCCAGATCCTCGTCCCAGTCCTCGGGGACCACCAGCACGGGCCGGGACGCCTTAAGGAGCAGGCGTTCGGCCGTCAGGGCCTCCGGCAGGCCCGGAAGGCGCGGGCGGCCGAGAACGACGAGGTCGCCGTCGGCGGCCCGTGCGATCGCCTGCGGGTCGTCGTTCCAGACGGGGCGAAATTCCGCCTCCACGCCGAAGGGCCGCACGACTGCGGCGAACGCGTTCCGGGCCGCCAGGACGAGGGCCTGCTCCTGCGCCGCCTGATGCTCCAGCACTTCGTGAATCGCGCCCGTTCCTCTTGCAAAGGTTTCCGGCGGGGACGGGGAGGGACGTTGCAGGCTGCGCAGGCCGATCAGTCCGGCGGGGAGTCGCCGCGCCAGGGCGGCGGCCTGTCGGACCAGCGCCTCTCCCTGAGGCGAGCCGTCCAGACAGACGGTGACCCGACGGACGGAACGAGGCATGGCGATCTCCCTGGATTCGCCGGCAGCCTGCCGTCTTCGTTCGTCCCCGGCATTGATCGAGCGCAAGGCGCCGGGAGCCGGATTCCGCCGCGCGTCCGGCCGCCGCCCCTTGAAGGCCGGTGGTCCTCGATCCGTCCCTCCAGGGACTCCGCCAGCCTTGCTTTGGATCAAGGCGACCGGATCGTCCCCGTGCAAGTCTGATGGCCTTCACTCCGGAGCATTTCATGGTCGCCTCAGTCCATCATCCCGCTCGGCCGTTTTCCCGGTTCTCCATCCTGATGCACTGGCTGATGCTGGCGCTGCTGGCCGCGGTCTATGCCTGCATGGAACTCCGGGAAATCTATCCGCGCGGCAGCGGGATCCGGGAAGGATTGAAGACCTGGCACTACATGCTCGGCCTCTCGGTTTTCGCCCTTGTATGGGTCCGGCTGGCGGCCCGCGCGCTCGCGCCTGCCGGACCTTCTCCCCGCACCTGGTCAGCCGTCCCGGCGGCGGTCGTGCACGGCGCCCTCTATCTCCTGATGGTCGCGATGCCGGTCATGGGCTGGGTGTTGCTGAGCGCGGAAGGCGACCCGGTTCCGTTTTTCGGTCTCACCCTTCCCCCGCTGGTCGCGCCCGATGAAGGGCTGGCCGGCCGGATCGAGGATATCCACGCGACCGTCGGCGTGGTTGGGTACTGGCTCATCGGCCTCCACGCCGCGGCGGCGCTGTTCCACCACTATGTGCTCAGGGATTCGACCCTTCGTCGCATGGCGCCGGGTTTTCCCCGATGAAGACGGTCCCGTTTCTTCGGCGTAGGTTGCGTCGCTTGCCCGGAGTCGCCGCATGAGCCGTCTCGCCCTGCATCCCGAGCGTCACCGCGTCGCCCGCATCGGCTGGTTGCGGGCCGCGGTCCTTGGCGCCAACGACGGACTGGTGTCGACCGCCAGCCTCGTGATGGGCGTTGCGGCGGCCCAGGTGACGCGCGAGGGGATACTGATCGCCGGCGTGGCGGGCCTTGTCGCCGGGGCGATGTCCATGGCGGCGGGAGAATATGTCTCCGTCAGCTCCCAATCCGACACCGAAAAGGCTGACCTTGCTCGCGAGACGGCGGAGCTGGCCGACGATCGCGAGGCGGAGGTCGCGGAACTGGCCGGGATCTACGCCGCTCGGGGCGTCGAGCCCGATCTGGCCCGGCAGGTGGCGCTCCAGCTCATGGCCAGGGACGCGCTCGGCTCGCATGCGCGGGACGAACTGGGGATTTCGGAGATCACGACGGCGCGTCCGGTTCAGGCGGCCTTGACCTCCGCCCTGACGTTCGCGTGCGGAGCCCTTGCACCGCTGGTTCTTGTCGCCCTGGCCCCGTTGCAGGGCCTGATCATCTGGGTTGGCGTCGGCGCCTTGGCGGGGCTGACGGGACTGGGCGGCCTCGGCGCCCTGGCGGGCGGAGCGAATGTCGGCCGGTCCGTTCTGCGGGTGGTCTTCTGGGGCGTGCTCGCGATGGGGGCCACGGTTGGCATCGGCCGGCTCTTTGGAACCGTCCTCTAGATGAAGGCGGCGCGACCCGGCCGGCCCGGGCCCGAAACCGTCACAGTTTCGCTGTTTGTTTTCGCCCACGGAGACCTGACATGACCCCGACGCCGGCGCCCGCCCTCAATCTTGGCACAGTTCAGAAGGTCCGGAAGGTCGCCGTCGGCGTCGCACTCCTGGGCTTGATCGCCCTGTCCGTGGTCAGCCAGTCCATCGGCGGCGTCGACGGGCCCTGGCACGAGTCGGTCGAGGCTGTCGGTCTTGGGGCGATCGTCGTCGCCATCGTCGGCCGCGCCTGGTGCACCCTCTATATCGGAGGACGGAAGAAGGCGGAGATCGTCGACCGGGGTCCCTATTCGATCAGCCGGAACCCGCTCTATGTCTTCAGCTTTATCGGGGCGTTCGGCATCGGCGCGCAAAGCGGCAGCCTCATTATCGGCGCTGCATTCCTGGGGGCCGCGGTCCTGGTGTTCCATTTTACGGTTCTCCGGGAAGAAGCCTTCCTGCTCCGGGAATTCGGCGAGAGCTATGCGAGGTATGTCGCCCGCACACCCCGGTTCTGGCCGCGGTTTTCGCTGTGGCGCGATGCGGAAGAAATAAGCGTCCGCCCGTCTCTCTTCTTGCTCACCATCCGGGACGGACTGGTGTTTCTGCTGGCTATCCCGCTGTTCGAACTGATCGATGCAGGCCAGGCGGTGCACTGGCTCGGAGTGGTGGCTCACCTTCCCTAGGGGGAACGGCGGCGGCCTACCGGCTGTCGCCCAGCGGTTCCGCCAGTCCGACGAGGATTCCCTCGGGCCCGCGGATGTAGCAGAGGCGGTACGCGGTTCCGTACTGAACCACCTCGCCGACCAGCTGAGCGCCATGCTTGCGCAATCTGGCGACGGTGTCGTCGATGTCGCTCACAGCGAACATGGCGCGCAGATAACCGAGGGCGTTCACCGGGGCGTTCCGGTGATCCGAGACGACGGACGGGACGAGGAAACGGCAGAGCTCAAGACGGCTGTGACCGTCAGGCGTGACCATCATGGCGATCTCCACGCGCTGATCGTGGAGTCCGGTGATGCGCCCGGCCCATTCCCCTTCGACCATGCCGCGCCCCTCCAGCGACAGGCCCAGTTCGGTGAAGAACGAGATGGCGTCATCGAGGGATTCCACCGCGATGCCGATATTGTCCATGCGCAGCAATTTGCTTTCGGTCATGATTTCGATCCTGTTCCGATGTGGCGTCGAGCAACCTAGGGAATCATGGCGTGGGAGTGAAAGGTCCAATCACGGTCGATCCCGACCACGTCCGCGAGTTCGCCGACGCCCGGGCCTTTTACGTCTGGCTCGGCAAGCACCACGCCAGCGAGAACGAGGTCTGGATAAAGATCCACAAGGTGGCCTCGGGCCTGCCGTCGATCACGCCGAAGGAGGCCATCGATGTCGCCCTGTGCTGGGGCTGGATCGACGCGGTGCGCAAGAGTTTCGACGAGACCAGCTATCTGCAGCGCTACACCCCGCGGACGAAGACCAGCATCTGGAGCCAGATCAACGTCGACAACGTCGCCCGCCTGATCGCCGGGGGGCGAATGACGGAGCACGGCCTGAAGGAGGTCGAGGCGGCCAAGGCCGACGGCCGATGGGCGCGGGCCTATGGCGGCAGCAAGGACATGGCCATCCCCGCCGATCTCCAGGCCGCCATAGACGCCGAGCCGAAGGCGAAGGAGATGTTCGGCAAGCTCAGCGCCCAGAACCGTTTCGCCCTGGCGTTCCGCACCCACAACATGAAGACCGAGGCCGGGCGAAGGAAGAAGATCGCGGACCTGGTCGAGATGCTGAAGCGCGGCGAGACCCCGCATCCCCAGAAAGAGCGCTGATGGCGTCGGCCCTGTCCGGAGACCTGTTCGGCGCGCCCGCCGCCGCGCGGATCGAGCGCCTGTTCGTCGGCCTCATGCTGCCGCCGGACCAGGCCGGGGCGGCGTCGAAGGCGCTGGAGGAGGCGCGCCTTGATCACGGGCTGAGGGGCTCTCCCATTCGCTCCGACCGGCTGCACATCACCCTGATCCACGTCGGCGACTATGAGAATTCGCTGCCGCGGAGCGTGATCACGGACATCCGGAACGCCATGGACGGCCTGTCCGAAGCCGCCTTCGACGTGACCTTCGACCGCGCCGCCAGTTTCGCGGGTGCGCCCGGAAAACACCCGTATGTCCTGCTGGGCGGGGAAGGTGTCGAGGCGCTGGGCGCCTTCCGGAGCCGGCTGTTCAGGGCGCTGTTGCGCGCGGGCGTCCGCACCCTGTCGCGAGAGGCCTTCACCCCGCACCTGACCCTGACATACGGGGACCGCCAACTGCCGGAGCGCATCATTGAACCGGTCGGCTGGCGCGCGGCCGACTTCCTGCTGATTCACAGTGAGGTCGGGCGATCGATCTATCACACACTCGGCCGCTGGCCCCTGCGCGGCTGAGTCCCTAGGCTTCGCCGGGAATCGCGCAGACGCGCGGTCAGAGGGAGAACGGCATGGCGCGCAAGCCGACGACATCCGGTACGCCGCGCAAGCGCTCGCCTCGCCCGGTGAAGATCGCGCCCGGCGTCGCGGTCGAGGCCGCGCCGCCTTCCGCACCCGCGAAGAAGCCGATCTGGAGCCACCTCTATTTCCAGGTCCTGACTGCCATCGCTCTCGGCGCCCTGATCGGCCATTTCTGGCCATCGTTCGGGGAAGGGCTGAAGCCGCTGGGGGACGCCTTCATCCGGCTGGTGAAGATGATCATCGCCCCGGTGATCTTCCTGACCGTGGCCACCGGCATCGCCCATCTGCGCGACCTGGGGAAGCTGGGAAAGGTGGTGAGCAAGGCCTTCGCCTATTTCCTGACCTTCTCGACCCTGGCGCTGATCGTCGGCCTGATCGTCGCCAATGTCGTGCGGCCCGGCGCGGGCATGAATGTGGATCCCGCGACGCTCGATCCGGCCGCGGTCGGGACCTATGTCCAGAAGGCGCACGAGACCGACATCGTCGCCTTCCTGATGAACATCATTCCCGAGACCGTGGTCGGCGCCTTCGCTGGCGGCGAGATCCTGCAGGTGCTTTTCTTCGCCATCCTGTTCGGGGTTTCGCTGGCGATCATCGGCGACCGGGCCCAGCCGGTAATGACGGTGCTGGAAAGCGTGTCCGAGGCCTTCTTCAAACTGGTCGCCATATTGATGAAGGCGGCGCCCATCGGGGCCTTCGGCGCCTTCGCGTTCACCATCGGCCGCTACGGCATCGGATCGGTGATCAATCTCGCGGCCCTGGTGGCGACCTTCTACCTGACCTCGGCCTTCTTCGTTGTGGTGGTGCTGGGCGCCGTGGCGAGGGTGAACGGCTTCTCGATCTTCAAGCTGATCCGCTATCTGAAGGAGGAACTGCTGCTCGTCCTCGGCACCTCCTCGTCCGAGGCGGCCCTGCCCAGCCTGATCGAGAAGATGGGCCGCGCCGGCTGCGACAGGTCGGTGGTCGGGCTGGTCGTGCCCACGGGCTATTCGTTCAATCTGGACGGCACCAACATCTACATGACCCTGGCCGCCCTGTTCATCGCCCAGGCCTGCGGCGTCGATCTGTCGCTCTGGGATCAGCTGCTTCTGCTGGCCGTGGCCATGCTCAGCTCCAAGGGAGCGGCGGGCGTGACGGGCGCCGGCTTCATCACCCTGGCCGCCACCCTGGCGGTCGTGCCCTCGGTGCCGGTCGCCGGCATGGCCCTGATCCTCGGAGTCGACCGGTTCATGAGCGAATGCCGGGCCCTGACCAATTTCACCGGCAACGCCGTGGCCACCATCGTCGTGGCGAAGTGGGAAAGGGGTCTGGACCGGGAGGCGCTGGACCGGGCGCTGTCTGGAACGTCCGGCCCGATAGCCGTCGGAGCCAGGCAGGCGGACGAGGACTGACCGGCGGTCAGGTCTTTCGCGCCGCCTGCTCGCGTCGATACTGATCGACCGGGAGTCCGCCGACGCCCCAGTCTTCCAGCGCGGTCTCGTCGATGACCACGAAGGTGGTGGCCGGGTTCTTGTCCAGCACCTCGACCAGCAGATCGGTGACGCCCTTGATCAGGCGGGCCTTCTGTTCGGGCGTCGCGCCCTCGCGTGTGATGCGGATGTTGACGTAGGGCATGGGGTCAGGACTCCTCGATGAGGTCGAAATGGAAGACCTTGGCGATGATCCGCCACTCGCCGTCCAGACGGATGAAGGTCAGAAAGTCCGTGAACCGCTTGGGTCCGATGGCGCATTCGGCGCGGACAAGGGCGGTGACCGGTCCGGCGAGTTCGATCGAGATGATCCGGTCGGCGCGTGGCTCCGACCGGCTGGCGGGGGAGGGGCGGGCGTCCACCATGGGAAAATACTCCTCCATCGACAGCCGCGTCAGCGTCCCGCCCGAGGCGCAAACGTACTGCGCCTCAGGATGGAAAACCCGCCCCAGCCGGACAGTGTCGCTCAGATACAGTCCGTCGAAATAGTCGGTCATCGCCGCCGCGATTTCAGCAAAGGGTGCTGGTCCGTTCATGGTGCGACCAGGCCTTCGGCCGCCATGGCCTCGCGGACGGCGGGGCGTCCCGCAATCCGGGCGCCGTGCGCCTCCAGCCGCGGCCAGCGATCCAGGCCGATGCCGGTCGGCTCGGCCCAGCCTGCGATGACGAACAGATGGGCGTCGGCCACCGAATAGGCCTCGCCCAGCACAAAGCTCCGGCCGTCGGCGAACAGGGTCTCGATATGATCCAGCTTTGCGGCGATCCGGGTTGCGGCCGCCTCGCGGTTCTGTGGCGAAGTAGCCGAATTGAACAGCGGGCTGAAGGCGCTGTGCAACTCCGAAGCGATGAAATTCAGCTGCTCCTGCAGCCGGGCGCGGGCCAGAAGATCGTCAGGAACCAGCCCCGCGTCCGGCTTCAGTCCGCCGACGTATTGCAGCAGTGCGGCGCTCTCGGTCAGGACCTGGCCATCGTCCAGCTGCAGGGCGGCGACCTGACCCTTGGGATTGATCGACCGGAAGTCCGCGCCTGTTTCCGTGCGTCCGGTCTTCGCATCGACCCGCTCCATCTCGAACGGAACGTCCAGTTCGCGCAGGACGATGTGGGTCGCCAGCGAGCAGGCGCCGGGGCTGTAGAAGAGTTTCATGGCAAGCGGCCTTTCGAACCGGAGGGGTGCGCCCCACAGCTAGCCACGGCGGTATCCATTGGAAACCCGGTAACTTGAGGTTACCTGCTGTTTGCGGTATCTGCGCGGTAACCCGCCGGACGAAACCATGCCGCTCAAGATCAGAAAGAACCGCTCCGGCGCGCCGCCCCCGGGCTGCCAGCTGGCGCAATGCATGTCCCTGATCAACGGCGCATGGACGCCGCATGTGATCTGGCATCTACGAGCCGGCCCGCGCCGGTTCAGCGAACTGCGAATCGACATCCCGGCCGTTTCGGCCAAGGTGCTGACCACCCGTCTGCGGGAACTGGAGGCGAAGGGCGTGCTCACCCGCGCGGTTCTGCCGACCTCGCCTCCATCCGTCGAATACGCCCTGACCGCGCTGGGCCGTGAACTGGGCCCCGTTATTCAGGCCATCGTCGATGTCAGCGACCGCCTGAAGGCGGCGGCCGACTGACGTCTGCGATCAGCCCCGCGCCGCGCGCTCAAGCTCGGCGACGTTCAGCCGCTTCATCTGCATCATCGCGTCGAACACGCGCTTCCGGACGCCCGCGTCGGGGTCGGCCAGCAGGCGGTTCAGGGCATAGGGCACGATCTGCCAGGACATGCCGTAGCGGTCCTTGACCCAGCCGCACTGCTCGGCCTCGGGCACCGCGGACAGGGCTTCGGTCAGGCGGTCGACCTCGGCCTGGTCCTCGCAGTCGATCTGCAGGGAAACGGCCTCGTTGAATTTGAAGATCGGGCCGCCATTCAGCGCCGTGTAGCGGCTGCCGGCCAAGGTGAACTCGACCAGCAGGACATCGCCGGCCTTGCCGTCAGGGTAGTCGCCCGGGGAGTGGACGACGGCGTCGATGCGCGAATCCGGAAGCAAAGAAACATAGAAGCGGGCGGCTTCCTCGCCCTGTTTGTCGAACCACAGGCAGGGAATGACCTTCTGGCGGGGAGGGAGGGCGGTCATGGGGCGTCTCCTTTTGCTGACAGGGCCTTATATTAAACTAATCGGTTAAATGCAAACGCCGGCGGCGGCTTGCGGTTCCGGCGCGGCGTCGCCACACAGGCGTCATGACCCCGACTCTCTACGGCATCCCCAACTGCGACACCGTCAAGAAGGCCCGTGTCTGGTTGGCGGAGCACGATGTCGCCTTTGACTTCCACGACTACAAGAAGGCCGGGATCGACCGCGCGCGCGTCGAGAGCTGGGTGGCGGAGCATGGCTGGGAGACGGTCCTGAACCGCGCCGGGACGACTTTCAAGGCGCTGCCGGCCGCCGCCAAGGCCGACCTCAATGCGGCCAAGGCCGTCCACCTGATGCTGACCCAGCCGTCGATGATCAAAAGGCCGGTGCTGGATCTGGGCGGCCGGACGCTGGTCGGTTTCAAGCCCGACCGCTACGCCGAAGCGGTGATCTAGCGGATCAGGGTGAAAGTCGCCGGCTGCCCGCTCTGGGCGTCGGCGCTCAGCCAGACGTCGAACAGGCCGGGCTCGGTCGTGGGGCGCAGGTCCGCACCGAGGAAGCTGAGCTCCGCGAACGTCAACGGCAGGGTGACCTCCAGCGAACCGCCCGCGGGTACGGTCACGCGGCGGAAGCCCTTCAACAGACGGATCGGCTGGGTGATCGAGGCGGCCTTGTCGCGAATGTAGAGCTGGACGACCTCGGACGCCGCCCGGGCGCCCGGATTGGTCAGGGTCACGCTCGCCGTGATCGTGCCGTTCCAGGCCATGGTCGGAGCGGAAAGGCGGACGGCCGAGTAGCTGACGGTCCCGTAGGTCAGACCATGTCCGAACGGGTAGAGGGCCAGATGCGGCGCCTCGCGGAATTTGGCGGTGAACTCGGTGTCGGTCGGCTGCGACGGCCGGCCGGTGGTCTTGTGTGCGTAGTAGAAGGGCGATTGTCCCGACCGGTACGGGAAGCTGACGGGCAGCCGGCCGGTCGGGGCGTGGTCGCCGAACAGGACGTCGGCCACGGAATTCCCCGTCTCCGAGCCGAGGAACCAGGTGACCAGGATGGCGGGGGCGTCCTTCACGGCGCCGGCCAGTTCCATGCCGCGGCCGTTGCGCAGCAGAACCACCACGGGCTTGCCGGTCGCCGCCACGGCCTGCGCCAGCGCCAGCTGCGGCGCGGGCACGCCGATGTCGACGCGCGACTTGGACTCGGCCGACATCGCCTGCGACTCGCCGACGGCCAGCAGCACGACGTCTGCCTGCGAGGCGGCCATCACCGCCGCCTCGATCCCGCCGGCGATCGGCGCCTCGACGTCCGAACCCTTGACCACGGTCAGGCTGGAGCCTTCGCCCAGCGCCGTCCGGAGCCCCTGTTCCAGCGACACCGCCAGCTTCGGATCCTTGAAGATCGACCACGGCCCGAACAGGTCGGTCGTATCCGCCCCGAACGGCCCGATCAGGGCGTAGCGTTTGCCCGTCTTCGGCAGGGGCAGCAGGCCGCCCTCGTTCTTCAGCATCACGATCGACTTGCGGCCCGCCTCGCGCGCGAGAGCCAGATGCTCACGGCTGCCGTGGACCCGGCGCTCCGTGCGCACGTCGGAGCCGCGGTACGGATTTTCGAACAGGCCCAGCGCGGCCTTGGTCATCAGCACCCGCCGCACGGCCTCGTCTACCCGCGCCATCGGCACGTCGCCGGACTGGACCAGTTCCGGGATGTGTTTGAGGTACAGTCCGCTCTTCATCGACATGTCGACGCCGGCCATCAGGGCCAGACGGGCGGCGTCGCGTCCGTCGGCGGCGTAGCCGTGAGCGATCAGCTCCTGCTCCGAGGTATAGTCCGAGACCACGAAGCCGGCGAAACCCCACTCGCCGCGCAGGATGTCGGTCAGCAGCCATTTGTTGCCGCTGGTCGGGACGCCGTTCAGGTCGTTGAAGGCGCTCATGGTCGACAGGGCGCCTGCGTCGAAGGCGGCCTTGAACGGCGGCAGATAGACCGAGCGGAGCTCCAGCTCGCTCATGTCGGTGGAGTTGTAGTCCATGCCCGCCTCGGCCGCGCCATAGGCGGCGAAATGCTTGGGACAGGCCAGTAGGGACGACCAGGCCTTCAGGTCGTCGCCCTGGAAGCCACGGGTCCGGGCGGCGGCGAACAGATTGCCCAGCAGCACGTCCTCGCCCGCGCCCTCGACCACCCGGCCCCAGCGCTGGTCGCGGCCTATGTCCACCATGGGGGCGTAGGTCTGGTGCACGCCCGCGGCCCCGCCCTCGACGGCCGCCGCCCGGGCCGTGCGCATGGCCAGATCCGTGTCCCAGCTGGCCGTCTCGCCCAACGGCACCGGGAAGGTGGTGCGCAGGCCGTGGACGATGTCGGCGGCGAACAGCAGGGGAATGCCCAGCCGGCTGTCGCGGACGGCCATGTCCTGCACCATCCGCGCGCCCTGCGCGCCGACGCCGTTGAACAGGGCGCCGACCCGTCCCGCGCGGATATCGGCGGCGACGGCGGCCTGGTCCGGATTGAAGTCGCCGGGATTCACGCCCTCGGGCCGCCAGCGGAAGGGGTCGTTCAGCAGGTTCAGCTGGCCCGCCTTCTCCTCGATCGTCATGCGGGCGATCAGGGCGTTGACCCGGTCCAGGTCCGCCGCAGCCTGCGCCGCCGCGATCCGCGGCGCCATGACCATTCCGGCCGCCATCGCGCCTCCGGCCAGAAGCGTGCGGCGGGTCGGGGCGGGGAAGGGGGCGTGACGCATGTGTAACCGGTTCCACTGGCAGACAGGTCAGACCTAACGGCCGGGCCGGTCCGCGCCTAGCCCGCGGCGATCACAACCGGTTGCGGGAGGCCTCGCTCGATCGGCGCAACCAGTCGATCAGCGCCCTTCTCTCCGCCGCCGAACCGCCCTGATAGGGCATGGTGGTGCCGGGCACGACGGCGTCAGGGTCGGCCAGGAACCGTTCCAGCGTGGCCGCGTCCCACACCAGACCCCGTTGGCCGGCGGCCTCCATGGCGTCGGAATAGGCGAAACTCCGGACGGCGCCCGCCCGCCGCCCCAGCACGTCGCCCAGCCGGGGCGCCGACTCCTCGTTCGACCGCAGGGAATGACAGGCCGCGCACCGCTGGAACGCGCGCGCGCCGGGGTCGGTCTGTGGCGGGGGCGGGGCGGCGAAGACCGCGAGCAGCAGCCAGATTGCGGTCACGCCTCAGCCGCCGTACCGGATGACGACCAGCCGGTCCGTGCCGGACTCCGCGCCCCAGACCTCTCCGGGACGGCCCAGCATCTGGCGCACATTGGCCCCGGGGCGGTCGCTCGGGAAGCTCTGGAACGTCTCGGTCGTCGGGTCGAAGCGGACGATGGCGTTGGCCGCGAAGTCGGTCAGCCAGACCTTGTCGGTCTCGTCGACATAGACCGAGTAGGTTTTCGGGGCCTCTCCGGGCAGTTTCCAGGTCCGCCAGCTGTTGTCGCGGGGATCGTGGACGCTGACGTTGCCGCTGTTCCATTCGCTGACCCAGATGCGGCCCTGACTGTCCGACCAGACGCGCCGCGCGCCCTGGTTCGGGGTCGGCGGCTCGACGATCGTGGCCTCGCCGGTGTCGAGGTCGATCTTCGCGATATGGCTGCCGGCCAGCGAGGCGTACCAGACGTCGCCCGAGGGCGTGGTGGTGATCCCGTAAGGCCCGCGGCCGCGAGGGGCGGCCCAGACCTTCATGTCGTCCGTCGCGGGATCGAGCCGGCCGTAGAAGCCCGTCTGGCCGGTGAACCAGATGCGGCCGCGGTGGTCGAAGGTCGCGGTGTTCATGTTCACCGGTCCGGTCTCCGCCGGCAGGGGCCAGACCCTGACCTCGCGTGTGGTCCGGTCGACCCGCACGATCGCGTTCTGGCCGCCGTCCGTGATCCAGGCGTTTCCGTCGGGCCCGACAATGACGCCATGGGGCGCCGAACCTTCGCCCAGCGGCACGATCGTGGTCTCGCCGGTGTCAGGATCGAGGATGCCGTGGGCGCCGCCGCGCTGGACTGTCCACCAGACCTCCTCGCCGTCGGCGGTGACGGCGATGTCATGAGCCCGCCCGCCCGGAGGCGCCTCATAGTACCGGACCTGCTGAGCCGTCGCGGGAGCGGGCAGGGTGCAGGCGACCATGGCGCAGGCGGCCATGGGGGCGGCAAGGGCGATCCAGAAACGGTTCATGGCGCTGACCTCCTCGGTTCGACGCGGGATCATAGCGCAATAGCGCGCGTTCAGCCCTCGACGTCGACCTCGGGTCGGTCGTGGCCGTCGGCGCGCTCTGTGATCCAGCGGCCCGAGGCGTCGGCGTATTCGATCAGCGTGTCCTCGTCCGGCACCTTCTGCTCGCGGGCCACGGCGACGGCGGCGGCCCGCGCCGCGTCATGGGTCGGATAGGTCTCGGAATAGGTGCCGCCCGACTGGTAGGCCCAGCCTCCGTCGTGTTCGACGATGCGATAGGTGATCTGGACCATGGGGAGGCTCCGGTGAGGGGCTGAGTGTCGGCCAGCGAACGCAAGGCCGCAAGATGGGTTGCGCCGCCGGTTCGGGGCGGGCCCGCAATTCGTTCGCCCGGCCGCATCCGCTGGCGCGGTTGGCGACGACTACCCTATGAAAGCGCGGGCAAGGCGTCCGCCGAATGGGGAGTGAAGACCATGGAAGACCTGTTCCGTTCGTACTGGTGGCTGCTGTTCCCGCTGGCCTGGTTCATCTACGGCGGCTTCAACAGCCTGCTGAACTACCGGCGGCAGAAGGATACGCTGGACCTGATCAAGACCTATGCGGCCAAGGGCCAGGAGCCCCCGGAGGCCCTGCTGAAGGTCTTGGAGCGTCCGATCGACGCTGATGACGATTCCTGGCATTCGCGGCGGGGCGAGGGCAGCCGCATGAACGACGGCAACTGGTTCTCGGTGGTGCTGTTCGGGGTCATGGGCGCGGGTTTCGCCTACGCCAGCTGGGCCGACATCTACGGCGCCGGAGAGGCCTTCCTGATCGTGGCCTTCGTCCTGGGCGCCCTGTGCCTGGCCAGTCTCGTTTCGGCCCTGATGGGACGCCGGCGGGGCTGATGCCCGACCGGGACCGGGGGCATGGACGGACTTGTGACAGACGCCGAACTGGTCAGCCGCGCGCTGAACGGCTCGGACTCCGCCTTCTCGCGGCTGGTCGAGCGGCATCAGGCGGCGGTTCGGGGCTTTCTGCGCCGGGCCCTGGGCGGGGGCTGGGCCGAGGCGGACGATGTGGCCCAGGACGCCTTTCTGGCCGCCTGGCGGTCGCTGCGGTCGCTCAGGGATCCCGGCGGCGTCCGCGCCTGGCTGTGCGGCATCGCCTGGCGCAAGGCCCAGGACCGGATCCGCAGCTCGCGCCGCGGCGCGGTTCGCGACAGCCTCTGGCTGGAGACGGCCGAAACGCCGGCGGGCGTTTCGCACGAGGACCGGCTGTCCATGATCGCGGCGATGGCCGAACTGCCGCCGGACGTACGGGCCTGCGTCGCCCTGTGTCTGGCCGACGGCTGGTCGCACGGCGAGGCGTCGGCGGCTCTGGGCTTGCCTCTCGGCACGGTGAAGTCGCATGTTGCGCGCGGTCGGGCGCGGTTGCTGAAAGCGCTCGGAGGGTCCGATGACGCCTGAACAGAAACTCCACGCCCTGTTCGCCGCGGAAACGCCGCCGGCGCGGGACTACGCCTTCCAGGCGCAGGTCGCGCAGCGCATCGCCCTGCGCCGCGCCTGGATGACGGTCGCGGCCCTCGTACCCTGGGGCGTGGCCGCTGTGGCCATCCTGTGGGCCCTGACGCCGGTCGTCGGCCCGCTGGGTCAGGATATCGCCGCCCTGATCCCCGCCGCCGGTATGCTGGCGGGCGTGGCGGTCAGCGCCGGCGCCGCCCTGTGGCTGTCGCGGCGGTTCAACGCAGCCTGACGGTCGCCGCCACGCCGAAGTGATCGGACGGATATTCCCCGCCAGTCGGCTCGGCGCCGATCACGGCGGCGCGCACCGGGGCGAACCGGGCCGCCTCGGCGAAGATATGATCGATGACGCGCGGGGGATGGTTCTTCGCCGGGTTCAGGGTCGTCGGGGCCGAGCCGCGGGGCAGGGCGCTGAAGAACCGTTCGCCCGTCAGCGCCGCCAGACCGGCGTCTTCCTGCACCGCATTGAAGTCGCCGGTGGCGATCAGCGGCGTTCCGTCCTTCGGCAGCCAGCCCATCAGATCCGCGATCTGGCGCGCCCGCACGGCCTGGGCGTCCGCCTGCCACGCCAGATGGGTGTTGACGATGTCGACGGCGCGGCCGCGCAGGTCGACGCGCACCCGTACGGCGGTCCGGTAGTCGTCCAGCGGCTCCAGCTTCTTCCAGTCGTGCGCCAGCACCGGCAAGCGGCTCAGGATCGCATTGCCGTACCGGCGCGGGGCGTCCTCGGGGTCGGTGGAGACGAAATGCATCTCATAGCCGCCCAGGGCGTCCGCCACGGTGCGCGCCTGGTTGGGCAGGCCGACGGCGGCGTCTTCCAGCACCTCCTGCAAGGCGATGACGTCGGGATTTTCGGCGCGAATCGCGGCGATCAGCAGCGGCTGCCGCGCGGCCCAGTCGCCCTGATTGTGCCAGATGTTGAACGTGACCAGCGTCAGCGTCGGCCCCGACGCACCGGTCGCCACGCCCGTTCCGGCCGCGCAGGCGGTCAGTGGTGCGGCGGCCAGTCCGGCCAGAAGGATGCGGCGGTCGATCATCGGCGGGTCTCCGGTCGGTTTGTTTCCCCGCCTTACGAAAGTTTCACCTCGCCGTCCGCATCCATGCGGTCTCTTCACAGCCTCTTGTCGTCAGAAGGCCGAGGCATCACGCTCCGGTCTGACAAGAGAAGGGGATACCCACATGGAAGATTTCATCCCGCTGGTGGCCATTCTGTCGGTCTTCGGCACCATCACCGCCATCGCCTTCGGGCCGAGCTACCTGAAGTTCCGCGAACGCCGCGAAATGCAGGAAACCGTCCGCCGCGCCATCGACAAGGGTCAGGACCTGCCGCCCGAGGTTATCGACGCGATGACCAAGGACGTCACCAAGAACCTGCCCTCGCGAACCCGCGACATTCGCCGCGGCATCATCTGGCTGGCGGTCGGCATCGGCATCGCAGCCTTCAGCCTGATCAACAACATGGGCTGGCAGGGCGGCGACGACTGGCACGGCAATGTCGGCGACGGCCTGCTGGGCATCGCGGCCATCCCGGCCACCATCGGCCTAGCCTATCTGGTCCTGAGCTTCTTCAACAAGAACAAGGACTGAGCCGGGTCGGACAGGGGGACTGATCATGACCCAACCTCTGATCGACCGACACGACGTCGAGCTCGCCGCCCTCGCGGCGGCGGGCGGACGGCGGGAGTTCGGCGAGCTGGTTCGCCGCCACGGTTCGGCGGTGCGCGGCCTGCTGAGGCGGATGGGGGCGCAAGCCTCGCTCGCCGACGACATCGCCCAGGACGCCTTCATCCAGGCGTTCGAGCGGTGCGCGGAGTTCCGCGGCGAAGGCACCTTCGCCGCCTGGGTCAAGCGGATCGCGGCGCGCCTCTATATCAAGCGTGTTGCGAAGGAAGCCCGCTACATCGCTGAGGTCGAACAGGAAGATGTCGCTCCCGCCGCCGATCAGGCGGGCCTGATGGATCTCGACGAAGCCCTCAAGGGCCTCAGCGAACCCGAACGACTGTGTGTCTCCCTTTGTCACGGGGCCGGCATGGCGCATCCCGAGATCGCCGCCGCCCTGAATTTGCCACTCGGCACGGTGAAGTCTCATGTCAAACGTGGTCTGGATAAACTCCGCGCGCGGCTACAACCGCAATCCGCGCAGCCCCTGGGAGGAACGCAGCATGTCGGCTGACGAGTTCGATCCCGAAATCGAGCGCCTGTTCGCGCGCTCCCCGCATCTGGCGGATGCGGCGCTGTTCACCGCCCAGGTCGAACAGCGCCTGCAGAAGGGCTCGCGCGTGCGCTTCTTCGCCCTTGGTCTCGCCGGCGTCATCGGCGGCGTCGTGGCCGTGCGCGAGACGATGAGCGTGAATTTCGGCGGCGGCGACGGTGTCGTCGCGGGCGACGCGCTGGGGCAGGGCATCCGCTCCACCTCGCTCAGCGTCCAGAGCACTGTGCAGGGCGGCCTCGACCAGTTCGGTCTCGGCAGCCTGGAGCTGGGCTCCATGGGCGGCATGCAGATGTTCTGGATCGCCGCGGGGGCCCTGATCGCCCTGGCGGCGGCCGGGGTGATGAAGCTGTCGCAGGAAATGTGAACCCGACCCCGTTGTCCTCAGGGATGGCGTCCCCAGGGATGACGGGGGCGGGCCTCATCGCTATCTAGGTCTCCGAACAGGAGGACCGCCATGTCCAGCCAGAAGCAGGAAACCGTCCGCCGCCTCGCCGCGCCGGATATCCGCAACCGCAAGGGTGGCGAGCCCATCGTCTGCCTGACGGCCTATGACGCCCCCACCGCCGCCCTGCTGGACGATCATTGCGACCTGCTGCTGGTCGGCGACAGCGTCGGCATGGTGGTGCACGGCCTGCCCAACACCGTTGGCGTGACCCTGGAGATGATGATCATGCATGGCCAAGCGGTCATGCGCGGCTCGAAAAAGGCCATGGTCGTCATCGACATGCCGTTCGGCAGCTACGAGGGCGGCAAGGAGCTGGCCTATGAAAACTGCGCCCGTGTGATGAAGGAGACGGGGGCCCAGGGCGTGAAGCTGGAAAGCGGTCCCACGGTCGCAGAAACCATCGCCTATCTGGTCCAGCGCGGCATTCCGGTCATGGGCCACGTCGGCCTGCGTCCGCAGGCCGTGCTGACGGACGGGGCCTTCAAGGCCAAGGGCCGAACCGACGAGGAGCGGCTGCGCGTCATGTCGGAAGCCGAGGCCACGGCGGACGCAGGGGCCTTTTCCATCGTCGTCGAAGGCGTGGCCGAGGGTCTGGCCCGCGACATCACCGCCGCCGTCGACAAGCCGACTATCGGCATCGGCGCCTCGTCCGCCTGCGACGGCCAGATCCTCGTGACGCCCGACATGCTGGGCCTGTTCGACTGGACGCCGAAATTCGTGCGCCGCTACGCCGACATGCGTGGCGAGATCGACCGCGCCGTCGCCGCCTACGCCGCCGACGTGAAAGCCCGCCGTTTTCCTGCCGAAGTCGAGACCTACTTCTCGAAAAAGCCCGTTACGCCCTAAGGGCTGCGTTGCGGCGGGCAGGCTGACCCTCTAGGGTCCGGCCGGATTGAAATTCAACGGCCTGAGCGCCGTTTTCCGGGGGCGACGTATTCGTGGTTGATGTTTTCGAGCAGGTCGAGGAGGAGCTCCGCTCCGACCGCTACAAGCGGCTCGCCCGCACCTGGCTGCCCGTCGCGGGCGGCGTGCTTCTGGTCGCCCTGATCGCCGCCCTGGCCTTCTGGGGCTGGGACAGCTGGCAGACGTCGAAGGCCGACAAGGCTTCCATCGCCTATGACCGCGGCATGCAATCGATGCAGGCCAACAACCCGGTCGGCGCCGACGCGGCCTTCACCCAGGCGGCCAAGGAAGGCAACGGGGCCTACAAGGCCCTGGCCCTGATGGCCCGCGCCGGCATCGCCGTCGACGCCAACCGCATTCCCGACGCCATCAGACTGTTCGACGAGGCGGCCAAGGCCTCGCGCGATCCGCTGTTCCGCGACGCCGCCGTCCTCAAGGCCGCGTGGCTGGCCATGGACAGCGAAACCCTGCCCCAGATCGAGGCGCGGCTGACGCCGATCGCCGAGGACGGTCGTCCGTTCAGCCCCTTCGCCCTTGAGGCCCTCGCCATGGCCCGGCTCCAGCATGGCCAGGCTCCGGCGGCCCGCGAGGCCCTGGTGTTGCTCAAGAATGGTCTGGATACCCCCGAGATCGTCAGCCAGCGCGCCGACCTCGCAATCGCCGCCATCGATTCCGGCGCCGCCGCCAACCTCTCCGCCATTGTTCGCGCCCAGGCCGCCCTTCCGGCGCCCTCGCCCGCCGCCGCCGCCACCCAGTCGGGCGCGCCGCCCGCCGCCGCTCCGGCCCGCCCGTGATCCCCGTTTCCAGGACGTCCGCCATGAATCGCGTGCTCAAAGTCGCCCTCCTGGGCGGTCTGGCCGTCTCCCTCGCTTCGTGCAGCACCGTGCGCAACGCCCTGCCGTTCGGTCTGGGCGGCGACAAGGAACCGCAGGCCACGGCGACGGCGGGTCAGCGGATCTCGGTTCTGGAGTTCGAACAACAGCTGACCCCGTCCGCCGCCCTGTCGGGCCGCGACTTCTTCATTCCCGGCCCGCAGGCCGCGACGGCCTGGACCCAGCCCGGCGGAAACGCCGAGAATTCCGTCGAGCATGTAATCGCCGCGCCCGAGTTCACGGTGGCCTGGCGTCGCGGCGTCGGCGCCGGCTCGTCGCGCACGCGTCAGGTCATGGCGCCGGTGGTGGCGGACAATGGCCGCGTCTTCGTGCTGGATGGCGAATCCACGGTGTCGGCGCTCGACGCCGGCACGGGCGCCCAGGCCTGGAAGGTCAATATCAAGCCGGATGAACGCGAAGGGGCGAACCGGGGCCTCTTCAGCTTCAGCCTCGGCGGCGGCGGAACGACCGGCGGCGGCTTCGGCGGCGGCGTCGCCGTGGGCGGCGGCAAGGTGTTCGTCTCGTCCGGTTATCGCACCATGACGGCCCTCGACCAGGCCACCGGCGCGGTCCTCTGGACCACGCCCGTCGACGTGCCGATCCACGGCGCCCCGACCGTCTCTGGCAGCCGGGTGTTCGTGGTCGACGTCGAGAACCAGATCCAGGCCTTCGACACCACCAGCGGCGCCCAGGTCTGGTCCTATCGCGGCATCCCCGAGCCGGCCCGGATCATGCGCGCCTCCAGCCCGGCGGTCATCGGCGACACCGTGATCGCGCCCTTCTCATCGGGCGAGGTCGTGGCCCTGCGCGCCTCCACCGGGCAAGCCGTCTGGCAGCAGGTCCTGTCGCGAACCAGCCGGACCAGCGCCCTGTCCGAAATCCGCGACATCGCCGGCCGCCCGGTGATCAGCCGCGGCACGGTCTACGCCGTCAGCCATTCGGGCGTCCTGTCGGCCATGGACATCCGTTCGGGCCAGCCCAAATGGGCTCCCCTGCCGATCGCCGGTGTCAATGCGCCCCTGCCGGTCGGCGACGTCATCTATGTCGTGTCCAAGGACGGCGAACTGACGGTCATCAACCGCGACACCGGCCAGATCTACTGGAGCCGCGACCTCAACGAGGGCCGCGTGCGTCAGGAGGGCGGCTATTTCGGCCTGTGGGACCGCACGGTGCGGCCGGAATGGTCGGGCCCGCTGCTGGCCTCGAACCGTCTGGTCCTGACCAATTCGGATGGCGAACTGGTGGCCTTCGATCCCAAGACCGGCGCCCAGACGGCCTCGCTCAGACTGGGCGGCGGCGCGGTTTACCTGGCCCCGGCCGCCTACAATGGCGCGCTGTATGTCCTCACCGACAACGGCGACCTCGTCAGCATTCGCTGACGCTGGACCTCAATCTGCGTTAGAAGGCCGACATGGCTCTCAAAGTCGCCATCGTCGGCCGCCCCAACGTGGGCAAGTCGACACTATTCAACCGTCTCGTCGGCAAGCGCCTCGCGCTCGTCGACGACCGTCCGGGCGTGACCCGCGACCGCCGCTATGCGGACGGCAATATCGGCGACATGGACCTGACGCTGATCGACACCGCCGGTTATGAGGACGTCACCGACGACAGCCTCGAATCCCGCATGCGCGAACAGACCGAGGCGGCGCTGGAAGACGGCGACCTGATCCTGTTCATGATGGACGCCCGCGAGGGCGTGACCTCGCTGGACAAGATCTTCGCCGACCGCCTGCGCAAACAGCACAAGCCCGTCATCCTGCTGGCCAACAAATCCGAGAGCCGCGAGAGCGGCGGCGGCATCGGCGAGGCCTATTCGCTGGGCTTCGGCGAGCCGGTCGCCATCTCGGCCGAGCACGGCGAGGGCATGGCCGATTTGTACGCCGCCATGGCCGCCGCCAGCGCCGACATCTTCGTTGAGGAGGTCGATGAGCCCGACAAGCCGATCCGCATCGCCATCATCGGCCGTCCCAACGCCGGCAAGTCGACCCTGATCAACCGCCTGATCGGCGAGGACCGCATGCTGACCGGCCCCGAGGCCGGCATCACCCGCGACTCCATCTCGGTCGACTGGGAATATGAAGGCCAGAACATCCGCCTGGTCGACACCGCCGGCATGCGCCGCAAGGCGCGGGTGCAGGAGAAGCTGGAGAAGCTGTCGGTCGCCGACACCATCCGCGCCATCACCTTCGCCGAGGTCGTCGTGCTGGTCATGGACAAGGACGACGCCTTCGACACCCAGGACCTTCAGCTGGCCGATCTGGTCGAGCGCGAGGGCCGGGCGCTGGTCTATGTCGCCGCCAAATGGGACCTGGAGACCGAGCCCCAGTCGAAACTGGCCAAGCTGACCCAGATGGCCGAGGACAAGCTGCCCCAGCTGAAGGGCTCGCCCTTCGTGGCCCTTTCCTCGCACAGCGGCCGCGGCGTGGAACGACTGATGCCCGCCGTGCTTCAGGCCCACGCGACCTGGTCGGTCAAGGTCAAGACCAAGGACCTGAACACCTGGCTGGCCATGGCGACCCAGAGGCATCCGCCCCCCGCCGTCGACGGCAAGCGGATCAAGCCCAAATACATGGCCCAGACCAAGGCCCGCCCGCCGACCTTCGTGCTGATGGCCAGCCGCGCCGAGGCCATGCCCGAGCAGTACAAACGCTATCTGGTCAACAATCTGCGCGAATCCTTCGATCTGCCGGGCACGCCGATCCGCCTGATCGTCAAGTCCGGCAGCGAGAACCCCTATGCGCCGGGCGGCTCCAAGTCGGGTCCGGAACGCTACAAGGGCGACGCCAAAACCGCCCCTCGCAAGGTCATCAGGAAGGCCGAACGCGAGGAGATGCTGTCCAACCTGCCCGGCAAGGCGCTGGAGCAGAAGAAGGCCGGCAAGACGAAGCTCAGGCCTCTGGCCGGGCTGAAAGCCAGCGCCAGCAAGAAGGCCGGCTCCTCCGTAGCGGTCCAGAAGGGCGCGCGGGGCGGCGCGCGGCAGGTCTCGCGGTCGGGCCGGGTGCGCACGGGTCAGAAACACCCGCCGAAGAAGTAGGGGGCCGCGTTCGAACGCGGTTCTTTGACGGGAAGCCGACTGCGCGGTTAGGCTCCGGAACCTCGGGAGGGTTCCAGATGCTCAGACCCATATTGTCCGTCGCCGGCGGCGTGATCATCGCCTTCGTCATCGTCATGGCCGGCGACATGATTTCACAATCGCTGGCGGCGTCTGCCGGGGCGGCGCCGACCGACATGAACGACCGCGCCGCGATGGAGGCCTATGTGGCGGGCCTGCCGACGGCGGTGCTCTTCGCCATGCTGGCGACATGGACGGTCGCCGCCTTCGCCGCCGCCTTCGTCGCCGGCCGCTTCGGCCGCCGCGGGGCATGGCCGGGCTGGGTCGCGAGCGGCCTGTTCCTTTGCGCGACCGCCGCCAATCTGCTGATGATCCCCCATCCCGGGTGGATGGCCGTCGCGGGCGTCGTGCTGGTCGTCGCTGCCGGATGGTTCGGCGCCAGGGTGGGATCGCGCGGCGTCGCTCGCGTCTAGATCAGCGCCGCCACGTTCGGCCCGCCGTTCCAGTCGCCGAGCTTCACCTCCAGCGCCGGCTCCAGATCGCCGCGCGGCAGTTCGGACCATCAGCGGGCCGATGGCGGACGGATGGATGACGTCGTCGGGATCCTCGCCCGGATGGGCCGGGCCCCGCATCCTGTGGTAAGTTCCTGATCTCCGCCTCCGGCCGCCAGCCAGCGGCACGGCGGATAAACGCGACCGTTTGGAATTTCATCCACCCGGCCCGGCCTCACCGGGCCCAGCAGGGACGTCTGAACCATGCCGACAGTCATCACCCGGGACGGGACCGAAATTTTCTACAAGGACTGGGGCTCCGGCCAGCCGATCGTCTTCTCGCACGGCTGGCCGCTGTCGGGAGACGACTGGGACGCCCAGATGATCTTCTTCCGGTCCCAGGGCTTTCGGGTCATCGCCCACGACCGCCGCGGCCACGGGCGGTCGGCCCAGACCGACGCCGGCAACGAGATGGACACCTACGCCGACGATCTGCAGGCGCTGTTCGAGGCCCTCGACCTGCGTGGCGCGGTCCTGATCGGTCACTCCACCGGCGGCGGCGAGGTCACCCGTTTCCTCGGCCGTCACGGGACCAGCCGGGTCGCCAAGGCCGTTCTGATCGGGGCCGTCCCGCCGGTCATGCTCAAGTCGGACAGCAATCCCGGCGGCCTTCCGATCGAGGTCTTCGACGGGATTCGGGCAGGCGTCGCCGCCAACCGGGCCCAGTTCTATCGCGATCTGCCCAGCGGCCCCTTCTACAGCTTCAACCGGCCGGGCGCGGCGGTCTCTCCCGGCGTCATCGACAACTGGTGGCGCCAAGGCATGATGGGCGGGATCAAAGCCCAGTACGACTGCATCAAGGCCTTCTCGGAGACCGACTTCACCGAGGATCTGAAGAAGATCGACATCCCGACCCTGGTGATGCACGGCGACGACGACCAGATCGTGCCCATTGACGACTCGGCCCGGATCTCCTCGACCCTGCTGCCGCAAGGAACGCTGAAGGTCTATCCGGGCCTCCCGCACGGCATGGCCACGACGCACGCGGACCAGATCAACGCCGACCTGCTGGCCTTCATCCGCGCCTGACGCCCACGGTCAGTTGAGCGCCGCGAGCGCGTGTTCGGTGATCAGGGCGTCCGCCAGTCCGTGCGGATTGCGCACGCGGTAGTTGGTGGTCGTGACCACGACGACGGCGTTCAGCTCAGGGACCACGACGACCTTGTTGCCGCCCGTGCCGGCCATGGACCAGGCCTTCAGCGGCCGGCCTCCGACCGTGTAGGTGGGCAGCCAGGTCAGATAGCCGTACTCGCCCCGCTGCTCGTCCACCCGGGCGTGGGGCGTCGTCATCGCCGTGACCCAGGCTTCGGGCAGAACGGCGCGCCCGTTCCAGCGCCCGCCGTCGAGCAGGAGCTGGCCCAGCTTCAGCAGGTCGCGGCTGCGCAGGCCCAGGCCGCCGCCGCCCTGCGCCAGCCCCGTCGGCGAAAACTGCCACTCCTCGCCCTCGATCTGCAGGGGACCGAACAAGGCCCCCCGCGCGAAGTCCTGCAGCGGCTCTCCCGCAGCCGACTGGATGGCGGCCCCCAGCGTCGTCACACCGGCCGTGCAGTAGCTGAAAGCGCGTCCGTAGGGCGACGCTTCAGGGCGGGGGATCCAGCCCGGGAAGCCGCGCACGGGCAGGTCGAAGGCGAAGCCGACCCAGTTCTCGACGAGATACATTCGCTCCTCGTTTCCGCGCGAGAACGAATTGTCGTCATCGCACTCAAGCAGCGAACTCATGGTCAGCAGGTCCTCGACCGTGATCGCGTCCTTGCGCGGATCGGGATTGTCGAACGGCCCCCAGGACGCGATCAGCGGCGCGACTGGCGTCGAAACGCCCCCGATGTCGCCGCGGGCGATGGCGGCGCCGGCCAGCATGGCGGTGACGGTCTTGGTCACCGAGCGGGTGTTGCGCCGCGCCTCGGCCCCGCCGTCGTCGAAATAGGCCTCGTGGATCAGTCGGCCGTTCCGGCTGATCAGCACGCTGGTGATCTGCTGGAACGTCCCGGCGCGCACGGCCGCGTCCATGGCCGCCAGGGCCTCGGCGGAAGCGTCCTCGGCCTCCGGCGCGGCGCGGCGCCAACCGTCCGCCTGACGGGCCTGCGCGGGCAGGGCGATGAGCAGCAGGGCGGACAGAACGGGAAGGACGATGCGCACGGTAAACCTCGCTTGGGGACAGGTCGCTCCAGATGTCTGAACTCCGCCGGGCCGTCTTGAACAGATGAAACCTGCTTTCAGGCCGCGGCGGCCCGGAAGGCGCCCGGTGTGAGGCCGAAGATGCGGACATACTCGCGCGTCATATGGCTCTGGTCCGCATAGCCCGCGCCGGCGGCGACCTCAGCCAGCGGGATCCCGCGCGCCATCCGGACCGCGGCCTGATCGGCCCGGCGGTGGCGGATGGCGGTTCCCGGCGACTGCCCGAGATGGCGCCGCCAGGCACGGGCCAGATGCACTGGATGAACCGCGACCCGGGCGGCGATCTCGCGGATTTCCAGGCCCGGCGTGGTCGCAAGATCGGCCACGATCTCGGACGCGACCTTCAGCCAGTCGGGCGCATGGCGGGACCGGTCGTTTCCGTCGACCACGGCTCCGGTCAGGGCCAGGGCCGCGTCCTCGACCTGAAGGCCTTCGCCTTCGCCGGCTGACAGACTCAGCCCGACCAGCCGGCGCATCGCCGTCTCGGCCGGACCGCGCAACAGGGACGGATGATCAAGCCCGCCCGGCAGGTCAACCGGCACGCTCACCGACAGGAACAGGCCGCCGGCGATGTCGAAACAGTCCCGGTGCACCACGCCCGGCGGGTTGTAGATGGCGCTGCCGGCCTCGAACACCTTGCGGGCCCTGGCCAGCGGATCACGGGCCAGGCTGCGATAGCCGTCAGCCAGCGGAAGGATGAAATGGGCGGCCTCGTGCGAATGTTCCTCGACCGCCTCGGGCGGCAGGGTCGCCACGCGCAGATCCACGTCGAAACCGCCGGCGCGGACCGACCGGTTCAGGGTCCCCAGGAACTCACCATGCAGGAACCGGCGGCTCATCGGACAGTCAGATCAGGGCCTGGACGGACGGACCTTCGCTCCAGTCGCTGAACTTCACCTCAAGCGCCGGCTCCAGATCGCCGCGCGCCAGTTCGACCATCAGCGGGCCGATGGCCGAGGGATGGGTGACGTCCTGCGGATCCTCGCCCGGATAGGCCTGGGCCCGCAACGCCGTGCGCATCCGGCCCGGATCGACGATGGAGACGCGCACGGGCGTCGATTCGATCTCGTCGGCCCAGCATTTGACCAGCGCCTCGGCGCCCGCCTTGGACGCGGCGTAGGCTCCCCAGAAGGCCTTGGGTGCGCTGGCCACGCTGGTGGTCACATAGATGGCCCGGCCGGCGTCCGACGCCTTCAGCAGCGGCTCCAGCGACCGGATCAGACGATAGACGGCGGTGAAATTGGTTTTCTCGACCTTGGCCCAGACGCGCGGGTCGGCGTGGCTGACCGGCGTCAGGCCCGAGGCCCCCATGGTCGCCGCCGCCTGCACCCAGACGTCCAGCCGTCCGAACCGCTCATAGATCGCCCCGCCCAGCCGGTCGATGGCGCCGCCATCGACGAGATCGAACGGGATCAGGGTCGCATGCTTGCCCGTGGCCGCATGGATGGCGTCGTCCAGCTCCTCGAGGCCCCCTTGCGTCCGCGCCGTGGCGATGACGTGCGCGCCGGCCTTCGCCAGCGCCAGGGCGGTCTCATAGCCGATGCCGCGCGAGGCTCCGACGACGAGGGCGATGCGGTCTTTGAGGGGAAGGTCGGTCATGCGGGGCTGATAGCCCGCCCGCCGGCCCGGCGAAAGTCAGAAGCCCGGGGCCGGTTGCCACAGGCTGAAGCTGACGCCCTGATCGTCGCTGACCACGACCGAGCGGCCGGTCGAGCCGTCCGCGGGAACCGCCGCCTTGCCGCCAAGCTCGACGACCTTGCGGCAAAGGGCGTCGACGTCATCGACCCGGAAATACATATGGGGAAACTGGCCCGGCCGCTCGGCCTTGGTGAAGCCGAACGCCGGCTTGCTGCCGGCGACATGGGCGTAGGTCGGGCCCGATTCCGCTTCGTTGAAGGTCCAGCCGAACAGGGCCGAATAGAAGGCTCGCGCCTTGGCGACATCATGGGTGTCGATGGTGAAATAGCCGAGCTGAACCATGCGACGCCTCTGAAACGGATCGTATGATCCCTAAGCGCTGACCAGCAGCGAAAGTTGCCGCGCCGCCACTTCGCGTCCGCCTTCCTCGATCTCGCGATCCAGCAGGCGGGTCGGGTATTCGCCAGTGAAATAGTGGTCGGTGAATTGTGGATTGTGCGGATCGCGCGGCCCCGCCTCCATGGCGTCGTACAGGCCGTCGACCGACAGGAAACCGAGCGAGTCGACCTCCAGATGGGCCCGCATCTCCTCCAGCGTCATGTTGGCGGCGATCAGCTGGTCCCGCTCGGGCATGTCGATGCCGTAGAAGTCAGGCCACAGGATCGGTGGCGAGGCCGAGCGCAGGTGCACTTCGGTCGCACCCGCGGCCCGTACGGCCCGCACCAGCTTTACCGATGTGGTGCCGCGCACGATGGAATCGTCGATCAGCACCACCCGCTTGCCCTCAAGCACCGACCGATTGGGGCTGTGCTTCATCCGCACGCCCTTCTGGCGGGCGCCCTGGCTGGGCTGGATGAAGGTGCGGCCCAGATAGTGGCTGCGGATGATCCCCATCTCATAGGGAATGCCGCTTTCCTGGGCGTAGCCCAGCGCCGCCGGCACGCCGGAATCGGGCACCGGCACGACCACGTCGGCCTCGACCCCATGCTCCCGGGCCAGCCCCATGCCCATCCGCTTGCGCACGCCATAGACGGAGCGGCCGTTCACGACGCTGTCGGGGCGCGAGAAATAGACGTATTCGAACAGGCAGGGCCGGGCCCCGCGGGTCGGGAAGGGCTTCAGCGACTTCAGCCCCTCGTGGTCGATCACCACCACCTCGCCATGCTCGATGTCGCGCTCGAAGGTCGCGCCGATGGTGTCGAGCGCGCAGGTCTCGGAGGCCAGCACCCAGGCGTCGCCCAGTCGGCCCAGAACCAGCGGCCGGATCCCCAGCGGGTCGCGCGCGCCGATCAGCTTGGAGCGGGTGGCGCAGACCAGGGCGTAGCCGCCCTCGATCCGGCCGATGGCGTCGATGAAGCGGTCGACGATCTTGGCCTTACGCGACCGCGCGATCAGGTGAAGGATGACCTCCGAGTCCGAGGTCGACTGGAAGATGGCGCCTTCGCCGACCAGTTGGTTCCGCAGATAGAGGAAATTGGTCAGGTTGCCGTTGTGGGCGATGGCGATGCCGCCCTGGTCCAGATCGGCGAACATGGGCTGGATGTTACGCAGGAAGCTGCCGCCGGCGGTGGAATAGCGGGTGTGGCCCACGGCCGCCGAGCCGGGCATCCGCGTCGACAGATCCGCGCCGCCAAAGGCTTCGCCGACCAGACCCATATGGCGTTCGGTGTGAAAGCGGGTGTCGTTGACGCTGGCCATTCCGCAGGCTTCCTGTCCGCGGTGCTGAAGGGCGTGCAGGCCCAGGGCGACGATGGACGAGGCGGCGTCCTTCTCGGCGCCCCAAACGCCGCACACGCCGCATTCCAGGCGCGGACGATCATCGTCGGCGTCGCGATAGTGCTCCCGGTGTACGACCGGGGCGGCGATGGAATGCTCAAGGCGGCTCATCGTGGGGCTCCGATGAAGCGGGGAACGCTAGCGTGCGGCGGACGGCGGCGAGGTATTGCTTGTTTGGGGCGAGGGCAAGGCTTTCTCTTCGGAAAACCCTTTGCGCACGGACGAACTGACGACAGGGGAGAGGGCGTCGGCCCCCCGGCCGATGCCGGGCAGGACGATCTGGATCATCCGCGCCGCGCCCGCCGTCACGGGCCGCAGGGCCGCCTCGCTGAGCCAGCGCGGCGTCTTCTCGCCCGGCATCGCGGCCACGATGACCAGATGGATGGCCCCCAGCAGCACCAGCGACCGCGCCGCGCCGACGAATATCCCCACGATCCGGTCGATGCTCCCCAGCTGTGGATGCGCCTGCGCCCGCTTCGAAAGGATCGAGCCGAAGATGCGGATGCCGAAATAGATCAGCAGGAAGGAGGCGATGGCCGCGGCGATGGTCCCCATCCAGTCCGGATTGACCAGCGCCCGCCCCAGCGGAGCGGTCAGCGGCAGCGCGACCAGGGCGATGAAGGCCGCCAGCACGAAGCTCAGCAGGGTGATGACCTCGCGCGTCCCTCCGCGCACCCAGCCGGCCGCGGCGGAGGCGAGGATGACCAGAATGGCGATAACGTCGAAACCGGTCATGCGCGCTCGAACTGAAGTCGGTCCGGTCTCAATAGCGGTTTTGCGAGATTCGTTCGACCGCTTCGGTCAAACGCGTGACGGAGGTCACCCGGACCCCCTTGTCCTTGACGGTCAGGGGAGGCGTCAGGGCCTGATCGAAGCCCAGCTTCTGCGCCTCTCGCAGCCGCGCCTCGGCGCGGCCGACGGCGCGCACCTCGCCCGACAGGCTGATCTCGCCGAACACGACGCAGCCCTGGGGCAGGGGAGTGTCGGTCGCCGAGCTGATCAGCGCCGCCGCCGCCGCCAGATCCGCCGCCGGCTCATTGATGCGCAGCCCGCCCGCCACATTCAGATAGACGTCCTGATCTCCGAAGCCGAAGCCGCACCGCGCCTCCAGCACGGCCAGCACCATGGCCAGCCGCCCTGTGTCCCATCCGACCACCGCCCGGCGGGGCGTGCCGTAGGCGGATTTCGACACCAGGGCCTGCATCTCCACCAGCACGGGCCGCGACCCCTCGATGCCCGCGAACACCGCCGCGCCCGGGGCCCGGTCGCGGCCCTCGCCGAGGAACAGGGCCGATGGGTTGGCCACCTCGCGCAGGCCGGCGTCGCCCATCTCGAACACCCCGATCTCGTCGGTGGCCCCGAAGCGGTTCTTGCCGGCGCGCAGGATGCGGAACGGATAGCCCCGCTCGCCCTCGAAGCTCAGGACGGCGTCGACCATATGCTCGACCACGCGCGGCCCGGCGACCTGACCGTCCTTGGTGACGTGCCCGACCAGCACCACGGCCACGCCTTGCGACTTGGCCAGCCGCACCATCTCCCCGGCACAGGCGCGCACCTGTGTCACCGAGCCCGGCCCGGCCTCGTGGGCGTCGGACCACAGGGTCTGGATCGAATCGACGATGACGATGTCGAATTTCTCGCGCTTCAGCGTGCCGAGGATGTCGCGCAGCGCCGTGGCCGAGGCCAGTTCGACCGGCGCCTTCTCCAGCCCCATCCGCCTGGCCCGCGCCCGGATCTGCTCGACCGCCTCCTCGCCCGAGATATAGGCCACCCGCCGCCCCGACAGCGCTGCCCGCCCGGCCACGTCCAGCAGCAGGGTCGACTTGCCGACGCCGGGATCGCCGCTCAACAGGATCGCCGAGCCCGGCACCACGCCGCCTCCGCAGACGCGGTCGAACTCGGCCACCCCCGTTATGATGCGCGGCGGCTCGGGCGTCTCGGACTGCAGGCCCTCGAACTGGACGCCCCGCCCGCGCGCCGCCGCGCTGGTCGCCGGCTTCATCGCTCCGGGCGGCGCGGCGCGGCTTTCCTCGACGATGGAGTTCCACTGGCCGCACGCCCCGCACTGGCCGGACCATTTGCCGTGGACCGCCCCGCAGGACTGACAAACATAGATCGCGCCGTCTCTCGCCATGGGGACCGGCTTACAGGAGTCGCGCACGGCGGGGCAGGGGGTGCGGAAGGGGGTACGTCCGGAAATGACGCATGCTTCACCGGCGGATGTCCGTTGCCCGCTACACCTCTCCGTGCCAGCTTCGCCTCCACAGGGGAGTTCCAATCATGCTGCACCGTCTGGCCGCCGCCGCCATCGCCCTCACGCTCGGCCTCGCCGCGCCCGCCCATGCCGACACCCTGGTGGTCACGGCCGCCCGCATGGTCGATGTCGAGCGCGGCCGCTATGTCGACAATCCCGTGGTCGTGGTCACCGACGGCCGCATCACGGCGGTCGGAACGGCGCTCCCGACCAACCTGCCCGCCGACGTGCGGCGCCTCGATCTTCCCGGCCTCACCCTGCTTCCCGGCCTGATCGACATGCACGTCCATCTGGCGGGCACCCCCTATGTCTCCGGCTTCAAGGTGCTGGAATACGCCGACGATTTCGAGACAGTGCTTCAGGTGCCCAACGCCCGCGCCAATCTGATGGCCGGCTTCACCACGGTGCGGAACCTCGGCGGTCCCGACTTCGCCGACGTCGCCCTACGTCAGGCCATCGACGCGGGCTTCATCGAGGGACCGCGCGTCATTCCGGCGGGCGTGTCGTTCGGCGCCACGGGCGGCCATTGCGACGCCACCGGCCTGCCGCGCTCCATGGCCCAGGCCAATGACTACAACGCAGACAGCGTCGACGCGGCGCGTCACAGCGTGCGCGAGGTGCGCAAATACGGGGCCCAGGTCATCAAGGTCTGCGCCACCGGCGGCGTCTTCTCGCGCAACACCGAGCCGGGCCAGCAGCAGATGACCCTGGCCGAACTGACCGCCGTCGCCGACGAGGCGCATATGTGGGGCCTGAAGGTCGCCGCCCACGCCCACGGCGCCTCGGGCATCGCCGACGCCATCCGCGCCGGGATCGACACCATCGAACACGCCTCGCTGATCGACGCCGAGGGCATCCGGCTGGCGGTCCAGCACGGGACCTGGCTGTCGATGGACATCTACAACACCGACTTCACCCAGGCGACGGGCACCGAGTTCGGCGTTACCGAGGACAATCTGCGCAAGGACCGCGAGATCGGCCAGTTGCAGCGCGACAATTTCCGCGCCGCCCATCGCGCCGGAGCCCGGATGGTGTTCGGCTCGGACGCCGCCATCTATCCGCACGGCCAGAATGCGAAACAGTTCGCCGTCATGGTCGAATACGGCATGACTCCCGCCGAGGCGATCCGCGCCGCCACCTGGAACGCCGCCCAGGCCCTGGGCCGGGAAGGGGACGTCGGCGCCATCGCGACCGGCCGCTACGGCGACCTGATCGCGGTGTCGGGCGACCCGCTGGCCGATGTGCGGATGCTGGAAACCGTGCCCGTGGTGATCAAGGGCGGGGCGGTGGTCCGGGACGCGCGCTGAGCCTCAGATATAGACGCGCGGAACCCGCGCCGTGACCGAGGTCAGCAGCTCATAGGCGATGGTTCCGGCCGCGGTCGCCGCATCGTCCAGCATCCGGCGGGCGCCGAACAGCTCGACCCGGTCCCCCACGGCGATCTCCACCCCGGTCACGTCGACGGCGCAGACATCCATCGACACCCGGCCCACGATCGGCCGCAACACGGCCCCGACGGCGACCAGCCCTTTCGGGCTGTAAGCCCGCAGCACGCCGTCGGCGTAGCCCGTGGCGCAGGTCGCGATCCGCGTCGGCCTGTCGGCGACGAAGCCGCGCGAATAGCCGACGCTCTCGCCGGCCGGAACCTCGCGCACCTGCAGCACCTCGGCGGACAGCGTCGCGACCGGCCGGATGCGGTCGTCGGGCCGCCCCTCCGGCCCGCCGCCGTACAGGCAGATGCCGGGCCTCAGGGCGTCAAAGGCGTAATCCGGCCCCAGGAAGGCGCCGCCCGAGTTGGCGAACGACCGCAACGTCCCCGGATACCGCGCCGCCGCGGCCGCAAAGGCGTCCCGCTGTCGCGCATTCATCGGCTCGGCCGGATCGTCGGCGCAGGCCAGATGGCTCAACACCAGATCCAGGCCGGCGAACGGCTCCGGCGCATCCTCCAGGCGGAAACCCAGCCGGTTCATCCCGGTGTCGATCTGCAGGCCGCAGGCGCCGCCTCCTGCCGCCTGCCACTCCGCCAGCTGTGCGCCTGTGTTCAGCACCGGCTTCAGCCCGGCGGCCCGCAGCCGCGCCGCCCGCCCGGCCAGACATCCGTCCAGCACGTAGATCGCTGCATCAGGGCCCAGCGCCGCGCGCAGCCGCTCGCCCTCGCCGGCGCGGGCCACGAAGAAGGTTCGCGCCCCCTCGACCATCAGCCGTTCGGCGCAGGCGGAAGCGCCCAGCCCGTAGCTGTCGGCCTTGACTACCGGATGCACCGGCGCGCCGCTGGCGGCTTCCAGCGTGTGGAAGTTCGCGGCGAGCGCTTTCAGGTCGATGGTCAGTGTGGCGGGCGACGGCATCCCGCCATCTATGGCGACCGGGTTGTGCGATGCAACACGAGAGCGGTTACAGCCGCGCGAACGCCTCGCCGTTGGCGTCGAACAGATGCGCCTGATCCGCCGGAACCTTCAGGCTCAGCGTCTCGCCGGCCGACGGCCGCGCGTCGCCCGGCAGCAGCACCGTCACGGGCGTCTCTCCGGCGCTCAGATAGGCGTAGGTGGCGTGGCCAAGCGTTTCCACGAAGACTGTCTTCGCGCCGATCGCGTCCCCCTTGCCCGCCGTGGTCAGATGCTCCGGCCGCACGCCGAGGGTGACCTTGTCCCCGGCCCTGGCCCGCGCTGCGTCGACCGCGACCTTCAGCGTCTCGCCGGCCGCCGTCCGAACCGTCGTACCACTCGCCGCCGCGGTGACGATCTCGGCCGCGAACAGGTTCATCTTCGGGCTGCCGATGAACTCGGCCACGAACAGGTTGCGGGGCCGTTCGTACAGCTCCATCGGCCTGCCGACCTGTTCGATCCGGCCGGCGTTCAGGACCACGATCCGGTCGGCCAGGGTCATGGCCTCGACCTGGTCGTGGGTGACATAGACCATGGTGGTCTTCAGCCGCTCGTGCAGGCTGGCGAACTCGTAGCGCATCCGTACCCGCAGGGCGGCGTCCAGGTTGGACAGCGGCTCGTCGAACAGGAAAACCTGCGGCTCGCGCACGATGGCCCGGCCGATGGCGACGCGCTGGCGCTGGCCGCCGGACAGGGCCTTGGGCTTGCGGTCCAGATAGTCGGTGATGTTCAGCGTCTCGGCGGCGCCGCGCACCCGGCGGTCGATCTCGGCCTTGTCGGCCTTCGCCAGCTTCAGCCCGAACGCCATGTTCTCGTAGACGCTCATGTGCGGATACAGGGCGTAGGACTGGAACACCATGGCGATGCCCCGGTCGGATGGGCTCAGGTCGGTGACCGACCGCCCGCCGATGGCGATGTCCCCGCCGGTCTCCTCTTCCAGACCGGCGATGGTCCTCAGCAGGGTGGACTTGCCGCACCCCGACGGGCCGACAAAGACCACGAACTCCCCGTCCGCGATCTCCAGATCGATACCCTTGAGGACCTCGGTGGTTCCGAAGCTCTTGGTCACGCCGGTCAGCCGGACGTCCGCCATATGTTTCCTGCCCGCAGCTCTTTTGTCAGCCTGCCGCGCTTCGCGCGGATCGAGGCCGATTTTGAGATCACCGTAAACGGTTACAGTCTGTCTGCAATCCTCCCGGGCGTCCCGCCGGCTAACGGCGCATCGGCGGAGGCGCCTGTTCGGCCTGCTGCGGGATTGCGGTCCTCAGGAGCCGCTGAAAGGTCGGGCACTCCATGTGGCTCGGGGCAGGGCAGGCCGCCGCGTGGCGGAGACCGTCCCGAAGGGCGCCGAGACGCCTGACGGTTCGATCCAGGTCGTCAGCCCTGGCGGAGAGCTGCGCCCGATCGAGGCGCGGCCGACCGTCTTCGCCGAACATGCCGCCGATCTCATCCAGCGAAAAACCCGCGGTCCGGGCCAGCGCGATCAATGACAGGCGTTCGAGCACGCCCGGGTCGAACAGACGCTTGAGTCCGCGCCGCCCGACCGAGGCGATCAGCCCCTTCTCCTCATAGAAACGGAGCTTCGACGCCGCCATGCCGGAGCGCCGCGCGACTTCGGCGATATCCAGAAATTTCACTGTTGACCTCAACTTGACTTGAAGTTGTAGCGTCGCCGTCACTGACACGGAAATCAAGGAGGATCAGCTGATGCCGTCAGTCCATGACGCCAATGAAGCGCAGGCCAGGCTTTGGAACGCCCGCGCCGGAGAGGTCTGGGCGGAACAGCAGGAGATGCTGGACCGCCTGCTCGGCCCCTTCGAACGGACGCTGGTCGGGGCCGTGGCGCAGTTCGGCGCGAACGAGGTGCTGGATGTCGGTTGCGGAGCCGGGGCGACGACGCTCGCGGCCGCCTGGCATCTCGGGAAACAGGGCCGATGCACGGGCGTGGACATCTCCGTCCCCCTGATCGAGGTCGCGCGGCGGCGCGCCGAAGTGACGGGTCTCGGAACATGCCGCTTCATCGCCGCCGACGCCCAGACGCACGCTTTCGAGCCTGCGGCCTTCGACGCAGTCATTTCGCGCTTCGGCGTGATGTTCTTCGCCGATCCCGTCGCCGCCTTCGTCAACCTCAGGTGCGCTGCGCGTCCGGACGCCGGACTGGCGTTCGTCGCCTGGCGCGGCGCGGAGGAAAATCCGTTCATGACGGCGGCGGAGCGGGCGGCGGCGCCGTTGCTGCCGGAGCTTCCGGCGCGCGATCCCGCCGGGCCCGGACAGTTCGCCTTCGCCGACGCGGACCGGGTCCGGGGGATTCTGGCCGCGGCGGGATGGCGGGACGTCGACATCCAGCCCCTGGACATCGTCTGCACGCTGTCCGGCGAGGATCTGGACGCCTACGCCGCCCGGATGGGCCCGGTCGGCGCGCTGCTGGCCGATCTGGATAAAGACCGCAGAGACCGGATCGTCACGGCGGTCAGACAGGCCTTTCAGGCCTGGGTGACGGCCGGGGTGGCGCAGATCACAGCCGCCTGCTGGCTGGTCCGGGCCCGTAACGCCGGGTGATGCTCACGTCCGGACGGGCGACAGGTCCGCTCAGCGCGGACCCTTCGCCTTGTAAGGCGGCCTCGTCCCGGCAGGTTTGCCGCGCGCGTCCTTGGCCGCCCACGGACGGTCGCCGCCCTTGGGCTTGCCCTTCCACGGCTTGTCGCCGGCGGCTGCCGGGACCTCGGCGTCGGAGCGCGGGGCCCAGGGGGTCTTGCCCTCGGCCGCGGGCTTCTTGACCCACGGCTTCTTGCCCGGAGGCGTCGGATCGTTCGGCGTGCGCTTGACCCAGGGCTTCTTGCCCTCGGCGGCCGGAGCAGCGGCGTCGTCGCGTTTCGCCCACGGCTTCTTGTCGGCCGTCGGGCGATCCTCGCGGGCCTTCCAGGCGGGCTTGTCGCCGCCTTCCTCGCGCTTGACCCAGGGCTTCTTGCCTTCAGCGGCCGGCGCCGCGTCATCGCGTTTCACCCAAGGCTTTTTCTCGCCTTGCGGACGGTCCTCGCGGGCTTTCCAGGCCGGCTTGTCGCCGCCTTCCTCACGGGCCTTCCAAGGCTTCTTGTCGGGGCGGTCGCCGCCGGCCGGCTTCTTGTCCCAGCGGCTGACCGGCTTCTCCTGCGGGCCCGGCTTCACGGCCGGATCGATCTTGACGCCTTCCTCGAGACCGAGGGCGATGGCGGCTTCGAACTTCGCCTTCATCTCCTGGGTGATCTCGAACTTGGTCTCGCGCTCGAAGATCTTGATCGAGCCGATGTCGCGCTTGGTGACATGGCCAAGGCGGCAGATGGTCGGCATCAGCCATTTCGGATCGGCGTTCTTGTCGCGGCCGATGTTGATCCGGTACCAGGCCATGTCGCCGCCGCGGGCGAAGTCCGTGTACGGAACGTCGGGCTGGCCCCTGTCGTTCTTGCCGCTCTCCTGCTGACGCTTCATGCGGTCGTCGTCATAGACGTCTTCCGGCGCCGGCAGCTTCTGCTGGTACAGGCGGATCAGGGCGGCGGCGATCTGCTCGGGCGTGCTCTTCTCCAGAAGTTGCTTGCCGAGGGCCAGCATGTCCTCGTCCTCGACGGGGGCGGTCAGGACGGGATCGGCCAGCATGCGCTTGCGGTCGTTCTCGAGGATCATTTCCGCCGAGGGCGGGCCCGACCATTCGGCCTTGATGCCGGCCGAAGCCAGCATGATCTCGACCTTGCGGCGCCGCGTGTAGCTGACCAGCAGGACGGAGACGCCCTTCTTGCCCGCGCGGCCCGTGCGGCCCGAACGGTGCAGCAGGCCGGCCTTGTTGACCGGGATCTCGGCGTGAATGACCAGACCCAGATCGGGCAGGTCCAGACCGCGTGCGGCGACGTCGGTGGCGACGCAGACGCGGGCGTGGCCGTCGCGCAGGGCCTGCAGCGCTTCCGAACGCTGGCTCTGGGTCAGTTCGCCGGACAGGCCGACGACCGAGAAGCCGCGCTCGCGCAGGCTCGAGGTCAGGTGCTTGACCCGCTCGCGGGTGTTGGCGAACACCAGGGCGCCGGGGGCCTCGAAATAGCGAAGCACATTGACGACGGCCAGTTCGACCTCGTTCGGGGCGACGCGGATGGCCTTGTATTCGATGTCGGCGTGCGAGCCCGCGCCGGCGACCGTGTCGATCCGCAGCGCGTCTTTCTGGTAGGTCTTGGCCAGTTGCACGATGTCCCGCGCCAGCGTCGCCGAGAACAGCAGGGTGCGGCGCTCGGCCGGGGCGGCGTCGAGGATGAAGGTCAGGTCTTCCTGGAAGCCCATGTCCAGCATCTCGTCGGCTTCATCCAGCACGACGGCCTGAAGCGTCGACAGGTCCAGGGAGCCGCGCTCGACGTGGTCGCGCAGACGGCCGGGGGTGCCGACGACGATGTGGCAGCCGCGGTTCAGGGCCTGACGCTCGACCTTGGGGTCCATGCCGCCGACGCAGGAGACGATGCGGGCGCCGGTCTGGGCGTAAAGCCATTGCAGTTCGTTCGAGACCTGCAGGGCCAGTTCGCGGGTCGGGGCGATGACCAGGGCCACCGGGGCGCCGTACTCGGCGAACTTCTGCGCCTCGCCCAGTAGGGTGGGGGCCAGGGCCAGGCCGAAGGCGACGGTCTTGCCCGAACCGGTCTGGGCGCTGACCAGCAGGTCGCGGCCAGAACCGTCCTCGTTCAGCGCGGCCTCGAGGACGGCCGACTGGACCGGCGTCGGCTCGGCGTAGCCGCGTTCGGAAAGGGCGCGATCGAGCGCGGGATGGCTGGCGGGGAAAGGCATGGGGCAGTCCGTAAGGCGCCAACGCGGCGCGCGCCAGCCTCGCCCCGGGGAAGGGGCGGCCGGCGAAGGGCGGGGCGTATGCGCCCGGAACAAGGCCGAAGGGTGGCCCCGCCGGCCTCAAACCCATGAGAATGACCGCTGACAGACTCTTGTTTCCCGGGCAGAGTGCGGTTTCGGGGGACCTCATGCTCAAAACCATACTCGCCGCCACCACTGCGCTGACGCTCGCCTCCCTGGTCGGCGGGGCCGTCGCGCAGGAGCTGACTCCGCCGCAGAGGCCGGTCGGCGCGCGGCCCTCCGCGCAACCGGCGGCGGCTCCGGCTGCCCAGGGCGCGGGCTCCCTGACCGCCGGACGGCCCGTTCGCGGCCAGCTGGCGCGGGGCGACGACACCCTGCAGAGCGGCGAATACGCCGACGAATTCACCTTCCCGGTCCGGCGCGGTCAGACCTATGAGCTGACCCTCTCGTCCTCGGCCTTCGACCCCTATCTGCTCGTGCGCGGCCCGGGCGGGCTGAGCGAGGACAATGACGACGATCCCGCCGCGCGGGGTTCGCGCGACAGCCGGATTCGTTTCACCGCCCCGGCCGACGGCCAGGTCGAGGTGTCGGCGACCAGCTATGAGCCCGGCGAGACGGGAGCCTACACCCTGACGCTGGGCGGGGCCGCGGCGCGACCCGCCGGATCTCCGGCCGCCGCAGCCGCCCCGGGCGCGATTCGCGTCGGCCAGACGCTGGACGGGCGGTTGGCCGCCGGGGACCCTCAGCTGGACAGTGGCGAATACACCGACAGCTATGTCTTGCGGGGACGGCGCGGCCAGACCCTGGACCTGCGGCTGACCTCGACGGCCTTCGACCCCTACGTCGCCATCGACGGTCCCGGCGACTTCTCGGCCTTCAACGACGACGATCCGGCGGTGACCGACGGGCGAAACAGCCGTCTGGTCGTCACCCTGCCGGCCGATGGCGAATACCGCATCACCGCCACCAGCTACGCCTCGGGCGAACAGGGAGGCTACCGGCTGGCGGTGCTCGACGGAACCGGGGCCGCGACGCCGCCTCCGCCCGCGGTGCGCCCGTCCGAACGCGCCTCGGCCGACGGCGGGATCGCCATCGGCCAGACCGTCAGCGGATCGCTGGACGCCGGCGACGATACCCTCGATTCCGGCGAATACGTCGACACCTTCCGCTTCGCCGGCCAGCGCGGCCAACGCGTGGCGGTCGAGCTGACCTCCTCGGCCTTCGACGCCTACACCATCCTGCGGACGCCCTCGGGCGAGCAGCAGGAGAATGACGACGCCCGCGACGGCGGCCACGACAGCCGTCTCGATACGGTGCTGGCCGAGGACGGCGAATACGAGGTCATGGTGACCTCCTACGCCCCCGGGGAAACGGGCTCATACCGTTTCAGCGTCAGCCCCAGCCAGGGCTCGCCGCGGCAGGCTTCGGTGCAGGGCGGCGCGCGGGTCTTCGCGGTCATGGTCGGGGTGTCCGACTACGGCGGGGCCCAGAGCAACCTCGAATTCACCGACGAGGACGCCCGCAAACTGGCCGAGACCCTGCGCGCCGACGGGTCGCTGAACGACGCCAGCCTGGTGCTGACAAACGCCGAGGCCACGGTCGCCGGCGTGCGCCGCGCCTTCGCCCGCGTCGCGGCCGAGGCGGGGCCGGAAGACACCTTCCTGTTCTTCTTCTCGGGCCATGGCGACCAGTCCGAAGTGGCGGTCAGCGGGCTGGAGCCGGACGGCAAGTCCGAATCCATCGTGCTGCGCGACGGCCAGATCAGCGACACCGAGATGGGCCGGCTGTTCGGCGCCCTGCGCACCCGGCTGTCTCTGCTGGTGATCGATTCCTGCTTCTCGGGCGGCTTCGCGCGCAATGTCGTGGACCGTCCGGGGGTGATGGGGCTGTTCAGCTCGGAGGAGGATCTGACCAGCGCCGTGGCCGACAAATTCCAGGCCGGCGGCTATCTGTCCCACTTCCTGCGCACGGGCATGGGCGGCGAGGCCGACGGCGATGGCGACCGGCTGGTCACCGCCGGCGAACTGGCCACTTATCTCCGCCGCCAGTTCCGGGAGCAGGTCGAGAACGTCGAATCCGAGACCCAGGACGGCCAGCGCAACTACCAGAACCTGATCGTCGACCGCGGCGGGGTGCAGGTCGATGACGTGATCGTGCGCCTGCCGGCGACGGCGGCGGGGGCTCAATAATCCGGAAGGGTGATGGTGGATGCGACAGGGATTGAACCTGTGACCCCCTCGGTGTGAATCGCCTCAAGGGCCTTTTCAGGGTGTTTCATTACTTTTCAAAACGCTTGTAATCTACTGAAAACGTTGTGCATCGAATTTTTTGGCATTTCAGCGGTTTTCAACGAGTACTGCATAAAATGCCCCACTGGTGCCCCACGAAAGGCTAGTCTAGCCAGCCTGTCCCACGATTTGCGAACAGGCGGAGGTGTCTTGGGAAGGTCCATTCAGCTTGCCACAGACCGGCAGGTTGCGGCGCTCAAGCCAGCGGCCAAGGCTTATGAGAAGACGGTCATCGGAACTCGTGGTCTCGCGGTTCGGGTCTTCCCTTCGTCATCCAAACAATTCGAGCTTCGCTACGTCACCGAAAGCGGCAAGCGCAGGCGTCTGGTGCTGGGCCTCTATCCCGGTCTCTCTCTCGCTGAGGCGAGGGCGAAGGCTGCAACGATGCGCGTCGCGGTCAACGATGGACTTGACCCGGTCGGCGAGAGGGAAGCGGCGCGCGAACGGATCCGCGAGCAGGCCAGCACCGGGGACACGCTCGACCAGCTCGCCGAAGCCTACTGGAGCGCCGCGGAGGTCGGATTGCATGGCGGCCGGCGAAAGCCGAAGCGGGCGGTGACCATCCAGAACGAGCGCAGCATCTGGAAAAACCATATCCAGGGTCCGCTGGGCGGTCGTGACTTCACCGAGATCCGGCGCGCCGACGTGAAGGCTTTCATGCGAACACTGATCACCGAAAAGGGACTGTCAGCGGCGAGCGTCGCGTCGATCGGAGGCGTCCTGCACGCCGTGCTCGGGTTCGGCGTGCTTGAGGAAAGGCTGGAATCGAACGTCGCTGCCGGTCTTGCCCGGCCGCTCGCCCTGACATCCCGCGAACGCATGTTTGACGATGCCGCACTCCAGGTGCTCTGGCAGGCGGCCGTGGAGGCCAGCTCGCCGAGAACTCCGGGCGAGAAGACCGCCGGGGTCCACGCCCGCCTCGAACCGGTGATGGGGCTGGCGATCCAGCTCCTGATGCTGACCCTGACCCGCCGCAACGAGGTGGCCGGCGCCCTCAAGACAGAGTTCGATCTCGCCGCCAAGGTCTGGATCATCCCGTCGGCGCGGGCCAAGGCGAAGCATCAACACGTCGTGCCCCTCGGTCCGGATTGCCTGACCGTTCTCGAGGAGGCTTTCGCGCTCGATCCGAAAAGTCCGTTTGTATTTCCGTCTGGACGGGCGCCTGACCAGCATCTGGACCCCCACGCCATCACGCGGGCCTTTGCGCGCACCTGCGCCCGCCGAAAGATCCCGGTCGGCTCTCCGCATGACGTACGGCGTTCGGGAGCGACCACCTTGACCGGCCGGTATGGTATCACCCGGTTCGTCGTCGGTCTGGTCTTGGGACATACACCCAGCGAGGGGGCCGCCGTCACCGGCGTTTACGACCGTCACACCTATCTGCCGGAAAAGCGATCGGCCTTGGCGGCGTGGGCCGGACATCTGACTGGATCAACAAAGCCCGTAGCCGAAAACGCGGGCGGATCCCTCGACACGCTGGCGGCTGCATCCGCATCAGAGATCGAGGCAGCCAAGGCCCGGGCTCTTCGACTGGTTGCGCAGGGTGACCTGCACCACGCCGTCGTCTCGCTATGCATGGATATGGCTCGTCGGCCCGAGGTCGCGTCGTCCCATATGGACATCCTTGCGAAGGCAGGCCTCGAGCTGGCGAGGGGTGGATTAAAGGTCGAAGTCGAGCGTTGGATCAGTGGGTTTCGGTGACGACACTCTTGGGTGGTGGAGCGCGTATTGCCGCTATTTGACGACTCGCAGAAGGTGACGAAGTCCGCTCTGCGGACCTGCGATCAAGCACCGTAAACACTAGACGAAACACCGTCGGCATTCGCCCCGTGTTCTCACAGGCTGCCGATCACCTGTTTCAGGATGTCGGCCGCCGGTCGGTCACGCGGCGAAGGCGGCGCCTGGGCGTCCTGCACCAGCGACAGCACCAGCGGCATCCAGCCGTCCCGGAGATCGGCGTTCAGCAGGGCCAGCGACGGCCGGGCCTCGAGGGTCACCTTCTCGATGCCTGGAGACAGGGCGGCGCACAGGTCCGGCGGCGAGGTGACCAGATATTCGCGGCATGAGAGCGGACGGTCGGCGTGGATCGAACACGCCTCGTCTTCCAGGAAGGGACAGGCGACGCCGGCGGCGAAATACTCCCGTGCGATCAGCAGGCGATCGTCGCGGTTCCGGTCCAGCCGCTCCATCAGACCCAGCGGCTCCAGGGTGTCGAGGGCCGCGTCGAAGCGGCGGCGCACCCGCTCGCGCCGGGGCTCGGGCATGGCCTCGACCAGCCGGGCCAGGGCGCGGGCCTCGGCGGGGGCGACCGGCACCAGCTGGCGGCAGCAGGCGCCGCAGCCGGCGCGGCAGGAAATCTCGCGCCCTTCGGCTTCGACCCGCGCCGTCGCGCGAGTCGCGAACAGGCTGCTCAGGCCGTGGACGATGGGCAGCAGGTCCTCGACCGTGACGGGGCCGGCCGGCACGGTCATCTCGACCGGAATCCGCTCTCTGCCCAACTCCAGAACCACCCGGCCGGTCGCGGTCGGCCCCCCGTCGGACGGGGCCGCCGACAGGCGCACGACCGCATCATCGTCCGGATCGACCCTTTGCGGCGGCGTCCCGCGGCGTACGTCGGCGCGACTGGAGCTCGTCTCGTCAGCCACTATCGTCGGCTGGGTCCGGCCCGGTTGTTCCCGGGGTCGGCCGGCAGGGCGCACTGTTGAACGCCGTCCCGCGTGACGACCTCACCCCGCTGGGCGATACAGGCGCGGGCCGTATAGTCGATGTCGATCTTCGTAAAGTTCAACGCGACACCCTGTTTGTGGATGTCGAGGTCTCCCGTCGCCGGCAGGCGGCACTGCTGAACCCCCTCATGCCTGACGACCGCGCCGCGCCGGGACGCACAGGCCCGGGCGGTGAAGTCGGCGCCGATCTTCAGGAACATGTCGACGGCTCTCGTCTGACTGGCGCGGCCCGATGGATCCGATGGGGTAGCCCGACATGCGCTGAGAGGGGCTTGTGGAATGTGTTTGCCGTTGGCGCAGGCCGTGAGCTGGGCGTCCTGGTCAATGTGATCCCGGTTCGCGGTCGCTCCCGGTGCCGTGACGACGGTCCCGGGCGCCGGGCGCAAGCTCTCCTGCGCCTGGACCGATACGACGACGACGCCGAGGTCGAATATGGCCGCGCCGGCCAGGATGATCGCTGCTTTCCGCATGGTGTTCAGTTCCTTCTTGAGGTCATTGGGACGGGCGGCCCGTCGGCGGGCCCGGTCGATCTATCGCGTGGTCGGTACTTGCCCCAGGGCCGAACCGGCCTCCTCGCGGCGGGCCGTCGCCGGCAGGCGGCATTGCTGGACGCCCTCATGCATCAGAACGACGCCGCGTCGCGCCGTGCAGGCCTCGGCCGTATTCAACCGGTCGATCCGCCCCCATGACCACGCCAAGATGTCGATGCGTCCGCCGGATGAGGCGACGGTCGCCGGCGTTTCTCCGTTCTCTGACTGACCCCTGTTCGACAGCCGGCCGCCGCCGGTTCCACCGATGCCGTTGACGGGGACCGCGGCCTCGGCGGCGATGACTCCGCCCGATGAGTTGACGGTCGCCCGCGGGTATCCGGTCTCTGACCGCGATGCGCCGCCCGGAGCCGGTGGCGCGGTGGTGCGGGAGGTCGCCTCGGTCAGGGTGACGCGGACGCGACCGCCGCCGCGCGGGACTACCGTCGTCAGGCGGCGGCCGGAAGAATCGACCGCATAGACCCGGCCCCGAACAGGACTGATCGGCGCGGAGGTCAGCGAGGGCGCGTCGGTGACTGGCGTGACTGTCACGACCGCCGCGGCCGAGGGGTCGGTCAGGAAGACCGAATAGCGGCCCGGTCCGACGGAAAAGACGACCTCGCCCCGGGCGTCCGTGCGGCCGGACGCGACGATCGGGTCGGGGTCTCCCTCGAGGCCGATGGGTATGCCTACGATCGGCGTGCCCACCGTGGCTTGCCCGAAGGCCGCGAGCAGCAGGCTGGCGGCGGCGATGGCGAGAAGGCGACGGATCATCGGCGGTCTTCCCGTGGTTGGGGAACTAGTGGGGTCCCGCGGCGCGGTCCAGCGGCGGGGCCAGCCCCGGTCAGGGGGCCGTCGATCCGACCATGATCGACCTGGCGGTGCACGATATCGGTATCATCCCAGACGCTCAGGGTGACACGAACGCGGCCGCCGCCGCGCGGGACGGTGGTCACCAGCCGGCGCCCCGCAGCGTCGACCGCAAAGACCCGGCCCCGGCCCGGCCTGATCGGCGCGGAGGTCATCGACGGCGCGTCGTTGACCGGCGTGACGGTCACGACCGTCGGGGCCGAGGGGTTGGTCAGGAAGACCGAATAGCGTCCGGGTCCGACGGAGAAGACGACCTCGCCCCGGGCATCGGTCCGGACGGGGGCGGCGATCGAGCCGGGGTCGCCCTCGAGGCCGACCTCCGTTCCCTGAATCGGCGTTCCCGCAGTGCCTTGCGCAAAGGCCGCGAGCAGCAGGCCGGCGGCGGCGAGGGCGATTCGTCTCATGTCGCTGGTCCTCATTCTACTCCACCCTCAGCACATCGCCGCGCATCGGCGGCTCGCCGTCGACGACGCTGGCGGTGGACAGTCGGGCGCGCACGGTCTCGACCCGGACCTGGCCGATGCGGGCCATCTCCACGTCCAGCACCTCGCCGGTGCCGGGGTCGGTCAGGGTGCGGCCGGGCCGCCAGACGCTGAGCGTCAGGCCGGACTGGACGTTGCGGTCGGCCCCGGCGTTCAGATAGACGCCGTTGTCGGCGACATCGACCACCAGCGCCGACCATTCCACCCGGCGCATTCCCCCGGCGATCTGATCCACCGCCTTCATGATGGCGTCCTGGCCCGCCTGGCCGATGGGGGTGGCGCGGAAGATTTCGCCGCCGAGGCGCGCGCCGCCCCAGTTGTCCACCAATCCGGCCGCCGAGGTGCGCGACGAGGCGCGCCCCTGGGCGCTGGAGGTCGAGACCACCTGGCCCGTGGCGGCGTCGACCAGGCGCAGCGCGATCTCCATCACCGCGGTCTGGCTGCGGGTGCTCGCCCGGCCGCCCAGCAGGCCGCCCAGCGGGCCGCCGCTGATGTTCAGTCCGCCGCCGCCCGCCGCCGCTTCATATTTGGTCACGGCTGCGCGCACGATGGCGCTGGGCGCGATCCCCCCGCCGGACCCCTCGACCACCAGGAAACGGCCGTCCTCGACCAGGGCCTGGGTCAGCATGGCGGTCATGCCCTCGGCCGTGACCGAGCCGCCGACGGCCTCGGTAGCCAGGAAGGTATCGACCGCGATGGTCTTTCTCAGTCCGTCAAAGGCCGCGCGGCTCTGGGGCCGGGCCTCGACGCGGGCGGCCCCGGCGACCAGGACCAGGGTCGCGCCGGTGAGGATCAGTCGTCTGTTCAAACGTGTGGAGGTCATGGTCATCGCACCAGGCGGACGGCGCCGGCGACGGCAACGGTTTGAGGCGCCGCGGCGCGCGCGGGGGCCGCCTGGGAGCCAGGCGGCGGGATGCGCGGATCGACCTGTCGGTCTGCGCGTCCGTCGCCGTTTATGTCGCCCACCGCCACCCGGACGCCGCCGGCGCGTCCACCATCGGCGGGCCCGGGGCCCGCATTGACGGTGTAGGGGAAACACAGGTCCCGAGCCACTGGCGAGGGGCCGCGTCGTCCGTCCTGGCCCGGCCCCGAAGCGGCGCCGGGAAGGGTCAGCTGCCGCTCACCAGATGCGGCCTGGACCGCCGGCAGCAGCAGTCCGATCAGGACGCCGATGATGCGGTCCTCACCCTGGCCGCCGCCGGAGCGGTCGATCGCCGACCTGAGGCCGGGTCCGTTGAGACAGACGTCGTAGTCGCCCGCGGGCAGTTCGAAGCGGAAGCCGCCCTGCCGGTCGGTACGGGTGGTGGCGACCGTGCGACCGCCGCGCATGGAGGAGATCAGGATGTCCGTAAAGATGTAGCCGCCGGTGCTGCGCGTCGTTTGGGCGTAGGCGGGGGATGTCGACAACGCCAGGCCCGCCAGACTGGCCAGCCCGATCAGACCCACTCGCGATGTCATGATGACAGTTCCAGTATCCGCTTGAATATCGGCGGTTTCTCAGGCTGGTCACGGTTAAGCCTGGCTGTCAATGCGGCTCGAACAGTCAGGACCCGGAGCACGGTTTCAGCGACAGTCGTCGTCTGGAGGCGCTGGCGGAACGCCAATCCAGGCTCGAAGAGGGCCCTCGTCAGGTTTGATCTGAATGCCCATCGGATCAGGGGAGACCACAGGCCGTATTGACAGCGAGGTCTCTCGGTGACCAGCGTTGTCCGACCGCAAACGGCGGCCGACATGGCCTTGCGGGAAACCCGGCATGACATCGAGATTCAGACTCATCGCCCTGAGTGGCCTTGCCCTGGCGGTCTCGGGGGCGGCGATCTACCCGGGCGACCCGATCCCCGGGGTCGATGTCAAACTGGGCAAGAATCCCGGTGGCTCGCCGATTGTGGTCGCGACCACGGATCGGGAAGGTCGCTTCTCGGCGCGTGTGGGGGTCGAGCGGGGTGAATACGCGGTCTCGACGGCCTGCTCACCCCGACAGACCTGCCCGCCAAACAGACAGTTGACGCTCACTGTCGATGGGCGGCCCGTCAGGCCCGACGCCCGAGGCGTCTACCTGTTTCCGGTCGGCGCGAGCCTGGGCACGGTGATGCTCAGCGGACGAGTTGAGATCTTCGACCGATGGGGACGTCAGAACGGCGCTCCCCGGTAACGCCGAACTCGTCGGAATCAGCCACGGGTTGAGTCGCCTATCGCAGACGCCGAAGCACATTTGACCATTTGACAGCCGTTGAAGGTGGCAAGACGTGTCCGCAATCTCGCGATGTTCAACTGCGCTCTCGAGCCAAGCTGCGAGCGTGTGGCCTCGTGCGACTTCGGGTAAGCGCCGTTGCTCGAGGCGACGCACGCCGACAGCGGGTCAGAGTGATTCAGCAGAAGACGCGGGGCGGTACCTTTCGAGCTTACCGAACCGGTGCGTGATGCACTTGCCTCCTGAATGCAGATTCGCGACCAGCGTGACGACGCTTACTGCTCAGTCGGCGGTTGCCGAGATCGATCCGTCGGAAACCTGAGCGTGGCCTGCAGCCTACGTCAATCCCTCGACACCATCGGCGCCTACTCCGGGCCCCTCATCGCCGTGGCGATGAGGTATCTCCGACGAGACGTCCATGAAAAGGGACACCACGCTGATTGCCAAGACGCTTCGCGGCGCCGTTGGCAGACCGGATTGAATGGCGAGGTCATGGGACGGGTCATGGCAGGATCCAGCTGTCCGGATAAGCAGCGGGTCCGGTCAACGGTTTTGAAAGCCCGACGGGTCAATCATAAGCGTCATGAGGACAAGATCGCCTTCTGCGGAGCCCGGCGCCGACCGCCGCACGGTTCAACGGGACCGGTGTGTGCTGCGATGCCAGATCATCCATGGTCCCTGGAACGAGGTTGCGAACGCGATCATCCGCGACCTTCACGAGGACGGCGCGCGGCTCCGCTTGATGGTGAGGGTCGCCTTGACCGGCCGCCTGCGCCTGCAGGTTCAGCCTTCCGGCGCTCGGCACCTCGCCGATATCGTTTGGCAGCGCGGGGATGAAGTCGGCGTCCGACTGATCGCCACGCTCGATGATCCGGTGGAGCGGCAGATCGAGGGATTGCGGCGCGCCGCCGCGGAGTTGCGTCAATCACGGCGCGGCATCGCGGAAGACGGCTACTAGCGGTCCGAAACGGATCTCGCAGTCATCAAGAGAGCGCCTCCCAGCATGGGCGTGTGTCACCGACGACACGATTATGTCCGAAAGCGTACGTTTCCAGGAGAGAGCAGGAACAGGGAGGCGGAACCGTCATTCACGGTTCGCCTCGCGCGTCGGCGAGTGCGGCGCTGTGGGGAAGTTGACCATGATCACAGAACGGATCGCCCCATGCCGCCCAACGCCGAGGCGAACTTTCGCGGATCGCCCTCGATATGACGCGGTCGCGAAAGATCGATCCGGGAGCCGGCCGTGATGTCCGCCGATCCGCGCGCCGGAGCGCTTCTCTATGTTGAGGACGAGGTGCTCATTCAGCAGCTTGTCGAGTGTGAGCTTCGAGACGCCGGCTTCGGCCTGGTTCTCGCGGCTGACGCCGAAGAGGCCTTGGAGATCCTCGATTCAGGTCGGTACCAAATCCAGGGCCTGATCACAGACGTCAATCTGGGCGCGGGCGCCGATGGCTGGGCGGTCGCGCGCCATGCCCGCGAGCTGATTTCCGGCTTGCCGGTCATCTATGTCAGCGGCAAGGACGGGCACGAATGGACGTCAAGCGGCGTCCCCAACAGCGTGATGATCACCAAACCCTTCGTGCCGACGCAGATTGTGGTGGCGATCTCTTCCCTGTTGAACGCTGCCGAGCCGCACAATTGACGGGCCGATGGCTGCACCCGGCCGTCCAGGCGCCCGGGCGGTTGGCGGGGGAGGTCGGGCGTCCGCAGTTCGTTCGCGAAGAGCGCGTCCCTCCTCGCCCAGCGTCGCGTCCGATGTTTGCGGTTTCCGTTGCGATCCCCCGTCGGCCTTCTTCTGGCGCGGGAAAACGCCTCGGGCCTTCGAAGACGCCACTCACCGGGCCACCAGAGTGAGCCTCGGCCTCGCGCGCGAGGGCGTCCAGCTTTCGGAGCTTTTGCAAATCGCGGCCCATTCCCTGGCGATGTCGGCCGCCAGCGCCGGACACGCTGACGGTCTTCCCGCGCTGCCGGTTTCCGAATGGGAGCGCGGACTGACCTGCGGCGAACAGATCGCCCTTCGGCGGCGCCTGGCCGGCGGCGCGGCCGTTGGCTGTTGTGATGAGCAACGACCGGGCCGCAGGCCTGCAGGATGGATTGAGCGAAGCGATGGCCTATACGTGGATGGGCTGCGGCGACCGCACCAGCGGAAGACACGGAGGATGCGATGGTCAGCGACGCTGTCGAACTGTTTGTGTTGAGAAACGGCGACCGCTGGACGGTGATGTCGGACGGGATCGTGCGGGGCAGGTTGGACTACAAGATCGACGCCGAAGAGGCGGCGATCCGGATGGCCAAGGGGGCGAGGGCCAAGGGGCGTCCGAGCGGCGTGATGTCGCCGGACGGCGGCAGTCAGATGCGCCAGGTTTGGCCGAACTGACGTCCCTGGCCCATCGCCGGCTGATGGGTTAGCCGATCCTCCCCGCAGGCTGCGGACAAACAGGGCGGCCACCCAGCCGCACGGGCGAGCCTGCAGACTGGGTTCGTCAGCGCCCGCTTCGCGGCCGGAGCCTTTGAAAAGTCGAACAACCAACCTGGAAGCCTCGCTTTACCTGAAGGCGAATGAGGAACTCCTTCAAGGGTCCTGTGTCAGGCGCCGCACAGCATCGCCAAGCTTTGCCTTGGAAGCGTGCAGCGACCGGCGGGATCAAACGGCAGGTGGCGGCCCCGCTCGCAACCCTCCTCCGTGAGGACGCGGCTTGACGGCGCCAGACAGAGGTCTCGGGTTTGGGGCACCGCATTCAGGCCTTCTTTGCGTTTCCCGCCTAGCATCGGCGTGTGGGCGAGGAGTATCGCAGGTGTTGCCAGGTCTCGGTGAGAGCTATTTCGCGGCGGTTGCTGAGGCCAGCCAGGATGTCATGCGGATTCTGGCTCTGGACGGTACGGTAGAGTATATGAACGCCAGAGGCCTTGAGCTTCTGGAGATCGCTGCCTTTGATCGCAACAGGGGGCGTCTCTGGTCCGATCTCTGGCCGGTCGAGAGCCGGCCGTTGCTCCTGGAGGCGCTGGAGGAGGCGCACCACGGTCGCGTCGGACGGTTCAGCGCCTTCTGTCCGACCGCGAAAGGCCGCCCACGCTGGTGGCTTACGGTCGTCTCCCCGGTGCGCGACGAGGCGGGAGCCGTGGTCCGGCTCCTGGCGACGTCGCGAGATATCTCCAAGGAGCATCATCGCGAACAGAGGCTGAAAAGAGCGTTTGCGCGGGCGCGGGAGGCCGCCGCAGCCGAGGCCTCCTATCTTGCATATTTGCGAGGGGCTCTGGAGGTGCTGCCCGCAGGGCTCGCATTCTACGACGCAGACGACCGCCTTGTGATCTGGAACCAGCCCTATGTCGTCGCGGGCGGTGCGGATGACGGCCACACCAATCTGCGTCAGGGCATGAGCTTCACCGACCTTTTGCGCGCGGACCTGGCGGACGGCCGACATCCGGAGGCGGAGGGCCGCGAGGAGACCTGGATCGCGGATCGGCTGGCGGCCCGGCGCGAGGCGGCGGAGCCACGTGAGCAGCAACTCTCCTGCGGTCGTTGGTATCGCTTCGAGGACCGGCGCTTGTCCGACGGTGGACTGGTCAGCGTCGCGATCGACATCACGGAACTGCGGGCGCGCGAGGAAGCCTCACGCCAGTCCGCCGAGGCCCTGGCCCTTGCCAAAAGCGCGGCCGAAGCCGCGAGTGAGGCCAAGAGCGAATTTCTCGCCAACATGAGCCACGAGATCCGCACGCCCCTGAACGGCGTCATCGCCGTGGCCGACCTGCTGTGCAGACGAGACCTGCGGCCCGAAGACCGGAGTCTGGCGGACCTCATCCGCTCGTCAGGGGAAACGCTGGAACGGCTGCTCTCCGACATTCTCGACCTCGCCAAGATCGAGTCCGGCGCCGTGGTCCTGGAGCAGGTGACATTCCACCTCGGCGATCTGGTCCGGGGTGTGGCGGGTCTCGCGCGATTGATGGCCGACGAGAAGGGCCTGCGTCTGACGCTCTCGGTCGATCCCGAGATGGACCGCATGGTCCGCGGCGATCCGACCAGGACCAAGCAAATCCTGGCCAATCTGGTCTCCAACGCGGTCAAATTCACCCGTACGGGTTCGGTTGATGTCCGCGTTATCGCCGGGGGTGATGGGGGACTGCGCGTGGAAGTTCAGGATACCGGCGTCGGCTTCGACCCGTCGCAGAAGGACCGCCTTTTTCGCCGCTTTGAACAGGCGGATGGGGCGATCACGCGTCAATACGGAGGCTCGGGCCTGGGGTTGTCGATCTGCCAGCAGCTCGTGGTCCTGATGGGCGGGGAACTGAACTGTAAAAGTACGCCCGGCCGAGGCTCCACCTTCTGGGTGAATCTTCCGCTCGATTTGTGCGACGCCGTTCCCCTGCCGGCCGATGAGTCGCTTCTCACCATGCCTGGGCAAGCCCTTCGGGTGCTCGTGGCGGACGATCATCCGACAAACCGGATCGTCGTCGACCTCATGCTCAAGGGTTTCGGCGCCGATACGCGATGTGTGGAAAACGGCCTTGAGGCCGTCGAGGCGTTTCGGAGCGAAGATTTCGATCTGGTGCTGATGGATATGCAGATGCCGATCCTCGACGGATTGTCCGCGGTCCGGGAGATCAGGACCTGGGAGCGAAACCATCAACGGCCACCGGTCCCCCTGCTCATGCTCACCGCGAACACCCTGCCGGAACATGTCGCCGCCGCGCTGGCGGCGGGCGCTGATGGCCACGTCGGAAAGCCGATCACGGTCGATCGCCTGAGCGCGGCGATCAGCGAGGCGTTCTCGTTGCTGCGGGGCGGAGCCGACGCCTCGAGCGCTGTTGCTCGGCGCGGTTAGTCCAGAACGCGCCGGCAAGGGGGCAGGGTCGCAACACCGTTCAATATGGCGCCGTTTGCGGCGTATCTGGAGGCGACGGCATGAAAACCTGTCCCGCGCCAACGGCTCGCGAACCACACCCGGAAGGTATGAGAGCCGCGTCGCTCTTCGACGTCACCGAGGACCCGTTCGTCAGGATACGGACGGAATGGGACGTGATCTTTCAGCTCCGGGCGATGCCTATATCGTCGATCCAGGTCAACATCCGCGCCTGCGAATTCCCGCCCGCCAAAGCCAACGGCGTCAGCTTCCTGAAGATCCCGGTAAAGCCGAACGCCGGCGACTAACGGCGAGCGCCGCTCAGGGGATATTCCGCCCTCCGCCTGGATGACGTGATGCCATGAACACGAGCCCCGCCGTCGCCAGCAGGGCGAACACGGCGCCGGCGATGAAGGTCGCCTGCGGTCCCATCCGGGACCACAGCAGGCCGGCGACGACGCTGGCCGCCAGCAAGGTCACGCCGCTGGCGAGGTTGAACAGGCCAAATGCCGTGCCGCGCATATGGGCCGGGGCCGTATCCACGACCAAAGCCGCCAACAATCCCTGGGTCAGGCCCATGTGCAGGCCCCACAGGGCGACCCCGATCAGAACGCCCTGAATAGTCGCCACAAAGGCGAGGACCAGGTCGGCGGCGATCAGGACCGCGAGGCCGATGATGAGCAGCCAGCGTCGATCGATCCTATCCGACAGACTCCCGGCCGGCGCGGCCACGACCGAATACACAACGTTCATCACCACCATCACTATGGGCACGAGAGCGATGGCGAGGCCGACATCCTGCGCCCTCAACACCAGGAAGGCTTCGCTGAACCTCGCCATGGTGAACACCACGCCCAGAGCGACGACAGACCAGAACGCTCCGCCCATCGCCAGCACATCGATCCATCGGATCGGCGGTCGCGGATGACGGACGCCATCGACGGAACGGGGCTCCTTGACCGCGAAGATGAGCACCGCGACGGCAAGCGCGGCTGGAACCACCGCCCAGGCGAACACCGCGCGGATATTGCCCGCGAGCACGAACATGAGAGCCATCGCGACGAGCGGTCCGGCGAATGCGCCGATGGTGTCGAGCGACTGACGCAGACCGAAGGCCGCGCCGCGGATCTCGGGCGGCGCGATGTCGGCTACCAAGGCGTCGCGCGGCGCGCCACGAATGCCCTTGCCGATCCGATCGGCGAACCGCGCGCCGAACACTTCGAACGGCGTCACCGCGAGCGGAAAGATCGGCTTGGTCAATGCGCCCAGGCCATAGCCTGCCACGGCCAGCCACTTGCGGTGGCCAAGGCGGTCGCTGAGCCAGCCCGAGAAGACCCTGGTGATCGACGCCGTGGCTTCGGCGATGCCTTCGAGCAGTCCCACCAACGCGACGCTCGCGCCCAGGCCCGTCACCAGAAAGACGGGCAGCAGACTGTGAATCATCTCCGACGAGACATCCATGAACATGGAGACGAACCCGATCGCCCAGACGCTTTTGGGCACCGCTCTCAGGCCGGTCTTAAGGGGCGCGGTCATACGTGCTCATAGCCCGGAACATACGGTTCGGACGAGTGATCTACAGGAGCTCAATGGTTCTGAAGGCTCCCTTGAGCAGCTAGTCCGGGTGTCGTCAGGATCGCAATCCCCAAGCGACGACCGCCGTTCCGCTCGACGGGAGGTGAAGCGCTCTGCGTCTGCCTCAACCAGTTCTACAGCCGTTACGGAAGCGCCAGGATGACACGGACCCAGCCGATATCCTGGACGTATTCCAGAGACTCGAACAGCGGATAGGCCAAGGCCATAACGGCCCCGTCCCGCAGCGTGCGGAGGAAGAAGATCGGGCGGACCTCAAGCGTATCCTGATCGCGCCATTTCGACGGATCCGGCCAGAAGCGCGGGGTGCGCGCCATATAGGCCGCATAGTCCGGGCCGAAGGCTTCGCTCAGCCACGCTTCTTCCCGCTTCACCGTGGCGGTGAAGACCACCACCGCGATCAGCAGGAACAGCATCGCGATAGTGAGGCTGCCGGTCAAAGCGCCCATCCCGAACGCGCCCATGAAACTGAAGACATAGAGCGGATTGCGCGAAATCGAATAGGGTCCGCGCTGGACGATCTCCGCCGTCTTGCGGCCGCCGATATAGAGCGAACACCAGGCCCGGCCGATGATGCAGACAGCGATCAACGCCAGACCCGCGACTTCCAGCAGTTCGTGAAAGAGACTCTCGTCTCCGAACGAACGGGAGACCGCCGCCAGGGCCAGAACGGCAAGGATGCCGATCAGCAGCACGCCCTTGCGGAGGCGTTGGGTCCTCTGAAGGCCCTGCGTCGAAATCGGAGTGGTCATGCGCTAAAGCTCACTTGGGTTAAACCTAGCTATGGCTTGTGGCTGGCGTCGTGCCAACTGCTTCAAGTCGGAGCCGCCGCGCCGGCCGGCTCGCGCGACAACAGGAACCAGCCGACAACCGCCCAGGTGGCTCCCAGCGCCCAGCCCGCCAGGACGTCGGTCGGCCAATGAACGCCGAGATACACGCGGCTGAAGCCGATCGACAGAATGAGGAGGGTCGCGACGGCGTGAATCATCGCTCGGGAGCGCCGACGTTGAACGAGACCGGCCAGAACGATCGCGAGCACGAGATAGGTGGCCACCGAAATGGTCGAATGTCCGCTCGGGAAGCTGTTCGAATAGACGTAGCTGCCATGGGGCACCAGGTCCGGTCGGGGGCGGGCATAGGCGAGCTTCAGGAGGTCACTCGACAGCTCCGCTCCGATCACCACCATGGCGACCACCCCGGCCTGACGGGCGCGACCGGCCCGAGCCAGCGCGACGACGGCCGTCACCGTGATCAGCGTGAGCACGGTGAATCCGCCGAGCGCGGTGACGTCGCGCATCGTCTCTTCCAACCAGCGCGGGCCGATCGGATTGCCTGGATCGCTCGCCACGCGAAGCATCAGAAGGAGGCGCTCGTCGAGCGATCGGGTCTCTCCTTCGGCCATTTCACCCGCGAGGGTGAGAAACGCCCAGAGACTGAACGCCGTCGCAAGGAAGCCAGCGATGATCCGGCCGGTCAGGCGGTCTCGAAACCGCGTCACGCGAGCGGGCAGCGTCCATCGGAATGTCATGGCGCGGCTCCCGGCTTCAACTGTCGATGAAGCCGAGCGACGGCTCCATATCCTCGAAGGTGACGGTCATGCCCCAGCCCTTGCCAAACGGCGCGGCGATGTGGCCATAGCGGAGGGACAGCTGGGCCTCGGCCGCACGCTCCCCAAGCCGCGAGACCGCAGCGACATAGAGCGCCGAGGCAAGGCCAGTCCGATCCGCCCCCGACTCGCAGTGGATCAGGAGCGGCTTGGGTGCGCGCCGCATGACCTCGATCAACCGCCAAGCCTCTTTTTTGGTGATCCCGCGCTTGGCCGAAATGCGGAAGTCGATGTGACTGATTCCCAGCCGCCGGGCCGTCGCAGTCTCGTCCTGATACCAGGCTTCCGAAGCGTTCTCGCCGCGCAGATTGATGACGGTGCGGATCCCGTGGTCTCTCTGATACCGCGAAAGCGTGTCGCCGGAGGGTTGCGCTGATCTGTAGACTTCTCCCGCGACGACCGAATGGAAATTGCCCGTCGCCGCCGCCCAGACGACATAGCCCAACAAGATCGCCAGGATGACCCCGGCGACCATGGACGCACAAGCCAGGAGGGGGAGGACCCGCCGACCGCGAGCGACAGCTGCCGGCTGCGGCGGCGGGGCCTCGTAGAGCGGGATCATTGAGCGCGCCCGCGAAGAGGCGTCGACAATCGCGCCAGGAGGGTGGGGGTGAAGATCAGGATCAGGGGGACCCCCGCGAGCAGACCGGTGATGATCGCTATGGCCAGGGGCTTCTGCATCGCCGAGCCCTCTCCGAGACCCAGGGCCAGGGGCGCCAGGGCCAGAACCGCGATAAGAGCTGACATCAGGATGGGCCGCAGCCGGGCCCGGCCCGCGGCAATCAGCGTGTCAGGATCCGGCCGTTCGCCTGTCGGCAGTTCCGCCAGATAGAAGACGCCCAGCTCGGCGACGATGCCGATCACCATGGTCAGTCCCATCATGGCCGAGATGTTCAACTCGGTGCCGGTTATCCAAAGGCCCAGGAAGACGCTCGACGCGGCCAGGATCAGGGTGGCGACGATGCTGCCGACCGCGGCCCAGTTCCGGAACAGATAAAGGAACAGCAGGCCGACCAGCAGCAGGGCCGAGACAAACACCACCGCCAGATCCCGGAACGACTTTTGCTGTTCGGCGTAGAGGCCGCCGTATTCGACCCGGACCCCGGCCGGCAGGTTGAGGCGCGACACCGTCTGCGACACCTCCCGCATGGCCGACCCCAGATCGCGACCCTCGAGACGGGCGGTTACCGCGACCAGAGGCTGCAGATTCTCTCGGGTGATCTGCGGCTGTCCAGGGGCGATCGACAAGGTCGCTATCCGCTTGAGTGGCAGGGCGTGACCGTCGGGCGCCCGCAGCGGCAGATCTTCAAGGGTGCGGACCCGGTCGCGCAGCGAGCCTTCGGTCCACACCCGGACTCCGACCAGCTTGTCGCCTTCCTGGATCTGGCCGATGACCGAGCCGCCGGTCAACATGTCCAGTTGACGGGTGATGGCCTCCGGATCGAGCCCTTCGAGCGCGGCGGCCGGCCGGTTGACGGTGATGACGATGGCGTCTCCGGCGATGCGCAGTCCCCCGTCCACCTCGATCACGCCGCGAATCTTGCCGATGGCCTCGACGACTTGAGGCGAGGCGGCCTTCAAGGCCGCTTCGTCCGCGCCCAGCAGCTTGACCTCGATCGGTTGCGGCACGGCGGTCAGGTCGCCGATCAGGTCCTCCATCAGCTGCGCCGTTGAGATCGTCAGACCCGGCACGGTCGCTTCGACGCGGCTCCGGACCTCCGCTGTGACCGCTTCGATCGGCCGCCGCCCCTTGGCCTTGAGGCGCACGAAGAAGTCACCCTCATTGGCCTCGGACAGACCGCCGCCGAGTTGCAGGCCCGTTCGGCGCGAATAGCTTTCGACGTCGGGCGTGTTCTGGAGAATGACCTCGACCTGTCTCAGCAGCCGGTCGGTCTCGGCCAGGGACGTTCCGGGCGCCGCGTAGTAGTCGAGGATGAAGCCACCCTCATCCATCTTGGGCATGAAGCCCGAGCCGACACGAGTATAGGCGAATCCGCCGACCAGAAGCATGACCAACCCGACGATCAAGGCGATCCGACCCGGCGCCTTGAGCAGGTGGCGCATCAGCGTCTCGTAGCGCCCCCCGAACCGATCCAGGATCGCGCCGCTCTTTTCGGCCTGTTGCACGTCCCGGTCCCGCACCCAACGGTCGGCCAGGAGCGGCGCGACAAACAGGGCGAAAAGAAGAGAAATAACCAGGGCGGCCGACATGGTGATGGCCAGGGCCTTGAAGAAGCCGCCGGTGACGCCGCCGAGGAAGGCCAGCGGGGCGAAGACGAGCACCGTCGCAAGCGTCGAACCGATCAGGGGGCGGATCATTTCGGTCGCGGCCTCCAGAACGCCGCCGCCCGCCGATGGATCGCGATGCCGTTCCTGTAGCCTTCGCATCAGGTGCTCGAGCATGACGACCGCGTCGTCGACCACCAGGCCGACGGCCGCCGCCATGCCGCCCAGCGTCATCATGTTGAAGCTCATCCCCATCAGGCCAAGCACGATGGTCGTGGCCGCCAAGGTGACGGGCAGCAGCAGGGCGACGATCAGCATGAAGCGCAGGCTGCGCAGGAAGACGAACAGCACGATCCCGGCCAGCAGGGCGCCCAGGAGAATGGAATCCCGTACGCTGCTGGCGGCCGCGGTCACCAATTGGGATTGATCGTAGTAGGTGACGATCTTCACGTCCGGCGGGGTCTGGGACGCGAACTCGGCGATCCGTTTGCGCACTTCCTTGACCAGGGCGACGCTGTTGGCGTCGGGGGTCTGGCGGATGTTCAGAAGGACCGCGTCGCGGCCTTGCGAGGTCACCCGGGTCCATTGCGGCGTCTGACGGGTGACGACCTGGGCGATGTCGTCCAGTTCCACGACGCCGCGCGTCCCGGTCTGAACCACGGTGCGGCGGATGTCGTCGATGCCGGTCAGGCGGTTGTCGGCCAGAACCAGATAGAGGCGATAGCGGTCTTCCAGCCGGCCCGTGGAGACGACCACATTGTTGGACGACAGGGTGCGCGCGAGGTCTTCGATCGACAGGCCGAGCGCCTGGAGCCGGGCCGGGTCGGCCAGAACCTGATACTCCTTCTCCTGACCGCCGAGGACGTTGACGCTGGCCACGCCGGGCACCGAGGAGAGCAGGGGCGCGAGCTGGAGGCGACCGAAGTCGCGCAGGGCGATAGGGTCGCGGCTGGACGACACCAAGGCCAGGCCCAGCACTGGAAAGACGGTCGGATCCATGCGCCGGACTTCGAACCGTGTGCCGGCAGGCAGATCCGGAACCACGGCGTTCACCGCGGATTCGGCCTGGAGGGTGGCGGCCACCATGTCGGCGCCCCAGGCGAAATTGACCGACAGCTCCGCTGATCCGCGACTGCTGGTCGAGCGGACGCCGACCACGCCCGGAACGGCGCGAAGCGCCTGTTCGACGGGGCGGGTCACCTGGTTGACCATCTGATCGACGGGACGATCTCCGGCGTCCAGCGCGACCACGACGCGCGGGAAGTCGATGTGCGGGAACAGGCTCACGGGCAGCCGCAGGGCGGAGGCGGACCCCGACAGCGCCAGCAATGCAAAGGCGAGAACGATGAAGCGGACCTGGCCGCTCAGCCAGCGACCCATCACCTGGCCGCCGGTGTTGAGGCGGAGGGCGGGGCTTCACGCGTCGTCATGCCGTCGGACAGGGCGGGACCGCCGTCGACGACCACCCGCTCTCCCGGTCGGACGCCGCTGGTCAACTGCACCACATCGGCCTGTTCCAGCCCGACCGTGACGGGTCGCCGGGAGGCCACGTTCCGGGTGATCACAAACACATAGGGTTGGTCCCCGTCATAGAGGACCGCCGCCCGCGGCGCGACGGTGGCGTTCGGCAGCGTGCCGAGGACGATCTGTCCCTTGAGCGCTTCGCCCGGCAGGAACGAGCCCCCGGGGGGCAGGGAGACGATGACGGCGGCCAGTCGTGTGGCGGGTTCCACCCGGCGATCGACCGAAGCCACGCGGGCCTCAACCGCGGCCCCGTTGTCGTGCAGACCGGTCAGGCGGATCGCCGCGCCGGGACGGACACGCTGCGCGTCTTCGACCTCGACGCCGAGGCGCGCGTTCAGCAGGCTGGTCGAACCGAGACCGGCCACCGCCCCGCCGGCGCCGACGAGCGCGCCGGGGCTCGTGGGCAGGCTGTCGATGACGCCGCTGACCGGCGCGCGGAGCGTGATCCGGCCCCCGCCGGTCAGGCGGCGCAGGTTGGCGCTGGCTTCCCGGGCGGTGGCCGCGGCGGCGGCGGCCACGGTGACTTCGGCGTCCGCGGCGAGCCCGTCGGCGCGAAGCCGCTGAAGCCGCGCGTGTTCAGCGGTCGTCACGCTGGCCTCACGGGCGAGTCGATCCAGATCGAGTCGGGTCGTTGGGCTGGCCATGAGGGTCACGATCGGCTGACCGGCCCGCACGGCCTCGCCGACGGTGACATGGATCTGGGCCACCTGGGCCTCGAAGGTCGCCGTCAGGGTCCTGACGGCGGCGGGATTGAACTCCACCTGGCCATAGGCGGTGACGGTCTCGTCGAGCATCCCGGTGGAGACCGCGGCTGTGCGCACGGTCGCCACCGGCGGGGCGGCCTTCTCCGCCGGCTTCGAGCAACCCGCCAGCGCCAGCGCCAGCGCCGCCGCGCCTGCCACGATCCGCATCATTCGGCATCTCCGATCAAGGCGCCCGACGCCAGTTCCAGCGCCACCCATTGTTCCGACAGGGCCTGATCCAGGACCGCGAGTGCGATCTCCTTGTCAGTGAGGGCCTGACGCGCCGTCTCGGCCGTGACGCGGGCGATGTCGCCGCGCGCGCCAGCCCGTTCGAAGGCTTCGACGGTTTGCTTCAACGGCGCGACCTGGGCCTCCAGCGCGTCGCGCTGCCGGAGGCCGATCCGGTAGGCGACGATCAGGGTGGTGATCTCAGATCGCGTCGAGAACAGGCGTGCTTCGTATTCCGCGCGGAGTTGCTCGCGCGTGGCGTCCTGCACCGCGATCGCGCCACGGTTCCGGTTCCACAGCGGCAGGTCGAAGCCGATCGCCACGCCGTTCGTCCTCACCGCGCCTGTGTCCCGCGCCGCGTTCAGCGACAGGTTCAGGCGAGGATATTGCTGAAGCAAGGCGAGGCGCAGATTGGCGTCCTGGACGTCATAGCCGGCGCTCAGGGCGGCCAGGTCGAGCCGCTGGCGATAGGCCCGTTCGACCAGATCCACCGGGTCCGGCGCCGGGAAATGGGACAGCGGCGGGTCGATCAGGGCAACGACGGCGTCGGGCGACAGACCGAGCGCGGCGTTCAGCGCGAACCGCGCCGCCTGCAGATCGCGCTCGGCGCTCCGGGCCCGGTCGCCGGCGTCGGCCGCCGCGATGCGCCGGGCTTCCAGATCGTTCGCCGACAGATCGCCGCGCGCCACCGCCCGAAGGGTTCTATCCAGGGCGTCGTCGGCGGCGCGAGCGGCTTCGGACGCCAGCCCCCGCACGGTTTCCAATCCGCCGATGCGGGCTGCCAGAAGCCGCGCCTGGCCCGCCGCCTGCCATTCCAGCCAGGCCACGTCGAGCCGCACCTGATCCCGGCTCGCCCTGGCCGTCCGCTGCCGGAGCGGGCGGGTGTACAGGCTGGAGGTATCGAACCCGAGGCCGCCGGCGATGGCGTCCACGAGGCCGGGGGCCGAAACGGGACGGTCCAGGCTGAAGGAAAACTGGGGGTCCGGCAGCAATCCGGCCTCGAACACCTGCGCCTCCGCGACGCCGAGCCGGGCCCGTTGGGCTCTCAGGTCGGGATTGGCGATGACGGCGATAACACCGAGCTGTCGTGCTGAAAGCGGTCCCGACAGGTCAATGTCCACGGGCCCGAGCCGGGGATGGTCCAGCCGGGCGGCCGCCAGGGCCAGTTCGGTCGTCGAGGGATCGGGACGCGGGCGGTCTGGCAGTTCCGCCGACCGATAGGAGACGCAACCGCCCAGGACGACGAACGCCAGACTCACGGCCGCCAGACCCGGCGTCCGCCGCCGCCGGGCGTCCGGAATCCGGCCGTCCGTCCCTCTTTCGGGCGAAGGGGTCAACACACTCACGCAAGGCCTCCAGCGACCGATTTTGCCCGTCCCGACCAGCGAGACGAAGGGACGGCGCTAGTTCGCCGGCTTGAAATGCTCTTCAAGCGCATCGACCAACGCCAGTTCGTTCGACACCGCGATCCCCGCGGCGACCGCGTTCTTCTGCGCGACGGCGGTTTCCATTCCCGACAGGGCGCTGTCGAACGCGCCGCTCAGGCCCTTGGCGGTGACGCGCGGAGAGATCCGTGCCCAGGTTTCGCGGGCGTAGGCCACGTCGGCGGTCATCTGATCCCAATTGATCGGCCGCGATTTGGCGTTGGCGTCATATCTGAAACCCGCATAGTCCAGCAGGCTGACCTCGACGGGAACCTGGGCCGAGGCGTCCTGGGCGCTCACCAGAACCCTGTAGGTTTCGACCGCCGCGATCGCGAGCGCCGAACGGTTCTGATCCCGCAAGGCGGCGTCGATCTCCGCGGCCAGCGTGTCGAGGCGCGCGGCCTGGTCAGGCGCGAGCAAGGCCCGAGCCTCCGAAGACTTCTGTCGAGCGGCGGTCAGCGAGGCGGCGAGCTCGGGCAACGTCTTGTCGAAAGCGGTTTCCGTCAGCGTCTCGTACCCTTCGGCCGCGGCCAGAAGCCAAACGTTGCGATCCGAGACAGCGGGCGAGGCCGCGGTCGCCGTGGCCGGCGAGTTCGTCTTGTCAGCCTGCGGATTGCATGCGGCCAGGGTGCCGGCGAGGACCGCGATCGCGGCGGCGCCTGTGAGGGATTGGGTGATGCGGATCATGGCTCTTGTGCTCCTGGGCTAGTATGCCGGCCAAGGCCGGCGGGGGAATCCGTGAGGCGGCGGGGGCGGACTTGCGGTCGGAACGCGGGTCTCGCCAAGGCGGGTCGGCGATTGACGGGGTCCCAGAGCGCCGGCCCTGGAAACCCATGGGCTCATAAGGGTGCAACCTGTCATTCGGGCGAGGCCCTGTCCACGACGTCTCGGCCAAAGGCGATCCGCGCGGTCAGTCCCGGACGGTTGGACCCCAGCACGAGGTCGGCGTCGTGAAGCGCAGCGATCGCCGCGACGAGGGCGAGTCCCAGACCCGAACCGGGCGAGTGACGGCTACTATCGAGGCGGAAGAAGCGCCGGGTCACCTTCGGCAGCGCCTCGTCCGGAATTCCCGATCCGGTATCCCTGACACAGAGGACGGTCCTCGTTCCCTCGTCGTAGACGTCGATGATGATGTGGATCGGACCTTCGGCGTGAACGATGGCGTTCTCAACGAGATTAGACAGCATCTGGATCAGCAAATCCTCGTCGCCCAGGATCATCCTGTCGCTGTCGGCCAGGAGCGCCATGGTGTGGCCGGCCTGGTCGGCGACCGGCTGGTAAGCCTCGAACACCCGCCGCACGAGCCCCGAGGCGGACACCGGAGCGAAGGTCTCCCGGCCCGTTCCCGCCTCGATCTGTGCGATCCGGAGCAGGGCCGCGAAAATGTCCAGCGCGCCGTCCAGGTCCGTCAGGGCCTGATCGATCGCCCCTTGCAGCCCCTTGGTCGTCCCAGTGTGTTCGCGCGCGTGCTCCAGGCGTTGGCGCATGCGGTTCAGCGGCGTGCGCAGGTCGTGGGCGATGTCGGACGAGACGTGCCGCATCGCGTCCATGGAGGCTTCAAGCCGTTCCAGCATGCGGTTGAGGTTATCCCGCAGCGTCGCGAATTCTGAGCCCAGACCGATGGGCGGCAGACGATCGCCGAGATGACCTTGCATGATCCGCGCGGTTGCGGCGTTCACCTTGTCGAGCCGCCGAGCCAGGATCAGGCCGGCCGCCAGACCGCCGACGGCGGCGAGCACCGCCATTCCAGCGGCTCCCCATAACGCGATCTCCGCCATCCATTCCTGCAGCTCGTGCACCGCATGGGTCGACTTGCCGACTACGAGCGTGCCATCCGGCAAGGATGTCGCGAGGGTGCGCAGGAGGACCGGTTCGTCGTGGATCGCGCCGTCGTCGGACGGCGCCGGCACGGAAACCTCGCTCAAGCCAGCGGCAACCGGGACCGGTATCGGTAGTTGGCCTCCCAGCCGACGGCCGGCGCCGTCAAACAGCGCATAGGCGAAGGGGCTGGCGATCCGCGCCCGGGCGGAGACCCGGCGCTGAAGCCCGACGAGGTCGGAGGCTGCCCCGTCGGCCAGCAGAACCCGGGTCTCGACTCCAAGGTCGTCCTCGAGCGAGTTGTTGGCGTACCCGGTCACGCCCCATTGGAACGCCCCGAACATCAAGGCTCCGCCCAAGGCGAAGATCAGGGCGAACGCGGCCGCGAGCCGCAGCGCGGAAGAGGCGAGAAATCTAGGCCCGGTCATCGATCATGTACCCGGCTCCACGGACTGTATGGATCAGCTCCCGGCCGAAAGGGCGATCGACCTTGGCCCTCAGCCGGCTCATGTGCGCGTCGACGAGATTGGTCCTGGGATCGAAATGAAAACCCCAGATCTTGTCCAGCAGCATGGCGCGGGTGACGACCTGTCCGCTGTGCCGGACCAGATATTCCAGCAGTTTGAACTCCTGGGGCGTCAGATCCAGCCGCGTCGTTTCCCGCCGGGCGGTTCGCCCGGCGAGGTCGAGCGACAGATCGCCGACCTCGAGCGTTGTTCTCAGGTCGATGGTGGGCGATCGGCGCCCGAGGGCCTGCACCCGCGCCAGCAGTTCGCTGAAGGCGTAGGGCTTGACCAGATAGTCGTCGCCGCCGGATTCGAAGCCTTCGACCCGATCCCGGACACCGCCGACGGCGGTCAAAAAGATAACCGGCGTGGCCTTGCCGGCCTCGCGGACCGCGCGGACGACGGCGAGCCCGTCGCCGCCCGGCACCATACGATCGATGATCAGAACGTCATGGGCGCCCTCGAGCGCCAGATGCAGTCCGTCGTCGGCGGTCGTGGCGAGATCGACCGTGTGGCCAGCCTCCACGAGCCCGCGTTGCACGAACTCGGCGGCCTCGGCGTCATCTTCGAGGAGGAGGAGTTTCATTTGGGCCACTCGGTGAGGAACCGCCGCCCCCGATGAGGGGACGGCGTCCTGGTCAATCGTTGTCTTCGGGACCTTCGTTGGCTTCGTCGGCTTCTTCGGCGACCGCGCTCACCGCCCCGCTGACGGCATCCACGGCATAGGTGGCGACGCGGTCGCCGCTTGCGATCTCGACTTCCCAGCTACGGCCGTTTTCGTCGTCGAACGAGGCTTCCATGGCCTTGCCCGATCCCTGGCGTTCCGCGATGGCTACGGCCTGGGCCAGCGAGACGCGCGCGCCGTTGACGGCGGCGATCTCATCGCGCTCGTCCTCCCCGGCGGACCCCGGACTGGCGGCGACCGCCACTCCGGCGATGGCCGCGGCCGAGATCAGCGCCGCCGCCGACAAACTGAAAAAGAGTTTCTTGCGGGTCATGTGACATCTCCATTCGCCCGGGATCGGGCGTGATCGGACCCTAGACCGGCCAACCTTCGCCAAAGCTCTCGCGCGCGTTACAAGTTGGAAACACCCTTGATCCAGGTTCAACGTGAGGGTCCCTGGTCGTCGCGACGCGTCGGAGTGTGGAATACAGGCCGAGGAACAATCATGCATCGTCCGACCCATTTGCTCGGCCTGAACGCGCTCAGACAGCGGCGGCCGACCCTTCGGAACATCAACGAACAGGCCAGAGAGCGGCTGTCTCCGCTCGACCGCTTCGCCATCACGATCACGACACGGGTCGGAACCATGGGGTTCTTCCTGATGATCGCCACATGGTCGGTTCTCTGGCTCGGCTGGAACTTGCTGGCCCCGGTTCATCTCCGGTTCGACCCCCCGATGGGGTTCGTGCTCTGGCTGTTCATCTCCAATCTCATCCAGATCCTCCTGATGCCGTTGATCATGGTGGGCCAGAATATTCAGGGGCGTCACGCGGAAGCCAGAGCCGACGAGGATTTCGCCGTCAATCAGAAGGCCGAGCTCGAGGTGGAGGAGATCATCCAGCATCTCGAAATCCAGACAGAGATCCTCCAGCGGCTGGACGCCGCGAGCAAAGGCCCTGCGTCAGCGTGACCAGAACATCTGTCGAAAAAGCCGGTGTCCGGCGATTTCGTGCAGGATCGCAAGACTGGCGTGACCGATCACATAGGCCCAGACGAGCTTGGATGACGCCTCGTGGACGCTCATGCCCGCGGTTCGGACGGATTCGGGAAGGACGGAGATGAGGCTCATCGTTCCCGTCACCGCCATGACGCTCATGACGATCAAGCCAAGACCGTGGACGGCGTGCGCGAAGGGATGAGAGTCGATGTCAGGCAGTCGTCCACGCCGCCAAGCGGACAGGTGAAGGCGAAAGTCCTGCCAGACGGCCAAAGTCGCCTTCGGAGAGAACCACGGAACCAGAAGACTGAAGCGGGCCTCGCCCCGACGGACCAGGGTCCACAACCAGTAGGCCAGCAGTAGGCCGAGGCTGGTCAGCCCAACCCATTCGTGGAGTTCAAACGCGAAATTCTCCGGCCGTCCGGGCTTGGGCGCGATCATGAAATTGATGATGACAAGCTGGTGGATCACCGCAACTGCCAGCAGTCCGTGAAGGGCCTTCGTCATCAGGCTTCGGTCGGTTGACATCAAGCGGTCTCCTGGGATCAGGCCAAGGTTTGTGTGCCGGTGTGACGGCGTCACTTCTCTATACGCAACCCACCTGCCAAACCCTCAAACAAAGTCTACTATAAAAATGAGAAGCATTATCGAAATACTGCCTGTCGTCAGGATCGGTTGTTGACCGGATTGACCCGCTCTACCTTTCAGCCTTGAAGAGGCGCGGATAAATCGGGAGCGCGGATGCCGTTGCACAGTGAAAGACACCTCGTAGAAAGGATCGGGTGGCTGCGGGCCGCCATCCTCGGGGCCAACGATGGGCTCGTATCAACCGCCAGCCTCATCGTCGGCGTGGCCGCGGCGGCGGCGCGGCCCAGCGACATTTTGCTCACGGGCGTCGCCGGCTTGGTCGCGGGCGCGATGTCGATGGCGGCGGGTGAATACGTCTCGGTCAGCTCGCAGGCGGATACCGAGGCGGCGGATCTGGAGCGCGAAGCGGGCGAGATCGCCGCCGACCCCGAGGCTGAGGTCGCCGAACTCACCGCCATCTACGTCCGACGCGGCCTCACCGACGAAACGGCCGCCGCCGTAGCCCGCCAATTGATGGCTCATGACGCGCTGGCCGCTCATGCCCATGACGAGCTTGGTCTGGTTCCCGGAATGAAGGCGCGGCCGGTGCAGGCGGCCCTGACGTCGGCCGTGACCTTCTCTGTCGGCGCCGCAGTGCCCCTCCTCATCGCTCTCGGAGCGCCCCCGACCTGGGTCGCGCCGGCCGTGGCTACCGGGGCGCTCGTCTCGCTCGCCGGACTTGGGGCCATCGGCGCCGCCGCCGGCGGGGCAGGAAGGTTGCGCGCGGCCGGGCGGGTGGCGATCTGGGGCGCTCTGGCCATGGCGGTCACCTCCGCGGTGGGAGCGGCGGTGGGCGCGTCGCTCTGAAGCCCGGCGACCGGAGGCGAGATCGCGACTCGCCCGACCCCCGGCGAGGCGTCCGCACCGTCCGGCGCACTCGACCCGTGGCGGAAACCGGGTGTGCTGTCCGGGCATGCGGGAATCATCTCTCCCGGATCTGGAACAGATCGGCGGGCGCGGCGGACGGTCGATCGTCTTGGGATCTTCCCTGATCCTTCAACCGTCGCAGACGTCGCGTGAGATCCTTGAGGATCAGCTGTCGGGCCCGTGGCTGCATTTTGCGCCAGGACCGGATCTCCGGAACCGAACGGCCGCAGCCCACGCACCAGCCGGTTCGACCATCGAAGCGACAGACGTCGATGCAAGGCGAATCGGCACTCACGGCATGACCGCCGCAGGACGGACGCCGATCGGTGTCGGCGCGGGGATCGCCTCATCCGTTCTGGCCACGGCGGGCAGGAGCCGGGCCGAGTTGAGAATGAAGGCGAGCTCCGACGCGACGTGGATGAAGGCGGCGAACAGCGGATTGAGAAAGCCCGCAGCCGCCAGACCGATCCCCAGGGCGTCGATGGCCAGGGTGCCGGCGAAATTCTGCCAGATGATCCGGCGGGTTCGCCGCGCGATCCGCAACGTATCGACGAGACGCACGAGATCATTTCCCAGAAGCACGACATCGGCGCTTTCCTGGGCGACATCCGTGCCCGAGCCCATGGCGATGCCGACGCTGGCGGCGGCCAGCGCGGGGGCGTCATTCACGCCGTCACCTACCATGGCGACGATCCGCTTCTGCCCCACGAGCGCCTGGATGCGGGCGAGTTTGTCTTCCGGGAGCAGGCCCGCTTCAATGTCCCGAATGCCGAGGCTGGCTCCTACGGCCTGGGCGACGGGAAGGGCGTCGCCGGTCAGCAGAAGGGTGCGGATGCCGAGGCCGTGCAGCGCTTCTATGGCGCGCTTGGCCTCCGGTCGTACGGTGTCGGCGACCGCGATCGCGCCCAGCAGGCATCCGTTCCGGGCGACGTACACCTCCGAAGCCGCTTCGACGCCGGCGCTGAGCGTGCCGGGGATCGACACCGCGTTGTCCTGCATCCAAGCCTGATTGCCGACAAGGATGACGGAGGAGCCCACCCTGGCGCCGATTCCCCGGCCTGGCCTGTAGGCGAAGTGTTCCGGCTCCGTCACCGTTCGCCCCCGGTTCAGGGCGTAGGCGACGATCGCCTTGCCCAGGGGGTGTTCGGATCGCAACTCGGCGGAAGCCGCCGCGTCGAGAAGGTCGTCCGGCGTTGCGCCGGCCACGGTCACGACCGCCTGGACCTCGGGCCGACCGAAAGTCAGCGTTCCCGTCTTGTCGAGCACCACGGTATCGACCTTGCCGAGCGTCTCCAGATGGACGCCGCCCTTGATGATCGCGCCGAGCCGGGCGGAGCGACCGATGCCGCCGAGGATGGCCAGGGGCGTGCCGGCGGCGATGCCGCAGGCCCCGGCGACGATGACCACGGAAATCGTGGAGTAGATGTTCTGGGTGATCAGATAGGTCAGGACGGCCGAGCCGAGGGCGAAATAGACGAGGTAGCCCGCCATGCGGTCCGCAAGCCGTTGAACCGGCGCTCGGGAGCGCTCCGCGCGCTCCACCGCTTCGATGATCTTGCCGTAGCTCGTGTCCCTGCCGATACGCTCGGCCTGGACTTCGAGCGCGCCGGACTGATTGATGGATCCGGCGAAGACAGCGGTCCCTTCCGTCTTCTCTACCGGCATGGATTCACCGGTGATGCGGGACTCATCGACGAACGAATGGCCTGACAAGACCGCGCCATCCACCGGAATACGTCCGCCTGGCGCGACGAGGATCGCGTCGCCGATGTTGAGGTCCTCGGCCGAAATGGTCCGGATGGCGCCCGTCCGGCGAACCGAGACCTCGCGGGGCAGGAATTCCAGCAGATCGCGGATGGCCCTGCGGCCGCGGCCGACCGTCAGACCCTCCAGCACCTCGGCCACCAGCACGAAAAGCGTGATGATCAGCGCCGTGAAGAACTCGCCGATCGCCGCCGCGGCCACGATGGCGATCGTCATCGACAGTTCCATGGTCATGCGACGCTGAAGGACGTTCTCGAAGGCTTCCTTCAGGATCGGCCAACCGCCCACCAGCAGACCGACGACTCCGATCAGGCTGATCGTTTCGAGCGGCTCCCAAACCCGGAACCATACGAGCGCTGCTGTCACCGCCACGAAACCGATGCGCACCGCCTCCGTCCACTCAAACGGATGCTCGTGATCGTGACTATCGTCCTCGTGGTCATGGTCGTGATCGTGGTGATCGCGGTCATGGCCGGCGTGAACGTGGCCCTGCCCGGAATGGTCCCCGGAATCCGGGCCGGCAGGAACGATGGTGCGGGCCTCCGCCTGGTCGGCGAGGGTGGGGAGGTTGCGGCCGGACTGATCGACCATCGGAGAGTCCATTTTCTGGCTGAATGCGGGAGAGGTCATGCCGACGACGCACAAGGCTTCAACGGTGGTGCGGTCCGGACTTTCCGGCCGCGGGGTCGATCATCGTCGTCCGTCATCGTCACGGGCCCGCTACTTTGAATAGCGACGGATTATGGCGATGAGTTCGTCGGCTCCGCTCCGGCGCTCGGCCTCGGTCAGATCGGGGCGGGCCACATGGTGGCGCAGGTGGTCCTCGATCAGTTCTTCCAGCAGCCCGCCCATGGCTCCCCGCGCCGCGGCGACCTGCTGCAAAATTTGCGAACAGCCTGCTTCGGACTCGATCGCCCGCTCGATCGCGCCCAGCTGGCCGGCGATGCGCCGGACCCGCGACACGAGCTTCTTCTTGTTGGTGACTGTGTGAGCCATGGATACTCCCCTATAGTATCTTGCCCCCTTATGCGAGACCCGATAAAGGACGACATCCTGTTGGGGAGTAGCTGCCGGTGTTGATCGCCGGGGTCGGGTCAACACACTCGCGCTTCGGCGCGTGGTCCGACCAGCGGAACCGCCGCCTAGCGAGACCAGCGTATTCCACCGCCGCACCGGCCGGAGTGGAAGCGCTGTTCATCGCCCGGTGGATGCCCGTCATGACGCCCGTCGCCATCGCCGTCCTGTCTCTCAGCATGTCCACAGACGCCTTCGCGGCAGCCGTCGGTCGCGGCGCTTCGCATCGACCGAGCCCCCTGAGCGCGATCAGGGCCGGGCTCGTGTTTGGCGTCATCGAGGCGATCACCCCGGTGATCGGCTGGTCTCTGGGCCTGGTCGCCGCAGGCCTCGTGGAGAGGATCGATCACTGGATCGCCTTCAGCCTGCTGGCGGCCGTCGGCGGAAAAATGATCCGGGAGGCCGTCCGCGCCGGGCCTGAAACCGGAGAGGGCGCCCCTCGTCGGTCCGGATCGTGGGGCCTGATCGCCACGGCGGTGGGGACCAGTATCGATGCGGCCGCAGTCGGCGTCGGCCTGGCCTTCATGGGCGCCAACATCTGGGTCATCGCCGGTTCGATCGGCGTCACGACCTTCCTGATGACCACGCTCGGTATGCTGATTGGCCGGGCGGTCGGCCGACGCTTCGGCAAGATCGTCGAACTCCTCGGAGGTCTGGCGCTGATCGCCCTCGGGTTGACGATCCTGCTCGAACATCTGGGTGTTCTCGGGGGCTGAACCGAGGGCCACGGGCGTCGCGTGGCTGGATCGGAAGACAGAGCGTGCCTTGAGCCTCAGTCGCGGCGATCCTGCAAGGCGCCGTCCTCTACCCGGATCCGCCAGGCGACGAGTAGCGCATTGGCGACGCTCCAGATCAGAGCGATCCAGACCTGGCCAAAGACCAGCGGCAGGACGAGAATCTCCAGCGATGCGACGATGTAGTTGGGGTGGCGCACAAACCGGTAGGGGCCGTGCATCTCTAGCGGCGCACCGGGCAGGGTGATGATCCGCGTGGTCCAGAACCGCCCCAGCGTCGAGATAACCCACAGCCGTCCAAACTGCAGGACGACGTACAGCGCCAGCCACCCCAGGTTCGGAGCCATCGTCCACGGCGTGAGGATGGCGATGGCCGCCAGCCAGCTGGCGTGCAGCACGATGAACAGCGGATAGTGACCGGACCCGACCTCGACTGCGCCTTCCGCCAGTAGCCGTCTGGTGTTGCGATCCGCCAGCCACAGCTCCCACAGCCGTTGCGCGGCCACCAGCCCGAGCACCAGCCACATCACGCGTGCACGATCATCAGTCCGGCGGTGAAGCCGGGCCCCAGGGTGGTCAGGAGGAGGGGGCCTTTCGCTTCGTCGTCCAGCATGGCCTTGAGCACGAACAGCACTGTCGCCGCGCTCATGTTGCCGTGGTCGCGCAGGACGTCGCGGGTGTGGGTCAGCGACCCTTCGGACAGCTCGAAACAGGCCTCCAGCGCCTCGATCACCTTGGCCCCGCCGGGATGACAGACGAACCCACCGACGTCCGCCGGAGTCATGCCTTGGCGGGCCAGGAAGTCGAGCGCCACGGGCCGGAAATCGTTCTGGACCAGGCTCGGAATATCGCGGCTGAACACGACCTTCAGGCCGTCGTCGGCGACGTCCCAGCCCATGACGTCGAGGCTGTCGGGCCAGGTGTGCTCGCGGCTGGCCCCCAACGCCGGGCCGGTGGCATCGTCGCGGCACGAGATCACCGCCGCCGCCGCGCCGTCGCCGAACAGGGCGGTGGCGACCAGATTGCTCTTGGACCGGTCCTGGGCCCGGAAGGTGAGGGCGCACAGCTCGACCACCAGCAGCAACACACGCTCGTCCGGGTGCGCCCGGGCGATGTCGGCGGCCCGCGCCAGCCCGACCACGCCCCCGGCGCAGCCCAGGCCGAAGATCGGCAGCCGCCGCACATCCGGCCGGAACGGCATCACCTGCATCAGCCGCGCGTCCAGACCCGGTGTCGCGATGCCGGTCGTGCAGACGACCACGATGGCGTCGATGTCCTCTGCTTCGAGTCCCGCCTCATTCAGCGCCTTGCCCGCAGCTTCGGCCAGCACCGTGACCGCATTCTCCAAGAACAGGTCGTTGCGTTCGGAAAAGCTGTGCGGCTTCAGATACCATTCGATGGGGACGCAGGAATGCCGCGTCTCGATCAGGGCGTTGCGATAGATGGGGGCCAGCCGCTCGAACCCGCCGTGGGTGGTGGCGAACATCTCCGCTCCGTTGGCCGCTACATCCTCCTGGCGCAGCACGTGGGGCGGCCAGGCCAACGCCAGAGCCTGTAGCCGCGGTGGGATGTCACTCACGCGATGCTCCGGGTCGTGCAACCAACACACATGCGCTTGGCGGACCGCAACCTAGCGCGACCGCGCGGGCTAGGTTCCCGCGAGCCGTCATGCCGACCTGCATGCATTCGACGATTCTGCCGGCGCAGGGGAAACTCGATGACGATGACGACGAGGTCGGGTCGTGGTCGATAGGAGGTTGGTGAGACTGCGTGGTCGGCCACCCGCGTCAGCGGAGGGGCGCGCGATCGGGCTTCGATGGAATCCTGAGTCGGTTTCGCGGGCGCCGACCGGGGCCGGTCAGTGAATGACTTCGCCCATGACCGGATCAACGCGGCGAAGCTGACCGGCGGAGTCCTGGATGAAGACTTCCACCTCCCGCCCCTGGTCCAGCAGTTGGCTCGCCCGAAGCAGGGCGGCGTCCAGGGCATCAACGCTGTAGTCATAGTGGCCCGCGTCCTGGCCGTCTCGCATCAGTCGCCATTCTCCGCCCGACCGAATGACCGTAACCTGGATCGGGGGAAGGCTCGTCGGCATGAGTGCGTCCTCGGTCGCGAGACGAGAGTCTAGAGTCGGATAGGCGCTACGGCAACGGCGCCGGAACGTGGCGGCCTGAACAGGCCATGCCGTGACTTCGCCAGTCTCGGCGCCACGGTTTTCCCAGACCGTGAGCTCGATGATCACGCCGGCCGGTCGAACGAGCGCGCGACCGCGTCTTTTCGGATACTGCTGACGGACCGAATTCGCGCCGCCTGGCCGCTGTCAGAGATATTTGGTGATCGCCTTGAACTCGGCGACCGCTTGTCGGGCCTCCGACGGATCACCGTCCGAAGCATGCGCCAGGCAATGGTCGATATGGTCGTGGATCAGGGTCTTCTTGGCCGCCGCCACCGCCTTTTCGATCGCATGAAGTTGCTGGGCCAGGTCGAGGCAGCTGCGTCCCGCCTCGATCATGCCGATGGTCTTGCGCAGATGCCCCTCGGCGCGTTTCAGCCGATTGACGATCTCGGGGTGGGATTCATGAGCGACGTGAGCCATGATCCAATGCTATCCCCCTGGAGGGGATATGGCTAGCGGCTTCATCCGCGCGTTTCAGACGGTTCCTGATGTTCTCTCCACTTCGCCACGCCGGCTATCGCCACCTCTTCATTGCCCAAGTCTCGGCCTTGCTGGGGACCGGGATGGCGACCGTGGCGCTCGGGCTGCTGGCTTACGACCTCGCGGGCGCGAACGCGGGCGAAATCCTCGGCGCGGCCCTGGCGATCAAGATGATCGCCTATATCGGCGTGGCGCCGTTCGCGAGCGCGCTTTCGGCCCGGCTGCCCAGGAAGGTGCTGCTGGTTTCACTGGACGTGGTGCGCGCCGGCGTGGCCGCCGCCCTGCCGTTCGTCGGCGAGGCCTGGCAGGTCTATGCCCTGATGACCGTGCTCTATGTGGCTTCAGCCGCCTTCACCCCGGCCTTCCAGGCGATGATCCCCGATCTGCTGCCGGACGAAGGGGAATACACCAAGGCCCTGTCTCTCTCGCGGCTCGCCGCCGACCTGGAGAGCGTCGCCAGTCCCGTGCTCGCGGCCCTGCTGCTGGCGGTAATGAGTTACAGCAACCTGTTCGCGGGCACTGCCGTGGGTTTCGTGGCGTCCGCTCTGTTCGTGGTCACCGCTGTCCTGCCCAAGCTCGGCACGGCGGCCCAGAAGCCCTTCCTGCAACGCCTCACCGGCGGCATGCGCCTGTTCGCCCTGACGCCGCGCCTGCGGGGCCTGCTGGCCATCAGCCTGGCGACCGCGGCGGGCGGAGCCATGGTGTTCGTCAATACCGTCGTTCTCGTTCAGTCGCGCTTTGGTCTCTCGGGCCAGGCGACGGCCTGGGCGCTGGCGGCGTTCGGCGGCGGCTCCATGACCGCGGCGGTGTTTCTGCCGCGCCTGCTCGGTCGGCTGACCGACCGCGCGGCGATGGTCCTCGGCGCGGCGACGATGACCGGCGTATTGCTGGCGGGAGCCTGGTTGGCCGTCAGCTACGTCGCGCTGTTGGCGCTGTGGGTGATCATGGGCTTCGGATATTCGCTGACGATCACCCCGGCGGGGAGAGCTCTGCGCCGGTCATCCAACGCGGAGGATCGGCCCGCGCTATTCGCGGCCCAGTTCGCCCTGTCCCACGCCTGCTGGCTGATCGCCTATCCCGTGGCGGGTCTGGTCAGCGCCGCGGTCGATCCGGGCGCGGCCTTCCTGGTGCTGGCGGGGCTATGCGCGACCGGAACTGTCCTGGGCCTGCTGATCTGGCCCGCCCATGATCCCGAGAACCTTCCCCACAGCCATGTGGATTTGCCGGCCGACGACCTTCACAGGCGTGAAGGCCGGGCGGGAGATGACGCGGACCACGCCCATCCCTTCGTCATCGACGAACGCCATGATCGTTGGCCGACGACGAAGGGGTGACCCGGTTGCCTAGACGACCCGTTTGATCTCGCTGTACGCGCCCTCGGTGACCAGGGTGATCGTCACGGGTTGGCCCGTGCGATTTCGCCAGAACCAGCCGTGACTGCCGGTGAAGGCGGCGGTCAGTTCATCCTCGACCCGCTCGGCCGAGCCCTTGTTGTAGCCGTGATAGTCGGTTCCGGGCCGGTCGGCGTGGGTGTCGTAGTTGATCCGCCCGCCGCTGCTGGTCCAGGTGAAGCGCGCCGTGGCCCCGGCTTGCATCACCAGCTTGATCTCGGCGCCCTGGTCGGGGGCGAGGGTCAGGACAGTCCGGTCGGAGCGCAGAGCCGCCGGGGCCGCCAAGTCAGCGCCCGCCGTCGTCGGCGCCGCCGCCGTCGCGACGGGAAACGAACCGCCTGTGGCGGCGGCCGTCGCTTCCGCGACGTCTTCGGCCTGGGCCTCGGCGGCGAGCGAGACCTTGATCCGGCCCATTTCGGTCAAGCCGAACAGTGAACCGACCCGGGTCGGATCGACGCCGTATTCGGCGGGGAGGACGACCGTGACGAGCAACCCCGTGGCGACCGCCACGGCGATGCCGGTGGACTTCAGCAGCTTGCGCGTCGAGGGCAGGTCCGCGTCGGTGGGTTTATTGGCGTTGTACATGATGAGGTCTCCGGTCAGACGACGAAGAAGCCGACGAGCTGATAGCCCGTCAGGATGAAGCCGAGAGTCATGAGGACGACGTTGGCGGCATAGGCGTGCCGCCAGAAACTGCCGGTCTTGCGCCAGAATCCCATGACGATGAGGATGGCGCCCAGGGCCAGAAGTTGGCCCGCCTCGACGCCGATGTTGAAGGCGACCAGATTGCCGATCAGTCCGTCCGGCGACAGGTTGAAGTCCTGCAGCTTGGTGGCGAGGCCGAAGCCGTGGAACAGGCCGAAAATCAGGGTCGCCCCCCTGGTGCTGGGCTGGAAGCCGAACCACCGCTGGAAGGCTCCGAGATTGTCGAGCGCCTTGTAGACCACCGACAGGCCGATGATGGCGTCGACCAGATAGCTGGACACGCTGATGTCGGTCAGCACGCCGAGCAGCAGGGTGGTGGAGTGGCCGATGGCGAACAGCGTCACATAGAGGCTGATGTCCTTCATCCGGTAGAGGAAGAAGATGACGCCGAGCAGGAACAGCAGGTGGTCGTAGCCGGTGACCATATGCTTGGCCCCCAGGTAGACGAACGGCCAGAACAGGAAGCCGGAGGTTTCCTGGATATAGCCCTTGTCGCCCTCGGCGACGCCATGGGCCAGCGCCTGACCCATGGCTCCGTCCATGAGGAAGAACAGCAGGACGGCGGCCAGCGCCATGGCCGGTGATTGAAGCCACGACCAGCGGTCGCGGCGATACGCAACTGTCATGAGAACCTTTCGAAGGTTTGGGGACGGAACGTGGAAGCCCTGGGTCCGCGGCGATCGCCGATCCCCGTCACTTCCGCCTGCCTTTGACGCGGAACGGCAGGTGGTCGAGCCAGGCGGGACGCGGGCGATCCTCGGGCCGGTCGCGGCCGTGCACCAGGCTGTAGAGGGCCGGGAGCACGAGCAGGGTTAGCAGGGTCGATGAGATGATCCCGCCGATGACCACAGTGGCCAGAGGCCGCTGCACCTCGGCCCCCGTTCCGACATTGAGCGCCATGGGCACGAAGCCCAGGCTGGCGACCAGGGCGGTCATCAACACCGGCCGCAGACGGGTCAGCGCGCCCTCGCGGATGGCTTCGGGAATCGGCTTGCCCTCCTCGATCAGGCCCCGGATGAAGCTGACCATGACGACGCCGTTGAGTACGGCGACGCCGGAGAGGGCGATGAAGCCGACGCCGGCCGAGATCGACAGCGGGAGATCGCGCATCATCAGGGCGGCCACCCCGCCGGTGAGCGCCAGGGGCACGCCGGAGAAGACGATCGCCGAGTCCTTCCACGAGCGGAACAGGGCGAACAGCAGGCCGAAGATCAGCAGCAGCACAGCCGGCACCACGACCTGAAGCCGTTTGGCTGCCGAGATCAGCTGTTCGAAGGTGCCGCCATAGGTGACCCAATAGCCGGCGGGGATTGTCACCTCGGTGTCGACCCGCTCCTGAACCTCCCCGATGAAGGAGCCCAGGTCGCGGTCGCGGACGTTGGACGTGACCACGATGCGGCGCTTGCCGTTCTCGCGACTGATCTGGTTGGGACCGACCGTGAGCTCGATCGTCGCCACTTCGGCGAGGGGCACGAACTGGCGCGCCTGCCCCTCGCTTGCCGGCAACGGGATCTGCAGGCGGCCGATGGCGTCGGTGTCGGCCCGCAGATCCTCGGGCAGTCGAACGACGACGTCGAAACGCCGGTCGCCCTCGAAGATCTGCCCCGCCGTCGTGCCGCCCATGGAGGTGGAGATGACCGACTGGACGTCGTTCACGCTCAGCCCCAGGCGCGCCATGGCGGCGCGGTTCGGGGTGATCTGGAGCACAGGCAGGCCGGTGATCTGTTCGGTCTGGGGATCGGCCGCGCCCTCGACGGTCGAGACGATGCCTTCGATCTCGGCGCCGAGCCTGAGCAGTTCGTCCAGATCGTCACCGAAGACCTTGATGGCGACGTCGGCGCGCACGCCCGAGAGCAGTTCGTTGAACCGCATCTGGATCGGCTGGGTGAACTCATATTTGCTGCCGGGTATTTCGTTCACGGCGGCTTCCATCTCCTCGACCAGCTGGCCGCGGGGCTTTCTCGGATCGGGCCAGTCGGAGCGGTCCTTCAGCATGATGAAGGTGTCGGCGACCGAGGGCGGCACCGGATCGGTGGCGACCTCGGCGGTCCCGATCTTGGCGACCACCCGCTCGACCTCGGGGAACTCGGCGATCCTGGCTTCCAGTGCGGTCTGCATCTGGATGGCCTGGCTCAGGCTGGTGCCGGGGATTCGCAGCGCATGCATGGCGATGTCCCCTTCGTCGAGATTGGGCACGAACTCCGAACCCATCCGTGAGGCGCCGAAGCCCGCCAGCAACACAAGCGCCACGGCGATGCCGATCATCAAACCCCGGGTCTTCAACGCGAAGTCCAGCGCCGGCTGATAGCCGACCCGGGCCCAGCGCATCACGAAGCTGTCCTTTTCCTCGACCTTGCCGGTGACAAACATGGCCACCGCCGCCGGCACGAAGGTCAACGACAGGAGCAGGGCCGCCGTCAGGGCGATGACGACGGTGATCGCCATCGGGTGGAACATCTTCCCCTCGACCCCGGTCAGGCCGAAGATCGGCACATAGACCAGGGTGATGATCATCACACCGAACAGCGAGGGCCGGATGACCTCGCTGGAGGCCGAGGCCGCCAGCTCGAAGCGTTCTTGTTTGGTCAGGATGCGACCCAGGCGGTGCTGGGCCTCGCCGAAGCGGCGCAGACAGTTTTCGACGATGATGACGGCCCCATCGACGATCAGGCCGAAGTCGAGTGCGCCGAGGCTCATCAGATTGCCGGACGTGCCGGTCTGCACCATCCCGGTGATGGTCATCAGCATGGTGATCGGAATGACCGCCGCCGTGATCAACGCCGCCCGAATGTTGCCGAGCAGCAGGAACAGCACGACGACGACCAGCAGGGCGCCTTCCAGCAGGTTCTTCTCGACCGTGTGGATGGCGCGCTCGACCAGGTCTGTCCGGTCATAGACCGGCGATGCCGTCACCCCCTCGGGCAACGCGCGCGCGGCCTCCTCCAGGCTGACGGCGGCGGCCCGGGCCACCACACGGCTGTTCTCGCCGGCCAGCATCAGAACCGTGGCGAGCACGGTCTCCTTGCCATCTTCAGTCGCGGCCCCGGTGCGCAGTTCTTCGCCCATGCCCACGTCTGCGACATCGGCGATGCGGATCGGAACCCCGCCCCGCGTGGCGATGACGACATTGCCCAGATCCTCGGTGGTCGAAGCCTGACCTGGCACGCGGATCAGATACTGCTCGCCGAAGCGTTCGACATAGCCGGCGCCGACGTTGGCGTTGTTGTTGTCCAGCGCATCGACCACCTCGGCCATGGTCACGCCATAGGCGGAAAGACGATCGGGCTGGGGCGTGACGTGATACTGACGCTCATATCCGCCAATCGTGTTGACCTCGGTCACGCCCTTGGTGTTGCGCAGCTGCGGTCGGATCACCCAGTCCTGCAGGGTTCTCAGATCCTCGGTCGTATAGGGCTGTCCGTCCGGGCGACGCGCGTTCGGCGCGGCGTCGATCGTGTACATGAAGATTTCGCCCAGGCCGGTGGCGATGGGGCCGAGTTCGGGCGTAACGCCTGGGGGGAGCTGGCCGAGCGCGTTCTGAAGCCGCTCGTTGACCAGTTGGCGCGCGAAATAGATGTCGGTGCCGTCGTCGAAGATGACGGTGACCTGGCTCAGCCCGTAGCGCGAGACCGACCGGGTGTATTGCAGGCCCGGTACGCCCGCGACCGCCGTCTCGACGGGGAAGGTGATGCGTTGTTCGGCCTCCAGCGGCGAGTAGCCGGGAGCCTCGGTGTTGATCTGGATCTGGACGTTGGTGATGTCCGGCGTGGCGTCGATCGGCAGGCGCTGGAAACTCCAGACGCCGACCGCGCAGGCCAGAAGGACGAGCGCCATGACCCCCCAGCGGAAGCGGATCGACAGCGCGATGATGCGTTCAAGCATGGTCTGCGCGCCCCCTAGTGGTCATGGCTCGCGCCGGACTTGTCGATGTCCGCGCGAATGAGAAAGGCGCCGTCGACGACGTATTCGGTTCCGGGTTCGAGACCGCCCAGCACCTCGGTCCATTCCGGCGTGCGGCGGCCGAGTTCCAGCATCCGCACTTCATAGGTGTTGCCGACCTTGGCGTAGACGACCTGGAAATCGCGGAACGGCTGAATGGCCTTGGTCTGGACCGCCAGCGCAACTTCGCCCTGACCGACCTGGACCGCGCCCCGGACCCCCAGTCCCGGCCGCCAGACGCCGCCCTGGTAGGGCAGCGCGACGTGGGCGACCAGGGTCTGGCTCATGGGGTCGCTGGACGGCAGGACCGCCTCGATGACGCCGAGCGCGCGATGCTCGCCCGCCAGGCTGGTGATCTCGACGCGCTGGCCGACCCGGACGCGTTCGGCGTCGCGGGGATAGAGGAAGAATTCGGCGTGCAGCCGGGTCGGATCGCCAATGGTCAGCATCGGCTCGCCATTGCCCGTGATGGCGCCGGGGTTGACGTTCTTGGCGGTGATCATCCCCGAGATCGGCGCCGTGACCGAATAGGTCTGCAGACTGTCGCTGGACTCGACGCGCGCCAGCACCTGACCGCGAGAGACGCGTTGGCCCAGCTGGACGTTCATCGCCACCACCCGTCCCGGATAGCGCGCGTGGACTTCACTCTGTCCCTCGGGCGTGATCTCGACCCGGCCGCTGAGCGGCAGGCTCTCGCCGAGCACCGCCCCGCCGGCTCTCTGCGTCGTGACCCCGCCCGCCCGTGCGGCGTCGGCGGTTATCACCGTGCGGCCTTCATATGATGGATAGGCCCAGGCCGACCGCTTGCCCGCATGGGTCGCCGCCACCGAGACGTCGAACGAATGCGGCTCGGCCACCACAGTGGGGCTCGCGAGATAGTCGGCGGTCGGCGTGAACGCGAAACGGTCGACCTTGGGCCCCAGCCGCGTCAGGGCGATGGAGGCCTGGACTTGTCGCGGATCCAGCGGCTTGTCCTTCAAGTAAGGGTAGAGGCGATAGAGCGGCTCGGGGCCCTCTTCAAAGATGGTGATCTCCAGGGAGAAGTCGCCGTCCCTGAGCAGGCGGCCGTTGTGCGGGCCCCGCTCATAGTCAGCGGCCTCCGCGGCCTCCGCGCCTTCGGCCTTTTCAGCCCCGCCCTGTCCGCAGGCTGAAACGCCGACCGCAAGGGCCAGCAATGACGCGGCGATCACGCGCCGCGAGGGAGTGTGACGGATCATGAGCGGATCTCCAGGCCGAGCAGGTCGGCGTGCGCGCCGGTCAGCCGGTCAAGGCGGGCGCGGTCGATGTGAAACTGTTTGAGAACCGCGACGCGGCGGGCCTTGGTAGCGAGAAGCGCGGTCTGGGCGGCGATGACGTCATTGTAGGTGAAACCGCCGCGCGCAAAGCCGTCGCGGACGAGGGCCACGGCGCGCTCGGCCTGAGGCAAGGTCTCGTTGGCGATGCGCTGCGCTTCCAGAGCCCGCGAGGCGAGAAGCACCTGTAGCCGGGCGATCTCGCGTTCCCGTTCCTGCCGGAGAGCCGCCATGTCGGCCTCGGCGGCGACGCCTTCGAACCTGGCGCGCTCAATGGCCCCCTCGTTTCGATCGTAGCGGCCGAGCGGGATGGACCCGCCGACCACCAGGCCAAGATCTTGCCCGTCCCAGAAGTGGCGGACGCCGACGCTGACCGTGGCGTCAGGGGTGGAGCGCGCCTGTTCCACGCGGACTCTGGCTTGAGCGACATCCCGCTGTGCGGCCAGAACCGCGAGGTCAATCCCGGAGGCCGGGCCTGCCATTTCTCGGGCGGCGCCCGTGTCCTCGAAGTCGGCCGGATCGAGAGAAAAATCCGGGGCGCCGATCCAGAACCGTCCGAGCGTGGCGCGGGCGAGCCGGGCCTGAATTCCGGCCTGGTCGAAGTCGATCTGGGCTTGAGCGAGTTCGGCCTCGGCGCGGGCGCCGGCGAACAGGGGATCGCGGGCCATGTCCACACGACGCTGCACTTCGATCTGGAAGCGTTCGGCCAGGGCGAGACGTTCACGAGCGATCTCAAGTTCGGCCTGGGCGAAAAGCGCTTCGGCCCAGGCGCGTTGCACCTGCTCTAGACGATCCAGTCGTCTGATCGCCGCTTCGGCCTGGACGACGGCGACTTCGCCCCGGGCCAGAGCCACCCGGGCCGGTCGATCGCCGCCCCGCTCAAACCGCTGCTCATAGGACAGGGTCGTCTCTGTGCGGTCGATGATGTTGCCGCCGCCCAGCGTCGGCAGGTTTTCGACCATCAAGCCCAGCGTCGGATTGGGCCGGACGTCGGCCTGGCGCACAGCGGCGTCGCCCGCGCGAACCCGCGCCTCCGCGCCGGGCAAGCCCGGATCGACGCCGGCGGCGCGCGCGAGCGCGCCCTCCAGGGTCAGGGCGGCCGCTTCCGTCGCGGCCGACGGCGGGGTCTGCGCGAGCGCAGGAAGAGACGGCAACGCCGCCAGTGGAAGCGCCAGCGCCGAAACGGCCGCCAGACGCGCCCACGATCCGGCCAGGCCGGTAATCGGGGTGTTCAAGGAAATCTCCGGAAAACGAGGTGCGCGCAGCCGAACGGCCGCGCCGGTTCAGACGACCGTGCGCATCCGTTTCGGAGGATATTCGGGCCCGTCCCGGCTCAGATCGCCCAAGGCCGGAGCCTCGCCGGGCGTACGGGCGGCAAGCCTGAAAGACAGGCCGTCATCTAGCGGATACTCGGCTCCCGGGAGCGCCCCGTGGCTGTCGCCGCCGACCTGGTGTCCGTGACCCAGGGGGCCTTCGTTATCGATGTCCTCGGGGGTGGCGTCGCCGGATTGATCGTCCGGCGCGACGTGGACATGATCCGCGATCTGGTCCGCCACCGTGTCGACTTCGACCAACGCTACGGCGGGCCAATCGGCGGCATGAGCCATGCCGTGCTGCGCATCCATCATGCCATGCAGCATCGTCACCGCCAGAAGAGCGGTGCACAGAAAGATGCAGAAGGAACGAATCGAATTTCGCAAACGGAATCCCCGACCGGCATCTACTCGCGGTGCGGCGCTCACGCAACCGAGGACTTCGGGACAGATCGACGCGCTGGCGGGCGTTCGCGCGACGCTCGCCCGGCCCACAGAGCATCAAGCCGCTCCGCCTTCTTTGCAACCGTCGCACCCCCGTCCTGCGACGTTGGCGCGATTGCGGTCGTGGCCGCCCGTGTTATAGGGCGGCACAAGACTCTCCTCGGTCAGGGATGGTTGGATGGCGGCGTTGCTTGCGTCGTTTCTGGCCCTGTTTGTCCTTGTGTCCGCCCTAGAGGCCGCGATTTGCGCCCCGAAGCGAGCGCTCACACCTCAGAGGCGGTCACCGAAGCCCCGACCGACCCCGTCGCCGCCGGTGATCCGGACAGCCACGCCATCTGCTCGCACGGCCATTGTCACCACGGTGGAGTCGCGACGACGCAGACCCCTTCTTCCCTGACGACGACGACCGATCAGGATGTCGCGCCTTGCGGCCTGCGGATTCTCTCGCATGGGGACCACACGCCTGCCGTGGCGGACGAAGGCCGTGCGAACCGCGCCCGTGCGGTGCCCGTCGACGCGGCGGTCAGCCCGTCAGTCCTTGTTCACCAACTTCACCGGCCGGGCGACGCGCTTGCGGACGTCGGGATGCGGCGCCCGCTGGATGGGATTTTCCCGCCGGAGCATGAGCCACGCTTCGATCTCGGCGAGATCCCAGACCACGCAGCGCGGCGTGAGCGCGAACCGCCGCGGAAACTGGCCGCGCTGTTCCATTTCCCAGATGGTGCTGTCCGCGAGCGGCACCATCTGGCGTAGTTCCGTCTTCTTGATCATGCGCCTGATGCGCGCTGCGCCTTGATCGGCCATTGTGATTTGATCCCCCCGAAAAGGCCGGTCGTAATCGAAAGTTGCGCATAGGACTAGCGGCGGGCCGGCGATCCGCGGCAGCCTTCTGGCGGACCGATTCCGACAACCGCGGGCTCTACGATCGCGCCTGCTGCGCCACCCGTCCGCTCTACTATCGCGATCAACCCTCCCGACGCCACTCCGCCGAGGATCGCCGAGCGGCAGTTCAGGGTTGAGAATCACGGGTTCTATGCGAAAACGCGCATAGAATAAAATTATGTCACGTTACGCATAATTCAATTCTATGCGCTAAGTCACATATTGCTATATTATGCGATTTCCCGCATAGTGATGGGAAGGAGACTCCCATGAACCGGATAGCTCGTTCCCCCGGCCAAGTTGGCAACCTCATACAGCGATTCAGAAAGCTGAAGGGGATGAGTCAGACAGAACTCGCCGAACGATCAGGCATGCGCCAAGAGCTGATTTCCAAGATCGAAAGCGGCCACAACGGCGCAAAAATCTCATCGATCTGCGATCTGCTCGCGGCGCTCGATCTGGAGATGACAATCGGTCCTCGATCGAAAAGCTCATCCACCGATATCGAGGACATCTTCTGATGGGGCGTCGCAAGACCCATGCGCCGCTCAATGTGCTCATCAACAATCGTCTGGTCGGGCGATTGGACAAAGAGCCGGGTGGCGCGATCGCGTTTCAGTACGATCAGAGCTGGCTGGACTGGCCGCCGCACTTCCCGATCTCGTTGTCGCTGCCGCCAAGGAAGGCCACCTTCCGGGGCGAGCGGGTTGTCGCGGTTTTCGACAACCTTCTGCCGGACAATCCGACGGTTCGCCGCCTCGTAGCTGAGAAGACGGGCGCGCAAGGCACGGATTCCTACAGTCTGTTGGAGCAGATCGGCCGCGACTGCGTGGGGGCCCTGCAGTTCCTGCCCGACGGAGTGGTGATCGACGCATTTCCGCCGATTGAAGGCGAGCCGGTCAGCGACGAAGAGATCGAGGCGATCCTGGCCAACCTCGCGCGCGCGCCGCTCGGCATCGATACCGAACAGGAGTTTCGGATTTCGGTGGCGGGCGCTCAGGAAAAAACGGCGCTGCTGTTTCATGAGGGCCGTTGGAAACGCCCAGTCGGCACGACGCCGACGACCCACATCCTCAAACCCCAGCTCGGAGAAATCCCGACGCCTTGGGGCATGATCGATCTGTCAAACAGCGTCGAGAATGAACACTACTGCTTGAAACTTCTCGAAGGGTTCGGCCTCCAGGTCGCTCAGACGGAAATGGCGACATTCGGCGCGCGCCGTGTTCTCGTCGTCGAGCGCTTTGATCGGCGCTGGCGAGGCGACAGCCAACTCCTGCGCCTTCCGCAGGAGGATTGCTGTCAGGCGCTGTCGATTCCTTCGAGCCGGAAGTATCAAAACCAGCAAGGGCCGAGCGCGGTCGATATCATGACGCTGCTTCAGGGAAGCGATGAGCCGCTCAGGGATCAGGCCGCCTTCCTCAAGAGTCAGATCATCTTCTGGCTGATCGGCGCCACCGACGGGCATGGCAAGAACTTCAGCGTCTTTATCCGTCCCGGCGGCCGCTTCGAGCTGACGCCGTTTTATGACGTTCTAAGTGCGCAGCCAGCCTTCGACGCAAAGCGAATCCCGCACAACAAATACACGCTGGCAATGTCGGTTGGAGCGAACCGCCATTACAAAATTCTCGACGTGCACGGTCGTCATTTTGTCGAGACAGCAAAGGAAGCCGGACTCGGTCAGGCGATCATCAGACAGGTTCTGGATGAAATCCGCCGTGATGCCCTCCCGGCGGCGGAACGTGCCCTTGGCCGCATGCCGGCAGACTTCCATGTCGACATCCACACATCGGTCGTGAACGCGATGACCGGACGCCTGCGGCAACTGGAAACGGCTTTAGAAGCGATATGAAGCGAAGGAGCCCGACATCATGACCGCGCGAACTGCTTGAGCTTCGCCGCATACCTGAGGGCGCAGTCGGCCGTCGAATAACATGGCCCTTCCTTCTCCTGTCGTAACCCCAACGCCAGCAGTTGAGGTCTCGAGGCTGCCAAGGCATGATCTCCCGAAGCTCACGTTACGACATTCGGCCGAATGAAGAGGGCTGGACCGTCCATGAGGTATGGACGGGCTGCCCAGCCGCCGTCGACGGCGCAGTCGAGAAGGGCTCGAGCTACAGACCGCCTATGCGTTGGCCGACGCACTGGCTTATCTGCCCGACCGTGGCGTGGGCGCCTAGTGATAGCCTCGGCGACCCCGCCCCCGCTGTCGGTTCGAATGATCCTGTCAGACTTACCGCTGAGGCTGCTCGAAGGTTACATCCCCTCCCAATGGGGCCCTCATGATGCGTCGGAGAGCGGTGGGCATGCGAGCTTTGGCCGAGCAGATCATGAAAAGCGTCGGAGCGCTGCCCGAAGGCTCGTCGATCACCACCGGATCGCTCCTGCACCTGGGAGGCCGTGCGGCGGTGCATAGGGCGCTATCGCGGCTGGCGCGCCGCAGCAGTTTGTTACGCGTCGGTCGAGGGCTCTACGTGTGCCCGTTGGAAACCCGCTTCGGCCTGAGAGCACCGTCGGTCGAGAAGGTCGCTCGCGCCATCAGCCAGCGACGAGGAGAGATCATCGTCACCCATGGCGCGGCGGCGGCGAACTCCCTGGGCCTAACAACCCAGGTGCCGATCCGCACAATCTATCTGACCAACGGGCCGAGCCGGCAACTCCGTGTCGACGGTCAGATCGTCGAGTTCAGGCATGCACCCGCATGGCAACTTTTACTCGCTGACCGGCCAGCCGGCGATGCAGTTCGGGCGCTGGCCTGGCTGGGTCCCGAGAAGGCTCAGACAGCAGTCGGGCCGCTGGAGCGAAAGCTGGGACCTTCGGCGTTCGGAGAACTGATTTTAGTCAGGCCGCATCTACCGGACTGGCTGGCCCGCGCGCTCAGTCAATTCCCTACTCGCGACTCACGCCCTGCCGAAGCGCCCTAAAGCGACTGCTTCGAGCGGTGAAAGACATCCGAGCGCCGGTCTTTTGAGGCAGGCGCGCTCGCAGATCGGCGGACGTTCCTTGCAGCGGGAGTTGCGGCGCGCGGGACGAACAGCAGGTCATCGCCGCGCGCAGCATTAACGGGGGGACGATGCGAGTATCAGGCGTCGGCGGACGGGCCGCTGGTGCTGGAGTTCGACGACCTTTGGTTCCGGTGCCCTTTCAAATCGCCGCCCGGCACCTGCCGGACTGAGGTCGCCGCCGGCCAGACGGGTGCCTTCGACGTTCACATGCGCCGCTGACCCTGTTCCGGCGGCCCGACTGGAGCAGCCGGAAAAGGCTTGCCGGGAATCACAATTCCATTAATTTGGAAATATGGAATCCGAAGACGCAATCCTGGCGCTCGCCGCCCTCGCCCAGTCCACCCGGCTGGAGACCTTCCGCCTGCTGGTGCGTCACGAGCCCGAGGGGCTGGCCGCCGGAGAGATCGCCAACCAGCTCGCCGTGCCGGCCAACACCATGTCGGCTCATCTCGGCGTCTTGTCGCGCTCAGGACTGATTACGTCCGAGCGCCACAGCCGGTGGATCGTCTATCGCGCCGATCTGGAGCGGATCGGCGGGATGGTGATGTTCCTGCTCAAGGATTGCTGCCAGGGCCGCTCGGAGTTGTGCGCGCCGCTCCTGGCCGAACTGGCGTGCTGCGACTGAGGCTCGATATGGACATCGTCATCTATCACAACCCCGCCTGCGGGACGTCGCGCAACGCGCTGGAGCTGATCCGCCACGTCGGTATCGAGCCGCATGTCGTTGAGTATCTGAAGACCCCGCCGTCGCGGACCATGGTCGCCTGGCTGGCCCAACGGTCCGGCAAGCCGCTGCGCGACCTGTTGCGCGAGAAGGGCACGCCCTTCGCCGAGCTGGGCCTAGCGGATCCCGGCCTGACGGACGATCAACTGCTCGACGCGATCGAGGCCCATCCGATCCTGCTCAATCGGCCCATCGTCGTCAGTCCTCTCGGTGTCGGCCTGTGCCGACCGTCCGAAGCCGTTCTGGACCTCCTGCCCGCCGATGATCTCAAGCCCTTCACCAAGGAGGACGGCGAGGTCATCATCGACGCCGCCGGACAGCGGGTGAAGCGATGATCGATACTCCCGTGGCGGACGCCTCGCCGCGTCGCCTGTCCTTTCTCGACCGCTGGCTGACGCTGTGGATCTTCGTGGCCATGGGTCTCGGCGTGGCTCTGGGGACGCTGGCTCCGGGCCTGCCGACCTGGGTCGACAGCCTCTCGATCGGCACGACCAACATCCCGATCGCCATCGGTCTGATCCTGATGATGTACCCGCCGCTGGCCAGGGTCCGGTACGAGGAGCTGCCGCGCGTCTTCGCCGACAGGCGGGTGCTGGCCCTGTCGCTGTTCCAGAACTGGGTGCTGGGCCCGGTGCTGATGTTCGCGCTGGCGGTGATCTTCCTGCGCGACCAGCCGGAATACATGACCGGCGTCATCTTGATCGGCCTGGCGCGCTGCATCGCCATGGTGCTGGTCTGGAACCAGCTGGCGCGGGGCGACAACCAGTATGTGGCCGGTCTCGTCGCCTTCAACTCGATCTTCCAAATCCTGTTCTTCAGCCTCTATGCCTGGGTGTTCCTCACGGTCCTGCCGCCCCTGCTCGGGCTGCAGGGCAGCGTGGTGGACGTCAGCGTCTGGACCATCGCCGGCGCGGTGCTGGTCTACCTCGGTCTTCCCTTCCTGGCCGGGTTCCTGACCCGGCGCAGCCTGATCGCCCGCCGGGGCGCGGACTGGTACGAGCGCCGCTTCCTGCCGCGCATCGGACCGATCACCCTGATCGCCCTGCTGTTCACGATCGTGGTGATGTTCAGCCTCAAGGGCGGCGAGGTGGTGGCCCTGCCGCTGGATGCGCTGCGCATCGCCATTCCGCTGACGATCTACTTCCTCGTCATGTTCGTGGTCAGCTTCCTCATGGGGCGGCTGATCGAGGCCGACTATCCGCGCACCACCGCCCTGGCCTTCACCGCGGCCTCGAACAATTTCGAGCTGGCCATCGCGGTGGCCATCGCGGCGTTCGGACTGACCTCGCCGGTCGCCTTCGCGGCCGTCATCGGCCCCCTGGTCGAGGTGCCGGTGCTGATCCTGCTGGTCTCGGTGGCGCTCTGGATGGGCCGGCGCTGGTTCCCGGACACGGCCCCGCCGAAGGACGCCGGCTGATGGTCAGTCTGCATCTCCTGGACGCCGATGACGCCGGCCTGCTCGCGACCCTGCGAGGCGCGGGCCTGCCGGAGCCGGGCGCCGGCCGCTACTTCAGCGCCGACCACTACGGCGCCCTGACGGGTTATGTGGGGCTGGAAGGTGAGGGGCGGGATCTGTTGCTTCGCTCCCTGGTCGTGCTCGCGGGCCGGAAGGGGGCGAGGTCTGGGAAGCCGGCTGCTGGCCGCCGCCGAGAGCGTCGCCCGGGACCTGGGCGGCGAACGTCTCCATCTGCTCACGACCACGGCCGAACCCTTCTTCACCCGACACGGCTTCCTCGCCGCCGATCGGGAAGCCGCGCGCCGCGATCCGGCGAACCCGCGAGTTCGCGGACCTCTGCCCGGCATCGGCCGCCTATCTGACCAAGGACCTGTGATGACCTTCGCCCGCCTGCGATCGCTGCCGGATCAGGAACATCTTCCGGCTCTGGACGCGGCCTATCTGTCCGCCGATCCGGCCCGCGGCCTGGGCCCGCACGACCACCCGCCGCGCATCCTGCTTCTCTACGGGTCGCTGCGCGAGCGGTCCTACTCGCGTCTCTGCGTCGAGGAAGCGGCCCGCCTGCTGCGACGGATGGGATGCGAAACCCGCATCTTCGACCCCTCCGACCTCCCCCTGCCGGGCGCGTCCGTCGACGACGACCACCCGGCGGTGCGCGAGTTGCGCGAGCACGCCTTCTGGTCGGAGGGCATGGTCTGGTGCAGTCCGGAACGGCACGGCCAGGTCTCCGGCGTCATGAAGCTGCAGATCGATCACCTGCCGTTGAGCCTGGGCGGGATGCGCCCGACCCAGGGCCGGACGCTCGCCGTCATGCAGGTGTCCGGCGGATCGCAGAGCTTCAACGCCGTCAACACCCTGCGCCTGCTCGGACGCTGGATGCGAATGATCACCATCCCGAACCAGTCGAGCGTGGCCAAGGCCTTCCAAGAGTTCGACGAGGCCGGCCGCATGAAGCCCTCGGCCTATTATGAGCGCATCGTCGACGTGATGGAGGAGTTGGTGCGCTTCACCGTCCTGACCCGGCCGCACGCCGTCCAGCTCGTGGACCGCTATTCGGAGCGCAAGGCGGCCGGGGTTCCGGTCGATGCCGCCTCAGATCTCTCCGCCATCGCCATCGCCCGTCAGGCCTGACGTCGCCTTGAGCACGACGAACAACCCCGCGCCTCGCGTTGATGTTCAGGGGCTTCCCAGCTTCCTACGGACGCTGACCTGGCGCCTCGGCGGCGCCTTGAGGCGTCGCAAGGTTTGCGAAGGTCGTAACTCGCCACTTCTGGCGAAATAAGCAGGTTTTCGGCGGTAACTCGCCAGAACTGGCGAGTTGCATCATCCCTGTCGAGACGCGCCCGCTCGGGCGGAGCCGCCCGATGTGGTGGCTCCGCCGACGCGATGTGGAGCCGCCTATCCTCGATCGACCAGGGAGTAGCTCGTGCTGCGTCCGCCGCCGTCATCCTTCACAAGGATTCCACGGTCCATCAGATCGTTGATGTCGCGCAAGGCCGTGTCGGGCGAGGACTTCGTCAGCACGGCCCATTTGGTCGAGGTGAGCTTGCCTTCGAAGCCGTCGAGCAGCCGGTTGATGACCGTGCTCTGGCGCTCGCTCAACGTCTGACCTGCGAGCGCCTCCCAGAAGCGCGCCTTGCGCATCACATGGGTCAGGGTGGCTTCCGCGCCGTCGAACGCGCGATCGAGGCAGCCGAGGAACCAGTCCAGCCAGAGGGTCACATCGAGCGCGCCTTTCTGGGTCGTCTCCAGGGTGGCGTAGTAGTCTTTGCGCTCCAGCCGGATCTGGGCGGACATGCTGTAGAAGCGCTGGGCGCTTTTCTCGGAGCGGGCGAGCGCCATGTCGGCGATCGCCCTCGCGATCCGGCCGTTCCCGTCGTCGAACGGGTGGATGGTCACGAACCACAGGTGGGCGATCGCGGCCTTGAGGACCGGGTCAGTCCGCGGCTCGCCGTTGAACCAGTCGAGGAACGCCCGCATCTCGTCCTGCAAACGGGCGGCGGGGGGCGCTTCATAGTGCACGCGCTCCCGTCCGAAAGGGCCTGAGACGACCTGCATCGGGCCGGAGCTCTCGTTGCGCCAGGCGCCTACGACTATCTTGGTCATGCCGCTGCGCCCGGTCGGAAACAGGGCGGCGTGCCAGGCGAACAGTCGTTCCTCGGTAAGCGGAGACGCAAAGTTCTGGGTCGCGTCGAGCATCATTTCGACGACGCCGTCGACGTTGCGGTCCGCGGGAGCGAGGGCCCCGATATCCATGCCGAGGCGGCGGGCGATCGAGGATCGCACCTGATCCTTGTCGAGCAGCTCGCCTTCGATCTCGCTGGATTTCAGGACGTCTTCGGTAAGGGTCTCGAGGACGGCTTCAGCGCGGAGATCGAAGCCGAGCGTGTGCATCCGGCCAAGCAGAAGGCCCTGGCGATGGCGGACGGCTGCGAGGCGATCGGCAAGCGCGTCAGCGCGCCAGTCCAGACGCGGCCAGCCATCGATCTCGTGGATGTATTGCGTCATTCCCCGCACTCCCTGCGGAGAATATGGGCGTTATTCGCCGCAAGAGCAAGGCTATTCTCCGCGCCAAGTGCGGAGAATAGGGCGCCTAATCTCCGCACCTGGGCATTCGCTCGAACGCCATTGGCTGCAGCCCCGCACCTTGGGTATCCGCGGACCGCACGGCTATCGGCGCCAAGCAGCTCTGAAACCCCGCCGGGCCGCAGTTAGGGCCTCGGACGGAGACGCCCGCTCAAGAAGCTGGGCGCGCGCGCCTCGGCGCCGCATGCCGGGAGAAGCCGACCACGAGGATAGCAATCGTCAGAAGCTGAACGGCCAGGCCTTCGACCGTGGGATAGAGGCCGAGAAGCTCGAGGCGGGGGACCCAGGCGACCGGGTGCACGTCGAGCCAGCCCGCTTCCTGCAGCGCCGCCACCCCCTTGCCGACGAGGACGACCGACAGGATGGCCATGAGGATCGAGCTCAGCGAGAAGAACCGGCCGATCGGGAGGCGCTTGCTGTAGGCCAGCAAGGCCCAGGCCACCACGGCCAGGATGGCCACCGCCGTAAGGGCGCCGGCCAGCATGCCGAGATGGCCGCCCTGGCTCCAGATCGCCGCATAGAACAGGATGGTCTCGAAGACCTCGCGGTAGACCACGACGAAGGCCAGCAGGAACAGGAACCAGGCCGATCGCTTCGACAGCGCTGCGGAGAGCTTGTCGCGGATATAGGTCTGCCAGGCGTCCGCGTGCGACTTGCCGTGCATCCAGATGCCGACCGAGACGAGCACCACGGCCGCCAGAAGCGAGCCGAAGCCTTCGGTCAGCTCCCGGCTGGCGCCGCTGATGGAGATGAAGAAGGTCGCGGCCGCCCAGGTGGCGCCGCCGGCGACCAGCGCGGCCACCCAGCCGCCGTGGACATAGCGCAGCACCTCGGGCCGCTCGGCCTTCCTCAGGAAGGCGATCATCGCCACCACGATGAGGAGGGCTTCCAGCCCTTCGCGCAGCAGGATGGTGAAGGCGCCGAGGAAGCTGGCGAGATTGTCCGCCTCCTGGGGCGCGAGGGCCCGCTCGGCCGTGTCCAGCAGGGCGTTCGCACGGGCGACCCGGTCCGCGACCTCCTGGGCGGGCGCGCCCCGGCCGATTGAGACGCGCAGCTCGGTCATGGCGGTCTCGACCCGGCGCAGCAGGGCGCCGTCCCGGGCGCCCAGGGCCGGCTCGATCGGCTCGACGCCATCGAGGTAGGCGGATAGCGCCAGGTCCGTCGCCGCCTTGCGGTCGCCCCGGCGATAGGCGGCCTCGCTTTCCGCAAGGCGCGTCCGCGCGAGGGTCAGCGTCGATCCGGTCGGGCGCGCCGCCGCCTCGGGATGACGTCGCAGATAGGCGGTCAGGGCCCGCGCGCGGGGTTCGCCGAGGCGGGTGGCCAGCTCGGCCGGCGTGGTCTGGGTGAGGGCGGCCAGGTCGGGGAAGGCCGCGCGGACCGCCGGATCGCCGTCCCACAGGCGCTTGCCCTCGGCCGCTTCGGCGTCGGTGAAGGCGAAGCGGCCGACATAGAAGGCCAGCGCCCAGCGGTCCTCGGCCGGCAGATGCGAGAAGCTGGCCATCGCCGTGCCCTCCAGCCCCTGGTCGATCACCTGGTAGAGGCCGAAGACGCTGCGCTGGCGCGCGCGCTCCACGTCGGCGAAGGCGATCGCCGGCGGATCGAGCCCCTCGGCGCCGGGGCCGTCGGCGCGTCCGGTCACGCCATGGCAGACCGCGCACTGCTCCGCATAGAGCGTCGCGCCGCGGGCCAGATCAGGCGGGAACGACGGCGCCAGCGGGCTCGGATAGGCCGTCAGCACCGCGCCGGCCAGGGCCTTGGCCTGGTCGCCGACGACCTGCGGATCGGCCTTGTCCCGGATAGCGGCCTGCAGGGTCTCGGCGTCGCGGATCAGGGCGGCCTTGGCCGGGTTGGCCGGCAGGGCGTCCAGACGCGTCCGGATCTGGGTGCTGAATTCGATCATCTCGCCGTATTCGGCCGGATTGGTCACCTGTCCGTTGGCCACCGCGCCGGCGTAGTCGACCGCCACATAGTCGAGCAGCCGCCAGGCGACCTGGGCTTCCGCGGCGGACGGGGCCTGGGCGAAGGCCGGGGCGGCCAGTCCCAGGGCGAACAGCAGGGCGAGGAGACGGAGCAGAGGACGCATGGTCAATCCAGATGTGAACGGCTCGCATTAGCATTCAGGCGGCGACGCTGTCGCCCTTTATTCGCGACGCGGCCGGGCTCGTAGGCGGCGCCGGGGCCCGCCCGCCGGGACGCCTCGGCGCCGCCTGGCCAGCCCGGGCAGATCACGCGGCTCGGTCGTTAAAGGTGGATCGTGCGGTCGGCCACAGCCAGGCATGCCTCGCGCAAGGCTTCCGGAAGCGTCGGATGCGCATGGCTCGTCCGCGCCACGTCTTCGGCCGCCGCGCCGAACTGCATGACGGCGACCGCTTCATGGATCAGACTGCCGGCGTCCGGCCCCAGGATGTGCACGCCGAGAATCTTGTCCGTCCTGGCGTCCGCCAACACCTTGACCAGCCCGTTCTTCTCCAGCCGCGCCTTGGCCATGGCGTTTGCCGAGAACGGAAAGCGCCCGACGCGATAGGCCACGCCGGCCGCCTTGAGGTCGTCCTCGGTGCGCCCGACTGAGGCCAGTTCCGGCCAAGTGTAGACGACGGCCGGGATCGTTCCGTAGTCGACATGGCCCGCGCCGCCGGCAAGGCGCTCGGCAAGGGCGATCCCTTCCTCTTCCGCCTTGTGGGCCAGCATGGCGCCGCCAATGACATCGCCGATGGCGTAGACCCCTTCGGCGCTGGTTCGAAAGCCGTCGTCGACCGGAATAAAGCCCTTGCGGTCGGGCTTGATGCCGACCGTCTCAAGGTCGAGCCCGGCGGTGGCGGGGCGTCGGCCAATCGAAACCAGCACGACATCGGCCTTGATGGTTCCGCGCGCGCCTTCGCCCATGGGCTCGACGTCAAGGACGACGTCGTCGCCCTCCATCCGCGATCCGACCACCTTGTGCCCGAGGCAGAACTCGAAGCCCTGGGCCTCGAGCACCTTGTGCAGCGCCGTCGACATCTCCGAATCGACGCCGGAGGCGATCCGGTCGAGCACCTCGATGACCGTGACCTCGCTGCCGAGCCGGCGCCAGACCGACCCCAGCTCCAGTCCGACATAGCCGCCGCCGATCACCGCCAGATGGCGCGGCGCCGCCGTGAGGCTCAGCGCGCCGGCCGAGGTGACGATCCGTTGCTCGTCGATGGGCAGATCGGGCAAGGTCGCCGCTTCCGATCCGCTGGCGATGACCACCGCCTTGCGGGCCTGCACCTCGAAGGGGCCGTCGGCGCCCATCACTTCCACGCGGTCGGGCGCCAGCAGGCGCCCGCGGCCCTGGAGCCGGACGACCTTGTTCTTGCGCAGGAGGTAGGCGACCCCTTCGCCCAGCTCGGTCACCACCTTGCTCTTGTGCCGCATCACGCCGGCGAGGTCGGCCCGCACATTGTCGACCATGACGCCGAAAGCTTCGAGGTTGCGCGCCATCTCGAGCCGCTCCGTGGCCTGGAGCAGCGCCTTCGATGGAATGCAGCCGATATTCAGGCAGGTACCCCCGAGAAGGTCCCGGTCGTCGATGACCGCCACCGACATGCCCAGCTGGCTCGCCCGGATCGCGCAGGGGTATCCGCCCGGGCCGCCGCCGATGATCACCAGGTCGTAGGACGTCGTCGAATCGCTCATGGCGTCAGCCTTTGCTGTGAGTTGACGAGGGGAGCGCGACGGGGCCGCGATCCACTCCAAAACGTCTCCGTGACCCGATGGCTCCTGCATCGTTCGCGCCTTCCCGGTCTTCAGAGGCCCGTCCTCCACGGCGGGGCCGGGCAGAGGTTCAGACCGGGCGAGCTCGCCTTCAACGCGGCGCCGCCGGCTCGTGCAGCGCTTCGATCACCTTGCAGGCGGAGACCCGGCCCCCGGCGCATTCCGCCGTCATTCGCGAAAGTTCGCGCTGGAGGGCCCGAAGCCGGGCGATCTTCTGCGTCACGTCAGCCAGGTGGCGTTCGGCGAGGATGCTGGCTTCGGCGCAGGGCCGATCGGGGTGATCGGACAGATCCAGCAGGGAGCGGATCGAGTCCAGATCAAACCCCAGTTGTCGCGCATGCCGAATGAACGACAGGCGGCGTTCCGCCGCGTCGTCGTACATCCGCCGGTCGCTGGCGGTGCGCGGCGGGGCGGCAAGCAGCCCGATCTCCTCATAGAAGCGGATGGTCGGAACCTTGACGCCGGTGGCGGCGGCGAGCTTGCCGATGGGACGCAGGCCGGACGAGGCGGGCGATGATCGGGTCATCGGCCAAGCCCCAGCAGAACGATGGCCATGGCGAAGGCTCCCAGGGTGGAGGCGCCGGTGAGGGCCATGCCGAAGGCGCGGGCGGCCGCGCCCCTGGCGTAGCCCAGGGCGAACAGCACGCGGCCGACCAGATACAGCGCCACCAGCACCGGAAGCACGATCATCTCCTCGCCGCGCAGGACGGTGGCGAGGACCAGGTGGGCGCCCACGGCCAGCACCGTCTGTTCGAGGGAGTTCTGCAGCACGGCGGCCGGGACGGCGAGCCTGGGGCTGGGCGCCCCGTAGGCGGAGCCTGGCCGGTCGGCGTCGGACCGGAACCGGATGCTGGCCACGGCCCTCAGACAGCCGGCGAGCCACAGCAAGACCAGCAGGTCCGCCTTCAGCGCATAGGCCAGCCGGTCGGCCGTGGACATGTCCGGCGCGGCCCCCAGGAGAGGCGGCGAAAGCCATAGCCGGGCCGACGCTATCGCCACGGCGGTCATCAGGATCGCCAGTCCCGAACGGACGGCGATCGCTCTCTGTTCGGCGGTAAAGGTCATCGCGCCGTCCGTCCCAGGCTCGATGCGGTCGGACGGCGGTCCGAGCCCCGGACGGTCAAAAGAAGCAGCGCCACGCCGCAAACGATGGTCGCATCGGCGAGGTTGAAGGTCGGCCAGTGTGCGTCGCGCCAGTGAAGGTCGATGAAATCGGTGACCGCGCCGAAGCGCAGCCGGTCGAGCAGGTTCCCGATCGCTCCGCCGGCGATCAGGCTGGCGGCTGTCGCCGTCATGACGCTCCGCGTCCGCCAGATCCACGCCAGCAGCACGCCGATGATCAACACCGCGACGCCGCTCAGCGCCCAGCGCCCCGCCTCGCCCGACCCGGCGAACATGCCGAAGGTGACGCCGGGATTGAATCCCAGACGCAGCGCCAGGAAGGGCGTGAGGTCCACTGCGGTGTCGAGTTGGGCGCGGGCTGCGGCCTTGGCGGCCTGATCCACAGCCGCGACCAGGGCGGCGAGCGCGAATGCGATCGCCTGGAGACGGCCGGGACCGCGTCGCGTCGGGTGCACTGTGGTCATGAGGCCTCCTGTGGATTTCGTCTGAGTGTGCGGCCTCTAGCTACTAGAGGATCAAGTCGGTTTCGGCCAACGGGCGCGCTTTCCGGCGAGGCCTGCATTCTCGTCTTGATCCTCGAGCGACTGGAGGATGCATCTTGGCCGTGAAAGGTGGAACTTGATGACTGAATCCCTCTCGGCCGGGGAACCGGCGGCGTCCAGCTGCAGTTGCGGCGCGGCCGTCAAATTCGACGGCTCCACTCCGGCCTACCGCCGGATCCTGACGTCGGTGATCGCCATCAACGGCGCCGCCTTCCTCGCCATCGCCGGCGGCGCGGCCCTGCAGGGCTCGGTCTCGCTGGGCGCCAACGCCCTCGACTTCCTGGCCGACGCCGCCACCTACGGCATCAGCCTGGCCGTGATCGGCCGCTCGGCCGCGGTGCGATCCAGCGCGGCCATGGTCAAGGGCGCCAGCCTCGCGGCTCTCGCGCTGTTCATCCTCGGCTATGCGATCTGGCGGGCCGCCTCCGGGGCGCCGCCGGAAGGGTTCGTCATCACCGGCCTAGGCGCCTTGGGTTTCTTCGCCAACGCCTTGGCCGCCCTCCTGCTGGTTCGCCATCGCCAAGGCGATGCCAACGTCCGCTCGGTGTGGCTGTGCACGCGCAACGACCTGATCCAGAGCCTGGTGGTCGCGGGGACGGGCGTGGCCGTCTGGCTGACCGCCTCGCGCTGGCCCGATCTGATCGCCGGGGCGGTCCTGGCGGTGGTCTTCCTGCAGTCGGCCTGGTCGATCCTGAAACAGTCGCGCGAAGAACGGAAGGCCGCGAAGTGACCGCAAACTTCACTCCCGCACTCGGCCACGCCGCCCTGAGCGGCCTCTACGATCCCGCCATCGCCCTGTTGACACGGGAGCGGGTGTGGCGCGCCCGGCTGCTTGACCAGGTGGACCCGCGTGCCGGCGAGACGATCGTCGATCTCGGTTGCGGGACCGGATCCTTCGCCGTGTCCCTGGCCCGGCGCGCGCCGGGCGCGCACATTGTCGGGCTCGATCCTGACGCCGACATACTCGCGCGCGCAGCCAGGAAGGCGGACGCCGCCGGCCAGAGCGTCCGCTTCGTCCAGGGATTCGCCCGCGATGCGGCCGCGCTCCTGGGCGAGGGGATCGTCGACACGGTCGTGTCCAGCCTGGTCTTTCATCAGCTGCCGATGAAGGAAAAGCGCCATGGCCTGGCGGCGAGCTGGCGGGTCCTCAAGGCCGGCGGGACGCTCCACATCGCCGACTACGGGCGCCAGAGGGGCGCGATGCGCGCCATGTTCCGCATCGTCCAGTCGCTCGACGGCTATGAGAACACCCAGCCCAACGCCGACGGCGTGCTTCCGGATCTGATCGCGGAGGCGGGCTTCGTCGATGTTTGCGAAGTCCATGTCCTGCCGACCCCGACCGGATCGATTTCGTTTTATCGAGCGGAGCGAGGGGCGATGCGACGATGAGCCGATCGATGTCGTAAACATGATCCGGATTGAAGCCGGGCCCCAGGCTCAACAGCGAAATCGACGGACCGGACGAGCGCGCCGGGCCCGGGCCTTGGCGGCCTGATCCAGCCCGGGAACCGCGCCGACCAGGACAAGGTCCGACCCTTTCAGGCCCGCGGACGGCGTGTCCGGACAGGAGCGAAAGGCGCGGGCGATTATCACGTCGTTCCGGTTCCCTCATCGGCCTCGCGGACGTCCCTGCGGACATCGCGGAGGATCTCGAGGCCGCCCTTTGCGGCGATCAGGGCGACCAGGGCCCCGACGACGATGTCGGGCCAAGCCCTGTCGAGCCACAAGACCAGGCCGCCGGCCACGAGGACGCCGCCGTTCGAGACGAAATCGTTGAGGCTGAACGTCTGGGCCGCCCGCATGTTGACGTCGTCGTCCTTGATCTTCCGCAGCAGGATGAGGCACCACAGGTTCACGCCTGCGGCGACCAGGGCCATGATCATCATGGCGGGGCCGAGCGGTTCGGCGCCCGCGAGCCATCGACGCGCGACATCGGCAAGCAAGCCGGCGGCGAACAGCAGCAGCAGGACGCCTGACGCTGTCGCCGCGCCAGCCTTCCACCTGTTCGATCGACCAATGGCCAGAAGACTGATCAGATAGACGGCGCCGTCCGCCCCGTTATCCAGCGCATTGGCCAACAGGGCGCTCGAATCAGCGAGCCAGCCGGCGAGCCCGAGCCCGGCGAACAGGACGAGATTGAGCAACAGGACGAGCCGCAGGATTCCACGCTGGCGTGCGTTCGTGGCGTTGACCGGTTCGGACATGAAGGCCTCCACGCGACCGGCGCTGAAGCGCGACGGTTCAAAAGCGCTTTTACATACTCTGGCAACTGGAGGATCAAGGGCCTGCCGGTTGCGTTGCGGCTTGACTCCCGGCGACCGCTAGCCCTCGCCGATCATGCCCCCCGAGCGGTCCGTGGACGCCGGTTCTTCCACCGACCCGCGGTCCGGTGCGGGCCGTTCGCCTTCCTCGACCATGGCGGACGGCTTGGCGGCTTCAGGGTCGGGCGGCCCGGGCGCGTCGGGCGTCTCCTCCCGGACGTCCGGTCCCGGACGCGGCGCGGCGACCTTTGGCGACGGCTCGCCCCCGGTCTCGTCGGCGCTTTCGGCTTCCCGGTCCTGCATGGTGTCCTCGCTTTCATTGAAAGAAGGCGCTCTCCCGGCGTCTGTTCCGCGGGCGGGACATCTGGCCGGGCGAGGCGCCCGCGGCGGGCGACCGCCGGACCGGGGCCGGCGTGCGCGGAGGCGCCGCTGCGACGTTACATTCCTTGCCAAGGGGTCGTTTCGTGGTAGAGGGCCGCATGGGCTCTCTTTCGGCCAGACACTGGATGATCACGGCGCTGTTCGCGCTGGTCGTCACCATGCTCGCCCTGACCCCTTCGGCCGAGGCGGCGACCTGTGATTTTCCCAGCGGCGGGCGTTGCGCCACCGTGGTGCTTTCGGAGCCCTCCCAGGATCACGGCGATCCCGTCAACGACGACGGTCAGGCGCTGTGCTCGCACGGCCATTGCCACCACAGCGGCGTGACCCTGCCGTCGACGCCGCAACCCCTCGTCGTCGGCCCTGTCGTGCAGGCCAGCCTTCTGCGGCCGTCGGCCGATCCCCTGGCGTCCTGCGCGCCCGGCGGTCTGGAACGCCCACCCCGAGCCTGACGGATCTCGCGCCGCCGCGCGCGTCATCGCCGTCTGGAACCTCTGGGACACCATTTCATGCCATCCACAAGATATCGTCTGCCGCGCTTCGCGGCGGGCTGCGCCGCAACCGCAGTTGCGTGCGCTTTGAGCGTACTGGCGACCGCCGCGGCGGCCGAACCCGTCACCCTCGCTGAAGCGCTGGCCCGCGCGGCCGCCTCCTCGCCGGCCCTGGCGGCCGCCGAGGCCGACGTCGCCGCCGCCCAGGGGCGGGCGCAACAGGCCGGCTTCCGGCCCAATCCCGAGCTGGGGGTGGAAGTCGAGAATTTCGCCGGCACCGGGGCCTTCACCGGCCTGCGCGACGCCGAGACCACCCTCTCCGTCGGCCAGCGGTTCGAACTGGGCGGCAAGCGGCCCGCGCGCCAAAGGGCCGCCGAGGCCGAAGTCGAGGCGGCGCGTCTGCGTCTCGCGGTCGCGCGCGCCGATCTTCTGAGGGAGGTGAGGGACGCCTACGCCGAAGCCTTCGCAGACGGCCGCCGGGTCGAGCTGGCTCGCGAGCAGTTTGTCCGGGCCGAAAATCTGCAGACCATCGCCACCGAGCTTGTCGACGCCGGCCGCGAGCCGCCCCTGCGGGCGCTGAGAGCCCGCACGGCGGCCCTGGCGGCCGTCGCCGGGGTCCGCGCCGCCGAGGCCGAATACGCCGAGGCCCAGCGCGCTTTGGCGGCCCTGTGGGGCGGAGCGGATGACCTGCCCGAACCGGTCGCGCCGACGGATGAGGCCGTCCCCGCCGCGACCGTGGATCCCGCCGAGGCCCTGGATGTCCGACTGGCGGAGGCCGAGGTCGCCTCATCCGTCGCCGTCGTGGCCCGGGAGCGCACCCTGTCCCGGCCGGACGTGACGGTCAGCGTCGGCGCCCGACAGTTCCAGGGCTCCGACGACACGGCGCTCGTGGTGGGCGCCTCGCTGCCGATCGGGATCTTCGACCGCAACCAGGGCAATATCGCCGCCGCCAACGCCGAGCGCACGGGGGCGGAAGCGCGCCGCAACGCGGCCCTCGCCGGCGCCATCCGGCGGACCCGGGACGCCCAGGCGGCGCTGCGGACCGCCGAGGCGCGCCTCGCCTTCCTGGAGACCCGGGCGGAGCCGGAAGCCATCGAGGCGGTCCGCATCGCCCGCGAGGGCTTCTCGGCCGGACGCTTCACGCTTCTGGACGTGCTGGACGCCGAAGAGGCGCTCAACACGGTCCAGTCAGAACTCATCACCGCACAACTGGATCGCGCCCAGGCCATCGCTGCCCTGACGCGCGCGACCGAGACCGAAGGATCGTCACAATGAGAATGCCACAAGACAGGAAACGGTTGATGATCGGCGGCGCAGTCGCGGCCGTGGTCATCGTCGGCGGCGGCCTGGCCGTCCTCAACATGACGCGCGCGCCGGAAGCGGCGCCGGAGGCCGAGGCCGAGGAAGCCCATGGCGCCGGCGAGGCGCTCGAGATGGACGCCGCCCGCATCCAGGCCGCCGGGATCATCCTCGCTCCGGTGGCGAGCGGATCGCTCAGTTCGGAGATCGTGGCCCAGGGAACGGTCGTCGGCACGCCCCAGGGCGAAGCGGTCCTCGCCGCTCGCGCCGACGGCGTCATCAGCCGCGTTTCGCTGAGGTTGGGCGACAGCGTTCGCGCCGGCCAGCTCGTGGCCCTGATCGAGAGCCGCGAAGCGTCGACCATCGCCGCCGAGCGCTCGGCAGCCCAGGCCCGGCTGACCGCCGCGCGTCAGGCGCTCGCCCGGGAACAACGCCTGTTCGACGCGCAGATCACGTCCCGTCAGGACCTTGAGGCGGCGCAGACCGTGTTCGCCGAGGCCCAGGCCGAATCGCGACGCACGACCTCTGCGGCGTCGGCGGCGCGCGTTTCCTCGGACGGTCGCAGCACCGGCGTGGTCAGCCCGATCAGCGGCCGGGTGACGGCCGCGGACGCCACCCTGGGCGCCTTCGTAACCGCCGGCACGGAACTCTTCCGCGTGGCCAACGCCAACCAGATCGAGATCGAGGCCTCGGTCTCCGCCGACGACGCGGCCCGGATCGTTCCGGGGGACCGCGCCAGCATCACCCTGCCCGAGGGCGAGGTCCAGACCACGGTGCGGTCGATCACCCCCGGCGTCGATGTCGAGAGCCGATCCGCCACCGTGCTCCTCAGCGTGTCGGGCACGGGCGGCCTGCGCCCCGGCCAGGCCGTATCGGCGCGGATCTACACCCGCGACGCCCGGACCGCCGGCGGCGTTTCGGTGCCGGAAGAGGCCATCCAGACGGTCGAAGGCCGCGACGTGGTCTTCGTGCGCACCGCGACCGGTTTCCAGGCGGCTCCCGTCATCGTGGGACAGCGGAGCGGCGGCCGGGCCCAGATCACCTCAGGCCTGCGCGCCGGACAGACCATCGCCACCCGCAACGCCTTCCTGTTGAAGGCCGCGCTCGGCGCCGGCGAAGTGGAGCACTAGTCCATGATCGCCAACCTCATGGCCCTGTCGGTGCGGGCGCGATGGATGATCATCGCCCTCGTGCTGATCGTCTCCACCTACGGCGCCTGGCAGCTTACGCGGCTGCCGATCGACGCCGTCCCCGACATCACCAACAACCAGGTCCAGATCAACACCCAGGACGCCTCGCTCTCCCCCGTCGAGATCGAGAAACGCGTCACCTTCCCGGTCGAGACCGCCATGGCCGGCATCCCCGGCCTCCAACAAACCCGATCGCTGTCCCGCAACGGTTTCTCGCAGGTCACGGTGATCTTCGAGGAGAACGTCGACCTCTATTTCGCGCGACAGCAGGTCAGCGAACGGCTGGTACAGGCTCAGGACAGCCTGCCCGAGGGCGTCCAGCCCCAGATCGGGCCCGTCACCACGGGCCTGGGCGAAGTCTTCATGTACGCCATCGACTATGAGAACCCCGGCGGCCGGGGCGCGACGGTGCGCAATGGCCAGCCCGGCTGGCAGTCCGACGGTTCGTTCCTCACGCCCGAGGGCGATCGGCTGGCGGACGACGTGTCCCGCGCCGCCTACCTAAGGACGGTGCAGGACTGGATTATCGCGCCGCAGCTGCGGACCGTGAACGGCGTCGCGGGCGTGGACACGATCGGGGGCTTCGAGAAGCAGTACGTCGTCGAGCCGGACCCGACCCGTCTGGCCCAGTACGGCGTCTCGTTCACCGAACTCGCCGAAGGTCTCGAGGCGGCCAACCTGTCGGTCGGCGCCAACTTCGTCGAACGCGGCGGCGAGGCCTATCTGGTGCGCGCCGACGCGCGCATCCGCAGCCTGTCGCAGATCGAGGAAGCCATCATCGCCACGCGCGGCGGCGTGCCCGTCGCCGTCCGTGACGTCGCCACTGTGCGTCTGGGCGGCGATCTTCGCACGGGCGCCGCAACCATGAACGGCCGCGAGGTCGTCATCGGCACCACCCTGATGCTGATCGGCGAGAACAGCCGGACCGTGGCGCGCGCCGTGGGCGAACAATTGGATGTTACGACCCGTTCCCTACCGCCGGGCATCAAGGTCACGCCGGTTCTGGATCGCTCCAAACTCGTCAACGCCACCATCTCGACCGTCGAACGCAACCTGATCGAGGGCGCCATCCTCGTCGCCATCGCCCTGTTCCTGCTGCTGGGGAACGTGCGGGCGGCGCTGATCGCCGTGGCGATCATTCCGATCTCCTTCTTCATGACCGCGATCGGCATGAATTATCTGGGGGTGTCGGGAAATCTGATGAGCCTCGGGGCCCTCGATTTCGGCCTCATCGTCGACGGCTCCGTCATCATCATCGAGAACTGCCTCAGACGCCTGTCCGAGCGCCAGCATCATGAGGGTCGTCTACTGACCCTTCGAGAGCGACTCGAGGAAACCACCATCGCCACCCAGGAGATGATCAAGCCGACCGTCTATGGCCAGGCCATCATCCTGTTGGTCTTCGCGCCCCTGCTGACCTTCCAGGGCGTAGAGGGCAAGACCTTCTCGCCCATGGCGATCACCCTCATGCTCGCCCTGGTGGCCGCCTTCATCCTGTCCATCACCTTTATTCCGGCGATGGTCGCGATCCTGATGCGGAACAAGGTTTCGGAAAAGGACGTCTTCGTCATCCGCTGGATCAAGGAAAAATACGAGCCCGTCCTTCGTCAGGCCGTGGCCCGGCCGTGGCCCTTCGTCGGCGGCGGCCTGGCCCTGTTCGCCGTGGCGGGCGTGGTGTTCACCATGCTCGGCCAGGAGTTCATTCCGACCCTGGACGAACGCAACCTCGCGATGGCCTCCCAGCGAGTGCCGTCTACGGCGGTGGAACAATCCCTGCGCATGCAGGTGGGAGTGGAGAGGGCCGTCACTCAACTGCCCGAGGTGGAGTTGATGTTCTCCAAGACGGGCACCGCCGAGGTGGCCACCGATCCCATGCCACCCAACATCTCGGACGGTTTCATCATCCTCAAACCGCAGGACGAGTGGCCGGACGGGGTCGATACCAAGGAAGACGTCATCGAACGGGTCGAGGCGGCCGCCAACGCCCAGGTCGGCCAGGGCTATGAGCTCAGCCAGCCGATCGAGCTGCGCTTCAACGAGCTGATTGCGGGCGTCCGCGGGGACGTGGCCATCAAGCTCTATGGCGACGATCTGGACAAGCTGACGGCGACCGCCAACCAGATCGCGGCGGCGCTGAACGCCACGCCGGGCGCGGCCGACGTCAAGGTCGAGCAGACGAGCGGCGCCCCGGCGCTGGACGTCACCTTCGACCGGGCCGCCATCGCGCGCTTCGGCCTCACCGTGGAGGAGGTGGCCGATACGGTCGCCGCCGCGATGGGCGGGCGCGAGGCCGGTCAGCTGTTCGAGGGTGACCGGCGTTTCGACGTCGTGGTGCGGGTGCCGGGCGCGAGCCGCAACGATCTGGACGCCCTGGGGGCCATCCCCGTGATGCTGCCGGAGCAGGAGGGGCGTGTCCGGGCCTCCGTGCCCCTGCGGCAGGTGGCCTCGTTCCGCTTCACCGAAGGACTGAACCAGATCAGCCGCGAGAACGGCAAGCGGCGCGTGGTCATTCAGTCCAACGTCCGCGGCCGCGATGTCGGCTCCTTCGTCACAGAAGCGACGCCCAAGGTCGAACGGGTTCCTCTTCCCGCAGGATCCTGGATTGAATGGGGCGGGCAATTCCAGAATCTCAAGGCGGCGTCCGACCGTCTGGCTCTGGTGGTCCCGATCTGCTTCCTGGCCATCTTCGCGGTGCTGTTCCTGGCCGTCGGGACATTGGGACGAGCCGTGGCGGTCTTCCTCACGGTGCCGCTCGGCCTCGCCGGCGGGGTCTTCGCCCTGGCCTTGACCGGCATCTCCTTCTCGGTGTCGGCGGCGGTGGGCTTCATCTGCCTCGCGGGCGTCGCCGTTCTGAACGGGCTGGTCGTCATGTCTTCGATCCGGCAACGGCTCGATGACGGCATGGAGCTGTCCCGGTCCATCATCGAGGGCTGTATGGAGCGGGTGCGGCCGGTCATCATGACCGGCCTGGTCCCGGCCATCGGCTTCGTGCCCATGGCCTTGGCTCATGGCACCGGAGCCGAGGTGCAGAAGCCTCTGGCCATGGTGGTGATCGGCGGACTGATCACGGCCACCATTCTGACGCTCCTCGTACTGCCGGCGATGAGCCGGCTCGTTCTGGGGCTGACGGAGAAGAAGACCCTTGCGCCCGTTGACGACACCCTGCCGGACCCCCTGCCGGCGGAGTGACGTCGAACCCGCGCCGCCGGCCTCCGGCGGCGCGGGTCTTTCTATTTCAGGAAAAGGAAAATCCCATGCCCGTCGCCATCAAAGTGCTGAAAATCTACACGGACGAAGCGGCCTACTTCGGGGATCACAAGGTGTTTGAGGTCGTTGCGACACGCGCCCGGGCGGCGAACGTCGCCGGGGCGACCATCCTCCAGGCCCTCGTCGGCTTCGGCCACACGCCGCACCAGCACCGCCGACACGTGCTCAACGACGACCGGTCCGTGGTGATTGAAATCGTCGACGAGGAAAGCAAGCTGCGCGCGTTTGTGGCCTCCCTGTCCGATCTGGAACATCTCGGGCCCATCACGCTTCAGGACATCGAGGTTCTGCACTGGCCCGCGGCCGCGGACACCGAGACGCTTCGCGGAGAGACCTGATGGGCCACGGACACGACCACGGCGCCGATGATCTGCCGGACGGCCGGCTGATCGCCGCGGTCGCGGTCAACGTCCTGCTCACGGTCGCGCAGATCATCGGCGGCGTGGTGTCCGGTTCGCTGTCCCTGATCGCCGACGCCCTGCACAATCTGAACGATGCGGCGTCCCTGGCCCTGGCCCTGTTCGCGCGCAAGATCGGCCGTCGGCCAGCCGACAAGCTTATGACGTTCGGCTATGGCCGCGCTGAAGTCGTCGCCGCCCTGATCAACCTCACCACCCTGGTGATCGTCGGGCTCTATCTGATCTATGAAGCGGTCGCCCGGTTCCTGAACCCGCAGCCCATCGACGGCTGGATCGTCATCGGGGTGGCCGGCGTCGCCCTGGTGATCGACGTGGTGACCGCGGTCATGGTTCACGCCGGCTCGAAGAACAGCCTGAACATCAAGGCGGCCTTCCTGCATAATGTGTCCGACGCCCTGGCGTCGGTCGGCGTGATCGTGGCGGGGATCCTGATCCTGCTTTACGATCTCTACGTCGCCGACCTGGTCATCACCCTGGTGATCTCCGCCTATGTGCTCTGGCAAGGCTTTTCGCTCCTGCCCCGCACCATCCGCATCCTGATGGGCGCGACGCCCGACGACCTGGAATATGATCGGATCGTTGCTGCTGTCGCCGCTGTTTCCGGCGTCAAGAGTCTCCACCATGTTCACGTCTGGAGCCTCGACGAACACACGCGGTCGCTGGAGGCGCACATCGTCCCCGACACGGGATCGATGAAGGCGTTCGAAGAGATCAAGACCCGCATTCGCGCGATGCTGAAAAGCGACTTCGCGATCGCCCACGCCACGCTTGAACCTTGCACAGGCGTCGCCAGCAGCGACCCCGCATCGGTCAGGGCCCACGCCGGGAAAACCCACGATCACAGCCATTCTCATGGAGACGAGGCATGAGCAAAGGTCACGAACATGGCGCAGGGGCCAGCAGCCGACGGCTGACCTGGGCCCTGGTCCTGACGGGGACGTTTCTTGTCGCCGAAGTGGTGGGCGCGGTGGTGTTCAAGAGCCTCGCCCTGCTCTCGGACGCAGCGCATATGCTCACCGACGTCGCTGCGCTGGCCATCGCGCTTGCCGCCATCAAGATCGGGGAGCGGCCAGCCGACGATCTTCGCACATTCGGATACCGTCGCTTCGAGATCCTCGCCGCTGCCTTCAACGCGGTGCTGCTGTTCCTCGTAGCGGGGTACGTCCTCTATGAAGGGGTGCTGCGTCTCCTGAACCCTGAGCCGGTGGGCTCTTTCGGGATGCTGGCGGTGGCGTCGCTCGGCCTTGTGGTGAACCTGATCTCCATGCGCCTGCTGGCGTCCGGCGCCGCGAAAAGCCTGAACATGAAAGGCGCCTATCTGGAGGTCTGGGCCGATATGCTGGGCTCCGTTGGCGTGATCGGGGGAGCCGTCCTGATCATGCTGATGGGCTGGACCTGGGTTGACCCTGTCGTGGCTATCGGGATCGGGCTGTGGGTCCTGCCGCGGACCTGGGTCCTGCTGAGAAACACGACGCATATCCTGCTTGAGGGCGTGCCCAAGGGACTGTCGCTTCCAGCCGTGCGAGCGACCATCGCCGGCGTGCCCGGGGTGGCCGAGGTTCACGACCTTCACCTGTGGGGAACCGGCAGCGACGATGTGAACGGGTCCGTCCACGTGTCGCTGACGGAGGGTCAGGTCTTTGAAACGGTGCGCCTGGGCGTTCTTGAACAGCTGAAGGCTGTCCATGGCATCGATCACGCCACAGTGCAGATCGAAGAAGGCGGGGCCAGGGATGCACGAGGAACGGGCGATGCCGAAAAAGGACATCGCTGATCGTCAGCGCAGGATCCTCATCGTGAGTTCTCTCCGGCGGCGCCAGGATGCGCGCTGCCGGGACGTCAGGCTTTCCCCACCGCCGCCGGCAGGGCCGATCCTGTCGCGGCCGCGCGGGTCCGCTGTTTGCACCGGTCGCGGAGAGCGTGAATTTCGACGTCCGTGCAGGCGCCATCGCAGTCGAGGGCGGGGTGGAAATCCTGCGAGATGCGCGCACCGAAGACAACGAGGAAGCGGTCCGATGAGTTCGTCCGATACTGATCATCAAGCCGGCGACGGCCATGACCATGCGAGTGAAAAGGCGGGGGCCGACGCCCATGCGCATGGCGGGGTGTTCGGGTCGAACACGGAGGTGATCTTCGCCCTGGCGAGCGGCGCGGCCCTGGCCCTGGGCTTCGGCCTCGAACAACTCGCGCCCGGCGTCCCGGTCTGGCTGGCCCTGGCTCTCTATGTGGTCGCCTATGGCTTCGGCGGCTTCTTCACGGTCCGTGAGGCTTTCGAAAACCTTCGCAACAGGCGTTTCGAGATCGACACGCTGATGCTCGTGGCCGCCGCCGGGGCCGCGGCTCTGGGCGCATGGGCGGAAGGCGCTCTGCTCCTCTTCCTGTTCAGCATCGGCCACGCCCTCGAACACTACGCCATGGGCCGCGCCAAACGCGCGATCGAAGCCCTGGCCGACCTTGCGCCTCGCACGGCCCACGTGCGTCGCGGCGACCAGGTCGTGGAGGTTCCGGTCGAGGCGGTCGAGGTCGGCGACACGGTCGTGGTCCGACCAAACGAACGGCTGCCGGCCGACGGCTTCGTCGTGGTCGGCGCGACCAGCATCAACCAGGCCCCGGTCACCGGCGAGAGCATGCCGGTCGACAAGCAGCCGGTTCCTGACGCCGCCACGGCCCGCGCCCGGCCGGCGCAGATCGGCTCCGCCTCCATCGTCTTCGCGGGCACCATCAACGGGGCCGGCGCGATCGAGATCGAGACGACGCGCAAATCCACCGACACGACCCTGGCCAAGGTCGTCCGCATGGTCAGCGAGGCCGAGACCCAGAAGTCTCCTACGCAGCGGTTCACCGACCGCTTCGAACGCATCTTCGTCCCCGTGGTGCTCGGCCTCGCCTTCGTCCTCCTCTTTGCGTGGGTCGTGGTCGACGAGCCGTTCCGCGACAGCTTCTATCGGGCCATGGCGGTCCTGGTGGCGGCCAGCCCCTGCGCCCTCGCCATCGCCACGCCCAGCGCCGTTCTCTCGGGCGTCGCGCGGGCGGCCCGGGCCGGCGTGCTGATCAAGGGGGGCGCGCCCCTGGAGAACCTCGGATCGCTCCACGCCATCGCGTTCGACAAGACCGGCACCCTGACGGAAGGACGCCCCCGCATCACCGACATCGTTCCCGTGGGCGGCGCGAAGGACATCGACCTCCTGACGACCGCCGTCGCCGTCGAGCGACTGAGCGACCATCCCCTGGCGGAGGCGATCGCGCGCGACGGTCTGGAACGGCTCAACGGTGCGGCGATCGCCGCGGCGTCTGATCTGAAGAGCCTGACCGGGAAGGGCGTCACCGCTCGGCTCGAGCGCGCGACGATCATTATAGGCAAGCCCGAGATGTTCGGCGTCGACGGCGTGGCTCCCCTCGGCAAGGAGGCGGAGGCGGCCGTGACGCGGCTCCGGCTGGAGGGCCGCACGTTGATGGTCGTGCGCCGGGGCGAACGCGACCTTGGCGTGATCGGCCTGCTGGACACGCCGAGAGCGGCAGCGCGCGCCACGCTGGAGGCCCTGCGCGCTCTGGGCGTGTCGCGGATGATCATGATCTCCGGAGACCACCAGAAGGCGGCCCAGGCGATCGCCGGCCAAGTCGGCCTGTCCGAAGCCTGGGGCGACCTCATGCCTGAGGACAAGGTGGAGGCGATCAAGCGACTGCGCGCCGAGGGCAAGATCGCCATGGTCGGGGACGGCGTGAACGACGCCCCCGCCATGGCCACCGCAACCGTGGGCATCGCCATGGGCGCGGCCGGTTCCGATGTCGCCCTGGAGACCGCCGACGTCGCCCTGATGTCCGACGATCTGGCGCAGTTGCCGTTCGCTGTGGGTCTGAGCCGCAGGACTCGCGGCATCATCCTGCAGAACCTCGTCGTCAGCCTCGGGGTGGTGGCCTTCCTCGTGCCCGCCACCATCTTCGGACTTGGCATCGGACCCGCTGTGGCCATGCACGAGGGCTCGACCCTTCTGGTCGTATTCAATGCCCTCAGGCTCCTCGGCTACCGCGACCCGACCCGCCGAGCAGGCTCCCCGGACGGCGTGGCGGCCGCCGCAAATCCAGACCCGAACGGAAAAACGTCATGAAGCGGATCGGATGGGTTTCCGTCATCGCACTCTTCCTCGCACTGTCGGCCTTCGCCTTTGGCATGTTGTCGGGACGGTCACGGCCTGCGTCAGAGGCGGCGCCCCCGTCATCGGCCCGGGATGTCGCTGCTCATCAGCCCCAGGGCGCGACGCCGGGCGAGGCTCCCTCCACGCAGGCCTATCGGGCAGCGAGCGACCGGATGCACCAGGGCATGGCCATCGCCTATACGGGCGATGCCGACGTTGATTTCCTTCGCGGCATGATCGCGCACCATGAAGGCGCCATCGCCATGGCGAAGATCGCTGTCGAGCACGGCGAGGCCGCGGACGTCCAGAACCTCGCCCGCGAGATCATCGCCGCCCAGGAGGCCGAGATCATCCGGATGAAAATCCTGCTGGCCCGCCACGAGGACGCCGCGCAGACCGACGTCAGGTCCTGACGCCGGTGGTCGGCAAACGCTCGGGGTCCGCCGCCGAGGACGCATGGTGCGACGATGTGGCCTCCGGCGCTGCACCCGCAAGTGCTTGAATGACAAGCGGTCCGCGGCAATATTGTTTGGGCTGGCTCGGGTCAAAGCCGCGATGACGGTCTGCTGATCGCTCGCGCTGCGCCGCGGAGCCCCGGCCCTGCAAGTTTCCGGACGCGTCGCCGCGTCGCCGCCGCCCTGGACTCCATGTCTCCGTTCGATCCCCGCACCCGGCCAGCGCGCTTCGCGCCGCATGTCCTGACCGCCGCGGCCGCCATGACCGTGGCGCTGTTGGCGGGACGGGTCCAGCCGCCAGTGACGGCCGAGGCCGGGGTCCCGGTCACACTGTCGCCGGCACAGGCAAGGGTTCTCGAGGCCAAGGCTCTGGCGAGCGCCGGTGCGCCGGCCGGGCTGACGATTCCGGAATCGGTTCCCGTGGAGATCCGCAAGGGGGAGACGTTCGAACAGGCGGTGCAGCGCACAGGGATCGGGGCGGGAGAAACGCGAACGCTGATCGACACCCTTGGGCGCGCGTTGGACGTCCGCGACCTCCGGCCCGGTCAACGCTTCGAGACGGCCATCTCGCGGCATCGCACCCCGCGCGGCGATCGCCACCTCATCGGTCTGACGCTTCGAACCGGCCCGGTGAGCCAACTGACGGTCTCGCGGACCTTCGACGGTGCGCTGCGCCTTCGGTCGCTCGACGAAACCGTCATGCAGGAGACACGGGTCGCCAGGGGCGAGGTCGAGGGATCCCTGGCGTCGTCCCTTCGGGCGACCGGCGCCGGTGCTCAGGTTTCTCGCGCCGTCGCCCAACTGATCGGGACCCCCGGCGGCGTGAAGGCCGGGGACCGCTTCGCTCTGGCGTTCGACCGGACGGTGACGGATGGCGGCCGCACGATCGAGACGGGCGAACTGCTGTATGTCGCGATGAAGGGCCGGGCCCTCTATCGGTTCAAGCCGGCGGGCGCGCGCGAGGCGGGCTATTTCGACCCCGCCGGCGTGAATGCGCGGACCGATGTCATGCGCGCGCCGCTGGACAGGATGCGGGTCAGTTCCGCCTTCGGACCGCGGCGCCATCCGATCTCGGGCATCGGCAAGAGACATGAAGGCGCCGATCTCGCCGCTGGCATGGGAACGCCCGTGCGCGCGCCCGCCGACGGTGTGGTGGTCGAGGCGCGGCGCTGGGGTGGTTACGGCAACTGGGTTCGCATCCGCCATCCCAGCGGCCTGGAGTCGGGCTATGCGCACCTGTCCCGTTTCGCGCCCGGCCTGCGCGCGGGACAGAGAGTGACCCAGGGCGAGGTGGTCGCCTACGTGGGCTCGACAGGCGCATCGACGGGGCCGCATCTACACTATGAAGTCTGGAAACGGGGCCGGCGGGTGGACCCGGCAGGGGTCACCACGAATCATTCTCCCGGTCTGGCCGCCTCCGACCTCGCCGCCTTCCGCGTCGAAAAAGCACGGATCGACCGCATCCTCGCCGCCGGCGGCGAGCGCCGTCCTGTCGCGACGCCCGGTCGCGCCGCCATATGACCCCGGCCGCGCGCCAGACGGTCGAACCGGGCAGGCGAGGCGGCGGAATGAGCGTAACATTTCGCGCGACGAGAGCGTATAGAGGCGGGATGAGCGTTCATCGCCGACTGGTCCTCTCCGGCGCCGTCCTCCTGGCGGTGTTCGCGGTGCTGTTCGCGTCCGGTGCGGCGACCGCGAGGGAGTCCGTTTCGGGCTGTGATCGGATCGGCGCGAGCGCGGAGGCGTCCGCTCCTGTCGCGCCGGCTCCGGAAGCCGCGGATCCACATTGCCTCCGATCCTGCGTCGTTCATTGCCAGACCCTCCCGCCGGCGGGCCCCGACCCTTTGATCCCTACCAAGCCGCACGAGACGCGCTACGGCCTGATCAATGACGCCCCCCTGGCGTCCCGAACCGACGCCGAGGACCCGCCGCCCCGTCTCTGACCCGCGGATAACGGACGCTCGCCCGCGAGGGCGGCCTCTTTCGGTCCGGACGCGGCTGCCGCGGCAGGCTCGCGGCGTCGGGCCAGGTTCCCATCATCGGGTCGTGCTGGATCGCCGGCCCTGACCCTGTCCTTAGGAGACAAACAATGCTCAAGCTGAAAGCCGTCCGGTCGTCGGGCCTCAGCCGGCGCACGCTCGGCCTGACTGCGGCCGCGGCCGCCCTGACCCTGCCTCTGTCCGCCTGCGGCGGTTCCGCCGGAGTCACGCCTGCGCAAGGCGACATGGCCCTCGGCGCCGCCGAGGGCGCCAAGGTCACCGTGGTCGAATATGCCTCGGTGACCTGCGGTCACTGCGCCGCCTGGCAGGCCGAGGTCTGGCCCCGGTTCAAGGCGAAATACGTCGACACCAACAAGGTCCGCTATGTCTTTCGCGAGTTCCCGACCGCGCCCCAGGCCGTCGCCGTCGCCGGCTTTCTGATCGCGCGCTGCGCCGGCGAGCGTCAGTATTTCGATGTGATCGACGACGTTATGGCCAGTCAGGCGGAGTGGCAGGCCGGCACGCCGCCCAGCCAGAGCCTCCAGCGGATCGCGACCTCCGCCGGTCTCAACGACCAGCAGTTCGAGGCCTGCCTCAGCGACCGCGAGGCCATCGCCGCCATGGACCAGCGCATCAAGGCCGGGCTCGACGCGGGCGTGACCGGCACGCCGACCTTCTTCGTCAATGGCGAGAAGCTCGCCGACTCGTCGCTGGAGGCGCTTTCCGCCGCCATTGACCCCCTGCTGGAGGGCTGAGCCCATGACCCCCCGTCCCCTTCTGATCGCGTTCGGCCTGCTGGCCTTCGCCGCTCCGGCCGCCTGGGCGCAAGCCGATCCTGACGGCGCGAGGGCGGCGCTTGGAGTCGTGCAGGTTCAGGACCGTGTCCTCGGCCGGACCGACGCCCCGGTCACGGTGATCGAGTATGCTTCGTTCACCTGCCCGCACTGCGCGGCCTGGCATCGGGACGTGCTCCCGGCCCTCAAGGCCCGCTTCATTGACACGGGCCAGGTGCGGCTGGTGTTCCGCGATTTACCGACGTCGCCCCAGGGGCTCTCTGTGCCCGCAGCGGCCATGGCCCGGTGTGCGGCGCCGGAGACCTATTTTGAGGTCGCCCAGGCCTTGATGGACGGCCAGGCGGCCTTGCGCGCGGGCGGCGACCCAAACGCCTGGATGAGCCAGGCTGCGGCCAGGGCGGGACGACCTGTGGCCGAGTTGCAGGCCTGTATGAACGACCCGGCAACCCAATCGACGTTGAACGCCGGCGTGGAAGCGGCGGTGGCGGGCGGCGTGACCGGAACACCGATGTTTCTCGTCAACGGCCGGCTTGCCGAGGACAGCAGCCTGGAAGGTTTGTCCAACATGATCGCCGGCGCCTTTCCGGCCGCGCGGTAGCCGTCTGCGGCCACAGTGACCGAGCCGTTCCTGACCGGGACGGCTCGCGAGGGCCGGTCGAGAAATCGGCTGGACCCGCGATCAGGGCAGTTGGATCAGGGCCGCAATCCAGCCGGCCGTCTGGGCGTATTCGATCGATTCAAAGACAGGGACGGCCAGCAGAAAGACGAGACCGTCGCGAAGCGTAGTCAGGAAAAAGCCGGGCCGAATGTCGAGGATTTCCGGGTCGCGCCACAGGGAGAAGTCGGGCCAGAAGCGCGGCGTGCGGGCCTCATAGGCTGCGTAGACATTCGTGAAGGTCGCCCTGAGCCAGCACTCTTCGCGGCTCACAGTCGCTCGAAACACGATCACCGCAATCAGCAGAAAGGCGCAGGCCAAGGCGATGCTGCCGGTTCTCGCGCCGATGCCGAATGCACCGATGAAGCTGAACAGGTAAAGCGGGTTGCGGCTGACGGAATAGGGACCGAGATCGACGATCTCCGCCTTCTTGCGGCCGCCGATATAAAGCGAGCACCACGCCCGGCCAACGATGCAAACGGCGATCATCGCCAAGCCGAAGTCCTCGAGATACTCGTGAAAGGGCGTGTGGCCGCCGATGGTCCGGCTGACCCCTGCGACCCCGACGGCCACGACGATCCCGATCAGCAAGACTCCCTTGCGGATTTGTTGCACGCGGAAGAGGTCGGGTGTGACGGCCTGATGCATGGATTGCTCCTCGGCGGCGAGTGTGAAACGTCACGATCGAACAGGCAACCATGCTCGCGGACACCCGCGCCTTAGCGGGCCGCGGTAACTATTTCTTGCCTGAAGCAAGCTAGGCTTCGGGCATGAGCCGCGCGCCGACCGCTTCGACCGGCCCCGCGCCGCCGCGCATCGCTCGCGGCGGCTGGCTCGACGCCCTGCGGTTCATCGTGGGAGCGATGATCATTCTCTACCATTTCCGCGAGGCGGCTCCGACGCCCCTGGGGCAGCTGCACCCGGTGTTCGACCGCGGCTATCTGCTGACGAACTTCTTCATTCTCGACTCCGGCTATGTCCTGGCCCGCATCTACGGGGATCGGCTGGCCGCCGGCCAGGCCTCGGTCCGCGCCTATTCACGCCAGCGTCTCCTGCGCGTCATTCCCGCCCATCTGGCGGTCAGCCTGGTCCTCGTGGCCATCGTCGGCGGGGCGGCGCTCGCCGGCGTCGCACCCAGCAATCCCCGGTGGTTCGACTGGTCCCAGCTGCCGGCGCAGGTGTTGCTTCTGCAGGCCTATGGCGTGCCGGGCGGACAGGGGTGGAACGCGCCGACATGGACCCTGTCGGCCCTGATCGGCTGCTACCTCCTGCTGCCCTGGATCTGCCGGGTCGTCTGGCGAATGACGCCGCTGGCGGCGCTGCTCGGCGCGATCGCACTGCTGGTGGTCGGCGATCAGGCCGCCGTCATGTGGCTGGGCGACCCCCTCTACCGGCTGCCGCTGTGGTTCGGGATCCTTCGGGCCCTGCCGCTGTTCCTGCTCGGGGTCGCGGCGGCCTATTTCGGATCAAGGGTCTATGTCGCGCCGCGCGCCGCCGGTCTGATCGGGGTCTCCGCCGCCCTGGCCCTGGCCGCCCTGCAGGCCTTCGGCCCCTTCAGCCTCGCGTCCCTCGGGCTGATGACGGTGATCATCTGGGCGGCGGGCGCCGTCCCGGTGGGCAGGCCTTCGCGCCTGGTCGAACAGCTCGCCCTGATGTCCTTCGCCATGTTCCTGACCAATGAAGTCAGCCGCATCGTCTGGTTCGGGCTCCTGGAGGCGGTCGGTCAGGACAACGCCCCGTCCGGGGTCCGCTGGACGCTGTGGACGATCGGCTTCGTCGGGGCCTTCGCCGCAGCGGCGGTGTTCCGCTACGGCTTCGACCGACCCGTCCAGACCTGGATCAATCCCTCCCGGACAGCGGTGGACAAGCCGCCGGTCGCCGGCTCCCCGGCGACTCCCGCCGCCGGCGCCATCCGCTTGGCGAACCCTTCGCGCCCGGACATCCCGGGAGAACAGAGGGCCTGCGGCCCGCCGGTCACGATCGGATCGCAAACGACTGTCATGGCCGCTCCGGGCGACAGGCCGCGCAGAGCCCCTGGGCTTCGACCGTGACCCGTTCGATCGCATAGCCCGTCGCTGTCGCGGCCGCCTTCAGGGAGGCCGTGCCCGGGGAGGATATCTCGCGACAGGCGCCGCAACAGTCGCAGAGGAGGAAGGCCGCGGGCGAGCCGAGCCGTTCGGGCTTGCACGCTACGTAGGCCTTGACGGTGGCAAGGCGCTGAACGAGGCCGGTCGTCTGGAGGAAGTGCAGCGCCCTGTAGACGGTGGCCGGTTTCGCGACCCGGCGATCAGGATGGAAACTCGCCACCAGGTCATAGGCCCCGACCGGGCCTCCGGCCGCGAGCAACAGCTCCAGCACCCGGCGCCGGGGCCGCGTCAGCCGTCCTCCGCCCCCGGTCACCCTGGCAGCCGCGGCGTCCATCATCCGTTCAATCTGCGCGGCCGTGGGGCGGCCGGTCTCCGGGTGGTGCGGACAGGCCGAGGTCACCGGTCGCTCTGGCCGGTGCGGGCTGCCGTGCCCCCGGGCGCCGCTCCGCCGAATGGCGAGACCCCTGTCATTTTTCGCTTGCATCTCCAGTCGCTGGAGGACCTAGCCTCGCGCGGTCGAGACGACAAGGAGCGGACATGACGGCGGAAACCTTTGAAAGCCGATACAGGGTCAGCGGCATGGACTGCGCCGGATGCGGCCGCAAGATCGACACCGCCGTCCGCAAACTGCCCGGCGTCGAGGATGTCTCTGTGGCGGTGCAGACCGGCGCGCTGAAAGTCCGGCATGGCGGCGGCCTCGCCGACGAGGCGGTGCTGCAGCAGCTCCGCAATCTCGGCTATGACGGCGAGCCGGTCGCCCCGGCGACAGGACCGGGCCGGCCGCCCGCCGGGCCGGCCGAGGCGGCCGCGGAGCACGCCGCGGGGCCGTGGTGGTGGACGCGAAAGGCGCGGCTCACCGCGCTATGCGGCCTGGCGCTGCTTGTCGCCTACGGGGTGGGCACGGTCTTTCCCGCGGTTGAACGTTACGCCTTCCTCGCGGCCCTCGCCGTGGGACTGATCCCGGTCGCGTCGCGCGCCGTGTCGGCGGCGCGTTACGGCACGCTCTTTTCCATCGAAATGTTGATGTCCATCGCCGCCGTCGGCGCCGTCTTCATCGGGGCCGAGGAGGAGGCCGCCGCCGTCGTCCTGCTGTTCCTGATCGGTGAAATGCTCGAGGGCGTGGCGGCCGGCCGCGCGCGCAGGAGCATCCAGGGCCTCGCAGCCCTCGTGCCCAAGACCGCCCGCGTGGAGGTCGACGGCGTGACGACGGAGGTGGCCGCCGACGCCCTCGAGATCGGCGCCGTCATTCTCGTCCGGCCGGGCGACCGGGTCCCGGCGGACGGCGAGATCATCGAAGGCGCGGGCGACCTGGACGAAGCCCCGGTGACCGGCGAGAGCGTGCCGCGCCGCAAGGTCGTGGGCGATGCGGTCTTCGCGGGCACCATCAACGGCGGCAGCGTCCTGCGCGTCCGGGTGACGGCCTCGGCGTCCGACAATACGATCGCCCGGGTGGTGCGGCTGGTCGAGGAGGCGCAGGAATCCAAGTCGCCGACGGAACGCTTCATCGACAGGTTCTCCAAAGTCTACACCCCCGGCGTGCTCGTCTTCGGCGCCCTGGTCGCGGTGGCGCCGCCGCTTCTGTTCGGCGGCGCGTGGAACGACTGGATCTACAAGGGGCTCGCCGTGTTGCTGATCGGCTGCCCCTGCGCCCTGGTCATTTCCACCCCGGCCGCCATCGCCGCCGGCCTTTCCGCGGGCGCCCGGCGCGGCCTGCTGATGAAGGGCGGCGCGGTGCTCGAGACGCTCGGCAAGATCACCGCGATCGCCTTCGACAAGACGGGAACCCTGACCGCCGGCAAACCGATCGTCACCGACGTCGTCGGCGGCGCCCGCGAGTCTGCCGTTTTGCTGTCGCTCGCGGCGGCGCTGGAGACGGGGTCGAGCCATCCGCTCGCCGTCGCCATCCTGGCGCGCGCCAAGGCTGATCGGATCGCGCCGCCGCCGGCGACCGCGACCCGCGCCATCGCGGGAGAGGGCGTCGAGGGCGAAGTCGCAGGCGAGGTGGCGTTCCTCGGCTCGCCCCAGGCGGCGGCCCGACGCGCATCGATCTCCCCATCGCAGGACGCCGCCATCGCGGCGTTCAACGCCGAGGGCAAGACCGTCGCCGTCCTCGTGGTCGCGGGCGAGGTGGCCGGCTTCCTCGCGATGCGCGACGAGCCTCGCCCGGACGCCGTTTCGGGTCTGGCCGACCTCAAGGCGCGGGGAATCCGCACCATCATGTTGACAGGCGACAACCGCCGCACGGCGGAAGCGGTCGCGGCCGGGCTGGGCATCGAACCCCGGGCCGAGCTTCTGCCGCAGGACAAGCTGGTGATCGTCAAGGGCTTGCAGGCGGAGGGGCTGGTGGTCGCCAAGGTCGGAGACGGCATCAACGACGCGCCGGCCCTCGCCCAGGCCGATGTCGGAATCGCCATGGGCGGCGGGACTGACGTCGCCCTGGAGACGGCGGACGCCGCCGTGCTTCACGGCCGGGTCCGGGACATCCCCGACATGATCGCCCTTTCGCAAGGGGTGATGGGCAATATCCGCCAGAACATCACCATCGCCTTGGGGCTGAAGGCCGTGTTTCTGGTCACGACGGTCCTCGGCGTCACCGGCCTGTGGCCCGCCATCCTGGCCGACACGGGGGCCACGGTGCTCGTCACGGCGAACGCCATGCGGTTGCTGCGCTGGACGCCCAGTCACAAGGCTCCGTGACGCACGCCGCATCGGACTTCGACGCTGTCGCTGGCTGCGTTGCGGCGGTTGGGCAAGGCCCCTGCGCCGCCTGGCAGGCAACCCGGACAGCGGCGGCGTATTGCCGGGAGGACGCGATCGACGCAGTGTCTGTTTTTCGGGAGCGGTCATGGACGACAGGACGGACGGTCCGCCGACGGAGCGGGCAGAATTGCCGAAGGGTCGCGCGCAGCGCTCTTCCGAAGACGCCCATACCCCGCCCCGCGGCGCGAAGCTCCATATGACCGGCAGGGGACTGAGCCCGGCGGCCTATCTCGCCCAGCACGGCGCGCACGATCATCAGGCGGATTTCTCCGACGACGGGGGCCTCGGCGGGCCCGAGAGGCAGGATGAGACGCCCGGGCGATCGAGCTCGGATCGAAAGCGGTGAGGCCGCGAAGCGACGTCAGGCGACGGGATTCCGCCCCGGACGCGCATGGGCCTTCTGCGCGGGGGGGGGGGGCAGCCGGGCGGCTGCGTCCGATCTCCCGGGATTCACAGGAAGGCGTTCGTCTGGCGGCCTGCCTGGTCTGGAGAGGGCGCCGGAGGAGCGAGCCGACTGTGAACAGGGGGGACTTTCAGCACGATATCGAAGTAAAGGCGGCCCCGCAGGCCGTGTGGGCGATCCTGAGCGACATCCACGGGTATCCGCGATGGAACCGGGCCCTGCAGCTGACCCTTGACGAGGAGGGACGCGACTTCGTCACCTTCAGCGTCGTTGTCGTCACCCGGGCGGGAACGCGACGTCAGTGGCGTCTGGCAGGACGACTGGGGCCGTTCGTGGACGCCCGCCAGATATCGTGGCGGCTCGGCGTTGGCGGCGTTCTTGGCCTCGACATGACGTTCGACCTCGAGCCCCGCGGCGCAGGGGCCGGAGTGCGTTTCGGCCTGCGGATCGACGGACTGGCCGCACCGTTTGCCCGGCGTCGTCTCATCCGTTTGCTGGCCGAACCGATGGCGGGGGCGTTGCGCGACCTCAAATGCGAAGTCGAGGGCGAAGCGCGGCCGGGAGCGAAAACGCCCGTGAGATCCAGGATCAACAAGCCCCGGCGCCGTTTCCGATGACAGGCATTGCGAAAGGAGCGCCAGGTTCGGCCTTGGACCGGCGGAGCCGTCGCCGCGCCTCAAGGAGCGGTCGCGATCCGTCACAGCACCGTGGAGGGCCGTATCGGACGCCGGGAACTTGCTCCGGGCGGCGCCGGTCGACCGGCGCGGCGATCGCCTGAGGCCGGGGATATGAGCGGAAAGAGATTGACTGTCAGGGGACGAAGCCCCGGCGGGTGACCGCCGCCGGCCTGGCGACCGCCCTCCTCGTCGGAATGGCGCTGCTCAATCCTGACGGGCCACCGTGGCCTGGGTGATCGCGGCCTCCGGCTTCAGGCGCCGTTGTGTCGGCCGAACACGCGGGTCGAGCCGTCGTTGAGGATCAGCACCGTCGTATAGGGTTCGCGGCCGGCGGCCTCCATGCCCGGCGAGCCCGCCGGCATGCCGGGCGCGCTCAAGGCCCTGGCGGCGGGGCGTTCGCTGAGCAGCCGATCGACATCGCCGGCGGGGACGTGGCCCTCGATGGCGTAGGCGCCGACGACCGCCGTATGGCAGGAGGCCAGCCGGTCCGGAACGCCATGCTGCGCCCGGATCGGGGCCAGGTCCTCGCGCTCGACGACCTCGACGGTCCAGCCGGCCTGGCGCATGTGCGCGATCCAGCCGCCGCAGCAGCCGCACCAGGGCGTCTTGTAGGCGGTCATGCGCTTCGGCGGCGCGGCGAGGGCCGGGCCGGCCAGGGCGAGGGCCGGAAGGGCCGTCAGAAGGGCGCGTCGGGAGGGGGAGGGCGAAGAGGCGGGCATGACGGCATCCTGGCGAGCGAGGCGACGATCCTAGCTGGGTCGCCGGCCGTTGACGATGCCGACGATGTCGCGGGCTGCCGCCAGGCCCGGCGCCCCCGGGATGCGAGCAGACCGCCCCGGCTCGAAGGCCAGACCGGCGGAGCGTCGCGCGCGGGCCAGGCTATGGGACATTGCGCGTCAGGTCGTCCAGCCAGACGCGGGCGCTCGCGTCCGAGGGCGCCCGCCAGTCGCTTCGCGGCGACAGGTTGCCGCCGGACATCACCTTGGGGCCGTTCGGCATGGCGGAGCGCTTGAACTGGCTGAGGGCGAAGAAGCGGGTGACGAACACCTCGAGCCATTGCTTGACCGTCGGCAGATCGTAGGCGCGGCGGGAGGGGGCGGGAAAGTGGGCCGGCCACGCCCCCGCCTCGGCGTCCCGCCAGGCATGCCAGGCCAGGAAGGCGACCTTGGAGGGACGCAGGCCGTAGCGCGTCAGGTAGAACAGGTTGAAATCCTGCAGTTCGTAGGGCCCGATCCTGGACTGCGTGCTCTGGAGCGCGCCCGCGGCGGACTGCGGCACCAGCTCTGGCGAGATCTCGGTGCCCAGCACGCCAAGCAAGGTCGCCGAGGCCGTCTCGTCGAACTGTCCGGTGGCCGCGACCCAGCGGATCAGGTGCTGGATGAGGGTCTTGGGGACAGAGCCGTTGACGTTGTAGTGGCTCATGTGGTCGCCGACGCCGTAGGTCTGCCAGCCCAGCGCCGACTCGGACAGGTTGCCTGTGCCGAGCACCAGGCCCTCGCGCTGGTTGGCGAGCCGGAACAGGAAGTCGCTCCTCAGCCCGGCCTGGACGTTTTCGAAGGTGACGTCGTAGACCGGTTCGCCGCGGGCGAACGGGTGGCCGATCGCCTCCAGCATCGTCCGCGCCGCAGGCTGGATGTCGATCTCCTCCCCCGTCACCCCGAGGCTTCGCATCAGGGCCCAGGCGTTGCGCCTGGTGCCCTCGCTGGTGGCGAAGCCGGGCATGGTGAAGCCCAGGATGTCGGTGCGTGGACGGCCCAGAGCGTCGAAGGCCTTCGCCGCGACGATCAGGGCGTGGGTGGAGTCGAGGCCGCCCGAAACGCCGACCACGACGCGCCGGACGCCCGCCGCGTCGAGGCGCTTGGCGAGACCCTGCACCTGGATGTTGAAGGCTTCGTAGCAATCCTGGTCCAGCCGCGCCGGATCGTCCGGCACGAACGGAAACCGGTCGTGCGCCCGCAGCAGCCCGATATCGACGTGCTCCGCCGCATGCTCGAAGGCGATCCGCCGGAAAGCGTGCTCGGGGTGGCCGGCGGCGACGGCGGCGTTGTTGAAGGTGGGGGTGCGCAGGCGCTCGAGGCGCATTCGTTCCACGTCCACGTCGGCCAGGGCCATCTGGGCCGCGTCCGGGAAGCGGCGGGTCGCCGCCAGGAGACGGCCGAGCTCGTGGATGGTCGCCTGCCCGTCCCAGGCGAGATCGGTGGTGCTCTCGCCGGGCCCGGCCGCGGCGTAGAGGTAGGCGGCCTGGCATCGCATCGACTGCGAGGCGCAGAGCAGCGCGCGCTCGTCGGCCTTGCCGACGACGATGTTGGACGCCGAGAGGTTGCAGAGGACCGTGGCCCCGGCCAGCGCCGCCAGGGTCGAGGGCGGCGTGGCGGCCCAGAAGTCCTCGCAGAGCTCCATGTGGAAGGCGAAGTCCGGGACGTCGCTGGCTTCGAAGATCAGGTCCGTCCCGAACGGGGCCGACTGGCCGGCCACGGCGATCTCCAGGCCACGCACGCCGGCGCCGGGGGCGAACCAGCGGTTCTCGTAATATTCCCGATAGTTCGGCAGGAAGCTCTTCGGCACGACCCCGAGGATGCGGCCGCGGGCCAAGGCGACGGCGCAATTGTAGAGCCGTCCGTTGCGGACGAGGGGCGCCCCGACCACCAGCACCGGCTGCAGGTCTCGGCTCGCCTGCACGAGCTCGGCGAGGGCGGCGTTCACCGCCTGAAGGAGGGCGTCCTGGAGCAGGAGGTCGTCGATCGCATAGGCGGACAGGCCCAGCTCCGGAAACAGCATGAGGTCGGCGCCGCCGGCGTGTCCCTCCCGCGCCAGTTTCAGGGTCTCGAGGAGGTTGGCCGCGGGATCGGCCACGGCGATGCGCGGCGTGCATACCGCCACACGCACGAACCCCTGCGCCCGGTTGGAATAGAAGTTCATGCGCTCGGCCTCCTTTGCGTCGACCGGTACAGGAGCGGCCCAGCGCCCGGCAAATTGCGCCCTCCGTCGCGCGCCGAGGCCGCCCGAGGTCCGGGCCCGCCGTCATGGCGGGCTTGGCGGACCTCGCCGTCGAGGGCGTCGCGGCGCCCCCGACGGCCGCTTACGGCCGCGCCGCGGCGTAGAGGGAGATCGACCCGGTCGGGGTGGGAAGATGACGCCTCGGCTCAGCCGGGCGTGTGACCCGCATGTCCGTCGCCCTGCGGCGTTTGCGGAGCGGGGGCCGGAGCCGGAGCCGGGGCGGGCGCGGCGTCCGGGCCCGGGGCGGGGGCGTTCATTTCGTCGCAGCAGTCCATGGCGGCGCCGGGGGCCATGTCCTTGCAGCAGGCGCAGGCGTCGGCCGCGAGCGCCGCGCCGGCGCTGAGGGCGAGGAAGGCGGCCGCAGCGGCGGCGATCTTGAGGGTCATCGCGGGTCTCCTTGAAACCGAGCCGCCTTGATCGGCTCGGCGGCGCCCGCCGTCAATGGGCGGCCCTGCGGCTAGTGGTCCGCCCGTTCGATGGCCACCCATCGCCCGGCGCGCTTCTCCACCACATAGCGGGCGGAGGGTTCCCCGAAGGACGGCACGTCGCCGTCCCGGAACCAGATCCACGGACGGGACCGGCTGCCGGGGCGCACGAAATAGGAGCGGCGGGGGCCGGCGTCCTGCCATTCGATGGTGACGGTCTTGCGGTAGGGCATGAAGAGAACAAAAGCGGAACCTGATGCGAGATCAAGCCGGTCCTTGCGCGCTCGTCGTCATCGTCCACAGGCGCACGCCGGAACGCCGCCGGTTTCTAAGGGCTCCGCCATCGCGCGGGCCAGGGTGAAGCGGCTCCGCCGCCGGACCGGCCGGTCTCCCCGACCTTCCGCGCCGGCGAAGGCTTTCATGAGCCGCAGCAGGGTCGGTCTTGTGCAGGTCGGGCGAGCCCCCTCCGGCCGGTCCGCCCTGGCCCTTGCTACCCTGGTCTCGCCGACGGGCAGGGTTTCAGGCGCGCAGTTCGCGTGCCTGCAACCCATGTCTTCGCCCTGCATGACGAAGGCCGGCACCCTCATGTCCATCTGACGGTGCGAAGGCTCGGGCGGGACGGCGAGCGGCTGAATCCGCGCAAGGCGGATCTGCAGGCCTGGCGAGAAGGGTTCGCGCGCGCTCCGCGACCGGTCCAGCGAGGCCGAGGCGACGCCGCGCCGGACCCGCGGGGTCACCCGCAGGCCGAACGCCTCCCGGTGCGCAAGATGCGGGAGCGGTTTGCAGCGGGGCAGGAGCCTCTACCCGAGGTGCTCGCCGTCGCCTGGCGGGCGGCGCTCGCCCCCGGCGGAGGTGAAGCGCCGTGGCTGGAGGCGATCCGGACGCGCGAGTTGGCCGTCCGGCGCGTCCTGGTGGTCGAGGCCCTGCGTCTGTCCCGGTCGGAGCGGGCCGGGGATCGCGCCCTTGCCGCTGTGGTGGAGCGGTTCGTGCGGGAGCGGCCGGCGCCGATGACACGGGATCAGGCGGTGCGACAAAGGGGCGAGGCCCAGCGCGACCCCGGTCGGGCCCGGGAGCGCTAGGCGTTTGCTTTCATAGACGCCGGTCATCGTCGCGTTTGCGAAGTGTCAGAAACTTTCCAATACTTCTGACACGGAGGTCGTCATGCAAGGTCTCGCCGATCAGATCATGGAGCGCGCCTCGACGTTGGCGGAAGGCGCGCCGATCGCCGCCAAGTCGCTGCTGCATCTGGGCACCCGCGCGGCGGTGGACCAGGCGCTGTCGCGGCTGGTTCGCCGGGGGCGGCTCATACGCGCCGGTCGGGGAGTCTACATGTGCTCGCTGGAAAGCCGTTTCGGCTCCCGCACGCCCTCGGTCGAGACCGTGGTGCGCGCGGTGAGCGAACAGCGCGGCGAGGTCGTCGCTTCCAACGGCGCGGCGGCGGCCAACGCCCTGGGTCTGACCACCCAGGCGCCGATCCGCATGGTCTATCTGACCAATGGGAGAAGCCGCACCTTCAGCGTCGGCAAACAGACGGTGGAGTTCCAGCACGCGCCCGCATGGCAGCTGCTCCTGGCCGATCGTCCGGCCGGGGAGGCGGCTCGGGCCCTGGCCTGGCTCGGGCCGGACAAGGCGGGAATGGCGCTCGAAACCCTGAAGCGAAAGCTCGGGCCCTCGGCATTCGGCGAGCTCGTGTCCATTGGGCCGCGTCTGCCGACCTGGCTGGCGCGCGCGGTCAGCCAAGCGGCGCAAGTCTGACGACCTCTCCACCAGAGATCGAACAAACCGACCATACGGTCTTCCGTGTGGAACAATCTTATACGCATTATCGTATTGTTTTTGGTTATACGCATAGCCGTATATTGACATATGATGCGGATTTACGTATATGGCGGGAGAAGGAGTTTCACATGGAGCCGATCGTCCGCAGTGAAAAGCAGCTCGCCGCCGCCATTCGCCGGTTCCGGAAACTGGCGAATCTGACCCAGGGTGATCTGGCGACTAGGGCGAACAAACGTCAGGCGACCATATCGAATCTGGAAAGCGGCTCCGGCACGCTCGAAACCCTGTTCGCCGCCTTGAGCGCGCTCGAACTGGAGATCGTCGTGCGGCGCAGAAGCCGGGATCGGGCGCCAGATATGGGGGATCTGTTCTGATGGCCCGCAGACGGCGCGCCGCGCCTCTCTTGGTCTATCTCAATGGCCGGCTCGTCGGCCGTCTTCGCCGCGAGACCAGCGGAGCCATCGACTTTCAGTACGATCCGTCCTGGCTGGCCTGGGAACACGCGATCCCGGTGTCGCTATCGCTGCCGCTTCGCGAGGACCGCTATATCGGCGCCCCCGTCGTCGCCGTGTTCGACAACCTCCTTCCCGACAATGAGACGATCCGCGGTCGGCTCGCCGCACGCGTCGGCGCCGACGGGATCGACGCCTACAGCCTGCTCGCCGCCATCGGTCGCGACTGCGTGGGGGCGCTGCAATTCCTCCCCGAAGACAGCGACCCGCCCCGGCCGGGCGAGATCGAGGGCGAGCCGGTCAGCGACCGGACCATCGCGAAGATACTGGACGACCTGACCACCCATCCCCTGGGGCTCGACGACAGCGAACACTTCCGGATCTCGCTGGCCGGCGTTCAGGACAAGACCGCCTTCCTTCGGCACGACGGCCAGTGGCTGAAGCCCGCCGGAACCACGCCGACCACCCACATCTTCAAACCGCAGATCGGCAAGGCGTCGGGCGGCGCCGTCGATTTTTCCAACAGCGTCGAGAATGAATATCTTTGCCTGACCTTCCTGCGCGCGCTCGGCTTCGACACCGCCAACGTCGAGATCCACACCTTCGGCCGGAAGCGGGTCCTCGTCGTCGAGAGGTTTGACCGCGTTTACGCCCGGGACGGACGCCTGTTGCGTCAGCCCCAGGAGGATTTCTGCCAGGCCCTCTCCGTGCCCTGGGCGAGGAAGTACGAGAACGACGGCGGGCCCGGGATCGCCGACTGTCTGGATCTGCTCGGGGCGAGCGACGAGGTCACCCTCGATCGGCAGGCCTTCATGAAGGCGGTGATCGCCTTCTGGCTGCTCGGCGCGACCGACGGGCACGCCAAGAACTTCAGCGTCTTTCTTTACCCGGGCGGCGGCTTCCGCCTGACGCCCCTCTATGACGTTCTTTCCGTGCAGCCCGTCGTCGACTCCCGCCAACTCACCCGCAACCGCTACCGCATGGCTATGGCGGTGGGCGATCGCCGGCACTACCCGGTCGAGAGCATCCTGCCCCGGCACTTCTATCAGACCGGGGCCCGGGCCGGGCTGGACGAAGGGACCGTTCGCGGGCTGTGCGCCCAGCTCGTCGCCGACGCCCCCGAGGCAATCCGCGTGACGAGGGCCAGCCTGCCGCGGTGGTTCCCCAAGGATCTGGCGAACTCGATCTTCGGGGGGGTCAGCGCCCGCCTGGGTGTGCTGGAGGGGGAACTGAGCCGCGTCGCGGACGAGGGCGACGGCGACTGACAGGGCGCGACCTTGGCTTCAGTCGATGAAGCTCTCATCCCTATGCGCCGCGGTCCTCGCCTTGGTTCGCGCTTCCGGCGACCGCCTGCGCCAATCCAGCCGGCCCGGATCAGCCGTTCTGAAGAGCCCCTTGCAGACGGCGCCCTGCTAGCGCCGCCGATGGCGTCCGCGCGCCGGTTCGCGCTGGAGAGAGGCGGTCGCCGCGAAGATCGCGCAGGTCGAAGTCCGGGACGGAGGTGGCGGCGTCGAGCCGCGGATTAAGCCACAGGCCCCTTCGGGTGGTGATCGAGTGACGCACGGAGACGAATGGGGTCTCGCTGGCGCTGGTGAGGCCGGTGAGCGGGGCCACAACCAAGTTCGGCCGCCCCGCCGGCCTGCCCGAATGCAGACACCCTGCGGACCGAGGGTCATCAAAGTCGGATCAGGCGAACGCAGCGAAGGGCGCATAAAGCGCCGCGGCGCGTCTGGCGTCGCAGGGCGGCGCGGCCTCACGGGCGTGACATCGTTGTCAGGCGGGGCGGTGCGTCTTCTCGGGCGGTCTGGCGCGGTTGGGCTGCCCGCAGACCTCATCCGGCAACAGCGCGCCCACCACATAGAAGCCGTAGCCGGCCAGTTCTCTGGCGATACGGGCGATCTCGGCTCGGCGACGCTCGGCGGTATTCCCTTCGATTTCCGCTTCCTCGATCATGGAAGTCCTCGCGTCAGAGCATGAAGAAAAGGCGCTGTGACGAAGGGTGGCGCAACTCAAAAGCACGTCATCGCAGTGCGGCGGTTGACTGCGCCATTCGTCCGCGGGCCCGCCGAAGGATCAGCGCCCCCGTTGACCAAGGGCAACCATGCCTCCGTCAGCCGGTTTCGTTGCGGCGGCAGCCATGCGGGGGTCAAGTGGACATGAGCGACAAAACGAGCCACTCGGCGGCGGCGAGAGGCGAAGCAGGGGCGTCCTGTGCGGCAAACGCTCTCGTCAACCCCGGCCCCGCGACACGCGGGACGCGTCAGCCATTCCGAAGTTCCATATGACGGCCAGAGGACTCGACCCGGCAACTATTCCGCCCGGCACGGCTTGCATGATCACCGGAAGAATTTCTTCTGAGATTCTCGCCAGGGAATCTGTACGAGGGAGAGACGCCGATGACCAAATACGCCCCTCTCGCCGCTCTTCTTCGGCGTCAGAAGCAGACCGAAGTGACCCTGAGCTTTCGCGACATTGAGCGGATCGTCAGCGGCATTCTTCCCAAGGCGTCGATGGCCGAAACATGGTGGAGACAGGAGCCACGCGGGCCCGCGATGCCGCAACACCGCGCCTTCGCGGACGCGGGATTCGTCGCCGAGCCCCACATCCGCGCCGAAACCGTGCGCTTCGTTCGCGCGGCCGTCGCCGGGCGCGACCGGGACACGAGCGGCTGAGCCGGGCGGCCGTCGTGGCGATCTCACATCCGGGCGCGAGGAGGCGACCCCATCAGCCTTGGACGGGCTATTGGATCCGCGGGGATCGACGTCGCGTCCTGGCCAGGAAGGCCCAGGCTCCGACCACGCCCAATCCGGCCATGGCCAGGCCGCTGAGCGCCGTCACCGCGTCGTAGAGCCAGCCGCCGACCGAACTGGCGTGCAGCGGATAGAAGGCGTTGTAGGCCCGGGCGCCGGCCGGCAGGGCGTTGGCGTCCGAGGTCGCGACCACCTGGCTGGCGGCGGGATCGATGGTCACCGTGGTGCGGCCGTTGGGGTGCCATTCGCCGGGCTGGCGCAGGCGGATCGTGGCGGGTTTGCCCGGCGCGGCGGGACGGCTGGCCATGCGGAGCGTCGCTTCGGGGAAGCGGGCCTGCGCCGCTGTCAGCGCGCGGGTCCAGTCGACGTCGCCCGTCCCGACGACCGGGGCCGGCGGGGTGGGCGCGCCGCCCAGCAGGGCCTGGGTCGTGCCGTGAAAGACGATGGCCGCCCCGGTCAGGCTGAAGACGGCCAGCGGAACGGCGAAGATCAGGCCGAGGTTGCGGTGGCTGCCGATCAGCTCGCGCCGGGCGCTGGAGCGGGGCCAGATCCGCCAGCCGGTGGCGCGCCAGGCCGGAACCCAGACGATCAGGCCGGTCAGGATCATCAGCACCAGGGCCAGGCCCGCGCCGCCGGCGACCAGCTTGCCGGTGTGGCCGGCCAGCAGTTCGTGGTGCAGGTCGAAGATCCAGGTCTCGGCCCGGGCCGCGCCCCGCCAGCGATCGACCACGGCGCCGTCGGCGTCGGCGTAGCCGAAGCCCCCGTCGGCCAGATAGAGCCGGTGCGCGCCGACGGCTCCGCCCGGCAGAACCACAGAGGTCAGGGTCGGCTCGGCCGCCTCCAGCCGGTCCAGCGCCGCGCCCAGACGGGCGGGGTCAAGGTCGACCTCGGCGCGTGCGGCGGGGACGGTGGCGCGGATCCAGTCGTTCTCGAACACCAGCAGCGTTCCGGTCAGGCCGAACAGCACGGCCAGAACCGCCAGCGCGGTCCCGGCCCAGGCGTGCAGCGTGCGAATCGCGGCCATCACCGGCTCAGAAGCTCCGCGTCAGCGTCAGGGTCGCCGCGCGCCCGCGCCCGGCGAAATAGCGCAGGTTGTCGGCCGGTCCCTGGGTGTCCGAGAAATAGGAGATGTACTGCTCGTCCAGCAGGTTCTGAACGCCCAGCGACACCGTGCCGAAGCCGGCCTCGTAGCGGGCCACGGCGTCCAGCACCGCATAGCCTTCGAAGCCGTTGGCGGCGGGCTCGCCGTCGAAGTCGCGCTCGAGGAAGGTTTGGGCCTGAAGGCGCAGGGCGACGGGACCGCTTTCATATTCGCCCCACAGCAGCAGCCGGTCGGGCGAGATATTGGCGCCGTTCAGGTCGCGGTCGATGGGACCGTCTTCTGCGCTGGCGGTGCGGCCCTCAAGCGCCGCGTAGCTGCCGCCGACGGTGAAGGCGTCCGTGGCCCGCCACAGCCCCTTCAGCTCCAGGCCGTCGATGCGCGTGGCCCGGCGTTGCACCTCGAAGATGCCCGAGGGCAGGCGGTTCAGCAGCGAGCCGCGCTCCGCCTCGGACCGGAACACGGCGGCGGACAACTCGACCCGGGCGCCGCGATACTCGATCCCGACCTCGGTGTTGTCCGACACCACCGGCTCGACGTTCAGGAAGGTGTCGACGTCCTGGTTGGGACGGTTGATGCCGCGCAGCACGCGTCCGACGTCCGGCATGGTGAAGCCTTGCGCGAACGAGCCATAGACCAGCAGGCCGGGCGCGACCTCGAACGCGGCGCCGACGTTGAACAGCGTCTCCTCGAAACCCGGCTCGCCGCCCGCCACCGCCTGCGGGCCGTAGGCGTACAGGGTGGTGAAGTCATCGACCTTCAGCTTCGCCGATTCATGGCGCACCCCGGCGGACAGGCTGAGCCGGTCGGCCAGCAGCGACTGGTTCAGCTGCAGGAAGGGCGACAGGCTCTCGTATGCGGTCTCGGGCACCCAGTTGCGTCCGGTGAGGACCAGTTCCTGATGAGTCTGGTCGCGCAGTCCGTCGACGCCGATCAAGGTCTTCAGCCCTGCCAGACCGGCAATTTCGCCCTGCCAATCGACCTTGAAGCCCAGCTTTTCGGAGTTGTTGGCGGACTGGTCGAACAGCGTCCCGGACGGGGCGATCCGGGGGTCCTGGAAGTCAGGGAAATTGCCGCCGCCGAAGACGCCCTGATAGTCGTGAGCGAAGATCTGGGCTCGCAACACGCCGCCGAACAGTTCGCGGTCGGTATAGCTGATGGCGGCTGAAGTCACCGAGTTGGAAGGCTGTTCGCCCGGCGCCTGTCCCCGCACAGCCGTGGTCGGGACGCCCGTCGTCCGGTTGCCCGTCACGGTGACATAGTCGCCGTCGCCTTCCAGATCGAAACGGTTGACCCAGCCCTCCAGCCGGCGGTCGTCGCCGAGGTCCCAGCCGGCGCGGGCGAAGAAGGACAGGGCCTGCGAATCCTGCACCTCGCCCTGGGCGCCGTCGAAGCCGATGCGGCTGCCGTCGGCGTCGTAATAGGCGCCGCGCGTCTCGAACGCCGCGCCGAGGCTGAGGTCGAAGACGCCGAAATCACGCCCGCCGATGGCGGCGATCTTGGCGCCGACGCCGTCGCCCTGGAGTTCGTCGTCGGTGGTGACCTGGGCCATCATCCGCCCGGTCAGGCCTTCGCCCTCGGACGGCTTGCGGGCGGTGACATAGTTGACCACTCCGCCCGTAGCGCCGATGCCCTGGATGGCGTTGGAGCCGAAGATGACCTCGACCCGGTCGATGAAGAAGGGATCGATGGTGTAGCCGTCGCGACTGTCGTCGCGCAGCGGCGTCGACTGCGGCACCCCGTCCACCAGATACAGCGGCGAACGGCCGCGCAGGGTCTCGCCGAAGCCCGACAGCTTCTGCCGCGTCGGCGAGAAGGACGGCACCAGGGCGGAGACTGTTTCCACGGCCGAGGCGGCGAGCGCGGTCTGCTGGACGATGGCCTCGGCGTCGAGGACCTCCACCGTGGCGGCGATGGCCGAACGCGGGGTCTCGATCCGCGAGGCGGTGACGACGACCTCGTCCAGGGTCGTGGCGTCGCGGGTCGCGGCTTCCTGGGCTTTGGCGGGAAGGGCTGCCAGCAGCAGCGGCAGAAGGGCGGCGGTGGCGAGGAGGCGAGGGGACATGAAGCACTTCAAACGCAGGCGAATGACAGCGGCGGTCTGACCACAGGCTTTCTTGCGAGTCAATCTCACTATCATTCTCAAATGAGTCGGTAACGCGCGGGCGATTTCAGTCGCTGTAGGGGCCAGCGCGGCGCCCGCCGGTCGGGATCGACGGACGCCATGGCCGCAGGAACGACTCGCGTGGCGGGGTCAGGGCGGCGCGGCGGGCCCGGCCCGCCGGCCTTCGAACCGGCGTCGGATCCAGGTTCGGCCGGGTTTCTCGACGAACACATGCAAGGCGGCCGCGATCAGCGCCGTGGCGACGAACAATCCCGCCAGTTCGACCGGCGTGATGCGGAAGGCGCTGTCGACGCCGCGGAGCTCAGCGACGACGCCCTTGAAGGCCACGATGACGGCCATATGCACGAGATAGAGGGCGAAGGACGCCTCGCCGGCGAAGACCAGGGCCGGGGCGGCGAGCGGCCCCTCGCAGTCCGCGCGCGCGAGCAGGGACCAAGTCAGGATCACGGGTGCGCAGAGGGCGACGATGATGCGATCATCCAGCGCCAGCTGCATGGCGCCGAGCAGGAGGACGGTGGCGAACAGGGCGGCGGCGGCGGCGACGGGCCGGCTCCAGCGCCAGCGGTGACCCAGGGCGTAAAGCGCCATGCCGATCAGGAACTCCGGAGCGATCCGCAGGATGCCGAGTGAATCCTCGGCCCGCGGCAGGACCTTGCCGAACGCCTGGCCGTAGAGGGCGTCGATCGCGACGAACGCCGCCGCACCGATCCCCAGCAGGACCCAGGGACGGCCCCGGAACCGCAGGGCCAGCCAAGCATAGGCGGGGAACAGCAGATAGGCGAACCACTCCGCCGAGAGCGACCAGCTCGGCCCGCTCCAGTTGAGGTCGGCGTTCGTCGGAAACCAGGCCTGGACGAGGAACAGGGTCTGGAAGAAGGCGAGCGGCGGATAGCTGTCGGCGTCGAACCGGACCCCGGCCGCGGTCGCGCCCAGGACCATGGTCAGCACCCCCGCCAGCACCGTCACATGGAGGGGGTAGAGCCGCGCCAGGCGGGCCGCGATGAAGCGCCTGTAGCTGAAGGTCCCGGCGGCGAAGGCCGGGCCGTAGACGTGGGCCAGAATGAACCCCGACAGCATGAAGAAGGCGTCCACCGCCAGCCGGCTTCGCTCGATGATCGGACTGAAGCCCAGGGCCGGGTCCCACTGGAGCTGGTAGTGGAACAGCACCACCCCCGCCGCCAGAAAGGCCCGTAGGCTGGTCAGGGCCCTCAGATCGGCGGGGTAGCCGTCGCGGGTCGGCGGCACGGACGTCATGAGCGATGGCCCCCCAAGGCAGGCGGGACAGGACCGGCCGCCTAATTGGATTACGCACCCGATGCGCGTAGCCCTCATCCGGGACACGGACGACCGGTCCGCTGCGCCGGGCCGGCGCGCGGACCAGCTGGCCGTGGCCCACGTCCCGATCCGCGGGGCCGTGGCCCGCTCCCGGCTTCGTCCGTCCGGCTCGACCGCCGGCGCGGGCTCCGTGCGGCCCGCCCGCTAGCGCGTCGCGCGCCCGAGAAGATCGATCAGTTCTGTGGCCTTGGCCTTGCGGTCGGCGAGATCGTCGCCGGTCATCGCCCCCATGACGCAATGGTCGAGGTGGTCTTTCAGCACCTCGCTCTCGACGCGCAGCAGGGCAGCGCGCACGGCCTGGAGCTGGGTGAGGACCTCCACGCAGTAGCGGTCCTCCTCGACCATCCGGGCGATGCCGCGCACCTGGCCCTCGATCCGGTTCAGGCGGTTCAACACCTTGGGTTTGGTTTCCGTCTGCATCCAATTCCTCGTTCTGACCGTTCGACCCTACCCCAGGACAGCGCCTTGCGCGATACCCCCATAGGGTATATTTGGCGTCCAGCTGTTTCAAGGAGCCCGCCATGTCCACGCCCTCCCATTCGCATCCGGCCGGTCACAGCTGCTGTTCGGCCAAACCGGCGGACAGCGGCGCGAAGACGGTCGATCCGGTCTGCGGCATGACCGTCGACCCGGCGACCGCGGCGCATCGGCACGCCCACGACGGCCAGGACTATTTCTTCTGTTCGGCGGGCTGCCGGACCAAATTCATCGCCGATCCGGACCGCTATCTCGGCGAGGCCCCGGAACCGGCGCCTGTCGTCCCGGGCGCGATCTACACCTGCCCGATGCATCCGGAGGTGCGACAGGAAGGCCCGGGCTCCTGCCCGATCTGCGGCATGGCGCTGGAACCGGAGACGGTGACCGCTGAAGCGCCGGTCAATCACGAGCTGATCGACTTCACCCGCCGCCTCTGGGTCGGCGCGGTCCTGACCCTGCCGGTCTTCGCGCTCGAAATGGGCGGCCATCTGACCGGACTGGCCATGCGGATTCCGGGCCAGACCTCCAACTGGATCCAGTTCGCCCTGGCGACGCCCGTGGTGCTGTGGGCCGGCTGGCCCTTCTTCCAGCGGGGCTGGGCTTCCCTCCGCAACCGCAGCCTCAACATGTTCACCCTGATCGCCATCGGCGTCGGCGCGGCCTGGGTCTACAGCGTGGTCGCAGTTCTCGCGCCGGGGCTGTTTCCGACTGCGGTGCGGCGGATGGACGGCAGCGCGCCGGTCTATTTCGAGGCGGCGGCCATCATCACCGTCCTGGTTCTGGTGGGCCAGATCCTGGAGCTGCGCGCGCGCGAACAGACGTCTGGCGCCATCCGGGCGCTGCTGGATCTGGCGCCGAAGACCGCGCGGCGGGTTCGTGACGACGGCGGCGACGAGGACGTCACGCTCGACCTGGTCGCCGTCGGAGACCGGCTGCGCGTCCGCCCCGGCGAGAAGGTGGCGGTCGACGGCGAGATTCTGGACGGTCGGGTGACCATCGACGAGTCCCTCGTCACGGGTGAATCCATGCCGGTGACCAAGGACGTCGGCGACAAGGTCGTCGCCGGATCGCTCAACAAGACCGGCTCGTTCGTGATGCGGGCCGACAAGGTGGGCGCCGACACCCTTCTGGCGCAGATCGTCCAGATGGTGGCCCAGGCCCAGCGCAGCCGCGCGCCGATCCAGCGGCTCGCCGACAAGGTGTCCGGCTGGTTCGTGCCGGCCGTGATCGGCATCGCGGTTCTCGCCGCCGTCGTCTGGGGCCTGATCGGTCCCGAACCGCGGCTGTCCTACGCGCTTGTCGCCGCGGTGTCGGTGCTGATCATCGCCTGTCCCTGCGCGCTGGGCCTGGCCACACCCATCTCCATCATGGTCGGGGTGGGGCGCGGCGCCCACGCCGGGGTGCTGATCAAGAACGCCGAGGCGCTGGAGCGTTTCGAAAAGGTCGACACCCTGGTGCTCGACAAGACTGGCACCCTGACCGAGGGGCGTCCGTCGGTCACGGCGATCCGGCCCGCCGCCGGTTTCGACGAGGTCGAGCTTTTACGGCTTTCCGCCAGCCTGGAGCGGAGCAGCGAGCACCCGCTGGCCGACGCCGTCGTCCGCGCCGCGAGCGACCGGGATCTGGTGCTGTCGGAGGCGTCGGAGTTCGACAGCCCGGTCGGGCGCGGCGTCACCGGGGTGATCGACGGCCGCCGCGTGGCGCTCGGCAACGGCCGCTACCTCAAGGAGATCGGCGTCGATATCGCAGGCATGGAGGCGGAGGCCGAGACGCTTCGCCAGGACGGCGCCACCGCCATCTTCGTGGCCGTGGACGGGGCTGCGGCCGGCGTCCTGGGCATTGCGGACCCGGTCAAGGCGACCACCGCCCAGGCCATCCGCGACCTGAAGTCGGCAGGCCTGCGCCTGGTGATGATGACGGGCGACAACCGGACCACGGCCGAGGCGGTGGCGCGCCGGCTTGGCATAGACGACGTCCAGGCCGAGGTCCTGCCGCAGGACAAGGCGGCGGTCGTCGAGCGGCTGCGGGCCGAGGGGCGGATCGTGGCCATGGCCGGCGACGGGGTCAACGACGCCCCGGCCCTGGCTGCCGCCGATGTCGGCGTGGCCATGGGCGCCGGCTCCGACGTGGCGATCGAGAGCGCCGGCGTCACCCTGCTGGGGGGCGATCTCCAGGGCATCGTGCGGGCGCGCAAGCTGTCGAAGGCCGTGATGAGCAACATTCGCCAGAATCTCGTCTTCGCCTTCGGGTACAACGCCCTGGGCATTCCGGTCGCCGCGGGGCTGCTGTATCCGATCTTCGGCCTGCTGTTGTCGCCGGCCCTGGCGGCCCTGGCGATGGCCCTGTCCTCGGTCAGCGTCATCGCCAACGCGCTGCGGCTCCGGGCGGTCCGGCTTTGACGGGGCGGGCGCCGGGACCGACGGTCGTGGAGAGGCAAGACCGTCGCCTTTACGCATCCCGGCAACCGATCCCTCGCCGGATCCGGCGGCGTCCCGGTATATTTAAACAAGGCGGAACCGTGGCGGCGGGTCTGGGTTAAGCCGGCGCAATGTCCGGCGTGGACAGGCGTCGGGGCGAGCACACTCGCCCGGACGCAGCGTCGCCGGTCGTACCCCATTGTCTGGCCGCCTGGCGATCCGCCGGCGCCGGCCCAAGCGGAGATCCACGATGTTCACCCCGACTGTCACGCGCCTGTCCCTCCTTGCGGCCGGCTGTTCCGTACTCGTCCTGGCGGCCTGCAGCCCCGCGGCCGAGCGGCCGGCGACGCCGGAGGCCGACGCCTCGGCGCCGGCCTCGGAACCCATGGCGATGGCTCAGACGCCGTTCTCCGCAGCGGAGGACAAGATGCATGAGGCCATGATGGCGGCGACGGGAGCCGACGCCGGCGAGACCTGGGCCCGCAAGATGATCCCCCATCACCAGGGCGCGCTCGACATGTCCCAGATCGTCCTGCGCGACACCCAGGACGCCGACATTCGCCGGATGGCCCAGAAGACCGTCGAGATGCAGACCACGGACATCGCCGAACTCCGGCGCTGGCTCGAGACGCGGGTCGGAGCCGCCGCCGGCGCGGCCGCTCCGGGCGGGGGCGGAGAACCGCCGTTCGCGCCGGCCGAAGCGAAGATGAAGGACGCCATGATGTCGGCGACCGGGGCGAACACGGACCGGATGTGGGCCAGCAAGATGATCGCGCACCACCAGGGCGCGCTCGACATGTCCCAGGTGGCGCTGCGCGAAAGCCAGGACGCCGGCATCCGGCGCATGGCGCAAAAGACAATCGAGATGCAGACGGCCGACATCGGCGAGCTGCGCGCCTGGCTGCAATCCCATCCCGCCAGCGCCGGCTGATGCGCGCCGCCGATCAGGCGCGGTGCGGATTGTGCGAGTGGAGGAAGGCTGACCGATGGAAAACATGAAGCCCATGCACCCCATGAAGGGGAGCTACCGGTCGTTCGCGATCGAGCTCACCCTGGATTTCATCATCATGTACCTGGTGATGTACACCATGATCGCGTCCCTCGATCACTTCTACTTCAATCTCAACAACGTCTACATGACCCTGATGATGGTCTCGCCGATGGCGATCCTCATGCTGATCTTCATGCGGTCGATGTATCCGTCGAAGCGGACCAATCTTCTGATCGGCGGCGGCGCCGCCCTGGTGTTCGCGGTCAGTTTCTGGGGCATGCGGACCCAGGCTGCGGTGGGCGACACGGAATTCCTGCGCTCGATGATCCCGCATCACTCCGGGGCCATCCTGATGTGTCAGCAGGCGTCGCTGACGGATCCGGAGGTGCTCGGTCTGTGCGAGGAGATCGTCAGCTCCCAGGAGCGGGAGATCGCCCAGATGAAGGCTCTTCTGGCGCGGCGGTAATCCGGCGGGCGGCCGCAAGGGCCGCCGGCGCGTTCGGCTCTGCGGCAGCGTGTCGCGAGGGCCGGCCGCGCCGCTTGCGTAAATCCCTATAGATCGCGCCTCAGGAGGCGCGTTGATGACTTTCAGGAGTATCCCATGAAGCTGGATCGTCGAGTGCTGCTGCGCGGCGCCGTCGCCGGAGGCGGTCTTGCGGCCCTGCAGGGCCTGATGCCCGCCTGGGCCCAGACGGGATCTCCGGGCCTGCGGGCCGACCTGCCGACCCTGTCCGGCCCGAACATCGACCTGACGGTCGGTCAGACGCCGTTCACCGTGAACGGACGCACCGCGACGGCGACGACGATCAACGGCGTGCTCCCGGCCCCGGTGCTTCGCCTTCGCGAAGGCCAGAACGTCCGTCTGGCGGTGACGAACCAGCTCGACGAGGACACCTCGATCCACTGGCACGGCATCCTGCTGCCGTTCCAGATGGACGGCGTCCCGGGCATCAGCTTCCCCGGCATTCGCCCGCGCGAAACCTTCGTCTATGAATTCCCGGTCCGGCAGTCGGGCACCTTCTGGTATCACAGCCACTCGGGCTTGCAGGAGGCGCTGGGCCACTACGGGCCGATCGTCATCGATCCGGCCGGGGTCGACCCGGTCGCCTACGACCGCGAGCATGTGCTGGTCCTGTCGGACTGGAGCTTCATGCACCCCCACGAAATCTTCGAGAAGCTCAAGAAGAGCCCCGGCTATTTCAACCGCCAGCGCACCACCCTGGCCGGCCTGCTGGACGGCAGCGACAGGATGAGCCTTGAAGAGCGCCGGATGTGGGGCGAGATGCGCATGGATCCGCGCGACATCCTCGACGTCAACGGCTCGACCTACACCTATCTGATCAACGGCCACGGCCCGCGGGAGAACTGGACCGGCCTGTTCCGGCCCGGCGAGCGGGTGCGGCTGCGCATCATCAACGCCTCGGCCATGTCGATCTTCAACGTGCGGATTCCGGGCCTGCCCATGACGGTGGTCCAGGCCGACGGCGAGAACGTGCGCCCGGTCGAGACCGACGAGTTCCAGATCGCGGCCGCTGAAACCTATGACGTCATCGTGCGGCCGACCGAGGACCGCGCCTACACCATCGTCTCCGAAGCCATCGACCGCTCCGGCATGGGACGGGCGACCCTGGCGCCGCGCATGGGCATGACCGCCGAGGTTCCGCCGCTGCGCGAGGTTCCCAACCTGACCATGAGGGACATGGGCATGGGGGACATGGGCGGCATGGGCGGAATGGACCACGGAGCCATGGGAGCCCAATCGGGCGGAGCCATGGCCGGAATGGATCACGGGGCAATGACGGGCGCGCCCGGCGCAGCCATGGCGGGCATGGATCACGGCGCCATGGCCCCACAGGCCCCCGCCGGGACGATGTCCGGAATGGACCACGGGTCGATGGCCGGGATGAACATGCGCGATCCCGAGAATGCGCCGCCCGACATGGCGGTGGGGGTGGGGGTCGACGCCGTCGCCATGGCGCCGGCCAATCGCATGGGCGAGCGGCCGATCGGGCTGCAGGACGTGCCGCATCGCGTCCTCGTCTACACCGACCTGGTGTCGCTCGCGCCCAACAAGGATCAGCGCGCCCCGTCCCGGACGATGGAGATTCACCTGACCGGCAACATGGAGCGGTTCATGTGGGGCTTCGACGGCCGCAAATTCAGCGAGCTGGTCGAACCGATCCGGTTCGAGCGGGACGAGCGGGTGCGCGTGACCCTGGTCAACGATTCCATGATGGCGCACCCGATCCATCTTCACGGCCATTTCTTCGAACTGGTCACCGGCGGCCCGGCCGGGCACCAGCCCCTGAAGCATACGGTCAACGTCCCGCCGGGCGGCAAGGTCAGCTTCGATCTGACCGCCGACAACCCCGGCGACTGGGCCTTCCACTGTCACCTGTTGCTGCACATGCATGCCGGGATGTTCAACGTGGTCACGGTCCGTCCGATGGAAGGAGCCGCATCGTGAAGACGTCGGTCGCGATCCTTCCCCTGATCCTCGCAGCGGCTTCCGCGACGGCGGGGACGCCGGCGCTGGCGCAGAGCCACGCCGGGCACGCGATGCCCGCGCCCGTTCGCCAGGCGCTTCCGGAGGGTTGCGTCGCGCGCGGCTCCCCCACCGCCGATGCATCCCGGATAGGTACGGTCGGAGCGCCGACGTGCCCGACGGGCGCGGTGCCCGTCCGTCTGCCGGCTCCGGCGATGCCGGCGGGGCACGACATGTCGACCATGGGTCAGACCCGGCCTCCTCCGGCCGCTGCGTCCACTCATGCCGGCCATGACATGTCGACCATGGGCCAGACCCAGCCCGCTCCGGCGATGCCGGCGGGGCACGACATGTCGACGATGGGCCAAACCCGGCCCGCGCCCGCGATGCCGGCGGGACATGACATGTCCACGATGCCCCAGACGCAGCCCGCTCCGGCCGCCGCGTCCCCCCATGCCGGCCATGACATGTCGACGATGGGCCAGACCCGGCCCGCGCCGGCCATGCCGGCGGGGCACGACATGTCCGCGATGCCGCAGACGCAGCCTGCTCCGGCCGCCGCGTCCCCGCATGCCGGCCATGACATGTCGACCATGGGCCAGACCCAGCCTGCTCCGGCGATGCCGGCAGGCCACGATATGTCGACGATGGGTCAGACGCCGACCCCGGCGATGCCGGCCGCTCACGACATGTCGACCATGGGCCAGACGCCAGCGGGCCACGACATGTCCGGAATGGCCATGCCGCCCGACGTTCCGACCAGCGCGGACAATCCGGGACGTCCGCCGGAAACCCCGGCGCCGTCGGCCGCGACAAGCGGGCCGACCCACGCCGCCGACCTGCTGTTCGACCCTGCCGAAATGGCGGCGGCCCGCGCCCAGCTGCGGATCGAGCACGGAGACGCCCGCACGACGGCCGTCGTCATCGACCAGCTGGAAGCGGCCTTCGGCGACGACGAAGAAGGCTATGCCTGGGACGCCCAGGGCTGGACCGGCGGCGACATCAATCGCTTCTGGTGGAAGTCGGAAGGTGAAGGTGACTTCGACGGCGAGGTCGAGGAGGCCGAGATCCAGGCCCTCTACAGCCGGGCCTTCCGACCCTTCTTCGACTTTCAGACCGGCCTGCGGCAGACCTACCGACCCGAAGGCGATCGGACCGACCTGGTCGTCGGGATACAAGGTCTGGCTCCCTACTGGTTCGAGGTCGATGCGGCGGCCTTCCTGTCCAACAAGGGCGAACTCACGGCGAGGGCGGAGGCCGAATACGATCAGCGCATCACCAATCGCTGGATCGTCCAGCCCCGGGCCGAGGTGGTGTTGTCGGCGGAGGACATCCCGGAACTCCGGATCGGGTCCGGCCTGTCGTCGCTCCAGATCGGGGCCCGGCTGCGGTACGAGTTCCGCAAGGAGTTCGCGCCCTATGTCGGCGTGGAGTGGACCAAGAGCTTCGGCAATACGGCGGACTTCCTGGAAGCCGACGGACGAAGCTCGGAAGACACCCGGCTGGTCGTCGGCATTCGAGCCTGGTTCTAGCGACGGGCAGCGGCGGCGGCGCGGGTCTCCGCCGTTTGCCGCGCTCCAGGGCGTGGGGCGCCTTCGCGGTACGACTCGGCCTCGCCTGGCGGCGCCGGACACCGTCAGGCGAGGCCGACCCCGCGGACCGAACCCTTGGCGAGCTCGGCGACCCCCACTGCCCAGACTGCAGGGCCATCTCGCAGACGATTGATCGCGCCGATCAGCACGGGAAACCGACCGTGCTCAAGGCGGATGGGAACCGTCGGCGGCCGACCCAGGAGACAGACGACGACGACGAAAAACGCCGCGCAGCAAGCTGCGCGGCGTTCCTCACGTCGGTTTCGGCCCCTCAGGAGGCGGGAGGCCGTCTCCTCAGTGAACCATGAAACGGACGACACCGTTCATCTGGTGGCCGTCGGCGCCCTTGGCGGTCCAGGCGGCGGAGTAGGACCCGGGGGCCAGGGCGGGGAGGGGCGCGCTGACCGTGGTGGCCGGCGGCGCGTCGGCGGATACAGCCACATCGACGGACTGCTCTCCTGGACCCGTCAGCCTGAGCGACGTCAGGACCATCGCGTGCGGAAAGGTCGCCGAGAAGGTGGTCGGGGCGGCGGCGAGCATGGCGTTGTCCGCCGGCGTCGTGACGACGCCGCTGGCCGGCGCCTGCCTGGCGGCGTGATCCTGCGCTGACATTCCCGCGTGTGAGTGACTCTGGGCCTGGGCGAGCGAGACGGGGGCCAGCGCCGCCAGAGCGGCGAGGCCGACGAGGATTGAACGGTTCATGGAAATACTCCTGATGCTTACGCGCACTATTGCTTGGGCGGCATGGTCATGCCGTCCATCTTCGACATGTCATGGCCGGCCATGGGATCGGCGGGCGGCGGCGGGGCGGGCGTGGGCGCCGGCGCGGGTCGGGTCGGTCGGGGCGCCGTGGCCCGGGGGGCCGTAGCCGGCGCGGGCGCGGCGGCCTGCGGCTGCGGGGTCGGCTCGGGCGCGACGACCGGCGCGGCCTCCATCGGGGCCGCCGCGGGGGCGTCCGGCGCCGTCTGGGCGTCGACAGGTTGAGGCTCTGCGGCCGGCTGACAGGCGCCGAGGGCGACAGCGGCGGCGGCGAGGATCAGGTATTTCATGGTGACAAGCTCCTGAAAGGAAAGGGCGACGCTCGGGTCGATGGCCAGCGACGCCTTCATACTAGATTACGCGCGCGCGCGCTGCAGCCCTCGCCGCCGGATGTCGATCGATGGGTCCGGCTGTGGCGCGAGCTGGGGCGGGGGGATGACAGTTCCGCAGGCCCCCCGAACCGTTCACTCCGGAACGGCCCGGACGGCGGTCGTGTCATCCAGCGCCTCGGACAGCTTGCGACGCGCCCGGGCCACGCGGGTCTCCACGGTCTTGATCGAGACTCCGAGCATCCCGGCCGTTTCCGCCTGACTGCGCCCCTCGATCGCCGTCAGCAGAAGCGGAGCCTTGAGGTGCGGCGGCAGACGGCTCATGGCCGCGTTCAACCGCGCGAGCCGGGCGCCGGCCTCCATCCGGTCATCCACCGCCTCGGCCCCGTCCGGCACGGACATGGCTTCCGGCGACGACAGGTCGACGCCGCCCCGGATGAGCCGCCGAACGAAGCGGCGACGGCTCCAGTCCCGGCATTTGTTGAGCGCGATGGTCCTGATCCAGGCCTCGAAGGGTCGAACCGGATCGTAGCGGCGGATGTTGATCCAGGCCGCCGCATAGGTGTCCTGCAGCAGATCCCAGGCGTCCTGTTCATCGCCGACATAACGCCGGACGAAGCGGAACAGGGGCGTCTTGGTCTGCCGCATCAGCTCGGCGAAGGCCGCGCGGTCGCCGCCGGCGGCGCGGGCTGACAGGTCGTTGGGGCTGTCCACCCGGAAGGCTAGCTTTCGTCGGAGGCGAGGGCCGCGACGATGCGATCGTCGAAGACCTCGGCCTGGGCCGGCGTCAGGACGGCCCGCATCTCGAAGACGTGGGCGATCGTCTCCTTCTGCAAGGCGCCCATGGCGACGTGGAAATGGTCCACCGCCGCCTGCACCTGGGGACCGTCGCCGTCGCTCTGTGCGATCGCGCGCGCCAGTTCCTGGTTGGCCGCGCGGACGTCCGCTTCGAGCGCCGGCCGACGCGTGGCGAACCGGGCTTCGACCGCGTCAATGCTGGTCAGTTGGTCGGGCGAGAGCTTCAGGTCGTGATGCACGATGTCGTGCAGGGACGGCGGTTCGCGCCGGCTCAGCACCCAGCTGGCGCTGATCCAGGTGCCCGCGCCGCTGGCGACCGCCGCCAGGACGGCCGTCAGGGCGATGGCCCGCCAGCCGCGCATCATCGGCCGGTTTCCAGTCTCACCAGACGCGACAGACCCGCATCGACCGTGAAGATGGCCATCTCCCCCGGCGGTCTGGGGGCGGCGATCGCGCCGACGCCGCCTGCCGTCAGGCCGGTGACCAGAGCCATGGCGACGGCGCCGAGACGCAGCTGCGAGGCCAGTCGTTCGCCGCGAAGCGCATCGACCCGGCTCCAGACGAGCGGTTCGAGCCCGTCGAGCGACCGGCCGAAGGGCGTCGCCGCCGATCCGGCCAAAAGATCATCCAGATTACGCGTCATCGAACACTCTCCTTGCGCCCCTAAACCCTATTACGCCGAAACGCGCCGAATCCCTCGGCCGAGGGGGCGGGCTTCGCGGTGCGTAGATAGCAGAAGGGACAGGATTGGAGAGGGCCATGGCGCTGCGTAGATTTCTGTCGGGGCTCGCCCTGGTGTTGGCCCTGTCTGTCAGCGCGCCCGCGTTCGCGCACGAGGATCATGACAAGCAGGCCGCGGCCCGCGCCCAGGCCGCCGCGCCGGCGGGCGCCGATCCGGAAGGCGGCATGATGGCCATGCCCGGCATGGCCATGGACATGGACCACGGGGCCATGATGGCGGACGAGGGTCCGAGGCCGATGCCCCAGCGCCTGTATCGCTGGCTCGGCGCCATGCATCCCGCCGCCGTCCATTTCCCCATCGCGCTGTTCCTCGTCGCGGCTCTTCTGGAGATCGCCGCCCTGACGCTGCGCCGGCCGGTGCTGACGCAGGGCACGCGCGTGATCATCGCCCTGGCGGCGATCTCCGCGGTCGCCGCGGTGGCGCTGGGGTGGTTCGCCATGGGGCTGCCCGGGAAGGACGACGTGACCCACCTCTACCATCGGTGGCTCGGCACCTCGATCGCCGCGCTGGGCCTGTTGAGCTGGTGGGCCAAGGAATATTGGGTCCGCCGGCCGGGGCGCGGGCGTGAGTTGATCTACATCGGCCTGTTGACCGTCACCGCCGCCGCCGTGGTCGTCAACGGCTTGCTGGGCGGGATGCTGACCCATGGCATGAGGCATCTGATGTTCTGACGCCGCCGGGACGGTCGTCGCCAAACCACTTCGTTTTCAATCCATTCCGCCGGACCGGACGCTACCGCCGCCGCGCGGCAAACCAGGAGACTTCACCATGATGCGTTCAGCATTCGCCGGACTGGCTTTCGCCGTCCTCGCGACCTCCGCCCAGGCTCAGGAGCCGGCCCACGCTCACGCCCCCGGCCCGGTGCACACGCGAGGCTCGGAACACGCCCCCGGCCATGCGCAATCCGCTGACGAGGCGCAGGTTCGAACCGTCGTCACCGCCTACAAGGACGCGATCGAGCGGATGGACGTGTCGCAGACGCCGGCCCTGTTCTGGGCCGACTCGGAAATCTTCGAGAACGGCGGCGTCGAGGGATCGTTCGCCTACTATCTCGAGCACCATCTCGGGCCCGAGTTCGCCGATCTGGCCGGCTTCGACTTCCGCGACCGCGAAATGAAGGTCGAGGTCGACGGCGACACCGCCTTCGTGAGCGAGACCTACACCTACCACATCACCTTCAAGGACAGCGCCCGGGCCCCCATAGAGCGCCGCGGCGCCGCCACCAGCGTCCTGCGCAAACGGGGTGACGAGTGGAGGTTCGACGTCTATCACTCCTCGGCGCGGCCTTTCCGACCCGCCGCCTGACCGCGGCCCCGGCCGTCAGTCGGCGGCCTTCAACACATCGCTCGCCCGAGGACCCATGGGATCCATGCTCACGCTTTCACGCCGCGGCCTTCTGGCCACGGGGACCGGCGCCCTCGCCGTCGCGGCCTGCGCTCCCGGCTCCCGAGCGTCGACCGAGCTCGCGGTCTACAAGACCCCGACGTGCGCCTGCTGCACGGCCTGGGTGGATCACATGCGCGCGGCGGGCTTCGAGGCGCGGGTCAACGAACTCCCGAGCCTGCGCTCAATACGCAGTAGCCAAGGCGTGCCGGAAGCGCTCGCCTCCTGCCACACGGCCCTGATCGGCGGCTATGTGCTGGAGGGTCATGTGCCGGCGGAGGATGTGCGCAAGCTTCTGGCCGATCGTCCCGAGGCCGTGGGTCTGGCGGTGCCGGCCATGCCGCTGGGGTCTCCCGGCATGGAGACGTCCGACGGCCAGCGGGAGCCTTATGAAACCCTTCTGATCCTCAAGGGCGGCGGCACGCGCGTCTTCGCGCGTCACGGCTAGGCGAGGCGCGGACATGAAGGTTCTCAAGCTCTCCACCCAGCTGCACAAATGGATCGCGCTCGTCGTCGGCCTTCAGGTCCTGTTCTGGGTCGGCGGCGGTCTGGTGATGGTGGCCATCCCGATCGAGACGGTCCGCAGCGAACATCGCGCGGTCGAACTCAAGACGGGTCCGCTGGAGCTCGGCGCCCTCCCGGCCCTCGGCGAAATAGCGCGCCGCGCGGGCGTCGCGCCCGTCCAGGCGGAGCTCCACGCGACGCCGCGTGGCCCGGCCTGGACCCTGAAGCCGGCTGCGGGGGAGCCGATCATCGTGTCCGCCGCGACCGGCCGGCCGTTCGGACCGATGTCGGCCGCCGAGGCCTCGGCCTTCGCCAAGGGCGCGTACAAGGGCGAAGCGGGGGTTTCCGGCGCAGTGCTCTTGGCGACGGCGCCTGAGGAGACGGGACGCACCGGACCGCTGTGGCGGGTGGATTTCGCCGACCGCGAAAAGACCTCCTTCTACCTGTCGCCGGCGACCGGCGAAGTGGTGACGCGCCGCTCGGGCGTCTGGCGGATCTTCGACTTCTTCTGGCGGCTGCACGTCATGGACTGGAACGACGGCGAGGACTTCAATCACCCCCTGATCATCATCACTACCGCCTTGACGCTGAGCATTGTGATCTCGGGCTTCATCCTGCTGTGGATACGGATCGCCCGCGACCTGAAAGTGGCGCGCGCGGGTCGCAAGCGGGGGCCATGAACCAGGCGACGGATCGACCACAGGAAAACGCTCCGCCAAGAGACGACAACGACCGGAATTCTCAACCGCGTCTCGCCGCCCTGGCCACCGCCTGGCCGCCGCACATACTGCGGCAGGAGGACGTAGCGGCCAACGGGGCCGAGATGTTCGCCACGACCCACGGCGGTTTCGAGCGGCTGGCGCCGATCTATCGCAACGCCTTGATCGACACACGGCATTCGTGCGTCCCGATCGACTGGTATCTGCAGCCGCACAGCTTTGCGGAGCGGAACGACCTGTTCCTGGAACACGCGGTCGCCCTGATGGCCGAGAGCGCGACGAGCGCGCTGGATCAAGCCGGGCTGGGTGCGGATCAGATCGATTGCATCGTCACCGTCTGTTCGACCGGCATCGCCACACCGTCTCTCGAGGCGCGGCTGATGCAGGTGATACCTTTCCGGCCCGACGTGCGGCGGGTTCCCCTGTTCGGTCTGGGCTGCGCTGGCGGCGTCATGGGGCTGGCGCGGGCGGCCGAGATGGCCAAGGCCTACCCAGACAGCCGCGTCCTTTTGCTCGTCGTCGAGCTGTGCGCCCTGACGTTCCGCTTTCAGGACCGTTCCAAATCCAACCTGGTCGCCACCGCCCTGTTCGGAGACGGGGCTGCGGCGGCCGTCGTTTCGTGTCGCGAAGACGCGATCGGGCCGGTCATCGGCGCGTCGCACGAGCACACTTGGCCCGACAGCCTGGACGTCATGGGATGGGACGTCGCCGACGACGGGCTGAAGGTGGTGTTCAGCCGCGACATTCCCAGCCTAGTTCAAGACGACTTCAAGCCCATCGCCGAGTCGTTCTTGGCCCGGAACGGATTAACCACGACCGACGTCGGCGGCTTCGTCTGCCACCCCGGCGGAGCTAAGGTCATCGAGGCGCTGGAGGATTGTTTCGCCCTGACCGCCGGCGCAATGGCCCACACTCGCGAGGTGTTGCGCCGCCATGGCAACATGAGTTCGGCCACGGTGCTGTTCGTGCTGAAGGCGGCGCTTGACGCCGACGAGCCCGGCCCCCTGCTGCTGACCACCCTGGGGCCCGGGTTCACCACCGCCCTGATGCTGATCCATCCATGATCTGGCTGGCGGCCGTCCTCGCCCTGGTGGTCGCCCAGCGGCTCGCCGAACTGTGGCTAGCGGCCCGCAACACCCGCCGCCTGAAGGCCGCCGGGGCCGTGGAGATCGGCGCGGGCCACTATCCGCTGTTCATCCTGCTGCACGGCGGCTGGCTGGCGGCCATCGCTATCTTCACGCCCTGGAACACCGCGCCGAACCTCTGGCTGCTGGGTCTGTATCTGCTGCTGCAGCTCGCCCGCGTCTGGGTCATCGCCACCCTAGGCCGGTTCTGGACTACCCGCATCGTCAGTCTGCCGGGCGCGCCTCTGGTTAAGACGGGACCCTACCGGTTCGTGCGTCACCCCAACTATTGGGTGGCGTCGCTTGAGATCGCCGTCCTGCCGCTCGCCTTCGGCCAGGTCGGCGTCGCCGTGGGGTTCAGCGTGCTCAACGCACTGCTGATTGCCTGGCGGGTGCGGATCGAGGAGCGGACCCTGTCCGGTCGGGAATAGAGTCCGGCGCGTCCCTCGGCGCAGAGTCCCTTGGTCGGACCCGCACCGGGTCGCGACCGAAGCTGAACGGCGTGGGAGCGCCACCGGTCCTGCGCAGACGACGTTTCGGCGGCCGGTGCTGGCGGGATCCGTGACGTTAGGTCCGCGCCCGCCGGTCCTTGCCTACATCGCCATGTCCATGGCCGAGACCGGGGCCAGGGTGCCCATGATCGCGACGAAGGCGAGGAGCGCCAGGGCGAGCAGCGTCTCCATCACCAGGCTGCGCTTCAAACGTCCCACGGCGACCCGCAGATCCTCGGGATCATCGAGGGCGCTGGCGAGATCCGGGGTCAGATGGAAGCGGTTTGCGGCGGCCAGAACCAGCATGAGCACGAAGATGACCAGCTTGCCCGTCAGCAGCAGGCCGTAGGGCGTGGTGAGAAGGCCGGAGACCCGGTCGGGTCCGACCATGAACCAGCTGTTGACCAGCCCGCTCAGCACAAGGACGGCGACCGACGCGGTCCCAACCCCGGAAAAGCCGTGAAGCGCCTGGTGGACGATCCGGTCAGCGGCCGGAGCGGCGCGGTGGCGGATCGTCAGGATCAGCAGGGCCGCGAGCGCGCCGAGCCAGACCGCGGCGCTCCAGCTGTGCAGTATGGCCGCCGTCAAATGGACGAGACGCCCGGGTCCCTCGGTGGCCGCGCCGTGCCCCGTCCAGGCGAAACTGGCGCTCACGACCAGCCCGGCCAAGGCGACGGCGATCCAGACTGTTCGGGAAGGCTTGGCCAGCACGAGGAGGAGCAGGGCCGCCGCGGCGACCAGGGCGCGGGCCAGGAAGGCCGGTCCCAGGCTCGTGCCGGTGATCATGAAGCCCAGGGAAGCAGGCTTGAGGCCCTCGGCGATCGAACCCGCCATCACCGAGGTCTGGGCCCCGAGCGCGGCGGCCGAGCTCAGGGCGACAAGTCCCGCAACGGCGATCAGAAGCGGCCTCGGCCAACCGAGCGCCACCCCGTCCGACACGCGCAGTCCATAGAGGAGGAACAGCGGTGTTCCCAGAAGGACGACCGCGCCGCCGTACTGCGCGAGACGGAGCAGGATAACCAGACCGTCGAGCACGAAGGCTCAGCGCACGGTGAAGGCGATGGCGCCGGTCATGCGGTGACCATCCGCCGAGGCCGCGCGCCAGTTGAGGCTGTAGGCGCCGGCGGCGAGCGGACGCGCCGTCCGACCCGAGACGGTCCTGCCGTCCTCCGAGACGGTGGTGGTCACGGCGAATTTGGCGCCGGCGGCGTTGACCACCTCCAGGCCAGAGAAGGCCGAGGCCACGCGTTCGCTGAAGGTCACCGTGAGCGCCCGTGGCGAGGCGACGGTCGCGGCCGCCGCCGGGGTGGAGGCGACGACGCGGGCATGGGCGTCGGCCTGGGTGGCGACCAGCAGCAGGGCACCGGCCGCGCCGACGAGGGAGAAGATCTTGCGAAGGGTCATTCTGAGGCTCCGAAACCAAAGGGTTCAATGAGGTATACGGGCGCCGGCGTTCAATCCCTCATTCGACCTTCGGCTGACGCACGCTCATCCGGTCGAGATCGTCCAAGGCGATCGATGATGGGTTGGCCGCGCGCGCCGGCCCGAGCCCGGCGAGATCGGTCCCTTGACACGGCGCGCCGACAAGCGTGGAATGAAAGGGCATGTGGAACATCGTCCGCACCCTTCTGTTCGCCTTGGCGGTGGCCGGCTTTGTCGGGCAGTCGTCGGCGCACGCCACCCCGTTTCAGGTGTTCGAATCGTCGGGCGGCATGGCGAAGATGGACTGCGCCGAGATGATGGTGATGGCGGACCAACCCTCCGGCGGGCCGATGAGCCCCTGCGATGAGATGACGCCGGATTGCATCGCCAAGATGGGCTGCGCCGCCGTCGGGGCTCTCCTGCGACCGGCGCAGACCGTTCAATGCCCGTCCGCGCCGCAGGGAATCAGGTTCGGCGCCGTCGATGTCGAGCGTGAGGGCGCAGGCCCGCCCCCCCTCAAGAACCCGCCGAAACGGCTGGCGTAGACCGCTTTCGCTGAACGGAAGACCGTGCGCGACGTTACGCCGCGGTAGCCGATCGATTGAGCCTTCGCCTGTGTCCTGCCTTCACGGCGGGGCCAATGGTTTCCAGGAATTTCATGATCATTCGTTTTAGGTCGGCGACACGCGCCCCTGCGTGTCCGCCGTACCGCGTCCGCTCTCCGCGCGTCGCGCGTCGAGCCGAGGCCTTGGCGCTGTCCCAGAACTGTGCGCCGACCGCAGCATGGGCAATTTTACCGGCTCTGGTTTGGCTCTTGAGCGTCTGGGCCGCGCCGGCCGAGGCTGACCCGCAGACGTTCGACGAGGCCCTCGCGCTCGCCGCCGTCAACGCGCCTGGCATCAGAGCCAGCGCCCTGGGCGTCGATGCCGCGCGTGCGGCGGCGCCGGCCGCGGGCCGACTACCGGACCCGCGCCTCACCTTCGGCCTCGACGGGTTCCCGGTGACCGGGCCGTCAGCAGGGCAGTTTGACGAAGACGATTTCACTATTCTCCGGATCGGCGTCGAGCAGGATGTGCCGAGCCGGGCGCGTCGGCGCGCCGAGCGCGAAATCGCCGAGGCGGCAATCGACGTCGCCGGCGCCGAGGCGTCGGTCACACGGCGAGAAGTCCAGGTCGCGACGGGTCTGGCGTGGGTCGACCTCTTCTACGCCAAACGCCGCCTCGCGGCTTTGGAGGACGTGCTGGGGACCCTTCAACCGTTGTGGAGCACTGCACCGGCCGGAGTTGCATCGGGTTCCTACCGGCCAGCGAATGCTCTCGGACCGGTCCAACTCAAGGCCGATCTGGATGATCGCCGCAGCAGTCTGGTCGCCGAAATCGAGAAGGCACGCGCTGAACTGGCGCGCTGGACGGGCGACAGCGACCCCGAAACGGCCGGCCCGCCGCCGCAACTCGACCTTGTCCTGACCACGTTGCAAGGCGGCCTCGCCGAACTACCGCGCCTGCGCGCCTATGGCGCCGCGGCGCGGCGCGCGGACGCCGAGGTCGACTTCGCGCGCGCGGGACGTCGGCCGGACTGGTCCTTTGAGGCCAGCTACGGTCGCCGCGATGAGCGGTTCGGCGACTTATTCTCTGTGGGCGCGAGCGTGCGGCTGCCGATCTTTTCGGGCCAGAGGCAGGATCCGATCATCGCGGCGCGCGCCGCTGATGCCCTGCGGGTGACCGCTGAACGCCAGGACGCCGAGCGCGTGCTGACCGCGTCGCTGCGGAGCGCTTTGGCCGAGCACGCGATGGCTCATGACCAATGGGTCAGGTCGCGCGACGTTGTTCTGCCCAATGTCCTTCAGCGTTCCGATCTCGAAACCGCGAGCTATGCGGCGGGCCGGGCGGGCATCGTTGAAGTGCTCGAAGCCTTCACCGCCGTGGCCAACGCCCGGCTCGACACGCTTGATCGCGAGGCCGCCGTGATGCGCCAAGTGGTCGAGATCACTCTCACCTATGGGAACGACGACCGATGAACGCCCTTCGCAACAAACGCCTGGGCATCGCCATGGGCGCGCTTCTTCTGGTCGGCATCGGCGTCGGTGGCGGCGTCGTCATCGCCCAGCGCATGGACGGCACCCCCGACATGGCCGCCGACGGGGGAGGGGAGCGCGAGATCCTCTACTGGTACGATCCCATGGTTCCAAACGAACGATACCCGGGGCCGGGGAAATCGTCGATGAACATGGAGACCATCCCCAAATATGCCGATGAGGGCGGAACTAGTGCCACCCCCGGTGTCCGGATCGATCCTGCGCTGACCCAGAATCTGGGCGTCCGGTACGCCACAGCGCGCCGCGGCGACCTCGAAGGCGATCTTAGCGCCACGGCGGTGGTCGATTACAATGAACGCGACATCGCCGTGGTCCAGTCGCGCGCGGATGGCTTCGTGCAGCGGGTCTACAACCGCGCGCCGGGCGACGTGATCGCCGCCGGCGCCCCCTTGGTCGATCTGCTCATCCCGTCCTGGGGCGGAGCCCAGACGGAATATCTGGCGGTTCGGCGTACCGGCAATACGCCCCTGATCCAGGCGTCGCGGCAGCGACTGGTGCTGATGGGCATGTCCGAAGCCCTGATCGCCTCGATTGAGCGCAGCGGGCGGGCGCGGAACACGATTACGATCTCGACGCCCACCGGCGGCGTGATCAAGACGCTGGGCGTGCGCTCCGGCATGAGCGTCGCCCAGGGCATGAACCTGGCCGAGATCAACGGCTTGTCCACCGTCTGGCTTAACGCCGCCATTCCTGAGGCCTTGGCAGGCAGGTTGAGGGTCGGCCAATCCGTCGAGGTGGCCCTGGCCGCGTTCCCGGGCGAACGGTTCACGGGTCGGTTGACCGCCCTGTTGCCGGAACTCGTCGGAGACAGCCGTACGGTCACCGGGCGGATCGAGATGGCCAATCGCGGGGGCCGTCTGCGCCCCGGCATGTTCGGCCAGATCACCTTCGGCGGCGGATCGACACCGGCCTTGCTCGTGCCGACTGAGGCGGTGATCCGAACCGGAGAGCGGGACATCGTCATGCTCGCCCTGCCGGAAGGACGCTATCAACCGGCCCAAGTCCGGATCGGACGGGAAGCCGGGGGACAGACCGAAATCCTCGCCGGTCTCAGAGAGGGCGAGCGGATCGTTGCGTCGGGTCAGTTCCTGATCGATTCCGAAGCCAGTCTGTCAGGAGTCGTGGCCCGGCCGATCGGCCAGGCTGCCGCGCCCGCGCCTGCGCCGCGCGGGAGGTCTGTGCAATGATCGCCGCCGTCATTCGCGCCTCGGTCAAGGGGCGGTTCCTCGTCGTTATGGCCGCGCTCGCCCTGCTCGCCGCCGGCCTGTTTGCGGTTCGCAGCACACCGGTCGACGCCCTGCCGGACCTGTCGGACGTGCAGGTCATCATCCGTACCAGCTACCCGGGGCAGGCCCCCCAGATCGTCGAGAACCAGGTCACCTATCCTCTGGCGACCACCATGCTGTCGGTGCCCGGCGCACGAACGGTTCGGGGCTATTCCTTCTTCGGCGACAGCTTCGTCTATGTGCTGTTCGAGGATGGGACGGACCTCTACTGGGCGCGCTCACGGGTTTTGGAATACCTCAGCCAGGTCCAGGCGCGGCTTCCCGCGACCGCCCAACCGGCGCTTGGTCCGGACGCCACCGGCGTGGGCTGGGTCTATGAATACGCTTTGGTCGACCGCACGGGCCGCACCGACCTGGCGCAGCTGCGAAGCCTGCAGGACTGGTTCCTCCGCTACGAGCTGAAGACCGTGCCGGGGGTGGCCGAGGTCGCCAGCCTCGGCGGCATGGTGCGGCAGTACCAGGTGGTGCTCGACCCCGTCAGGCTCGCGTCATACGGCGTCACCCATCAGGCGGTGGTGGAGGCCCTCCAGCGCGCCAACGGCGAGACGGGCGGCTCGGTGCTCCAGCTCGCCGAGGCCGAATACATGGTGCGCGCCAACGGCTATCTGACTGAGCTCGACGACTTCCGGGCCGTGCCGCTCCGCACAGCGGCTGGAGGCGTGCCGATCAGCCTCGGCGACGTCGCAACCATCCAGATCGGCCCCGAGATGCGACGCGGCATCGCCGAGCTGAACGGCGAGGGCGAGGTCGCCGGCGGCGTCGTCATCCTGCGATCCGGTGCAAACGCCCGCGCCACGATCGCGGCCGTCGCCAAGAAACTCCAGACGCTCAAAGCCGGATTGCCGCCGGGGGTCGAGGTGGTGACGACCTACGATCGGTCCCAGCTCATAGACCGGGCGATCGACAATCTGAGCGGCAAACTGATCGAGGAGTTCATTGTCGTCGCCTTGGTATGCGGCCTGTTTCTTTGGCACGCCCGGTCGGCGCTGGTCGCCATCCTGACCCTGCCGCTGGGCGTGCTGGCGGCCTTCCTGATTATGAATCTTCAAGGCGTGAACGCCAACATCATGTCGCTGGGCGGCATCGCCATCGCCATTGGGGCGATGGTCGATGCCGCCGTTGTTATGATCGAGAACGCACACAAACACATCGAGCGATGGGAACACGACCACCCGGACGAAAAGCTGGCGGGCGAGGATCGCTGGAAGGTCATCACTGAGGCGGCCGTGGAGGTCGGACCCGCGCTGTTCCTCAGCCTGTTGATCATCACCCTGTCGTTCATCCCGGTGTTCAGCCTGCAGGCCCAGGAGGGTCGGCTGTTCGCGCCGCTGGCCTTTACAAAGAGCTACGCGATGGCGGCGGCGGCGATCCTGTCGATCACTCTCGTGCCGGTTCTGATGGGCTATCTGATCCGCGGACGGATCCCGGCCGAACAGAGCAATCCGATCAATCGCTGGCTCACGCACATCTATCGCGGGCCACTGGACTGGGTGCTGCATCATCCCAGAAAGACCCTGGTGGCGGCCCTACTGGTCTTCGCCACCACAGCTTGGCCGCTCAGCCAGCTGGGCGGCGAGTTCATGCCGGCGATGGACGAGGGCGACCTGCTTTATATGCCTTCGGCCCAGCCAGGCCTCTCCCCGGCCAAGGCTGCGGAACTGTTGCAGCAGACGGACCGGATGATCCGCACCGTGCCCGAGGTGGCGACCGTGTTCGGCAAGGCGGGCCGGGCGGAGACCGCCACGGATCCGGCTCCGCTGGAGATGTTCGAGACCACCATTCAGTTCAAGCCTCGCGATGAATGGCGGCCCGGCATGACCCCTGAGAAGCTGATCGAAGAGCTCGATCGCGCGGTTCAGGTCCCCGGACTGTCCAACGTCTGGGTTCCTCCCATCCGCAATCGCATCGACATGCTGGCGACCGGCATCAAGAGCCCCGTCGGCGTCAAGGTGTCCGGCGCTGATCTGGCCGCGATGGACCGTATCGCGGCCCAGGTGGCCGAGGTCGCCAGGACCGTGCCGGGCGTGACCTCCGCCCTGGCGGAACGCCTGACCGGCGGGCGCTATGTCGACATCGACATCGACCGGCGCGCGGCGGCCCGTTACGGCCTCAACATCGCCGATGTCCAATCGATCGTCTCGGGCGCCGTGGGCGGGGAGACGATCGGTCAGACAGTCGAGGGACTCGCCCGCTATCCGATCAGCGTCCGTTATCCGAGAGAATTGCGCGACAGCCTGGAGCAACTGCGCGCCCTGCCTGTCCTGACGCCGTCGGGTCAGCAGATCACCTTGGGCACGGTCGCCGATCTCCAGATCGCGGACGGCCCTCCGATGCTCAAATCCGAGAACGGCAGGCTGACCACCTGGGTCTATGTCGACGTCCGGGGGCGCGACCTCGCTTCCGTCGTCGCCGATCTGCGTCGGGCGGTCGCCAGCGAGGTCGATCTCGCTCCGGGTGTCAGCATCGCCTACTCGGGCCAGTTCGAATATCTGGAACGGGCGGCCGAGCGGCTCAAGATCGTGGTTCCCGCCACGCTCGTGATCATCTTCATCTTGCTCTATCTGACCTTCGGTCGCTTCGACGAGGCCCTGCTCATCATGGGCACCCTGCCATTCGCCCTCACCGGCGGTTTCTGGCTGCTCTATCTGATGGGCTTCGACCAGTCGGTTGCGACCGGCGTGGGCTTCATCGCCTTGGCTGGCCTGTCGGCGGAGTTCGGCGTGGTGATGCTGATCTACCTTAAACACGCGCTGAAGGATCGAGGGCCTGATCCCAACCCGGAGCAGGTCGAAGAAGCCGTTCGCGAAGGCGCTCTGCTACGGGTCCGACCCAAGGCGATGACGGTCGCCGTGATCCTCGGCGGTCTGTTCCCGATCCTGATCGGCCACGGCGCGGGGTCGGAAATCATGACCCGGATCGCCGCTCCGGTTATCGGCGGCATGATCACCGCGCCCCTCCTGTCGATGCTTGTCATCCCAGCTGGCTATCTCCTCCTGAGACGCCGGAAATCACGTCCAACGCTAACCCCCACCCAAGGAGCTACCCTATGAAAAACCTGTTCGAGAAGTCGCGCACACTCGCCCTCGGCCTGAGCCTGTCAGCCGGGGCGGTCATCGCCCTGGCGGCCTGCAGTCAGCAGCCAGCAACGGAGACGGAAACCCCAGCCGCCACCAGTTCCGCCGCCCCCGCGCCTGCGGAGATGGACGCCATGGCGACGTCGGCGACCGGAGAGAGGTCCGCGACCGCGCAGGGCGTGATCTCGGCCATCGACGCGGAGGGCGGCAAGATCACGATTGAGCACGAGCCGATCGCGAGCCTGGAATGGCCCGCGATGACCATGGGCTTCGCGGCGTCACCCGCCCTGATCGACCAGGCGAAAGTCGGCGACCGGGTCGAATTCGATCTGGTCGTTACTGGCGGCGCGGGTGAAGTGAAGGCGATCCGGCCGCAATAATCGCCGCCTGATCCAGTCTGGCGCCGCAGGCCGCGCGGCGTCCGGTTCGCGACGCGGCGGAGGGCCGTTGGCTTCTCCGCCGCGTCGAGACTTTTTTGACTCACGAAGGTCCTCGCCCACCCGTCCCCAGTCGCGTGGGCGTCCTGCGAACAAGCTGAACCGCCGCCTGATGGAACGGAGCGTTGGAACTCGCCTTAAAGTATCTGAGTTCGATGATGAAGGAGATGGGTGATATGAGCGACACAAGCGGCCTGACATCGGGGTCAGGCGACATGTCCATGTCCATGTCCTGCCTGCCGAGGACCGTCGATCTGCCTCCTCAACGTCTGGCGGCCGCGTTGGAGCTTCGTGGGCGGTCCCGTCGGTGAACGCCCCGCCCGACGAGCGCGAGACGGTCATCATCACCGGCTCCAGCGGCTTCATCGGCTCGGCCCTCGTCAGGCATCTGTCCGCAAGATATCAGGTGATCGGGTTCGATCGCGATTTGCCGCCACACCCTCCCGCCGAAGCCGAATGCGTCTGCGTTGATCTGACGGACGACGCCAGCGTCGAAGCGGCGTTCCGACGGGTCCGCGTCGCCTATGGCGCGCGGATCGCCTCCGTCATCCATCTGGCGGGCTATTTCGACCTGACGGGCGAGCCCAACAGCAAATATGAAGAGGTCACGGTCAAGGGGACCGAGCGGCTGCTGCGCGCCTTGCAGTCCTTCGAGAGCGAACAGTTCGTCTTCGTCAGCACGATGCTGATCCATGCCTCCACGACGCCGGGCGTTCCGATCAACGAGCAGTCGCCGCTCGACGGGTCGCTGCCGTATCGAGACAGCAAGATCCGAACCGAACAGTTGATCCGCGAGCAGCGCGGCGCGATTCCGGCCGTCTACCTGCGTCCGGCCGGCGTCTATGACGATGGCGGTCACTCCGCCTTTCTGGCCCAGCAGATCGCGAGGATCAACGAGAGGCGTCTGAGTTCTCACGTTTATCCGGGAAGTCTGGCCACCGGCCAGCCCTCGCTTCATCTCGACGATCTGCTCGACGCCGTCGAGCGCGTCATAGACCGGCGGGCCGCGCTCCCGCCTGATCTGCCCGTGCTGTTGGGCGAGATCGACGCGATGAGCTACGACGATCTGCAGCGCGCTCTGGGACGCCTCATCCATGACGAAGCCTGGGAAACCCATTCTATTCCCAAGGCCGCGGCGAAGGCGGGGGCCTGGGCCCAGAACACGGTTCTGGACGAAGACACCTTCATCCGTCCCTGGATGGTCGATATTTCAGACGACCACTACGCGCTCGATCTGACCCTGGCGCGCCAGTTGCTGGACTGGTCGCCTCGACGCTCGCTTCGCGAGAGCCTTCCCGTCATCGTTCAAGGCCTGAAGGACGACCCATATGCCTGGTATCGCGCCAATGGCTTGAACGCGGCCCGCGTCGCGGACGACAAGGCCGAGAAAGCGGCCGCCCGGCCGCACGACGTGGCGCCGGCCGAACATCAGCAGATGATCCACGACCATGCCAAGGGCATGCGCGGCATGCATTTCGACATGCTCTGGGTTCACTGGCTGACCATGGGACTGGGACTGTGGCTCGCCACGGTCCCGTTCGTGTTCGGAACCTTTACCCAAACGGAGTTCTCGGCCGCGATCCTCAACGTCACGGAGGAACGTGGCCTTTGGGATCCAGCGCTGCGGAATGCGTTGACGGGCTGGAACGACCTGATCTGCGGCGTGCTGATCATGATGTTCGCGACCTTGTCCATGTCGCCCAGAAACGGCTGGGCCCAATGGGCCAACGGCGCCCTCGGGGTCTGGCTTCTCGGCGCTTCGCTCCTCTTCTGGGCGCCGAGCGCCGCGGTCTACGCCAACGACATGCTGGTCGGAGCGCTGGTGATCGCCCTGACCCTGCTCATCCCCATGATGCCGGGAATGAGCATGGAGGGGATGATGGACGATACCGACACTCCGCCGGGCTGGAGCTACTGCCCATCGACCTATCTTCAGCGCATGCCGATCATCGTCATGGGCGCGATTGGCCTGGTGCTTTCGCGGATGCTCACCGCCTACCAGCTCGGACATATCGACGGTGCCTGGGACCCGTTCTTCAACGTCCCCGGCGGGCTGAACGGCGCCGAATACATCATCACCTCGGACATGTCGAAAGCCTGGCCGGTGGCCGACGGGGGCGTGGGCACCATGATCTACATGATCGAGATTCTGATGGGGGCCATGGGCGGTCGGGCGCGGTGGCGCACCATGCCATGGATGGTTCTGCTGTTCGGCGTCATCGTGGTGCCGTTGGGCGTCGTCAGCATCTATTTCATCATCATGCAGCCGATCGCCATCGGCACCTACTGCACACTCTGCCTGGCCGCGGGCTTGGCCATGCTGATCATGATTCCCTATTCACTCGACGAGCTGGTCGCGATGGGGCAGTTCCTCGTGCTCAACAAACGGCGGGGCAGACCCCTCTGGTCGGCCTTTTTCCGGGGCGACGCCTTGCCCGGCGGGACCATCGACAGACATCCCGGTTTTGGCGATCCCCTGCCGGCGGCTTTCGCCTCGTCGATCCGGGGGGTCAACCTTCCCTGGACCCTCGTGGCGAGCGCGTTGCTCGGGGTCTGGCTGATGTTCTCCCGGGCGTCGCTCGGATCGGTTCCACCCATCGCCGACAGCGATCATCTCGTCGGCGCCCTGGTCGTCACGGTCGCCATCATCGCGATGGCCGAGGTCGCGCGACCGTTGAGGTTCGTGAACGTGCTTTTCGGGCTCTGGCTGATCGTCGCGCCATGGCTGCTGCAGGGATCGAATGTCATCGGCGATGTCGCGGGCATGGCCGCCGGTTTGGCGCTGATCGCCTTGAGCTTGCCGCGCGGGCGTCGCAGCCAGGAGCACTACGGAAGTTGGGATCGGCTTATCGTTTGAGCGGTCGTCTCATCGACGGGCCATGACGCCGGGCTCATAAGCCCCACCCGGGTGAATCTTTGTCGGCGACCGGACAGATACCGCTGCTGAGCGAGGACCAAAGGACCAGGGGATGGGGGGTTCCCTATTCAACCTGAGCCTATTGGGTGCTTTTACGCCGCAGCAACGAGCGGCGTCGTATCATCCTGGCTAGGGGCGCGAGCACGAAAATGCCGCCAAGGGCCGCGCCAAAACCAGCAGGGGCTTCGACTGGCTTAACCAACCCAAAGCAGCCACCACTCCCGTGACGAGCGCAGCGGGACCCAAACAGCAAACCACCGTTAGCGGACACACGAACAGGAACGCTACGAACGCTGCTACGGTTTTGTCACTCACGCCACTTCTCCGGATCTGAGCTCGCGTAACCATGCGGCTGCATCGCTTCGAAACGGAGATGGGGTCTGTAGGCCCTACAGATTCAAGGGCATTGGCTCAGCGAACTGAGTCTCCTCGCCCGCGGGTCCGGTTCTGACGAAAGGTGAGGTGACAGCGGGTGCGAGCCTGAGAGGCCCGGTACTCATTGCCCGTCGTACCGGAGAGAAGGGAACTCAAGCCGCGCCGCCGAGTCTCCTTTTCGGCGGGGACGCCAGATCCCAGATCGACACGGCGATCATCAGCGTGAGGCCTGGGTAAAGAAGCCATGCCGTCGGCCAACCAAAGCTCGCCATCAGCAAGGCGGCGGCCAATGCCAACAGAGGTCCGACCATGCCCAGGATCATTCTTGACCATCGCCGATGACGCAGTCCGCCGGCCACGTTGGCCGTCAACGCGATAACCGCGAACAGAGGGAGCAGGTAGCGGATGAAGACCCCTTCATACTGACTCAAAAAGCCCAGACCCAAGGCGGCGGCCAAGCTGCCGAGGGCCGGAAAGCACGCCGCGCAGCCCATGGCCGCGACAATCGCGCCGACGACGCCCGCTTTGTCAGCCGTGCGGGTGATGGGTTCTTGGAGCGACATAGTTATTCCTCGGATTACTGGAGTATGGCGATCTAAGCTCAGCGGACGCGCGCGTGTCAGCCGTGATGAACCACCCGAATGAGGTCTGTAGTCCCTACAGATACAAGAGCGTTCTCGTCTTTTCGAAGTTTGTTGAGTCGATTGCGCGGCGAGGCACGACGCGTTGTCTGCGAACGCTGCCAGAGCTCAAGCCGCGGCTTCCCGGATGTGTCGGACCAGCCGACGGCGGGCAGAAGCCTGTTCACGGCGCCGGCGGGTTTTCGACCCGGGAATCAAACAGAGCCTCCAGGATCGGGCAATCCGGCGTGGCGCCGTCGGCGCAGCGAGCGACCATCTCGACGAGCACCTTTTCCATTTTCCGCAGGGCAGCTAGCTTGGCCCGAACATCGCCCAGATGGGCGGCGGCGACCACGCGCGCTTCCGCGCACGGAAGATCGCGCTGTTCGGCCAGTTCGAGTAGATCCCTGATTTCATTCAGCGTGAACCCTAGGTCCCGGGCCCGGCGGACGAAATTGAGCCGCAGCAGATGGCCGCGGCCATAGAGGCGGTGTCCACCCTCGCTGCGAGCCGGGGCGGGCATCAGGCCGATCTTCTCGTAGTAGCGCACGGTCTCGATGTTGACCCCGGTCCGCCTCGACAGTTCGCCGATGGGGAGGCGTGGGGCCGTATCGCGCAGGGCCAATTTGTCCATCATGGATTTTGCCTCTTGTATCTGTAGTGACTACAGACCCTACCTTGTGTCCATCGACCCGTGAAGGCGTGAGGAGTGTCCATGGCGGACGGCAAGGAAGATATCAGCGGACCCCCGGCGCCGGCCGGCGAACCGACCGGTCGCGCGTGGCTTGTCGTCGGAGGACTTGCCGCCGCGATCGGGGCGACCTCTTGCTGCGTGTTGCCCCTTGCGTTGTTCGCGCTCGGGATCAGCGGGGCATGGATCGGCAACGTCACGGCGCTGGCCCCCTACCATCTCTATTTCATAGCCGCCGCCGTGGTCTTTCTGAGCCTCGGCTTCTTCAGGGTCTACCGCCGGCCCCGGGCCGCATGTGCTGAAGACGTCACTTGCGCCCGGCCGACTTCGACGCGTCTCGTCAAGATCGCGCTCTGGACGGCGACCCTGCTCGTCGCCCTCGCTCTCGCATTCCCCTATGTCGCGCCGCTGCTGATCGGCGCCTGATTTTTCCCCCGGAGACTTCGATCATGACCCTTTCGATCCGCGCCGCCCTCGTTTTCGCGGCGACTCTCTTCACCGCGGATGCCGCCCTGGCCGCCGAACGCACCGTGAGGCTCGACGTCAACAATGTGTCCTGCGTGACGTGCGCGCCCATCGTCCGGCGCACGATCTCGCGCATCCCCGGCGTTGAATCGGTGACCGTCACCGTGACGCCGGGCGGGAATGGACAGGCCGTGGCGACGGTAACCTACGATGACGCCCGAGTGACGCCGTCCGCCTTGGCCCTCGCGTCGACCAGGGCCGGCTATCCGGCTCGTGTTCAGGCGCGCCGATAGGCATTATCGGCTTGGAAGACGGCATTCGATCAGCTGTCGCGGGGTCGAATCCCCTCAGCAGACGCTTGTGACGGCATCCTGCTCTCGCCGCGACTTGACGCAGGCCAGGATGTCGGTTGGACGCCGCTTCGTCGGCGGCAGAGTCTATTCAGAAAGATCCAGACAGTATGAGTGATTGTTGCACGCCCTCACAGGATATCACCAAGACCTACGATCTCGTCGTGGTCGGCGCCGGCTCGGCCGGCTTCTCGGCCGCCATCACCGCAGCGGAACAGGGCGCCCGGGTAGCGCTCGTCGGCGCCGGAACGATCGGTGGGACCTGCGTGAACGTCGGCTGCGTCCCGTCCAAGGCTTTGATCCGGGCGGTCGAACCGCTTCACCAGGCCCGGGCCGCGAGCCGTTTCGACGGCGTTCAGGCCTCGGCCGCCATCACGGACTGGTCTGAGACGGTTCGCCAGAAGGACCGGCTGGTCGATGACCTCCGCCAGGCCAAGTACGAGGATGTTCTGCAAGGCTACGACGCCATCACCTACCATGAAGGCGCGGCGCGTCTCGTCGAGGGCGGCGTGGAAGTCGACGGCGTCCGGCTCATCGCCGGCAAGGTCATTATCGCGACCGGTTCACGGCCGGGGATCCCGGCGATCCCCGGCATCGAGTCCGTGCCCTATCTGACCAGCACGACCGCGCTCGAACTGGAGGCGTTGCCCCGATCGATGCTGGTGATCGGCGGCGGCTATATCGGGGCGGAACTGGCCCAGATGTTCAGTCGGGCGGGCGTCAAAGTCACCATCGTCTGCCGGTCCCGCCTACTGCCCGAGGGCGAACCCGAAATCAGCGAGGCGCTGCAACGCTATCTCGCGGACGAGGGCGTCACGGTCGTGGCGGGCGCCGTCTACGGGTCCATCAACGCGTCCGACGAGGGGGTGTCACTCAGCCTCACGCGATCCGGCGTCCCGGAAGTGATCACCGCCGAGCGCGTTCTGATCACGACGGGCCGGGTTCCCAACTCGGACGGGCTGGGGCTCGCCGAGATGAGGATTGAGATCGCACCAACGGGAGGCATCATCATCGACGACCGGATGCGCACGACACGGGCGGGCGTCTATGCCGCAGGCGATGTCACCGGGACGGACCAGTTTGTCTATATGGCCGCTTATGGCGCGCGACTGGCCGCTAGGAATGCTTTGGACGGCGACACCCACGTCTACGACAACCGCGCCATGCCGGCGGTTGTCTTCACCGATCCGCAGGTGGCGACGGTGGGGCTCACGGAAGCCGCCGCGCGGGCGGCCGGACATGATGTCCAGACTTCGATGATCACCCTGGACCACGTGCCTCGCGCGCTCGCGGCCAGGGACACGCGCGGGCTCGTCAAGCTGGTGGCGGATCGCGGCACGCGGCTACTTCTAGGCGCGCACATTCTTGCGCCGGAAGGGGCCGACAGCATCCAGACCGCGGCGGTGGCCATCAAATGCGGCATGACGGTGGAGCAGTTGGGCGACACGATCTTCCCCTATCTCACGACCGTCGAGGGCCTGAAACTGGCCGCGCTGACGTTCAACAAGGACGTCAGCAAACTGTCTTGCTGCGCCGGTTGAGCGGCAAGACGCGATGCTTCCGCTGTGACACCCATCGGCTGCTGTGCGCCTGATCCGATGATTTTCGGCGTCCTGGGACTCATGCTCGTCATCACGGTTGGGGCGGGTTGGCTGATCACGCGCCTCGTCAGGATCGGCGTCACGCGTCGCGGGTTCGTCGGGCGTACCTCTAAGACCCATCGACAATCGCAAGCATCTTCGCCGCCCAGGGGGAACCTGAAGCAACTCCAGCTTCGTTGCCCTCCCGAGAGGTCATGTCTCGGCTGTCGCACCGCGCCACCGTCGGGCGATGGACCTTCTGGAGCGTCAGGAAGCCGAGCAATGCGCGACTCATCGAGAACGCTGGCGGCGGACATCGTCATCGGCGTCGTAGCCGGCCTTGTCGCCACCAAGGTGACCGACTGGGCGCAGACGGCGCTCTACAGCGTGACGCCCGCACCGGTCGGAGAAAAAGAGGAACGTGTTCGACCCGGCCCCCCGGCGGAAATCGCGGCCCAGGACATGGCGAACCGGCTGGGCGTTCGACTGGATGAGAAGGCGCGGGCCCGCGCCGGCAATGCGGTTCACTACGCCTTGGGCGCGCTTTGGGGACCCATCTACGGGCGACTTCGGCGCAACACCCGCATAGGCGCTTCCGGCGCCGCGTTCGTCAGCGGCGCGACCATGTCGCTGATGATCGACGAAGGCCTGACGCCTGCGTTGGGCTACAGCGCGCCCAACCGTGACTACCCCGTGCTCACCCATGTTCGAGGGTTCGCGGGGCACCTTGTGTTCGGCGCCGTCAATGCGGCCGTGGCGGAAGCGCTCTACCGCCTGGTGGATGCGAGGGATCGCCGGCCAGTCCAGCGATTGTGGATCGAGGGCGACGGATTCAATCGAGCGCGGGGTCTGCGTCGATGACCAAGGAATACGATCTCGTCGTGATCGGGTCAGGAACCGCCGCGATGGTGGGCGCCATGCGCGTTCGGGCGGCCGGCCGCAGCGTCGTGGTCATCGACTTTCGCCCCTACGGCGGTACATGCGCGCTCCGTGGGTGTGATCCAAAGAAGATGTTGATCAGCGGAGCGAGCGCCGCCGATCACGCGCGGCGGATGCGCGGCAAGGGCGTCGCCGGCGATACCCATATCGCCTGGGCCGACCTGATCGCCTTCAAGCGGAGTTTCACCGATCCCGTCCCGGAAAAGCACGAGGAACGATATCTCGAAAAAGGCATCGACACCTTCCATGGACGGGCGCGTCTCACTGGTCCGAACAGCCTTGAAGTGGACGGGGAGACACTGACGTTCCGGAACCTGCTCATCGCAACCGGGGCCGAACCCGTGAAGCTCGACATCCCCGGCGAGGCGCATCTGGTCACCAATGAAGGCTTCCTCGAGCTGGATGAGATGCCGAAGCGCCTCGTTCTGGTCGGCGGTGGCTATATCGCCGCCGAGTTCTCCCACATCGCCGCGCGGGCTGGAGCCGAAGTCGTCATCCTCCAGCGCAGCGAGCGGCTGCTTCCCCAGTTCGATCCCGACGTGGTCGGCTGGCTCATGGACAGCTTTCGCCAACTCGGCGTGGATGTGCGCCTCGAAACGATGGTCGAGAGCATCGAGCGGACGAGCGACGGCTTTCGGGTGCATGCCCGCGCCAATGAGCAATCGCTCACTTTCGACGCCGACCTGGTGATCCACGCCGCTGGTCGGGCGCCCGCATTAGGCGACCTCGGCCTCGACGCGGCCGGGGTCGAGCACGACATGGGTCGCCTAAAACTCAACGAATTTCTCCAGAGCGTTTCCAATCCGGCCGTCTATGCAGCGGGTGACGCGGCCCAGGTCGGACCGCCCCTCACGCCGGTGTCCAGTCACGACGCCAAGGTCGTCGCGGCCAACATTCTGAACGGCAATACGGAGCGGCCGAACTACATTGGTGTCCCCAGCGTGGTCTTTACCATCCCGCCCATGGCGGCGGTCGGGCTGACGGAACAGGAGGCCAAGGACCAGGGCCTTTCCTACCGCGTCAAAAGCCAGAAGGCGTCGGACTGGTTCACCGCGCGCGCTGCGGCTGAACCCACCTACGGCTTCAAGGTGTTGGTCGAGGAAGGATCCGAGCGGGTGCTGGGGGCTCATCTCGTGGGACCGAATGTGGACGAGGCGATCAACCTGTTCGCCCTGGCGATCCGTCATGGGCTGACCGCCGATGACTTGAAGTCGACGATGTTCGCCTATCCGACCGGGGCCTCCGACATCGGCTACATGCTGTGATCGGCCGCGACGCGATTGCCGACGTCGGGCCAGCCGGGCAACGTCCGGCCGGCGCTGTGCCCGCGCCCGCGGTCCCGGTGAGCGGCCATGATCGCGGTGTCCTTGTTGGCGATGCTGTGCATCGCAAGCGGGATCGGTTTCACGCCCGCCATTCGGGGTTCGATGTGTCGCTGGCCGGCGGAAGGTCAGGTCGGACGGCCGAAGACGCCTAACGCCCGCCTTCACGGCCACCGGCCGCGCGGAGGACGTCGCCGACGCGACGTCCGTTCATCCGGCATGAAGCGATGACCCGGTCATGGACGATGACCCGGCCGTTCCGGCCCCGAACCGCGACGCAATCGATCCGGCGGCGGCCCACCAGACGGATCAGGCGGTCGCGGTCGGCCCGGCCGGTGGGGCTGCGCAGTTCGGCGGCGTCGAAATCCGAAAGCCGCACTTCGATCCAGGCGGCGGGGTCCGCAGTGTTTCCCAGGCACAGGCTGTCGCCGTCGCCGACGTAGCGCACCATGCCCGCGAAGGCCTCGCCGGCGCGCTCGGGCAGCCGTCCCTCGCACGGGTCGGCCTGCGCGACCGCCGGAAGCAGCAGCAGTCCGGCGCTGATCAGAAGCCATTTCATCGGCCCAGGGTGGCGCGGCGCCGGGCCGGGGACAAGCCCGGCGGGGAGAGAAAGGAAGGCCGGACGGCCGGCGCTCCGTGGTGGAGCGGAGAAGGAAACCGCCATGAGACCGACCCCAACCCCGACCCTGATCCGGGCGCCGGCCCCCGAACCAGGCGGGCGCCGTCCAGCGGCGGCCCTCGTCCCTGCGGCGCTGGACGATCAGACCTTGCTGGCCCTGATATTGGAGCGGATGGACCCGGAAACGGATTCAGCGAGACTCGCCGCCGCCTTGCTCGCACGGTTCGGGAGCCTCGGCGGCGTCGCCGGCGCGGCGCCCGGTGAACTGGCCCAGGCGTCCAGCGCCGGGTCCGCCCTCCGGGCCGAGCTGACGCTTCTGCGCGAGTTCGCGGTCCGGCTTGCGCGCGCCGAAGCCTGCCGCCGCCCGGTCATCACGTCCTGGACCGCGCTGGTGGCCTATGCGCGGGCGGCGCTCGCCCATGAGCCGCGCGAGCAGTTTCGGACCCTTTTTCTGGATCGGCGGAATATCCTGCTCCGGGATGAAATGACCGCGGACGGAACTGTTGATCACGCCCCGGTCTATCCGAGGGAGGTGATCCGCCGGGCGCTGGAGTTGTCGGCTTCCGCCTTGATCCTGGTCCACAATCACCCCTCCGGCGACCCGGCCCCATCGCGCGCGGACATCGACATGACGCGCCAGATCGTCGAGGCGGCGCGTGTCTTCAACATCCAGGTCCATGACCACCTCATCGTCGGACGGGAAGGCACGGCCAGCTTCAAGGCCCTCGGCCTGATCTGAGGCGGCTATGACCTTGCATCGCATCGTCGCCGCCTTGGGCGGCGATCTCTATTCCGGCGGACGGCGCGCCAACGTTCCCGCGCCCGGTCATAGCGCGCAGGATCGCTCGGTCTCGCTGCTGCTGACCGAAGACCGGATCGTCATTCACGGCTTCGGCGGGGCGGACTGGAGGACCGTACGCGATCATCTGCGTGACCGGGGCTTCATCGACGTCGCCGGCCGATTGACCGGCGGTGGGCGAGCGAGCCCGTCGGCTCCAAGGCCCGATCCCCGCCTTCGTCTCCGGACGGCCTCGGATCTCTGGGCCGGTTGTCAGGGCCTGGACGGCGGGGATCCCGCCGATCGCCACCTGCGTCGTCGCGCCGTTCAAGGCGCCGCCGCCGCGTCGAACCTCGGCTTCCATCCGGAAACGCCGATCTCCGTCTACCGACCCAGCGGCCGGGGTCGCCCCGCCCTGATCGCGCGGATCAGCGACAGCGAGGACCGGCTGACGGCGGTGGAGCTGACCTATCTGGACCGGAACGGGCGTCTCGCCTCGGGCCTGCGACTGACGCGAAAGACGGTCGGTCTGGTTCCGGCCGGCGCCGCCGTTCGCCTGGCTTCGGCGGCTGCGGAGATGCTGGTCGGCGAAGGCGTGGTCACGACCCTGTGCGCCATGGACCGCTTCCAACTTCCGGGTTGGGCCCTGATGGCGGCGAACAACCTCGCGGCCTGGACGCCGCCCGCGCGGGTGCGCCGCGTGCTGATCGCCGCCGACCGGGGAGCCGCGGGCGAGGGCGCCGCGGCGCGGCTTCGACGCCGCCTCGCGCCCGGCGGTCTGGAGGTTCGCGTCGTCCTTCCAGACCCGCCGTTCGGCGACTGGAACGAGGCGGCGGTCGCCGCGGCGAAAGGAGGGAAGCGAGGGTCCTGATGGGCGCCGGAGCGGCGGGGATGGGCCCCGATGCCCGGCAGGAGAGTCCCCATGACCGACCTTGTTCCTGTCAGCATGCCCGCGGTCGTCGTCGCGCGCGACGAACGCACCGTCCGCCTCGGCGACATCGGCATCGCCCGCGAGAATCTGCGATTCAATGAGCCGCCGGATGACGACATCCCGACCCTGGCCGCCACGATGAAGGCCGCCGGCCAGCTGCAGCGCCTCACCGTCCGCCCCGGCCGCGGCAGAAAAGAGGAGCCCTGGATGGCATTGGACGGCCGCCGTCGTCGCCTGGCCCTGGGCTTGCTGCTGGACGCGGGGGAGATCGACGAGACCTACCCGGTCACGGTCTATGTCGAGACCGATCCGGCCCGCCAGGCGGCGGCCGTCCTGTTGACCAACACGGCCGTGCCCGTTCATGTCGCCGATATCATCGCCGCCATCGGCCGGATGCTGAAATCCAGGCTGACGGTGTCCGTGATCTCCCGGGCTCTCGGTTACGCCGAGATCGACGTAAAGCGCCTGGCCGCCCTGGCCGGGCTGCCGCCGGCCGCCCTCGCGGCCCTGAAAGCCGGGCGCATAACCCTCAAACAGGCCCGGCTGCTGGCCCGTCTGCCGGACAAGGCGGAGCAGGCCGAGCTCGCCGAGGCGGCGCTGGACGGGCATGGATTTCAGGATTGGCGCATCACGGAACGGCTCGACGAAGGGCGGGTCACCGCCCGGGACCGCCGCTGCGCCCTGGTGGATTCGGTCCGCTATGGAGAAGCCGGCGGCCGCACCGAGGCGGATCTGTTCGGGGAGCTGGCGCCCGTATTGCTCGATCCCGACATCCTGACCGACCTGTGGATCCGACGGGCGCGCGCCATCGCCGCCGTCTTCGAGGCCGAGGGGATCGCGGTGCATGTCACCGCCGGACCCGAGCCTGAATTGCCCGACGACCTGGAAGCGCTGGGCTATGTCTACGGCGGCCAGCTTCCGGCTGAAGACATGGCGCGTTACCGGGCCCAGCGCGAGGTGTTCAATGAGCGGGCGGAGACGGCCCGGCGGGCTCTCTCGGAGGCCGGCGACCCCGAGACCGAGGACGCCGCCATCGTCGCCATGATCCGCGCGCGTGTGACGGCGGACCAGACCGGCTGCGGCGGGCGGGTGGTGACGACGATGGTGATGTGGCCCGCCGCCGGCACGGGCGTCGATGTGCGCTGCTACACGCCCGAGGAACCCGAGATCGAGGAGGACGGTTCGACCGGGAGCGGTTCACCGGACCAGGCGTCCGCGCCGCCGGCCTATGTTCCTCCCGAAGTGGCGGCGCCCGCGCCGGAGATCGACGGCGTCAACCATGCCCTGCACGGCGTGCGCACCGACGTCGCGACGCGGGGACTGATCCGCGCCCTGGCCGATGACCCGGGCGCCGCCCTGACCGCCTTGATCGCGCGCCTGTTCACCGTTCTGGTGCTGCGCACCCATGTGGCGCGCCCGGACTCGGCTCTGGCCATCCTCGCCACCGGCTTCAATCCGGCCGGCGGGCGGGTGATCGAACCCCTGGACGGAGAGGTGCGCCAGCGGCTCGACGATCGCCGCGCGACCTGGCAGGCTTCGGGCGAGACTGTCATCGCCTGGGTTCATGCGCTGCCGCATGGCGAGAAGATGGGTCTGCTGGCCGAACTGACCGCGATCAGCCTCGACGTCCGCGAGGAACGCACGACCCTGATCCGGCGCAGCGCCCGCGCGGAAGCGGCTGAACTGGCCGCACTCTGCGCGGCGGACGTCACCCTGCACTGGACGCCTGACGCGCCCTTCCTTCAGCTTCACTCGAAGGGGCTGCTGCTGGGGATGCTCGAGGCCATGGGGGCCGAAGACGACCGCGCCAGGTCGCTGAAGAAGGCCGAACTGGTCGACTGGGTCGCCGAACAGGCGGCGTCGCGGACCTGGGCGCCGGCCGGCCTGTCCTGGGCGGGCTCGCCGCAGGACGATGCCGACGAAGCTGACGACCGGTCCATCGACGAGCAAGACCCTGCGTTCGACGACGACGGGGTTGGGGCGTTCGCCGTCACCCCGGCCGGTGAGGCCGCGCTCGATCCCGCCGCCGCCTGACCGCCAGTCTTCCTGACGGACGCCGCCCCGGCTCAGCCGGGGCGGCGTAGTCGTGCGAATCCCTGGCGCGGAAAAGGCGAGGAAAGGGCGGGGCGAGGCGAGCCTGCAGGACCGGGAGGGAGGCGCCCTCCGCTCCAGGCTGCCGGAGCCTTCGCCATGTCCTCGACCCCCAACCTGTCCTTGTTCGCCGATCCGGCCGCCGGCGATGCCGCCGCCATTATCCTCGCTGCCGCCCGGGCGCTGGCGGCGCATCTGGCGCGGTCCCGTCCGCTCGACCGCAAGCTCGTCGCCGCCATCATGACGACCGCGTTCGGCGGGTCGGACGCCGAGGGCGTCTGGGCCTGGCGCGACGCCTATGACGCGATAGAGGCGGCGACGGTCCTGCAGGTCCGGCGTCTCGCGCCCCAGGTCGGTCGTCTGGAAGACGCGCCGGCGGAGATCACCGCCCTGCTGGCGGCCGTCTCGGCGCTCGGGCTGACCCAGTCCCGGCGCAGCGAGGCGCAGGTCGCGTTCGATCAATTCTCGACGCCGCCGCATCTGGCCGCGCTCGCCGTCCTGGCCGCCCAGGTGCGTCCCGGCGACCGCGTCCTCGAGCCCTCGGCTGGAACGGGCCTCATCGCCTCGGTCGCGGAGGCCTGCGGCGGGGTGCTGAGCCTGAATGAGCTCGCGACCGGTCGGGCCGACCTCCTCGACGGGCTCTTTCCGGGCGCGGACCGGACGCGCCACGACGGACGCCATATCCATGACCTGTCCGCGGGCTCGGGCGAATTCGACGTGGCGGTGTGCAATCCGCCGTTCTCGAACCTGGCCGCCCATCTGACGGCGGCCCTGAAGGCCCTGGCCGACCATGGCCGGTTGGCCGCGATCGTCCCCCTGAACGCCCTGACGGACGCCGCGCTGCTTCGCCGCCTCTGCGAGGTCGGCGCCGTCGTGAGCCGCATCGCCTTGCCGTCCGGCGGTTTCGCCAAACATGGGACCTCCGTTGAGACCGGTCTGCTGGTGATCGACCGCGCCGAAGGTCCCGCGGGCGCCGCGCCGCTCCAGAGCGCTGATGACCTGCAGAGCGCGGCGCGGATGACAGGGGCGATTTCGCCGCGGATCGGCGCCAGGCCGCGAACGCGCCTGCCGGTGACGATAGACGCCCTGCTGGGACCACGCGCGCGAGGCCTGGCCTTGCCCTCCGGCCGGCTGGCCTTTCTGGGTGGGGCTGGGGCCCTGACCTATGAGGTTCGCGCCTGGACGGGGGAGGGTCGCGATGTCGGGCTATACCAGGCCCACGCCCTGGGGCGGATCGTTCTGCCCGAGCCCCGCCTGCATCCGTCGCCTCTGGTCGAGTCCGGGCCCATGGCCTCGGTGGCGCCGCCGGCGCCGACCTATCGACCGGTCCTCCCTCCGGCCATGCGCGACCAGGGCTGGATCTCGGACGCCCAGACCGAGATGGTCATCTACGCCGGCGAGGCCCACGCCGCGCATCTGCCCGGACAGTGGCGGCTGGACACGGCGCCCCACCATATGGTGCTCGCGCCCGAGGACCAGGAGGACGCCGTCCAGCTGCGGCGCGGCTTCTTCCTGGGCGATGGCACCGGCTGCGGCAAAGGCCGCCAGATCGCCGCCGTCATCGCCGACAACATGAGCCAGGGCCGGGTGCGCGCGCTATGGCTGTCACGGAACGACGCCTTGCTGGAGGACGCGCGGCGCGACTGGGCGGCGATCGGCGGCGGCGCTCATGACATCGTGCCCCTTTCGAGCTGGAAACAGGGGGACGCCATCCGGCTCGACCGGGGCATTCTGTTCACGACCTATGCGACGCTTCGCCAACCGGCGCGGGGCGCCCGTCAATCGCGGCTCGACCAGATCATCGCCTGGCTCGGCGCGGATTTCGACGGCGTCATCGCCTTCGACGAGGCCCATGCGATGGCCAACGCCGCGGGTGGCGGCAAGGGCGCGCGGGGAACGAAGAAGGCGTCGCTGCAGGGGATGGCCGGTCTGGCGCTGCAGAACCGACTGCCCGATGCGCGGGTCCTCTATGTCTCGGCGACCGGCGCCACCACCGCCGAGAACCTGGCCTATGCCGCCCGGCTGGGCCTGTGGGGCGGGCCGGAGGCGCCCTTCATGTCGCGGGCGGATTTCCTGGACGCCATGGACCGGGGCGGGGTGGCGGCGATGGAGCTGGTGGCGCGCGAACTCAAGGCGCTCGGCCTCTATGTGGCGCGGAGCCTGTCGTTCGAAGGGGTCGAATACCAGCCGCTGGTCCATCCCCTGACGTCCGACGACATCGCGATCTGGGACGCCTGGGCCGACGCCTTCCAGCTGATCCACGCCAATCTCGCCGAGGCCTTGAAGGCCGTCGGCGTCAACGACGAGACGGGCAAGCCCAGGAGCGGCCAGGCCGCGTCGGCGGCCCATTCCGCCTTCGAGGGCGCCAAGCTGCGCTTCTTCGGCCATCTGCTCGCGGGGCTGAAGGCGCCGAGCCTGGTGGCGTCGATCCGGGAGGATCTGGGCCACGATCGCTCGGCCGTGGTCCAGATCGTCTCGACCAATGAGGCGGTGATGGAGCGGCGGCTGGCGTCCGTCCCGCCCGAGGAATGGAACAACCTTTCGATAGACATGACCCCGCGTGAATATGTCCTCGACTACCTGCGCGAGGCATTCCCGATCCACCTGATGGAGGCGGTCGAGGGGGAGAGCGGCGAGGTCACCCTGGTTCCGGTCATGGACGACGGCCGTCCGGCCGTCAGCCAGGAGGCGCTGGCCCGGCGCGAGAGCCTGATCGAACAGATGGCCTGCCTGCCCGCCGTGCCGGGGGTGCTCGACGCCCTGTTGGAGGCCCTCGGCGCGGACGCCGTCGCCGAGATCACCGGGCGGTCCCGGCGGGTGGTCGTGCGCGACGGACGCAGGCTGGTGGAACGGCGCGGCGCCTCGGCGGCGCGCGCCGAGACCGACGCCTTCATGAGCGGCCGCAAGCGGGTGCTGATCTTCTCCGACGCCGGAGGCACCGGACGCAGCTATCACGCGGACCTGTCGGCGGCGAACCGGCAGCGCCGGGTCCACTATCTGGTCGAACCGGGCTGGCGGGCCGACGCCGCCATCCAGGGGCTGGGTCGCAGCCACCGCACCCACCAGGCCTCGGCCCCGCTGTTCCGGCCGGTCACGACGGACATCCAGGGCGAAAAACGCTTCACCTCGACCATCGCCCGCCGTCTGGACACGCTCGGCGCGCTCACGCGCGGCGAGCGCCGAACGGCCGGGGCGGGCCTCTTCCGGGCCGAGGACAATCTGGAAAGCCCATGGGCGCGCCGGGCCCTGCTGGTCTTCTACGGGGCCCTGGCGTTCGGTGAACTCGCTGCGATGACGCTCCAGACCTTCATGACCAGGACGGGTCTCAAGCTGCTCGACGCCGACGGCGGACTCAAGCCGTCCGACGACCTGCCGCCGATCCACACCTTCCTCAACCGCCTGCTGGCGCTCAGGATCGCCGACCAGAACGCCTTGTTCGAGGACTTCGACCGCATTCTCTCGGGCATCCTTGAGCGCGCCGCCGCGTCGGGGGATCTGGACCGTGGACTTGAAGACATCGAGGCGGAGGAACTGGCGGTTCTGCACCAGGAAACCATCCGGACCGATGTCTCGACCGGCGCTGAAACCGCCCTGGTCACCTTCTCGCTCAGGGTTCGTCGCGACATCCTGCTCTCCCATGACGCGCTGGCCCGGGCCGCCGACGTCGCCCATCAGCTGGTCGTAAACGCCAAATCCGGCCGGGCGGCGGTCGCCGAACTCGGCCTGACCACCGCCACGGACGAGGACCGGCTGGTCGCCGCCGTTCGCCTGGTCCGGCCGGATGGACGTCAGACCCTGCCGGAGAGGACCTTCGAGGAATCGGCCTGGAAGCCCGCGGCGACCGACGAATGGCGCCGCGTCTGGGATGAGGAGGTGGCGGGAGCCGACCCCTGGCGGACGCGCGAGCTCACGCTCGCGACCGGTCTGCTGCTGCCGATCTGGGGTCGGATGCCCGCGCGCGGCTGTTCTGTGCGTCGGGTCAGGGCGCCGGACGGCCGGCGCTGGCTGGGGCGTGTGCTGGACCAGGTCCAGGCCCGGAGCCTCAAGGCGAGCCTCGGCCTGACCGATGTCGGCGAGGCGTGGTCGGACGGGGCGAGGACCGCCGCCACCTTGCTGGATCGCAACGTCCAGCTCTCGCTGGAAGGCGGCCTGTGGCTCAAGCGGTCGCGGGTCATGGACCGCTGGCGGATCGAGGTGGTCGGTGGGCGGACGGACCGCGACGCCCTGGTCGCGCTCGGGTGCTTCGTCGAGATCATCGCCTTTACGCCCCGGGTGTTCGCGCCGACGGATCGGCCTGAGGTGGTGGAGGCGGTGCTGCGCCGCCATCCCGTCCAGACCGTCCTCGACGGAGCGGCCGCCTGAGACATGCGCCGGGCGGGGCGGAGGCCCCGTCCGGGCAGGAGAGGACGGAGGAAGGGAGGTCCCGGGTGAAGCGGCATTGGGGAGATCGGCTCCCCGGCGCTTCGGATCAACAGGAGACTGACATGCAGACCATGGTGTTCACCGGCCGGTTGGCGGCCGACCCCCAGATCAGCCCGGACTTCGCCAAGGCGGTGTTCCGGCTGCTCGAAAAGCGCGGCGTCGATGGCGCCGGCAAGGACCGGCTCGTCGGGGTCAACTGCGTCAGCTGGTCGAAGGGGCTGAACGAGAAGGTTATCGCCCGCGGACTTGCCCAAGGCTGCGAAGCCGTCGTCGTCGGCGCCTTCATCGACACGGCCTACGCCGCCAAGGACGGGACCGAACGCACCGCCAAGGAACTGGTGGTGAACCGGCTGACCGTCCTCGACTGGGCCGAGGCCCGCGACCCCGACACCGTCGACGCCCGCGAAACCGATCGCGCCGCCGCCTGATCCTCAACCGAATCCCATCTTCAGGAGACTGACCATGCAGACCCTCACCCTCGAAGGCTATCTGGCCGCCGACCCGTCCATCCTGTCGGCCCAGGGCTCGGGCAAGAAGCGCGCGAGCTTCCGCGTGCTGGAGACCACCCGCTTCCGGCGCGCCGACGGCACGCCGGGCGAGCGCACCACCGGCTTCAACTGCATCTGCTTCAACGAGGCCACGGCCGGGAAATATATCGAGGCCTTCGCCCGCAAGGGCAGCCGGGTCGTGATCCAGGGCCATGTCGAGAACGACACCTGGACCGGCAAGGACGGGGTCGAACACTACGATCTGCGTCTGATCGTCGGCGACATTCGTCTGAAGAACCGGCGCGACCGGCCGTCGGCGGACGACGGCGCCGCCGACCGGCAGGTGCAGGAGCCGGCGAGCGGATACGATCTGAACGACGACATCCCGTTCTGATCCGTCGGCGAAAGGCGGAACGGCCCGGCGCGCGAGCGTCGGGCCGTTTCTGTGTGGGGACCGGGAGGATGAAGCGAGGCCGGGCGCGGGCGAGCCGATTGGGCTCGCTGACACCGGAGTTCCGCCATGACCGCCTCCGCCTGGACCGACGACCGCGTCGGTCGTCTCAAGACCCTCTGGCTCGAAGGCCGTAGCGCCGCACAGATCGCGCGCGATCTGGATCACGGCCTCACAAGAAGCGCGGTCCTGGGCAAGGTCTATCGCCTGGGCCTGTCGGCCGCTCGGCCGCCGGCCTCAAGGTCCGCCGGCCTCGCCGCGCCCCCGGTCGCGCGTCGACCCTGGCCGGCCCGGCCCGCGCCGCCGCCGGGTCCGGCGTCGTGCCCACCGCGCCGGGTGGATGCGCCGTCTCATGGGACGGCGACCATCCTGTCCGTGCGTCGGCGCGATTGCCGCTGGCCCTACGGCGATCCCGGAGACCCCGGCTTCGCCCTGTGCGGCAGGCGGATCGCGAGGGGGGCCTTCTGCGCCGCGCATGCGGAGATCGGCTACCGTCCCGTCCGCCAGAGCGCCGAGAGTCTGATGGCCCTCGCGGGTCTGGACTGAGACGCCGCGTTGCTGAACTCCCCAGTCCGGCGCCATCACGGCGGCCTCGACACCCGAGGCCGCCGTTGGTCTGCTTTCGGCGCCCCCGCGAAGGCAGGGACGAGCTTCAAGAGCCGGGGACTCGTCCACGTGCGCGGCGGATGGGGTCCGCCGCCTTCCAGCACCCCGGTCCCGGATGGGCGACGGCGCGCCGTCGCCGGCAAGCGAACCGATGCGTCTTTGTCCGTATCGGCGCGTCGGCGCCGAGTTGTGTCCTCGCCCGAAGGCGGGCGAGGACTTGCCCCCACACAACGCCCTCCGATTTTGTCACAGCACCCCGGAAGTCAACGGCTGCGCCGTTCCCCTCCACGGACGGCCAAGCGGCCGCCCGCTCCGGTGACTGCCGGGGACCCCGCTGTGGCCAAAACCGGGGTCGTTGCGCATGGGGCGCTCGACAGTCTCAAGGAATGGTCCAATGACCCGCTTCAACACCTCATCCTCCGCCTTCACCCCGATCTCCGACTCCGCCCTGGGCAACCTGTCAGCCTCCATCGAGGAAGGCGGTCCGCTTCCGACGGAAGACGCCCTGGCCCAGCTCGGGCGCGCGCTCATGACCGAGCTTCTGGACGTGATCTCCGACACAGCCTTGGAGGACTTCCAGACGATCCTCGGAGAAGCCCTGATCGGCGCCTTCCATTCGGCCGCCGGGCGGATCGAACGCGACGCGGATAGGGCGCGCGATACGATGCGATCGCTCGACCGGGACTTCGACGGATCGGAAGCGGCCGACGTCGAACTGCAGGACGCCACGGCCAAAGCCCGGGCAGGCGATGCGGCGACGCAGGCCTGCGAACTGATCCGGGACGCGGCGTCGCAAACCTGGACGGTCGCGACCGGAGAGGTCTGGACGGCCTGGCGCGGCAGCCGGCGCGGCACGCATCTGACGGCCGCCCAGCTGGAGGCGAAACAGGCGATCCGGGCGATCCGCAACCGGCGTGCGGGGGAGGCGGATCCGGGCGGTCCGGTCATCGCCTTCAGAGGGGCTCCGACGGCGGATACCCCGGAAGACGCCGGGCGGATCTTCGACGCCCTGAACTGGGCGAAACAGGAGTGGCCCGACATGGCCCTGGCGACGACCGGGGCGAAGGGCTCCGAGAAGCTGGCGATCAAATGGGCCCAGCAGAAGGGGGTGAAGCTGATCCTCGCCCGGGCGGATTTCGACACCCACGGCAAGGCGGCTCCCTTCCGGGCGAACGACGAACTGATCGCGCTCGAGCCTGAGGTCTGCCTCACCCTGGTGCATTCGGTGGATCGGGCGCGGGCGGACCAGCGGCCGTTCGGACCGGCGCTCAACCTCGGACAGAAGGCAATGGAATCCGGGCTGCGGCATGTCCCCATCCGGGCGCGCGCGGCCTGATCGATCGAGACTGCCATCAACGACCCGCTCGGCTTCGGCCGGGCGGGTTTTTGTTTGTCGTCCGGGGCGTTCGAGCGATCGAAGACGACGCCCCAGGGACGACCAGGCGATGGACCGGCGATGCGATGATGAGGTTTGGTCCGACGTGCGAACGTATGACGGCGGTGTCCGGAAATCTGCGAAAAGGGGCTTAGGGCAAGATAAAAGAGGGTGTTGGGCGGTCCGGGTTTTTCGTAGTCTGTCAGCAGGTTAGCGGCGCGCTTGAGGGTGTTGGACGACTTGCGGTGAGTTGTCGGTCCTGGGCGGCGTCGGCGGCCTGGTGGGAGGCGTCGAATGCTGATCCGTGAAGCCATCCAGTCGCGTCTGTCGGCCGGCGCCGGTCAGGACCCGGAGGCGGTCCAGGTCCGACTTCCGCTGTCCCTCAAACCCGATCGGGTGAACGTCCGCACCGGGCTGTTGCGACGACTGGCCAGCTCGCGGGCGTTCGCGCTGGGGGATCGGTCAGGGGTGCTCAGGGCGGCGCAGGGACGCTCGGGCCGGGCCTTTCGTCTGGACGTTCGTCAGCGGGTCATCGTCAAGGCGCTGGTGTCCCGGCACATCGGCAAGGGCGCCGAGCGGGCGGCGGCCCTGGCGGCGCATGTGAGCTATCTCGGACGCTCGGGAGCCGGGGTCGAAGGCGCGCGGCCGGAGTTCTTCGACCGGGAGACGGACGATGTTCGGCCGGTGGTCGAGACCGGGGGCTGGAGCGAGGACCGGCACCATTTCCGCTTCATCATCTCGCCGGAGCACGGCGACCGGATCGGGGATCTGAAGGGCTATGCCCGCGAGGTCATGGGGCGGGTGTCGGCGGACCTGGGGGAGCCGAATCTGAAATGGGTGGCGACCTGCCATTACGACACCGACCAGCCGCACGCCCATGTGTTGGTGCGGGGTCGGCGAGGCGACGGGCGGGACCTGGTCATCCCGCGCGACTACATCGGCTACGGCTTCCGGGCGCGGGCGCAGGAGGTGGCGCAGGAGCGGCTCGGCGACCTGTCCCGGGTGGAGGCGGAACTGCGTATCTGGAAGGAGACCGGGGCGGACCGGTTCACCGGCTTCGACCGGCGGCTGCTGGCGGCGGCGGATGCGAACGGGACGGTCGAGGATGGCGTGGGCGTCAATGACGCCTGGGCGGCGCTGACCCGGGGGCGGCTGCGCCATCTGGAGGGGCTGGGTTTCGCGGTGAGGACGGGACGGCGTTACCAGCTCGACGGAGAGATGGAGACGAAGCTGCGGACGCTACAGGCGCGGCGCGACATTATCCGGACGCTGAACCAGCGACGGCTGGAGGGGGCGAGGGAGGTGCGGCCGCTCGGGACGGAGCGAGTGCGCGGGGTGGTGGTGAAGAGCGGGTTTCACGACGAGGCGGGTGCGGCGCCGTTCGTGGTGGTGAAGGATGCGGGCGGGGTCGAGCACTATGCGCGGGTGAGGGCGGGAGACGCCGCGAGGATGGGGAGCAGGATCGCGCTGGAGCCGATGGCGAACGGGTTGGCGCAGGTCGTGGCGGGACGGGGAGCGGACCTGGGTCGTTAGGGCGCTTTTTGACTCAAAGCAGTCGTCGGTTAGGACTGGTTTAGGGGTTGGACCGCGCGGTCTGGCTGGTCCCCTCTCCAACGGGCCGGCGCCAGGGCCAAGGAAGTCGCGTCATCACGGCCGTCGCGGGGGTGAGTCGGTTCAGTCCGCGATCAGCGCATAGCCCGCCTGTTGACGGTGGACCACGGTCATCAGGGCGGCGAGGTCGACGGTGACCCCGGGCGCGAGGTCCTCCTCGACCACTCGATTGCCGACCATGGCCTGACCGCAGATGCGAACTTCGACACCGGCGGCGATCAGGGCCCGGATCAAGGCGCTGTTGGGATTGGCCGTGCCCTTGCCCCGTGCGGCCCAGGCCGGGTCCGACAACACCGACAGGGTGGCCGCGCCGTGCACCACGACCACGACCTGGCGGTGGTCGGCGTCGACCCCGCCGGCGGCCAGCATGTTGATCAGACGCGCAACGCGATCGAGGCCCCGATTCGGGCCATCATCGGGGCCGCCCTGGGAGACGTCGAAAACCACCTTGTAGACCCGGTCGGGATCGGGCTGTTCGCCCGCTTCGGGCAGGGGCGTAAAGCCGCCGTATCCGGGAACGACCTGGGCGAAGGCGGGGGAGACGGTCACGGCCGCGGCAAAGGCGAGGGCGAGAAGCAGTGCTTTCATCGGGGGGCTCCGGGGCGAAGGAATATCGACTCTCAGACAATGAGAACGCTGGACGGCAGGTCGGTCTCGCCCGGCACATGATCGACGAACCATTGCTGGAGGGCGGAGACGCTATCGACGTCCAGGGTTCGCCGGTCCCGCCCATAGCGTCTGGGCACGCCTTGGCTGGTGACGAAGGCGACCGGGTAGTCAGCTTGCGGATCGACGGGGCGATCTCCGACCAGCAGCCGGTCGATGCGCGCGCCCTTCGGATTCTCAAGCTTGGCGAAGACGGTCAGGCCGCGGCATCGTTTGATGTAACCCCCCATCTGTTCAAACGGGTCCGCGGCGAAGGTGCGCTCCAGGTTGTCTTCCATCATGGCGATGAGCTCGCCGCCGGTGAGGGTGACGCGGGAGATGGACGGGTTCATGGGCACGATGTTGTAGAGGTCACCCAGGGTCACCGGTCCAGGCGCCACCGGCGCGCCGTATCGCCAGCCGTTGGAAAAGGCGATCTCCGTCCCCGCCGTCCCGGCCACCGCGGCCAGGAGCACATCGTCCATCGGCGCGCTGGCCATGGCGTAGCGATGCAGGGGGATGGCGGTGCGGCCGACCACGCGCGCCATGGCTTTGCGCTCGGGCGCCAGAGCCGCGCGGACGAGCGTTTCGAGGCTGGCGTCTGTGGGTCCGTCATCAACCGGGATCAGGTGGTGGCGGTTCAGCGAGACCCGTCCATCGGCGACGTCCAAGTCCAGCCGACCGACATAGGCTCCGTGACAACCCGACTGGATGATCAGGGTGTCGCCGACCCGCGCCGGCTCATGCAGCCGGTTGTGGGTATGGCCGCTGAGGATCACGTCGAGGCCCAGAAGCTCCGACGCCAGCTTGAGGTCCTGCGGGAGTCCCAGGTGGGACAGCAGGACCACGAGATCGACCTGCTCCCGCCGCAGGATCGCCAGCTGCTCGCGCGCCTGGGCCGCGCCCAGTTCGAAGCGCATGCCCTCCGAGAAGGCCGGCGGCATGGTCTTATCGACGATCGGACAGGCCAGGCCGATCACCCCGATCCGCAACCCGCCCCGCTCGAAGACCCGGCGGCCCTCAAACAGGAGATCGCCGGTGGCCTTGCGGAACACATTGGCAGCCAGCACGGGGTAGTCGAGCCGGCGCGCGAGGGCCTTGAAGTCCGCGGGTCCATAGGCGAACTCCCAGTGCGCCGTCATGGCGTCGATTTGGAGGGCGTTCATGATCGGGATCAGGGCCTCGCCCCGGCTGGCGACCGCCACCCGCGTGCCGTGGAAGGTGTCGCCGTTGTCGAGCGTCAGACACGGTCCTTCGGCGCGCGCCTCGGCGAACAGGCGGGCGATACGGGCGACCCCGCCGAGCCGCTCGAACCGCCAGCCACCGGCGGTCGGGACCAGTTCGGGGTGCGGCTCCAGATAGCCATGCAGATCGTTCAGCTGGAGCAGGGTCAGGCGGGCCATGGCTTACTGCGCCGGCTGGCCCGCGCGGATGCGCTGGACCAACGCCTTGAGCTGGCCGGGCGGAAGGGCGCCGGGGATTAGTTGCCCATTGATGCTGAAGGCGGGCGTGCCGCGCAGGGCCATGGCCGAGGCCTCGGCGCTGACCCGTTGCAGCACGGCGTCGATGTCGGCGGCGTGCTCGGTCAGGTCGCGTTCGAGCTGGGCCATGTCCACGCCTGCCGACAGCGCCAGGCGCTGAACGTCGGCCGCCCCGGCGATGGGCGTGGGCGATCCCATGAAGGCGTTGTGAACGGCCTCGTACTTGCCTTGGTACTGGGCGGCGATCGCCGTGCGCGAGGCCAGTTCGGACGCATCGCCGAAGATGGGCCATTCCTTGGTAAGGATCCGCACCTTGGGATCGCTCGCGACGAGAGCGGTCAGTTCGGGCTGCATCTGCTTACAGTACGGGCAGTTGTAGTCGACGAAGCTGATGATGGTGACGTCGGCTGCTTCCGAGCCGATGAACGGCACGCCTGGATCGCGCAGCAGGTCGTTGAACCCGGTTTGGACGATCAAGGGCATAGTCTGCGTCGTGCCGCCGCCGGCCGGCGGCGACGTCGTCGAATTATCGGCGTCGGCCGGTCCACAGGCCGCGAGCGCAAGAGCCGCGACGAACACGGGCGTGAGTTGGCGAAGGGTCATGGAAGTCTCCTGGGTGAAAGATTTCAGCGATCGAGGCGGCGGATTTCCGCGTCGATCTGTTCGGGCGCGATCTCGCCCATGTGCGCCTTGGCCAGGGAGCCGTCGGCGTGGAGGAACAGGGTCACCGGAATACCGGCCGTGCCGTAGTGGCGAGGAAGCGCCATGGCCTCGTCGAAGAGCACATGCTCCAGCTGCAAGTTCTCGGCGGCGAGGAAGCGGCGGACCGTATCGGGACCTTCGCCCTGATTGACGAACAGGAACCGAACGTCGGGGTGCGCCGCCTCGGCCTGCGCAAGGGCCGGCATCTCGCGGCGGCAGGGCGGGCACCAGGTAGCCCAGACGTTGATAACGGTGGGGCGATCAACGGGCTGCGCCATGTCGACCGGCGAGCCGGAGAGCGAGGCCAAGGTCAGGGGCGCGGGCGCCAAGGCGTCGGTCTGCGATGACAGCTGATAGGCCACATTCCAGACCATCGCCGCAGCGGCGACCGGCGCCACGGCCCAGACGATCAGGCGGCGGTCGCGCAGAAGCAGGACGGAGGCGAGGACCACCACCAGCAGCGTCCAGGGCCAGACAAATCCGCCTTGCCAGACCGCGAAGGCGCGCCAGGGATCGCCGCTGAAGAACTCCCAGTGGGCGATGACATGGGCCAATCGCGCGATAACCAGGCCCCCGACCACGACCGCCGTACTCCAGGCGTTGAACCGGGGGCTGACCCGGCTGGCCAGCCAGCCGGAGCCGATCATGAAGACGAGGACCCCGAGCAGGATGGCGAAGCGCTCGCCGGACAGGACCAGGGGGCCGAGCTCGATGGCGTTCATCCCGGGGCTCCCGCGCGGCCAAGGGATTCGATCACGTCGCGCGCGCCCATTTCCCCGACCAGGCGGCTTCGGTCCGGCTCGGTCGCCGTGGCGTCGAGGAAGATCATGGTGGGCGGGCCGACCACCGCGAAATCCTTGAGCAGGGCGCGGGTCTCCGGCGTGGTGCGTGTGACGTCGACCTCAATCAGCCGCGCGCCTGTCAGCGCGGCCTGGACGCCGGGATCGGCGAAGACGGTGCGGTCGATGACCTTGCAGCTGACGCACCAGTCGGCGGTGAAATAGACCAGCGACGGCGTCTGCGCCGCGCCAGCGGCCGCGACCGCTTGGGTGAGAGCGGCGGTGTCAGTCACCACGGTAGGCGCGGCGGCGTTCGTCGCAATCGCGCCGGCCCGTGCCGGTGATCCGAACACCCCCGTCAAGGGACGCCATGGGTCCTGGGCCCCGGATGCGGCGCCGACCAGCAGCAGAACGCTCCAGGCGGCGGCGGCCAGACCCCCGGCACGCGCGGCTCCGCCCCAAAGTCCGCTGCCGGCGGCCGGACGGAACAGACCCAGCAGCACCGCGATCAGCAGCATCAGCCCGGCGCCGAGCAGTAGACTGGCCTCGGCCGGCAGGACGCGCGACGATAGCCACCAGGCCGTGACGAGGAACAGGACCCCGAACGCCGCCTTGACCCGGTCCATCCAGGGCCCGGCGCGCGGCAGCACCTTCGACCCGAGGGCGCCGAAGGCGATCAGGGGCGCCCCTTTGCCCAGACCGAGTGCAAACAGGGCGGCGGCGCCGAGCAGGAGGTCTCCCGTCTGGGCGATATAGAGCAGGGCGCCGGCCAGGGGCGCGGTCACGCACGGCCCGACGATCAGGGCGGAGACAAAGCCCATCCCGGCCGCCGAGCCCAGCGAGCGGCGGCCCTGGACCTTGCCCGGGCCGGATAGACGGGAGGTCCATGACGAGGGCAGCTGCAGCTCGTAGAGCCCGAACATCGACAGGGCCAGGGCCACAAAGATCAGGCTGAGCGCGCCCACAGCCCAGGGTGACTGCAGCGCCATCTGGAGATTCTGCCCGGACCAGGCGGCCGCCACGCCCAGCAGAGCGAAGGCGACGGCGAGGCCCAGCACATAGGCCACCGACAGCTGGAAGCCCCGCCGCCCGCCGGGCGCATCGACGCCGCGACCGATCACGCCGGCCAGGATGGGGTACATGGGGAAGACGCACGGGGTGAAGGCAAGCAGGACGCCGAAGCCGAAGAAGGCCAGCAGCACCCACAGCACGCCGCCGCGGAGCGCCAGCCGCTCGACCATGCCGCCGCCGGACTGAAGCGCGATTCCGCTGGACGACGATCCGGCCGACGCCTGGGTGCTGCTCTTGCCGTCGGACGCGCTGAACGTCGCCGGGTCCGCTGGCGTCGAGGCCGATGCCTGGAGCGCCAGCGCGGAGGCGGCGACCGCGGTCTCCACGTCGGCCTCACGCGCCGCCAACGCCGTGTCGCCCGGAGCGGCCGCGGCCGCTTTCGGCAGAGCGACCGTCTCGGTCATGGGCGGGTAGCAGATCGAGTCCTCAAGACACCCCTGGTAGGTGATGTTGACGACGGTCGGCCCGCCTGCGGACTCGAGGTCGGCGGCGCTGAGCCGGGCTTCGCCGCGGCCGTGCCAGACCTCCACGTCGCCGAAAGCCGGGTCGGTCTTGGCCTCGCCCTCGGCCAGCGCCAGCGGCAAGGCGGTTTCGCCGCCCTCAAGGGTGGCCACCGTGTGCTTACGGTAGAGGTAGTGTCCGTCGGCGATGGTCCAGTCGAAGATGATGTCGCCGGCACCCGAGCGGCGGACCTCGAGCTGGAAGGCTTCCTCCGGCGGCATCGGCTGGGCCACCGCCGCGCCGGCCCAGACCGCGGTCAGGGCGAAGGTCGCCAGCAGCGCGGCGCGCAGGTAGAAGAACAGCTTGATCATGGCCGCTCCGTCGCCGGGCCACCTTAAGTCACGCTTAAGCCGAAAGGCGCACGCCGCCGCCATGCGATTGCTCGTCGTCGAAGATGATCCGGTGCTGAGGGACGGCCTGCAGGTGGGTTTGGCGGCCTGCGGCTGGACCGTGGACGTCGTCGGCCGGGTCGAGGACGCTTTGGCCGCGCTCGAGTCCTCGGCCTTCGACGCCGTTGTGCTGGACCTCGGGCTGCCGGATGGCGACGGGCTGGAGGTGCTGCGGCAGGTCCGCGCCCGCAACATGGACGTCGGCGTCCTCATCCTGTCGGCCCGCGATGCAGTGGTCGACCGCATCCAGGGTCTCGATTCCGGCGCCGACGACTATCTCGGCAAACCTTTCGATCTTGACGAGGTCAGCGCCCGCCTTCGCGCCATACGGCGACGCCTCCTCGGCCGGGCGACGCCGGCGCTGCGCCACGGTGACCTGCTCCTCGATCCCAAGGCGCGACTGGCGTGGCTGGGCGACCAGGACCTGCCCCTCTCGCGGCGCGAGTTCGCGGTCCTGGAGTTTCTGGTCGAGCGGCCGAACCAGGTCATCTCGCGCAGCCAGCTCGAGGAGCGCCTCTATGGCTGGCAGGAGGAGATCGGCAGCAACGCCGTGGAGGTGCACATCCACCACCTCAGGGCCAAGCTGGGGGCCGCGAGGATCCGCACCGTCAGAGGTCTGGGATACACCCTGTCATGAGGTCGATCCGCGTCCGCCTGTTTGTCATTCTGGCCCTGGTCACCGCCGTGGTGTGGGGAACCTCGGCCGTATGGATTCAGGTCCGGACACAGGCCGAAATCCATCGGGTTCTGGACCGAAGGCTGATGGAGTCCGCGCGCATGGTCTCCAGCCTGCTCGACCAGGGCGACTTGGCCGCTGGCGCAGGGGCGGCGCGAGTGGCCGCCGCCCCTGCGACAACAGCCGGCCCCGGCTACGAACGCCAGCTGTCGTGCCAGATCTGGTCGTTGCGGGGCGAGCTGGTCAGCCGCTCGGACGGGGCGCCACTCGAACGGCTGGCCGTCGCGGATGGTTTTTCCGAGCGGACCATCGGCGACGAACGCTGGCGCGTCTACACCGTCCACAATCGCCTGGCGGGGGTGCAGGTCATGGTCGGCGACCGGCTAGCCATGCGGGAGGGGATCGTCGGTTCAATCATCACAAGTCTGGCGGCACCGACCTTGGTCGGCTTGGCGGCCTTGGGTCTTCTGATCTGGTGGTCGGTCGGGCGGGGGCTGAGACCAATGCGCCAACTGGCCGACACGCTCGGAGCTCGCCGCGTTCAGGACCTGAGCCCCCTGACAACCCCCGGGGGCGTCGAAGAGCTACGGCCCATGCTCGACGCCCTCAATGGACTGATTGATCGACTGGCCGCGGCGCGGCGTCGCCAGGCCGAGTTCACCGCCGCCGCGGCCCACGAACTGCGCACCCCGCTGGCCGGCTTGCGCGTTCAGGCCCAGGTCGCCGCGAACGCGACCGATCCAGAGACACAGGCCCGAGCGCTCCAGCACATCGTCGCCTCCGTCGATCGTACTTCGTCGCTGGTCAGCCGACTTCTGGAAATGGCCCGCGCGGACGACGCGGCCGAGCCGGCGCTAGTAAGACGCTGGACGCCGCTCGCCCAGCTTGTCCGCACGGACATCATGGGCTGTCGGGTCCGGGTCGAAGTCAGCGAGGCGGCTTCCGCGATGGAACTCAACGTTGATCCGGATCGCGTCTCCGCCCTGTTCGGCAATGTGCTGTCCAACGCCTGCGCCCACGCCCGCAGCCTCGTCCGTATCGACCTGGATGACACCGGCCCCTCGCCAACCCTCACCATCGATGACGACGGCCCGGGCGTGCCTCAGGCCGACCTGACCAAGCTCGGCCGTCGGTTCTACCGCGGTCCAGACGCTAAGCCCGGGGGCAGCGGGCTGGGCCTTTCCATCGTCGAGGCGACGGCCACAGCGCATAGCTTGACCGTAGTCTATGGCCCATCGCCCCTCGGCGGATTGCGGGTGACGCTAGCGTTCGTTTCACCGGACACGATCCGAACCAAAACCGAAAATAAAGTCTGACCGCCCGCACAGGACTCTGTTCAATCCGCTGGCGTCCCCATGCCAAGCCCAAAGCTGATCAGGTACCGCTATCGGTTGGCTCGAACCGATTGGCCGGAATGCGGAAGAAGACGCGGCCGCTTGCCTCCGGCTCGGGCAGCCGGCCGCCGCGAATGTTCACCTGCAGGGCATAGAGCATCAGATTGGGGAGTGGCAGGGTGGCGTCGCGCCTCGCGCGCAGGGCGACGAAGTCGGCTTCGGATCGTTCTCCGCCGACGTGGATGTTGTCGGCCTTCTGCTCCGCCACCGTGCTGAAGCAAGCCGGGTCTCGGCCGCCAGGACCGTAGTCATGGCCGACGAAAACACCCGTGTCCTCCGGCAACGCGAGAATGCCTTCGATGCTTCGATATAGGGCGTGTGCGTCGCCGCCAGGGAAGTCCGCTCGCGACGTGCCCGCATCGGGCATCATCAGGGTGTCGTGGACGAAGGCGTTGGCCCCGATCACATAGGTTATGGAGGCCAGGGTGTGCCCTGGCGAGAACATCACGCGGCCCGGCAGGTCGCCGACCCGGAAGGTGTCGCCCGTCCTGAACAGCCGGTCCCACTGCCGGCCGTCGGTGGGGAAGTCGTCCGGCAGGCCATAGAGGTCTTTCCACAGCGCCTGGACCTCCGTCACCTTGTCGCCAATGGCAGTCGGCGCGCCCAGCCGCTCCTTCAGCCACGGCGCGGCCGAAAAGTGGTCGGCGTGAGGATGGGTGTCGAGGATCCATTCCACTTTGAGCGCCCGCTCCCGGACGAAGGCGAGGATGGCCTCCGCGTTGCCGGTCGAGGTCGCCGCGGCCTTCTCGTCGAAGTCCCAGACCGGATCGATGATCGCCGCCGCCTGCGTCGAGGGATCGATGACGACATACTGCCAGCTGCCGGTCTTCGCATCGTGGAAGGCGGCGATCTCGGCGCCGCCGTGGGTGTGGGTTTGCATCGTCTCGCTCCGGGGAGTTTGGAGGACGCGCGCCGTCCTCCTGCAGGAGTCATCATCGGAAGCAGTCAGCGGCGGACTGGTTCCGTGTGGGACTGGTCGAACGGTCGCTCGCGTCATGACGACTGCCCACGGCCGGCGGCTGGGCTACGGGCGCTCGCTTCTCGGTGGCCTCCGGGTCATCGTGCAGAGGGATGCGGTCTTTCCGCGGCGTCTGATGGCGCAATCCTGCACAGGGGCGTCCCTCGACGCGGTGTAATCGCCTCCTTCCGGCAGAGCCGGGGTCGACTGCGGGCTCACGGTCTGCACGACGGCTTGCAACGTCCGCGCGGCCAAACGGTTTTCAGGACGGAAGGAGTCCTGCATGGCTTATTATTACAGCAAGATCACCAAGCTCCCGTTCGCGGACGCCGTCGCCCGGACGCGGGAGGCGCTGAAGGACGAAGGCTTTGGCATCATCACCGAAATCGATGTGACCGAAACCTTCAAGCAGAAGCTCGACGTCGCATTCCGGCCCTACATCATTCTGGGGGCCTGCAATCCTAAGGCTGCCCACGAGGCGCTGCTCCATGAGGACAAGGTCGGGGTGATGCTGCCCTGTAATGTCATAGTTCAGCAAAGGGAAAACGGCGGCGGCAGCGAGATCGCCGCTGTCGACCCGGTGGCCTCGATGTCAGCCATCGACAATCCCGGCCTGAAGGCGAAGGCCGAGGAGATCGGTGGCAAACTCCGCCAGGCGCTGGATGCGATCTAGGGGAGCGGTATGCGACCGGCCGGGACGCCGTCGAAGACCCCGTCCAGCGGGTCAGCAAATCGCCGGCCGGGGCTTCGACTGGAGCCGGGCCTAGAGCGATCCTTCACGTTCCTTGACCGGGATCATCAGATACCGAACCCCGTTGGCTTCTGCGGGAGGGAGGCGACCAGCTCTCATGTTCACCTGGATCGACGGCAACAGCAGTTTGGGCGCGGACAGGGTCGCGTCGCGCGCCGTCCGCATGGCGACGAATTCGTCCTCCGTCACCCGATCGCTGACATGTACGCTGTTGAGCATCTGGTCGGCCACCGTGGACTCCCAAGCGTAGTCGTCGCGGCCCGGGGCCTTGTAGTCGTGGCACATGAACAGCCGGGTTTCCGCCGGAAGGGCGAGCAGCCGGCGGATGGACCGGTAGAGCTGACGGGCGTCGCCGCCGGGGAAGTCGGTCCGCGCCGTTCCGTAGTCGGGCATGAAAAGCGTGTCGCCGACGAAAACTGCGTCGCCGATCCTGTAACTCACGTCGGCGGGTGTGTGGCCGGGGGTATGGAGCACCTCTATCTCCAGCTCGCCCAGCGGCAGCCGGTCGCCGTCCGCGAACAGCCGATCGAAGTCCCCGCCGTCCGCCGCCAGATCAGCTGCGTTGAAGATCGGGCGGAAAATGCGCTGCACACCTGTGATGTTCTCGCCAATGCCGATCTGCGCCCCGGTCTTCGCCTTGATGTATGGGGCGCCGCTGAGGTGATCGGCATGGACGTGGGTCTCCAGCGCCCAACGGACGTTCAGCGCCAGGCGCGCAGCCTCGGCAAGCACCGCGGCCACCGACCGGGTGTCGACTTCGCCGGATGCGGGGTCGTAGTCTAGCACCGGATCAATGACGGCGGCTTGGCGGGTTTCGGGGTCGAACACCAGATAGGTGATGGTGTTAGTCGGCTCGTCGAAAAAGGGGCGAATTTCAGCGGAGAGGCTCACTGGAGGGCTCCATGTGTCAGTGGTGTTGACACATATATTAGCATTGCCTAAATTAGACAAGTCTAATAGAAAGCCCTGATGATACCTTCCACCGTCGCATCTCTGGACGCGCTCGCCGCCAAGGCCGGCGAAGCCGCTCGCCTGCTCCGCAGCCTGTCGAACGAGCATCGGCTGCTGATCCTCTGTCACCTGTCGGCGCAAACAGAGCTGTCCGTCGGCGCCTTGGTGGAAGAGGTCGGACTGAGCCAGTCGGCGCTGTCGCAGCATCTGGCGCGACTGCGGGCGGACGGACTGCTCGCCTATCGGCGGGATGCCCAGAGCCTGCACTACCGCATCGCCGACCCGGACGTTGTTCGCGTGCTCTCCGTGCTGAGCGACATCTATTGCCCCGAACTCTCCCCCGCCTCGCGCGGGCAAGCCTGAGGAACTCCCCATGACTGCCAAACCCATCACACCGGAAGCCGCCGCCCTCCTCATCACCGACGGCGCCCTCCTCGTCGACATTCGTGAAGCCCAGGAGTGCGCCGAGGTCATCGAGGGCGCGCAGAACGCCCCGATGTCATCCGGCGCCGCCGGGATCGCGGCGCGCCCCGGACAACCCGTGATCTTTCACTGCCGCACCGGCCGGCGCACCGAAATGAACGCCGAGGCGCTTGCCGCCTCCGTCCCGACCGGCGACGTCTACCTCCTGCAGGGCGGCATCGAAGGCTGGCAGGCGGCGGGCCTGCCGGTCTCCCCCGTGAACGACCGCAGCTAATCGAGCAAACAGCATGAACACCATCAGCCCTGTTGAGGCCGCGCGCCTCTGCGCCCAAGGCGGCGCCATCCTTGTCGACGTCCGCGAACCGGACGAACACGCCCGCGAGAAGATCGACGGGGCGGTGTCGCTGCCGCTCTCGTCCTGGGACAACGGCCAGCTCAGCACCGGCCCGGTCATCTTTCACTGCCGCAGCGGTGCCCGCACCGAGGTACAAGCCCCTCGGCTGAAGCAGAAGGCCGGGGACAGTGAATGGTTCATCCTCGAAGGCGGGTTGGACGGTTGGCGGGGCGCCGGCCTGCCTGTCGCCAAAGACGCCCGGCAGCCGCTTGAGCTGCAGCGCCAGGTGCAGCTTGCGGCGGGATCGATGGTGGCGCTGGGCACCTTGGCTGGCCTGCTTGTGTCGCTGTGGTTCCTTGCGGTTCCGCTGTTCGTCGGGTCCGGACTGACGTTCGCCGGCGCGAGCGGCTTCTGCGGCCTGGCCCGCCTGTTGGGTCGTGCACCGTGGAACCGGCGCCTGAGCCATGCCGGGGCAGCCTGATGGAGGCGCTGCAGGCGGCGCTGGCGCTTGGTTCCGGCTCTGTGGTGGGCTTCACCCTCGGTCTCGTCGGGGGCGGCGGGTCGGTGCTGGCCGTACCTCTGCTCGTTTATCTTGTCGGGGTGACCAATCCCCACGTGGCGATCGGCACAAGCGCTGTGGCCGTGGCGGCGAATGCGCTTCTCAACCTCGGAAACCACGCCCGGAGCGGGAACGTGAAGTGGCGCTGCGCGGCCGTGTTCACGGTCGCAGGAGTCCTCGGCGCGGTCGTGGGGGCCTGGTTCGGCCGGCAAATGGATGGAGAAAGGCTGCTCGCGCTTTTCGCGGTGCTGATGATGGTGGTCGGCGTGCTGATGCTGCGCAACCGCAAGGGGGTAGGCCTGCCGCACGTCACCCTGGGCCGCGACAACTTCCCCAAGCTCGTCGGCTTCGGCCTCGCCACCGGCCTGCTCTCCGGCTTCTTCGGCATCGGCGGCGGCTTCCTGATCGTGCCTGGACTCGTCGCCGCAACGGGCATGCCGATCATGAACGCGATGGCGTCGTCGCTGCTCGCTGTGACCGGCTTCGGCGTGGCGACGTCGGCAAGCTACGCTCTTGCAGGACTGGTCGACTGGACCATCGCCGGCCTGTTCGTGGCCGGCGGGTTCGCGGGTGGACTGCTCGGGACCCGCGTGGCCCGCCGCGTCGGACAGAGACGGGGAGCGCTGAACGTCCTGTTCGCGGGCCTGATATTCGTGGTCGCGACCTACATGCTCACCCGATCCATGCTGGCGCTCTGACAAAACCCGGCCGAGCACGGGCTTCGCCGAGGTGAAGAGCCGTTCCGTCGCGCGCGATAGCCCTCGCCGAGATGTCGAGGGTGATCAAGGCTGGCCGCTCTACTTGTAGCGGCTGTTCTCAGCGTCGCGCTGAAGCGGGTTCGACGTCTCACTCCACCCGACAAAAGCAATACATAAACTGCTGAGGCGTGCCCCAAGGGGTCTCGTGCACTTGCGTGACGCTGTCCAGGAGACGGAACTTCGGCCCGAACTCGCCGTGAAGGTGTTCGGCGTCGTAGCGGACAACGTCCAGTCCGCTGCACTTCTGCGGACCCTCGGGCCCGAACGTCGCGACGATCACATGGCCGCCAGGCCTGACCGCGGAAGCGACCTGCCGGACGTATGCGGCTCTGTCCTCCGCGGTTGTCAGGAAATGGAAGACGGCCCGGTCGTGCCAGACATCGTACCGAGCCGGTTCCAGTGCGACTGCCGTGATGTCGCCGGTGATCCAATGCGCGGCTGCGCCCGATGCACCGAGCCGAGCCTTGGCCACTTCGATCGCCGCTTGGGAAATATCGAGCACCGTGACGTCGCTGTACCCCCGTGCGACCAGATCATCGACGAGCGTCGCTTCCCCGCCGCCTACGTCAATAATCGCGCTGCCAAGGTCCGGCGCAGCGTTGGCTATGAGCCGCAGTGAAACCTCCAGGTGCGGCCGATACCAGCTCACGTCATCCACTGCCTTGGTCTGATAGACGTTTTCCCAATGCGCCTTGATCGTCATTGCGGCCGCTCCTGAGTCAGGCTCGAAAGCTAGGGATTTGCCCGTCCCAGCGCCATAGGAGACCAAGTCTCCAATCCGTCGGAGTCTGCACGGGCGGTCCCAAATAAACCGCTGTCCCGGTGTCGGCGGATGTCCGCTTCTGACGCATGGCCGCCTTGAGCAACGCGTAGAACGCCGCAATTGGAGCTTCGCAGAGATCTTGGAGAACCCGATTTCAAGCCGACAACTGATGTTCGATGTTTGCGCTAACCAGAAGCCGCCGAAGTTCCGAAGGCAAGCCAGCCGAATGCCAAGGTGATAGCGCCGAAAATGCCGGCCAAGAGCGACGCTTGGACAGGCAGTGCGCCTTGCAGAGCAGCGCGGCCGACGGTGATCGCCAATACCCCTGAAAACATCAAGTTGGCCAAACCAATCGGACGGCCGTAGATGCCGCCGACCCGACTCCTTCGGTTGAACCAGTTCAATAACGCGAAACCGAGCAGTGCGCCTCCGATGATCTGAAGGGCGGGCGCAAGCGCCGAAGAGGGCGATGTTGAGGAAAGCGACGCCAACTCATCGGAGGCGAAAAGGCTCGCAAGTCCGCAGATCGCGAAAGTCAAACCGGCGATTGAAAGAATGAGACGTGAGGACATGGCTTCTCAGTTACACCGGGTCCTGGCTTGGGCAACGTGTTGCCTCCATTGAGAGACCCAGTATCCCGCGACGAACCAAGGTCCGCTGATGGCGCTTCAGCGACAGCGGGGGGAGCTCGAGCCGACACCCAAGAGATCGCACCATCCCAATCGCGCTATGGGATACCAGCGATATGGAGGGCTTCCAATGCTGCTGTTCAGACTGGTCATTTTTCTGTTGCTGGTGTGCACCAGCCCTTCAAGGGCCCACGCGGACGTTCTTGAGGACTGGCTGAGGGTGGCGGATCGAGGCCCCAATGGCGCGCCCTTGCCTCCACCGCTTCAGGGCCGGCTGGAGCGAACAGCGCCCCCGCTCGTCTCACTCGCTATGTTCGAGGCGACCAACGCCGTTGATCCTCGCTACCGTAGCTACTTAGGCATCGCCAAGTCAGAACAGCCAGCTAGCGGAGAAGCCGCCGCCGCAGTCGCAGCGCATACTGTGCTGGTTGGGCTCTACCCTGAACGGCGCGCACAGCTGGACGGCGCACTTGCGCTATCGCTGTCGGGACTGCCTGCCGGGGCAAGGCTGGAACATGGACTCGAGGTCGGTCGGCGTGCGGGAGCCGCGGCCTTGGCGCGATCCCTTTTCGACGCACCGGCGGGCGAGCCCTATCGGCCGGCGGGTGAGATCGGCCGCTTCACGCCGCCGAATCTGCCCGCTTTCGCGCCGTGGTTCATGCGCGCCCAGCCGTTCTTCCTCACATCTTGGGACGAGGTGATGTCCCCGCCGCCGCCGCCGACCGCAGGCGAGCGCTACGCCCGAGACTTTGAGGAGGTCCGCCTGCTGGGCGGTGTCGGGCAAGCCAACGCTACCGGTGACAGCTTGCGGCGCGCCCAGTTCATGGCGCAGTTCAATGTCGACCCCACCGTCAGCCGCGAAGCTGCCCGCCGTGAGCGCTTGGTAGATAGGGCTCGACTATGGGCTCTCGTCCGGATGGCGTCTCTGGACGCGAACGCAGCCGTGGCTCAGGCGAAGATGAAGTACATGACTTGGCGACCATTGGGCGCCATCCGGAATGCTGATCGCGACGACAATCCGGCGACCGTCCGAGACCCGCTTTGGGAGCCGGTGATGGCGACCCCAAACCATCCGGAGTACCCCTGCGGCCATTGCGCCTTCTCAGGTTTGTTCGCCGCCCTGCTCGAGCCTGAAACAGCGAAGGGCCCGATCGAAGTTGCAAGCGAAAGCGCACCCCTGCCGGTCAACGTCAGATTTGCGGATTGGAGCGCCTTCCTGGACGCTACGAGCTTGGCGCGCATTCAGGGCGGCATGCACTTCCGTTTCTCCAATGAAGAAGGTCAGGCGCTCGGGCGGCGGGTGGGCCTCATCGCTCGCGAACGCTTCGCACCACCTCTAGAACCGTAACGCCATCCAGCCCGCGGAGATGAGCAGGGAATGTCTGCTCCGCGGCTGCGAGCTAATGCCCGCTTCTGGCGCTATGCTGCCAGTGGGCGCGCGAGGGCGGTCTAGACCGCAGGAGCGACTGATGTGACTGGCGGCCTTCCGAGGAAGGCAACAGTGCGGGCCAGCCGGGCTTTGAGCCAGACCTGATATTCGACCAGCAGTCCGTCCGGATCTTCCCCGCCAACGGCCAACGCCTCTTCCACCAGAAACAGGGCCTGCGGCAGGGTCAGGCCCGCGCCCCGCTCGTCGACCAAGCTCTCAGCCAATGCGCTGTCAGCCTCGCGCCGTTCTGTCTCGTTCAGCGCGGATCGGTGTTCACAATAGATCACTCGACGGCCGAAAACCTTGACGCGCGGGTCCTCAAGACGCTCGACGATTTCAACGCGGCGGCGCTTGCCCTCCTCATGGAAGTCGACCATCAGCGCCTCGTCAGAAGGGCCAGGAAAAACGCCGTTGTAGAGCTGTTGCTCGGGGTGGACCGCCGGTGGCGCCTCGGCCCACCGGTCCGTGTAGGCTGCCATCGCGCGGCCGCAGAATCCGGGGTTCTCGCGCAGCCACGCCGCGCGCCCCTCGGCGGTCACGGCGTCGATCCCGAACCAAGCGTCAGGAGCCTCCCAACTGGCGCACAGGGCGGGCGCTGCGTTGGTTCGAAGCCGTTTCACCGGTCCGCCCTTGCGCAGCACGGCCTCCGTCAGAGCATCCGCGGGTGCGTCATTGAGCAAGGCTGGATCCTCGGCCAGATCCCAGCACAGGTGGCCGTTGGCGTCGCCGGCCGAGCTGCCAAGCCGCGCCACCAGGCTGTGGTTAGCCTCCCCGCCGAAGAAGCGAGTGAGGAAAAACATCTCCTCGGCCTCGACGAAGTCGCGGACCACGGCCTTGTTGGAGAAGCGGATGAAGCGGTGCCAGACCTCTGGCGAGCCGGTGCGGATACGCCGGCATAGCTCCAGCGTCGTCGCGGCGTCCACCAAGGCGTCGTGAGCCGGACCCAGGGTCAGGCCGTTCGCCTCGGCGACGGCCGCCAGCCTGAAGGTCGTGCGGCCGGTCGGGCCGATCGGCAAGGTGAGGCAGGTTTCGGGTTCTGCGCAGGCCGCGAGCAGAAGGTTCATCGCATCAGTGCGGCCGTTGCCGGGGGCCGACGTGAGATAGGCGGGAAACAGCGACTGGAAAAAGGCGTGCCGAAGCATCTCTTCGTCGAAGCGGATCGAGTTGTAACCGATGAATATCCCCGGCCCCCACGCCGCCAACCGCCGGCGAATGGCGCAGACCATTTCGTAATGCGAGGGCTGGGACGCCTCGGTCAGGCGGGCGATCGAAATCCGGTTGGCGCGCAGCGCCGAGGGGTGGGGGATGACGTGCGGCTGGAGGCGGCAGCGGATCTCAAACCGGTCCAGTTCGACCAGGTCCGCGTCGGTTCGGATAGCCGCGAACTGCACGATCTGGTCGAAGCCCGGTTTAAGGCCTGTGGTCTCCGTATCGTAGAAAACGAAGCTCAAGCGAGCCTCCCTAGTCCCAGGAGCCGAGCCGGTAGCGCATCGCCGAGGGGCTGACCCGGAACTTGCGAGCCAGCGACTCGATCTTCTCGTCGTCGTCGACGTCCAGGGCGCGGGGGTCCACGAGATCCTCCAGGAACGACCGGGGCATCAGGAGTTCGGCGGCGAAGGCGTTCGCCTCGATCTCTTTCGGATCGATCCCGAGGGTGGTCATGGTGTCACGCCAAAGGACGCGGAACACCTTGTCCACATGGACCTCGTTGCGGATGTGCTCCGGGTGAAGTTCGTGATGGGCGAGTTCGTGCGCGGCCGTGAACCGCTGACGATTGGGGTGGTGGAGGGCGTTCACGCCTATGATGCCCACGCCGTCGCGGATGTAGGCCATGCCGGAGAGGTCGTCGGCGAGCGGCGCATACTGAAGGATGATGCCTCGCAACTTGATGATCCGCTCGATCGGCACCGGCGCCGATCGCACCCCCGCCTTGCCGAGCAACGTACGCGCCGCTTCCTGCGCATGGGCCGTATCGGCGAAGCTCACGATTTGACCCCGGCATTGGCGATTGCGTTCGCGATCAGGTCCTGGATCTGTGCGTGCGCTCTGGCGCTCACCGGATCGGAGACGGTCAGCGCCCGTTCCTCCACCGTCGGCCTGGCCTGGACCGGCAACAGATCCGTCACCTGGGAAAGACCGAGCGCCGCGGCGATGTCGCAGGCGTGGTGCAGGAGTACATTCTGCCGCCCGCGTTCGATGTTGGCGATGGAAGCACGCGAGAGTCCGACGCGGCGCGACAGCTCGGCTTGAGTCATCTTGAGTTGCTCGCGGCGCAAGGCGATCGCTTCGCCGAAAGCTGGATAACGGGGATCGGCGGCCATTTGCATTGTTTGATCCGCGCCGCGGGTCGTGTCAACGCGGCAAACATTATGTGATTATCACAAACACATTAATGTTTCCCTTGACCACAAACACGCTTTCGGGAATCATTGGTCGACGGGTCTCGACCCGCCGAGTCCCGGATGAACCCCTCTGGTGTTCACCCTCCCCACACACAGAGGTCGAAATGTCGAACAACAAGCCTGAAAAGCCCGATCATCCGGACAAGCCCGGCCGTCCCGACGAGCCCGGCGGTCCCGACCGTCCGCAGCACCCCGAGCACCCCACCCATCCGGACGTGCCCGGCGGTCCTCCGAGCCACACTCCGGGGCGGCCCGACGGCCCGCCCACGCCCAGCAACCCGCCGCCGCACCGCCCGGTCGGCTGAGATGCACGGGACAGCGCAGCTCCGGTCGGAGCCGATCGACTGGTGGCTGCGCTGGCCCGCGCTGTACCAAGCGGAACTGCGCGCCTTCGAACGCCGGGGCGCGGATGTCGCCGTCGTCCACGATAAGGCCGGCCAGCTGATCCTCGACATTTATTGGCGCGAGGGCGTCGAAGCCCGCCTTCGCGTTGGCTATTCGCCATGCCACCCGTTCGCCCGCGCCAATGTGTCCGCGCCCGAACTGACCCTCGCACGTCACCAGGATCCCTCAAGCCGCACGCTGTGCCTGCTGACGCAGGACGCGGGCCAGTGGGACCCCTGCGAGCGAGTCGCCGATCTGATCGCCGCGCAGCTGCCCAATGTGCTCAAGGCCGCGCAGGCCCACGCCGCGGCGCGGCCTACCGAGGCCGCCGCCGTGGAGGAGAATGCCCCCGATCCGCTCAGCACCTACTTCATACGCCAGGCGGAGCCGGACTCGATCATCGTCTTTGACGCCGGGCAGCCCGTGCCCGGGACGACGGCCGGGATCGCCGGTTTCAATGTGAGAGGGCGAGCGTTCGGCCCGAACCGCTTCGAAGGTCTGCTGCGCTCGATGGAGCCCCTGACGGGCCAATGGCTTGCGCCCCGGTTCACGCCGTGGGCCGGCATCGACCGCGAACCGCTCGTCCAGGGACGCTGGGTCAGGATGAAGCCGCGGCCGACCGACACCCCCGCCGAGATGCTCGCGGCAGCGGACAGAATCATAGAGCGGGCTGTCGCCGCCCAGCCCCAGGCGCGCGCTCGGATGGCCAGACTGGCTCAAGGCGATATGGCGTTGACTGTCATCGTGTTCGACGAGGAGATCGAATACGGACGTGTCGGCGTCGGCTTCCTGTTCCTCGCCAGCCGCCGGATCGGAAAGGGTCGTGAAACCGGGCTGGTCACAGGGGCCCGGTTCGCCCACGACGTCCTCGGCCGCGTTCCCGTCGCGAAAGCCCTGCGAGCGAAATCCGCGCTCCTGGTAGGGGCCGGGGCGATCGGCGGTTTCGTGGCCCAGGACCTCGTTCGCGCCGGTCTCGGCCGGCTGGCGATCGTCGATTCGGACAGCGTCGAGCCCGGCAACGGCGTCCGGTGGGCTCTCGCCCGGGAGTTCTGGGGTCTGCCCAAATCGCATGCGCTCTACCACCATCTGACACGGAACTACCCCGCCACCGAGGTCGTCCCCCATGTCGCCAAGATCGGCGTCGCCGTCTCCGATCCGGCCGCCGCAGCCGAGGCGAACCAGCATCAGATGGAATGGATCCGGGCGCGGGTGGCCGAAGCAGACGTGGTGATCGACGCGTCCGCCTCGACGGAGTGCCAGCGGTCCCTCGCTTCGGTCTGCCGCGACATGGGTAAGCCCTTCATCATGGGATACGCGACCGAAGGCGCCGCGGGCGGCGCCGTGGCGCGCTTCGCGCCCTCAGGAGGCGGGTGCCCGGCCTGCCTGGACGAACACTGGCACGACCAAACCCTGCCCCGACCGCCTGTCGATTCGTCCGGCACGATTACGCCCGTCGGTTGCAACACGCCGACCTTCACGGGCGGAGCGTTCGAGCTGCAGGAGGTTTCTCTTGAACTTGTCCGAAGCGCGATCGGGACGCTGGCTCCGGACGATTACGACGTCGGCGACTGGCCCTTGGCCGTCCTCTCGCTGAAGCACGGTCCCCGCCGGATCCTGCCGCGCTGGGAGACGGCCGCCGCGATCGGGCGCCATGACCGATGCTGGAGTTGCGGCGGCGCATGAAGGTTTGGATCGGGCGGGATGTATTCGAAGACCTTCTGGAACAGGCGAGGACGCTGGCACCGCTGGAGACTGGCGGTGTTCTCATGGGCTGGCGACGTGGGGGAGATCGCATCGTGATGGGGACGATCGGGCCGGGTCCCAAGGCTCTGCACGGTCGACACATGTTCCTGCCGGACCACGCCTGGCAGGTCGCCCGCATCAACGAGGCCTTTGCCGCCAGCGGGGGCGACCTTGACTACCTCGGGGACTGGCACACCCATCCAGAGAGTGAAGCCGAACTGAGCGGGCTGGACCGGCGCACACTGCAGAAGCTCGGTCGCAAGATTGCAGACTCGCTGATGCTCATTGCGGCGCCGGCGGGGGGCTGGCACGCCAACGCCTGGACCCAGCCACGGGGTCGGCTGTTTCACCCCGCACCGGCGGAACGGTGCGAACTTGCGGTGTTCGACGTTCCTTCGGACTGGCCACGCCTGATTTCGACACCGCGAGCTTGAGCCGAGCTGTGGTTCATAGCTCCGAGCGCGAACCGCTGTCCGATGTCCAAGACTGATCGCCGCCGACGCGGACCGCTGCACGAACAGCCACGGGGCCGAACGTCCGGTTCTGGCATCGGCCCGAGCGTCCGCTCTTGGCGCTTCCGAGACCTTGAGGCTCCGCTTCCGTTCGTGACTCGAAGCTGAACTTGGGAGGATCCGCTTCGCGCAGTGGCGCGCTAGGGAACTCCTTCGTTGGATGAACGCCGAGGCGCGCAGCGTCTCCGCGTCCATCAACATTCTGCGAGAACATTGCGCGAACTGTAGGTTTGGAGGGATGATGGCTTGGAACGATCACAAGAGGGTCCCATGCGTCCGACTGTTTGGTACGGCACCGCCGAATTGATCGCCGATGACTTTCGGGCCGGCACCGCCGATCGTGAGCGAGACGCCCTTTGGTGGGCGGCGGAGGGCGAGCCGTTCTCCGAGGTGCTCGACCGGGCGGGGCGGGCCCGCATGGCGAATGGAAAGCGACACCCCCATCAAAGGCGACTCACGCTCCGGGCCATCGATGCCTGCGTTGATGCGCTGTCCGCCATCTCAGGCGATCTGGAGAAGGCGACCAGATTCCACGAGGTGTTCGACCTAGTACAGAAGGCGTTCAAGCCCATACGTGGAGCCGGCGAGCTGGCTGTCTATGACGCTGCAGACCGAATCTGCGAGCGACTGGGCCATGTCTCAGAGCATGTGATCTATCTGCACGCGGGAGCGCGCGTGGGCGCCCGCCGCCTGTTGGGCGGCCGGCTTCCGAACGGTGATGCGTGGGGCATCATGTATCATCAGGTCCCCGACAGCTTTCGGGTGTTCTCGACCCACGAGATCGAGGACATCCTGTGCCGTTACAAGGATGATTTCTCTCTGGAGCCCGAGGCTCTTCGCGCGAAGTGGACAGCCGCGTCGACCGCAATGTGCGGGTCGGGAAAAGGCGTCCAACCGTCCTGCTAGACCTGCGCGTGGAGTGATTCAGTGCGACGTCGGCGTTATGGGCTTCGGGGTTCCCTGAACGAACGAGTGAGCGTCCGGGGATCGTAGAAGCGCATACAGCAGCTGCCGGGAAATGGGCTTGAGGCCGTCCGGTCCGGCCCCCTTTGGTTCGCCGTCTTCGACGAACCCAGCGAAGAAGAAGTACGAGCCCCAGTCGTCGCGGGGGTCGAGATACATCAAGCCGCCGACACGATCATTGGGACGTCGCCGGAAGATCCAGCAGGCTTTCACGAAGGGGACGCCGAGGGGTTCTGGCAACGGCAGGCCATCTCGCGCGAAAAGGTCTGCGATCCGCGCGGCCTTCGGTTCAGACTTCAGCACCTGGGCGATCGTGTCCTGGCAATCGGTGATCAGGACATAGAACGGAGCCAGGGCAGACGAGTATCCGACGAGGTCTGCCTTTGAGGTGGCGAACGCCTCGACGACCGCATCGATCTCGTTGGTGAGGGGAGAGGTTATCGCTCCGGATACCCGTTCCATCGGTGCAACGGGCAGGCCGAAGAAGGCCATCAGGACAGCGGCGTCCACACCTGATGCGAAGTCGAACGCGTCGTAGACTTCGCCGCTCTCGCCGACGAGACGCTGGACGGCGTCGCTCAGATCGGATCGGAAAATGCCGTCGAGCACCCGGCTCAGCATCGCGAGATCGACACCGGGCACGTGGACCGCGGTTTCCATCACGGCCTCGCGGTAAAGCTGCTCCTGGATATCCGGGGACACCGCCGCCAGGTCGGTCAAACCTCGGGCCGAAAGTCTGCGGCCAAGGGCCTCACCCGCCCGCTTCAACATCTCCTCGCCGGCCATCACAGCGAAGGCGTCGAAATCGGATTGGTCCATGCACGCTCCACAGGTTCTGCGATGTATCGATCGGTGCCCTAGTGACACCGATCCTGGTGGTTGAAACAAGTCGGACATCGAACTCAGGGGCGAACCGTCCACCGGTATCGTCGGCGCCGAGGCCGATTCCGCGAGGGACGGGAGGCGAGAGGCATGGGAGAGATCGCGATGGATGTCAGCGCTGAGCTCTTGGCGGCGATCTTACAGGCGCTTGAGACGCCCGCGCGAACGCGGTCGCCGTCAGCGGCCTCGTCACTCCTCGCAAGGGTGGTGAAGGAGGGATTTTTCGCGACCTGGCAGTTCGAGGACTACCTGCTCCTGACCGATCCGAGGCTGGCCGAGAACCTCGACACCACCCATCTCGAAGCGCTCTCGGCGGTCGCGGGGGCGCCGTTGCGCGACACCGTTCATCGGCCGAACGCTCGCAGCCTCGGCGTCGTTTACACACCTGCGTGGGCAGCGGATGACGCCGCCAGCCTGCTGATCCTCCTGGAAAGCCTCGGGTTTGAGATCGACCCCTCGCCCCTCGTCGAGCTTCTCCTTCCGCGGTTGCCCAGGCGCGGTCTGATCACGTCCTCTCAACTGGACATCTTCTGGTACGCCCGGACCCGGCGGAAAGCGAAGGTCAGCCTTTCGGCGGAGCCCAGACTGGCGCACTGCGACGTCCGCGAATGGGTCTTGCGCAATGGCTACAAGGTGGAGACTTGGGTCACGAAGGACGGTGCGCCAACCCATTGCGAGGTGACGGGGCCCGGCTTTCGCAACCGCAAGTCCCCGGTGAAGACGGTTTGCAGCGACTGCGGCCTGACTTGGTATCGCGGCGATCCTGACTCCAGCGCCTCACACCGAAAAGAACATCGGAAGCGGATGGTCTATCTGGACCCGGCGCCGGATCCGAACATGGTCGCCGCCATGGCTGCGGAAGCGGATCCCGAGCGAGTGACGTCACGATCGCCGCGGTGGAAGCAGGATGCGCTTGATGAGCGAGCTCTGCTCTTCAGGCAGGAGACCCACTACAGCTTCGTGGGTTGGGGCGCTCAGTACGAGAAGGACCATAGCGCGCGCGGCTTCCTGATGACCCGCGCCGACGGTGCCATTGTCGGCTGTGTCGTGTTCCGGTGGCGGGAGTATTCGAACGCCCCGGCGGCCTGGGCGCTGCAGTGGGTCTGGGTCTGCCCGGCTGGCCGTCGGACGGGTGTCCTCAGATCGCGCTGGGCTGCGTTTCGCGCCGAGTTCGGAGATTTCCGTGTCGAAGGCCCGGTCTCTCCAGACATGCTGGCCTTCTTGGCCGCAGTAGAGCCCGATCGACACGCGATGGAGGCCGACGACTAATGGAGACTTCCGGGCCTCACCACGAAGGCATGCGGAAGAGCCGTCCTTGCTCGCCCTCGTCGTGCAGCCGGACAATGATCTCGGCGTCGTCAAACACGGGCTCATCTTCGGTCCGCTTGGGCAGGTCGGAATCGATCAAGGTGATGATCGACTGAAGACCTCTGGCCGCGTAAGCCCGGAGCACCGTCAGAAGGAGCTCCTTCTTCCGGTCATCAAGCGATTCCAGAACGCCATCGTGATAGGCGAAGCGCGGGAAGCGGTCGCTCAGGTGCACGCGGAGAACGGCCAGGTCGAAGGCCACGCAGAGCAGCTTGCGATAGGTGAAGCCCATGTCGGCGCTGGTCGCGTTCCCGCCTTCGTCGAGGATCTCCGCGCGGAACTCCAAGTGCCCTTTGGTGTTGGGAAACACGTTCAGGAGAGCCTTGCGATCGAGCACCTCTTCAATGATCTCATTGAAGAAGAGCCTGATCTGCGAGAAGCGGGACGTCGGCTGACGGTTCTGGGCCTCGACGTCCTGTTCGATGAGTTCCTGGAGCGCGCCATGCTCGGCGACCAGGGTTCGGATGTCGTGCCGCAGTTCCTGGAGGCGGCGCAAATGTCCGCGCTGACGCTCTAGGGACGTAATGTCGGCGCGCAACGTCACCGTCTCGGCGGACATTCGCTTGTAGCGGAGGAAGGCATCCGTATCGCTCAAGGCCCGCAAGGTCTCTGACCGCCGTTTGCCAAGCGCGGTGAGCTCGGTGTTCACCGACTTGAGCTCGACGTCGATCTCACCGCGCTCTTCCTCAAGATAGCCTTGTCGCTCCTCGGTGATCGCGCGGTTGAAGCTGAGGAGCTGATCGAAATCCCGCTTGATCTGGCCTTCGAACAGCACGCCGGCCTGGGCGAACATCTCTCGCGCTTCGTCCGGGCTGAAGAGGATCTGATCCTCCTTCAGCGATTGATCGATCTTCTTGCGGTTGGCCTGCAGTGTGTAGCGTCGACCGTTGAGATGCGCGATGCGCTGATCGACTTCGTCAACGAGCGCTCGGGTCTGCGCCTTGTCGTCGGTGCGGAAATCAAAGGCGTCGAGCAGCTCCTGCTTTCGGTCGAGATCCTGCTGCTTCAACAGGAGCATGCCCTCGATCTTGCTGACATCGACGACCGTTCCGCCGAGTTCGTTCTGAATCGTCTGTTCGATCCGCACCTTTTCGGCGAGTTCGTCTTCCTTGGCATAGTGCTGGGTGACCAGATCACCGTCGAAGCCGAGAAGATGCGCGAGGAAGGGCTTCCAGTCGGCGTGGGCGTTGGCGAACCGCTTGAGCTGGAACACGTCGCGGAAATCGTCCTGGGAGCGCAGGAAATAGCCGAGGCCCTTGCGGTATCCCCACGGCTTCAACGCGCGCCAGTCTAGCAGACTGTCGAGCAAATCCTTGGCGCGGTCGAAAGGGACGTCCCAGTGATCCCAGTTTCTCTCGCCCAGCGCCGAGAAATCCTGCTGACCGACGACGGCCTTCTTGAACGCGATCCGGGTGGCGTCCGCCACGCTGCGCCGAACCGTCAGATAGCTGCCGTCCTCAAGTTCGACCTCAAGGAAGAAGACGAAGGCGCTGAACTGGGGATAGCGGAACAGGAAGAATTTGGGATCCTTTCCGGCGAGGAAGCCGAAATCCAGGAGGCGGCCGAGTGTCGATTTGCCCAGGTTGTGGGTGTCGCGCTGCTGGTTCTCGGGCAGGCGGATTTCTGCCAGCACGACATTCAGCCCGGCGACGAAATCGATCGGGGAGAAGATTTCAGGCTGATCGCTATAGAATCGGGAAAGCCTCATTGCGGCCCCAGATACTCGATCGCGTCGGTCTTGGGTCGGTACTCGACCAGACCAAGGAGGAAAAGGAAGTTCAGGGACGGTAGGAAGAGGGTGTCGCCGCCCGCCACCGCCTTCTTGGCGAATGCGCGCAGTTCGCTGTAACCCTCCAGCCGGCGCGACCGCAGCCGCGCCAAAAGCAGGATGGCGACGTTGATCACCGTTCGATCCGGGTGAGCGTGTTTGCTCGGTCTAAGCATCCGCTTCCCTGCCTATGTCGCAGTTCCAGTACATGTAGAACAGCACTGCACGGGTCAATCGCTTGTGAGGTCGCTGGCGCAGGATGGGATCCCGCCCGAACAGGAGGGCGAGCAGATGCTCCATCACCTCGTCAAAAGTTTGGTGGCCCTTGCGCTTGGCGATAATAGCCAGCTCGAACTCTTCCACCACGCTTTCATAGGCCCTCAAAATCTCCTCGTTCTCGGGCGCCGCCAGAAAGGATCGGATCTGGGCGGTGTCCTTCAGATAGCGCTTACGCAGGGCTTTGGCGTATTCGTCCGTGAGATTGTTGACGGCGTTCTTGGCCTCGTAGCTAACGCGTGGAACGGGCGGGGTGTCCACGGCGTCGCTGAAGTGATCCTTGTTGTTCGCCAGTGCGGTGACGACCTCGGCAAGCTCGTCGGGGCTCACGATGAGGGGCGAATCCACCGGGTCCAGGTTGGCTAGGTCCGCGACCCCGGGATTGGCCTTGAGGAAGAGGTCGAGGTCGTCGATGCCGAACAGCGCGATGGACGACACTGGCAGATCGCAGGCGCTGGAAAGGTGGGCGCGGATCTTGGCGGCGGCGTCCGCCGGCAGTCGGCGATTGGCGAACAGCATATAGAAGTCGAGCTCCCCGGCGGCCCGAAGCGCGATGATCCTCGGCGTCTCTTCCGCAATGACCGTGTTGGCGCCCGTGGGGGTGAAGAAATCCGACTCGCCGAAGCTCTTGTTGTAGCCGATCGTGTGCTTGGCCTGGGCGATCACCGGCCCACTCCAAGGCGAGGCCGTGCTGGGATAGAGCTGGGCCGTGCCCACGAATTTCGCATCCCGCCCACCATCCGGCCCCTTCGCGAAGCCTTGCACGCCAGCGCCCAGCAAGACCTTGCAGATCAGGACCACGAGCGTTTCGAACTGTTCGGGGCTGAGATCCTCGTAGGCGTATTTCATTCGGTGTCCGCGGGAATCGCTCTCGCTTCGTCAGAAGCCTCTGCAGCATGGTCGCTGTTGGGCTCCCGCTAGTCAAAGTTGTTCTGTCTGGCCCCGACGTGGTCGGACGTTGCACGCTCCGCTGTGTCTCGTAAGTTCTGCGAACGCCGATCGGGGTCGCCGGGCGACGCTATGCGGGGACGAGGCGCGATGACCGAGCTGGCGAAGGCGGCCTCAACCGAAACGAACGTGGACGCCTTCTTTGAAGTGTTCCAGGTTTTGCGGCTGGCCGCCCAGAAGGCGCGAGAGTGGATCAGGGCTCATGAGCCCCTGCTGACCTCGCTCGTTGAAACCTGGGCCCGCTATCATGCCCTCGATCAGAGCGGCTGGCTTCCTCATCACACCACACCTTTCCATCTTCTGGACCCCTCGGAACCGGACCCTGCTGTCGCGGGACGGTTGGTCGGCGACTACTATGATGCGGAATGGCCGATGGTTGAGGCGGCTTTTCGGTTACGTATCGAGACCTACGCTTTCGATGCGGAGACGCTCGCGACGTTCGACGAGGCTCTTGTCGCCCACCGCAACCGCTTGTTCCGTGCAACGCCGCGGACCCTGTTTCCAGACATTGAGCGCAAGGCGCGAGAAACTCTGAACGGGGCCGGTGTGACGTCGCAGGCCAGTCTTCGCGATCTGCGGAATTCGGTGGGAGCGCTGGGAACGTCGAACCTGACCCGCACGGGCGTCCTGAGCTTCAAGCTATACCGTATGTTCGCCGACCATCTGTACTCCAACGTAAAGACGCCGGAGCGGCTGGCGCAGGTCGCGGCCGATCCCGTGCCCAATCGACATGCAACGCTTCACGGGCTGGTGGTCTATGCCAGCTCGCAGTCCAGCCTGAATGCCCTGATCATGGCGGAATACGCTCACCTCTCCATTCTGGCGGTCGCTCAGACGCTGGCGGACCGTGCTGATCCGCAAACACACCGGCTCCCCGCCGCCTGAAGGTTCAAATGACTACGCTGACGCTAGACGATCTCCGGACGGCAACTGAGGCGCTGCAATCCGCGCTTGAACGCCAGGACGCCTATGACGGCAACAATCCCAACAAACATCAGACCGCAGTGCGTCTGGCCCGCGAGCGTCTCGATGAAGTGACGCAATCCCTTAAGGCTGTCGGGCTTTTGGTTCGAACAGAGCACGAGACACTCGAGGCGAAACTCGATCTGGCGTTTCCCAACACCGTCAGCAAGACAGCCGTCGAATACGAGGGTGCCCGATATGAGCGTTGGTATAGCCCCGCAACCCGATCGCTTTCGGGGCACCCTATGACGTGGGCCAAGGGCTGGACGCGGCTGGAGCCGTAGGTGACGAACGCGCAAACGTGTCCGCTGAATGTCAACTTGCGGACTACCAGCCAACGACCGCTTCTGGCGCGTCCCGGATATTATCGGTACGAGCAGGAAGACCTAGTCAGGGCAATCGGAATCCCGCTCGTCTCTGGCGTGTCACGAGCATTGCGGTACGCTTAGCCGGGTGCGTTCCGCGATGCGAAAGCAGCTTTTCTGCTAGGGTGCCCCCCTTGCGAGATTGTGACCGGGGAACTTCAGCCCTCCCGGTGGACGATATATTTACGAGGCGTCCAGCCGGTGATCACGGCGTCCTGGCCGTACTGGTAGACTTCCACCTTGACCCAGTCGCCGCGCTCGTCTGTGACCCGGATCAGTTCGTCGGGGTAGACGGTCGTGATCGCCGGAGCATCACGGTCGGGAGCCGTCCTGGCCGTGCACGGCTCAGTGACGCGGCGCAGGCTGCGGGCGTCGTTCTGAAGAGCGTCCCGCGTCTTTTGTTGCTCCTCGCGCAGGACCGCATCGGAATCCTTCATCACCGTTTCAAGCTGGGCGGCCGTTGGACCCGACATGGCGATTTGAACGGCCATACCGGTCCCGACAACACCGGCCAGGCCTAGCGCGCAGGCGACCACCGCAACGAGACCGGCATTGCGGAGCTCCTCGGTCAGGCCTTCTCTCAGGGCAAGGAACTGGTCCCAGATGGTTTCTACGACTGCGACAAGTTCCTCTGGTGTCGTCTCTTGCGACCCTTCCGATGCATCGATCTGGTGAGCGATGGCGACGGCTGCGACGAGCAGTTCGTTCTCCAGGTCCTCCGCCTCGTCGTAGGTCGCCAGCACAGCGCGGGCGGCGGGCCGGGCGTCGTCGTGCGCCATGCCGATCGCGGCCGTGGCCTGCCAGCCGGGCCGCATGAAGGCGCTCAGCTCCGGCGGATGGTTCAGCGGCGAAGCCTGTATGGACGCCGCGGCGGCGAGTATCTGGGCCGTCAATCCAAGTCCGAGAACGGCGTTGATATCTTTCAGCCAGTCCGCCGGCCTCGGGATCGAGGCGAGGGCACCGGAAGCCGACAAATCCCGTAACGCGCCGCCGAGCAGTTGGTTATAGACGCCGCCCTGGGCGAGACCGAGCATCCCCTTCTGGGGTGCGGCCAGCAGGCCGGCGCTTCTGAGGATGCTTTCCTTCTGTTGCAGTGCGCCGAGCGCGCCACTCCGAAGATAGGCCGGGATCACGTCAGACCGGATGCCTGTCAGAAGTCCGGGACGCTGGACGAGCGCACCGATACCACTCGTCTGGCTGATCAGGCCCTTCAGCCGGTTGGACGGGAGATCCGCGATCATGTTGTTCAACTGGGCCAAGACTCGTTAGGCCGCTGAGGCTCCGTGCCTGGGCGAGGATCGAGGGTGTCAAACCAATGCGTGCGGCTTTGGAGACCTCAGCTGCAGCCTTGGCGGTCCGGTTTCGGCGGCCCAGCCTGGCGTCTTCGGCCGCCAAGGCGAGAACCCGGGCGAGCCGCTGGAGTTCGTCTTCGTCAGGTCCGGCCGTGATGTCCGCGACTTCGGCCGCGGTTCGTTCGCGGACCCCGCCGGGGTTTGACGGGGCCGGGTCCCGAATCCAGCGCGGCCTAAGGTGCGGTTCTGCAGCGGCGAGGAAGGCCGAGGCGCCCTCATGGACGGCCGTCATTCCGAGCCCGGCGACTACCTCCGGATCGAGTGGAGTGTTTTCTCCGGCGCGGCGGCCATGGTCGCGCAGCATCGACCGAAAGACCCCGGCACCGTCGGTGACGGTCAGACCGGAGAACCAGTCCGCAAAGCGCGTCGACCATAGTTCGATCTCGACATCGCCGACGGTGGGAACGTTGAAGAGGACGGAAGAGGAGGGCAGGGTCATGGCCTCGTCGTTATCGACTGACGCGAGCGCGGGGAAGCCGGGTTTGGTCCCGGTCCACTTCCGACGGCGGTATCCTTGCGCGCATCACGTCATTCAGGCGCTGGCGACAGGGCTGGTGTCTGGTTTGAGGCTCAGGGAACGTCTGATTTGCAGGCGGCCGCCAATGTCTGCTCATGGCGCATATGAGCCGCGAGCCGAGCCCGGCATGCCATAGGTGCCTAGGGAGCGAGGAGTTTCAGAGGATCCACACCTAACGCAATCGCGATGCGTTCCACCACTTTGAGGGTTGGGTTACGGCGACCGCGTTCCAGTTCCCCAACGTAGCTGTACGACAGCCCAACATCGTGAGCGAAAGCTTCCAGGGTGATCCCGGCGGCCTGCCGTCGCTCACGCACATTCCGTCCGAAATCTGCCGCTAGACCCATCCCGGCTAACACAGCCAGATCGGCAATTTGGGCCAGTTACTATAGTAACTTCGCTCGCGAACGTGGTGTGGGAAGGGAAGACACCGCACATGTGCGATGTGCCCGATAGCCTTATTGGGCCTCCAATGGCCGCAGAAGCAGATGCGGCTCCACCGCCAAGCTAACCGCGAGTCTTTCGATGACTGCCAAGGTTGGGTTTCTCAGCCCTCGCTCGATCTCGCCGAGGTAACTGTAAGACAGGCCAGCGTCCTCGGCCAATGCTTCGATCGTGATCTCTCGCCAGAGCCGAGCTCGCCGAACGTTCTGACCAAATTGAGCCCGCAACTCCATCGCCATAGGCGCACGGATTTGAGCGCATCGGGCCAGTCACTATAGTAACCATTCTGGCTGTCCGCTAGATTCTCGAACGGCCAGTTGAAGTGACTCGCCGATACGCTGTTAGGCGGAGACATCCGTGTCCCACGGCTCTGATCGACTAGGTGATCCCGGACGGGGGGGCATATCGGCCTTTTACGATCGTTACGCCGCTTGGCTGAAGGCTCGGCTGGTAAGGCGATACGGCGTTCAGGATGCGGAGGATTTGTTTCAGGAAACTTGGTTGCGGGTCGGCCCGTATCAAGCCGCTCAGGCCGTTCGGCATCCCAAAGCGCTCTTGCTGCGCATCGCTTCAAATCTGGCGGCGGACCTTTATGCCGGACGAGATCGTCGGGCTCGTTGCGCCCGAGAAGTTGGTCAACTGGACGGGTGGGGCTTTGAAATGCCTGCTCAGACCGATGAGGTGCTGGCGAAGCAGCTTGTTCTCAGCTTGCCTGTGCCCCTACGCGATGTCTTTGTGCTATCCCGGTTCGGCGGTCTGACGAACACTCAGATCGGAGAGCAGCTCGGGATTTCTCCCAAAACCGTTGAGTGGCGCATGACCAAGGCCCTGGCTCACTGCGCAGCCCAGCTTCGGCGCTAGAGATGGGGCGCATCATGACCAGCCCGACGGTCCGGGTTGAAACCACGGAGACGGAGGCGGCCGCCTGGCACGCCCGGCTGGGCGCGCGTAACGTAAGCACTGGCACGATCGAGGAATTCTTCGCCTGGCGCGCGGTGCCGGCGAACGCTGAGGCCTACCGCCGTGTCGAGAAGGTCTGGGCCGATACGGGCAAGCTGGCGGACGACCCCGCCATCCTGGAGGCCCTTGATGCGGCGATGTCGCGCAAGACCGGCAGCGGTCGCTCCCGTGCGGTGCCGCGCGGTCTTCTGGGCTTGGCTGCGGTCGGCGCGGCGGCGGCGCTGGCGATCGGCGGATGGTCCTGGATGCAGAGCAGGACCGTTTTCGTCACGGCCGTGGGCGAACAGCGCGTGGTGCAGTTGGCGGACGGTTCGTCGATCCGGCTGGATACGGCCTCGCGGGTCAGGGTTCGGTTCGCGGGTGATCAACGCCTTGTGGATCTGGAGCATGGACAGGCGCTATTTACCGTGGCGCACGACCGGACGAGGCCGTTCGTCGTCCAGGCGGGCGGGACGCAGGTAACGGCGGTCGGCACGGTCTTCGATGTTCGCCGCGACGGTGCCGCCGTCAGCGTGACCCTGGTGTCCGGCGTGGTCGATGTGGCGCCGGCGGGGGAGGGCAGGGCAGTGCAGCGGTTGGCGGCCGGCCAGCATGCCCGCGTAAGCGCTGGAGAGGTCGCCCTCCGTTCTGTCGATGTGCGGGCCGAGACCAGCTGGACGGACGGGCGGATCGTCTTCCGCGATACGCCGCTGCGTCTGGCCGTGGCCGAAGTGAACCGGTATCTGACGGCAAAGATCGAACTGGACGCCACTTCGCTGGACGCGGTCCCGGTCAACGGGGTGTTCAAAGCGGGGGACCGGGACGCCTTCGTCTCCACGGCCTCGCAGGTGTTCGAACTTGAAGTCTCTCCGGGGCCGGATGGAGCCGTCCGCCTCTCGGAGCGAAAAAATAATTGAGAAACCTCTCCGGGGTTACCCGGGGTCTGAACCGTCTCTTCTCTGACGCCATGTGGCGGGGAGGGGAGCCAAGAATATGAGTCGCTCGAGTCTTTTGTCCTGCAGTGCGCTGGTCGCCTGCGTTCTCGCCGTCGGGACGACGGCCTGCGCCCAGGAGGCGCGCGAGTTCAACATCCCGGCCGGGTCGCTGGGAGACGCGTTGAACCTGTTCGCGACCCAGTCGGACCAGCAGATATTTTTCACCGGGGATCTGGTCGCCGGCCTGCGGACGCCGGGGTTGAGGGGGCGGTATGCGCCGCAGGAGGCGTTGAACACCCTGCTACGAGGATCGGGACTGTCGTGGTCCCAGACGCGTCCGGGGGTCATTTTTCTGCGGCGAGGGGAGGGCGGTGCCCAGGCCGCGGAAGGCGCGGTCTTGCTCGACGAGGTGGTAGTCACAGGGACGCTGTTGAAATCCTCGGGCGATCTTGCCTCGCCGGTCGTGATGCTGGACCGCGACGCGTTGGATCGGCGGGGTTTCGGAACCGTCGCTGAGGCTCTGACGGACCTGCCCCAAAACTACGCCGGGTCGGCGACGCCTGTGGTTCAGCTGGCCGGATCTGATCGGGGAGGCTCGAATTCCGTCTATGCGACGGGGGTTAATCTCCGGGGGCTCGGACCTGCGTCGACCCTGGTGCTCGTCAACGGCCGCCGGTTGGCCGGAACGGGGTTCCGAGGCGAATTCGGGGATGTGTCCGCCCTGCCGTCGGCGGCGGTCGAGCGGGTTGACGTGCTGCTGGATGGAGCCTCGGCGCTCTATGGAGCCGACGCCGTCGCCGGGGTGGTCAATGTGATCATGCGCCCGTCGTTCGAGGGACAGGAAAGCCGGGTGCGGGTCGCCGCGGCGGAAGGCGGTGCCGAGGACGTCATGGCCTCGCATGTGGCGGGCCGGGCCTGGTCGTCGGGCTCCGCCTATATCTCCTACGAGTACCAGACGACCAATGCCCTGAACTCGCGCGATCGACCCTACACCGCCGACGGCGACCTGCGCCCGTTCGGCGGAACCGATCGCCGGGGGCTGTCCAGTTCACCAGGCAATATTCTCTCTTTTGACGCTGCGGCCGGAGCCTTTGTGTCGCGCTTCGCCATCCGTCCGAATGCAAGCGGCACCGCGCAGACGCCTGCGGATTTCATCGCGGGAAGCGCCAACCTTCAGTCTTCCATGCTGGGCGCGGACCTCGTCCCGGCCCTGGAACGACACAGCGTCTACGGCCGCGTGCGGCAATCCTTCGGCGAACGGTTCGAGACCACGGCCGACCTCCGCTACAGCCGACGGGCGTATGAGGTTGCGGGCGTGGCAAACGCGGGCGTTTTCACCGTGACCCAAGCCAATCCGTTCTTCGTCTCGCCCACGGGCGCAGCGTCGCACACCATCGGCTATTCCTTCCTCGGCGACCTCGGTCCGACACGCCAAGAAGGGACCTCGGAAAGCGTCGGCGCGACCCTGGGCGCGCGCTATGCGTTCGACGCCGACTGGTCCCTCGACGGTTATCTGGCGTTTGCACAGGAACGCGGTTTGGCCGGGGTCTACAATCGGGTGAACAGCCGCCTGTTGAACGAAGCGCTGGGCACGATCGCCGATGATCCGACGACATCGTTTCGCGCAAGCGTCGATGGCTACGCCAATCTTTTCGGAAGCGGGTCCGCGAACTCGCGCGCCGTTCTTGATTTCATCAGCGCCGGGTTCTCCGAGGCTCGCGACCGAAGTCGCGCGTCATCGGCCAATTTTCTAATCCAGGGCCCTTTGCTGACCTTGCCCGGCGGCTCGTTGCGGTTTGCTCTCGGTGCCCAGTTCCGCAAGGAGACGTTCGACACCGAGGTGACGTCGTTCCTTTCGACCGCCGCGCCCAGGTTCAGCCCCAGCCCCCAACGTGAAAGGTCCATCAGCGCCGTCTTCGCCGAAGCGCGTATCCCTTTGATCGGGCCGGATAACGCCAGACCCGGGGTACGCAGTCTGGAAGTCTCCCTGGCCGGCCGCTACGAGGAGTACGATGACTTCGGTTCGACGACCAATCCGAAGGTCGGGGTGGTCTGGTCACCGATCCAGAATCTGGGCCTTCGCGCCTCGTGGGGAACCTCCTTTCGAGCGGCGTCCCTGCCGCAGATCTATGATGCCGCCGGCGCATTCGGAACCTTCCTGACCCGCGCCGATGGCAGCTCCGCGCTGGCCCTCTTCCTGGTCGGCGGCAATGCTGACCTGGAGCCGGAGACCGCCGAGACGCTCACGCTTGGTTTCGACTATCGACCCCGAGGACGGCTCAATCTGAGCGCCAACTATTTCGACACAAGGTTTACAGACCGGATCGCCCAGCCCGTCGCCGAGAATCTCTTCGGCGTGCTCAGCGACGCGGCCTTGGCGCCGTTCGTGACCCTCGTGAACCCGGGGACGAACGCCGCCGACCTGGCGCTGGTCCAGAGCTATTCAAGCCTGCCGGGCTTTTCTCCTCTCTTTCCGGTCGCGTCTTATGCCGCCATCGTTGACGCGCGCTGGGTCAACACCGGCGACGTCAGGGTGAAAGGCTTTGACCTGTCCGGGGCTTACCCACTCCAGGTCGGCGACAGTCTGGTCACGTTCGATGCCTCCGCCTCCTATATTCTCGACTATGAGACGCGGCCCACGCCTGCAGCGGCGGTCCGACAGGTCGCGGGCCTGATTGGCTATCCGGTTCGCCTTCGAGCCCGCGTCGGCGCCATGTGGTCGCGCGGTGACTTCAGCCTCGGCCTCCACGCAAACCACGTTGACGACTACGAGGATCGCGTCGGCACCACGATCGAACGCTGGAACACAGTCGACGCCCAGGCGAACTGGATTCCGTCGTCGAGCCGGCTTGAGGGTCTGCGTCTGACCCTCAGCGTTCAGAATCTGTTTGACGAGGATCCGCCCTTCCACGACGCGCCGTCCGGATACGGATTCGATCCGGGACAGGGCGGACTTCTCGGACGTGTCGTCTCGCTTCAACTCACCCGGCGCTGGTGAGGGCGAGCCATGTTCAGTTCCCTTCACCGCCTTGTCTGGGCGGTCATGGCGCTCGCGTGTCTGGCGTCGTCATCCTTCGCCCAGTCGCGGCCCCTTGGGGTCGATGATGTTGTGACGCTCGAAGGATTCGGCCGAGCCTCCATCGCGCCGGACGGCGCATGGGCTGTCTACGAGAAGCGCGGTGCCTATGACACCACCCCGCGGTTCGACTTTGGAGGCCGCTCCACCTGGGCGATCACAGACCTCTGGCTTGCTGACCTGACGAGGCCCGCGGCTCCATCGGAGCGTCTGCTGCCGAACGAACCTGCAGGGCTGTTGCGCGGGGCCTGGTCGCCGTCCGGGACCCGAATGCTGGTCTACAGTTTTCGGGACGCCCGTCTGCAGATCGGGATCGTCACGCTCGCAGACAGGTCGGTTGAATGGACAGGTCTAACGCCGGAAATCCCGCTGACCGGCGCGGCGGCGGAATGGATATCCGACGATGAGATCGCGCTGACTGTCCGGCCCGATGGGAGCCTTCCTGCCATCCTGCGGTACTACGGCGGGAGCCAGGCTCGGGCGACCCAAGCCTGGGAGCGCACCGCGCTCGGCCGAGAGGCATCCCGCACGGTCGTCGAGACCCAAGGCGGCGTGGCGACGGCGGAAACCCCGGACGCCGTCCAGGCTCTGATTGTTCTCGATCTTCGGACTGGCGGGCGCCGGACGCTGGCTGAGGGCCGAATTGCTGATTTCGCGGTGTCACCGGATGCGCGGCGGGTCGCCGTGATCCTGGGCGAAGAGCGCATGGCCATCCGGCCCGAGTCCATCGTTCAGGCGGAGGGTTCGACCCGCCAGCGGCTTGCGATCATCAATCTGGTTGACGACGCAGTCGCCAGGCCGATGGACGCGTTCGATGTCGCGCCCCACCTCCTGCGATGGTCTTCGGATTCCAGCAGCCTTCTCGTATGGGCGCGTCAGGACGGAACGGACTGGACTGACGGCAGGCTGATGCACGTCGATCAGGCCGGCGCAGCCATGGTCCCGCTCGACGGGCTGACGCCCGGCGGAAGCGCCGACATTCTGAGGGGCGTCCGGGCGGAGTGGCTGGGTGGGACCCCGGTTGTATATGCGCGCCCGAAGGACGGAGAGCGTTTTGACTGGTACGCGCTTGCGGCGGGTGGACGACCGGCCCCGATGACCGGCGAATTGACATCCGTTCCCTCCCAGATTGCCGCCGTCGCCGGGGATGCGATTTTTCTGATCGCCGATGGCGGTTTGTGGACTGTGGGGTCGAAGGGCCTTCAACGCGTGGGACCGCCGGATCTGCTGGTGCGGAAGGTTGAGATCAGCGATATCGAGAAGCCGTTTCGGCTCAAGGTGAATGACGCGCCGCGTCAGAATTGGGTCGCCATGCTCGGACCAGAAGGCGAAAGCCTCGTCCTGACAGGCGCGGGCGCGGTGCGACGGATCGGTCCCGGTGTTGGTGAGGGAGGCCGGGTGGTTGCTGTGTCCTCGGAAATGGCGCTGGTTCTGGACCGCGTCGAACTCGTCGAAACCCTGCGCCTCAGGACGCCCACGGGCGTTTCCGACCTGGATCGGGTGAACGCGGGGCTGGCCGACGTCACCCTCGTGAAGCCGGTGGCGGTGGATCATCTGGACGCGCGGGGCCGCCACACGCGGAGCTGGCTATTCCTGCCCCCGTTGAGCGGGTCCGAAACGATCAAGGGCCTCGTGGTCCAAGTCTATCCCGGGTCTGTGGATGCCGGCGACTGGTCCGGACCGCAGACACTCACCTATGGCCTTCGGGCGGTGGTGATGGCGGGCGCAGGGTATGCGGTGCTGACGCCGTCGATTCCGATAGGCGAGGAGGGGACGACCGCAGTCGACTTCCTTGTCCGAAGTGTCGATGCGGCGGTTGATGCGACCCTGGCCGCCCATCCCGAACTGCCGCGCAACCGCATCGCCATTCAAGGCCACAGCTTTGGGGGCTACACCGCCTTGGCCGTCGCCACGCGATCGGCGCGCTACCAGTCCTATATCGCCTCATCCGGAATGTCGGACTGGTTCGGCGAATGGGGGGAGTTCATCCCCGCGACCCGAGTGATGCCTGAGGACGGCTTCATGATGATGAACCAGCAAGGCTATGTGGAGGTTGGGCAGGGCGAGCTTGCCGAGCCGCCCTGGGCCAACCCGGGAGCCTATATCGAACACAGTCCCTATCTTGCGGCGGACCGGATCACCGCACCGGTCATGCTGATCACGGCGGACAGGGACTTCATCCCGATGTCGCAGTCCGAACGGATGTTCAGCGCCCTTTACCGACAAGGGGGAACGGCGCGGCTCGTCACATACTGGGGAGAGCACCACCACGTTCTCAGCCCGGCCAACCTGCGCGACCTCTACGGTCAGGTGTTCGACTGGCTGGATCGGACCCTGCCGGGGTCGCCGATCATCAGTCCGGAGGCTTCAGACGTCGTTCCCATGCCCGGACCCAGCCCTCAAACGCCGCAGCCACAATGATGGTGGAATAGGCACCGCGCCATATCAGGCTCTCGCGAGTCAGAAGCTGATCGGCGGCGCTGCGGTCGAGGACACCGAGCGCCGCCAGCCGCCCGTCCAGAAGCCAGGGCCGCAATACGGCGAGATTGTCCAGGATCATCATGGCGTAGATCCGCGTCATGTCGCCTTTCGACCGGCGCTCGATGATCGCCCTCGGCAGTCGATCCCTGAAGGCGTACCTCGCCAGCCCTCGGTCGCGACCACCGAAAGTCAGGAGCGGGGTCGGAATCGCGAGGCACGCCTCGATCACGGGCTGGGCGCACATCGGGTGCCGCACATCGACGGTTTCGGTAAGCATCGAGGGCCCGTGTCGCGATACGCTGTCCAGGACGCCCGCGATCTGAAGTGTCTTGGCGGGACCGAACCCGTCGCAGTCGGCGAGCCAGGGATGCGCTACGGGTTGTTGGTGCGGGACAAGAATGCCCTCGTCTCGCACCGGAAGGCGCTGGCCCTCTCGGCCGTGGCGACGGGCCTCGCGGATCATCGACCAGACAGAAATTTCGTTTTCCGCAGCCAGGCGCGGGACATCGGGCGCAAAGAGGGCGCGCCAGCCCCGCGCCAGCCAGAGATCGGTGAAGACGTCGCTGGTGGAGCTTTGCAGAAGGATCGAATCCCCACCCTTGCCGGTCATCAACGCCGTCGCGCCGACGTCGTGCAGCCGGGCGGCCCAGTCCATGTCGTGAGGACGGTCGAGGGCATTGAGTCCGGGGCGAAGCCCTTGGGACGTGCGCTCTAGCCACGCTTCCGTCATGGCACCCGTGCGATGCGGCACGCATGTTGGGACGATCCCCAAGCCCTCGCCAAGCGCGGCAACATAGGCGCGTTCATCTGCTTCCGGTGTCGCGCCATAGGCGTTGAGCCAGAGGCTGACGTCGATAGAGGGGCTGCGTGTCAGGCTGGAAGCCACGAGGCTGGAGTCCAGTCCACCTGACACTTCCGCGGCAACGGGCCCTGAAACACTCGCCAGCCCCGCAACCGCTTCGTCTATGGCGGCGCGGATCGAAGCGGCAGCGTCCTCAAGCGAGGGCGGCGGGCCCAGGCTGCGATGCGCGACGTCGGCCGGGTGCCAGAGGGATCGGGCAGGAATGGACAAGGGGAGGGGCTGCACCGTTCCGGGGGCAACCGCGATGGGACCGTCCAGAAGCAGGGGGCCCGATGAGAGGAAGGGGTCCAGCAGAGCCTGCGATAGCCTGTCGACATTGATGCGCCAGGGCGGCTGGAGCTTCTCCACCAGCCAGTCCGGTGCATCCGAGGCGACGATCGTCAGGCCTTCGTGCGCCCAGGCGACGCATTCGAGCGCGCCGGAGGGATCCCGTAGGACCGACGCCAGTTGGGATTGGGCACCGAAGCGCACCCCGACGTACCGGCCCCAGAAGCGGGCGAACAGCTTGCGTTCATAGTCGTCTGGATCGTCTGCCCGGGTGGGGAGGACGGGTTGCCGCCGGTTGAACACGTCGCCGACCAGGGTCCATGGGCCGACCGCCAGGGTTCTCGGCGTATTTGGCCCTTTGACCCCAAGCCACGCGCGACCGTTGAGATCGGACACCACGAGGCCCTTGGACCGTGCGAGCTGTGCGAGTTCAGCGGAAAGGATTTTCGCCTCGGGATCGTCCGGACGTCGGACCACGATGAGGTAGTCGCCCACCGTCAGGCGACCATTATTGGCGTGTACCGATCCACGCGTTCGAGGGTGTCAGCGATGACGAGGTCGCCGATCTGCAGCCAGCAGTGTGCAGCGAACGGCCAGGTCCGCACCCCGAAGATCCAGTCGGTGTGGATGCCTTTGCCGGCCAGGACGCGTCTGAGCTGGAAGGCTCTCTGCAGGCATTCCCCTTCGAAAGGGACCCAAGGGAGCGCACCTCGAAAGGCAGCGACGGACCTGTCCAGACGAGCGTCGCCAACGGGTCCGCGCCGGGCAGAGGACGGAGCCGAAGTTTCGATGATCTGACGAAGCGTTCTATCCCGGAAGGCCATCGTCGCAGTGGCGAGCGCAAATCCGGTGTGGAAAAGGGTCCATTTGGGGGGGGACGACGCTGGCACCAACTCCCGTTGAGCCGCCTCTGGTGTGCGTCGTGGCGGCCCAGGGCGTTCACCAACGGCGATGCCGGCGGACAGCAGTTCAGTTGCAGCGGCCCTGTCGGGCACCACGACGGAACCGCTCTTGTCGACCACAATCCATTCCGCCGCATCCAGAAGGCAGTGGTACTGGTCGGCGTTCACATCCAGCATCACGATGTCTTCACGAACCTGCGCCAGGAACACGCCGTCAGCGCACCAGAGTTGAACCGTCATTTGTCTGTCCACCGCGCGTTGCGGACGATCGCCGTCGGCGACCGTCCGCTTTCGCTCAGGCCGGCTTGCGGCTGTCGAAGACGTTGATCTCCATATACTGGCCGCCCGTCAGGTCACGGGTCAGGGCCCTGGCGCTGCCGAGGGTGACGAGGCGCAGTTTGGGGGTGGGGGTTGTCATCACAGTCTCCTTGGGTTGGTCGCCACGGATGTGGCCTAAGGAGTGAGCGCGCGGCTCGACCGTCTGAAAAGCTATATCTGGAGTATATTGAGGGGTCAGCGTCCCGGTTTGGGGCGTTTGGAGAGCAACTCGGCCGCGCCCGTCTGTAACCAGGCCTGGGCCTGCTCGCTCGTCTCGTCGCCGTCCAGCAGGGTGTCGAACATCCCGGTGATCGCGGTGATCAGGGTGCGGGCGTCCAGGTCCATGAGACGATCCTGGATGGCCTGGTCGAACCGCTGGATCGCCACGGTGAGGATGGTCGCCATCTTGTTGTCGGCGCAGCGCCGGGCCAGCTCGGACGACCCGATCACGACCGAGAGAATGAGGGCATAGGGATCGCTGTTGGTCGCCGCGGCGAACCGGTGGATATGGTCGAGGTTCAGGCGGGTGGCACCCGACTCGAAGCGTTCATAGGTTCTGAGCGCCATGTTCATGGCGCTGGCGACCTCGGCCGTGGTCATGCCGCGATGTTTGCGGACCGCCTTGACCGCCGCGGAAAGCAACTCGCCGTCACGGGGCAGTTCAGGCGGCACTCCACTCATCGGCGAAACCTCTCAAACACGGGATGGTGCGACGGGACGCTTCAGTGGGCAACGCTCATCCTTTCGTTTCCGTACACAACCGGCGTTCGTCCGCCACAAAGCGGCGGGAGAACCGATGGCTCCCGGCGGATATCTCGACGTTTTATGGCGAAATTCGTGATTAGGGTATGCAACCGGTTGGCGAACCGGCCGGCCGCCGCCATCAATCCCGTGTTCCACTTCCGGAGACGGCCGTGACCCGAAAGCGCGATCCCTTCTTCCTTGCCCTGGAGAGCATTCGCCATCTGTCCGAGCAGGGCAACTATGCGCCCGGGACGCCCATCGTGATCATCGAGGAGGCCCGACGCCTGCGGCTGTCGACCACGCCGGTGCGCGAGGCCCTCGCCTGGCTGTGCGGCGAGGGCTTGGTCGAACGCGCGCCCTTCGGCGGCTATCTGGCCTCGCGGATCGACGCGGCCCTGGTTCGGGACCGGTTCGCCTTCCGGCTCCATTGCCTGACGACAAGTCTGAACCTGGCCGAAGCCGTGCAGGACCGTGATGAACCCGTTCCCTCGTCCGCCGCACCGGAAAAGCGGCTGGCCGAACGTCTCGGCCGCATCGTCCGGGGCGCGGGCAATCAGGTCCTGGCCAAAGCCTTCGAGCGGGTGGGCCGCCAGCTCCTGCCGCTGGCGCAGGCGGAACGGCGGATCCTGCATGATCGTGAAGCCGAGGCCGTCTCGATCCTTCAGCTAGCCGACTCCGCCTCGATGCCGGCGCTCCGACAGGCGCTGGTCGCCTATCACCAGCGCCGGATGGATGCCGCGCCGCTGCTGGTCCTCGATGTCTCCGGAGAGCGGCGGGATCCTCCCGGTGAGGCGGGCTAGGTGCCGGCGCGGCTGGCATGCCTCGGTCTGGGTCTGCTGCTGGGATTGCAGGCGGCGACCCAGCTGTTCGCCTGGACCTATCACTGGGCCGCGGCGCTTGGCCCGGCGATGCGGCTTCATCCCGACCTGGCGCTCTATCCGCCCTGGGCGATCCTGGCCTGGCGCGGGGAGTTCGGCGACGAGGCCCGGACAGCGGTCTCACGCAGCGCGCCGCTGATCCTGTTGGGTGCGGCGAGCGGCCTGGGGCTGGGATCGCTAGTCAGCGGCGATCGAACGGCGCGTCGGATCCGGGGATGGGGCGGCTGGGCCGAGGCTCGCCGCGCGGGCCTGCTCAGTCCCGCCGGCGCGGTCCTGGGCGTATTCAGGGGGCGGCTGCTGGCGACGGCCGATCTTCGGCCGACCCTCGTGACCGGCGGGACCCGCAGCGGCAAGGGGCGGGGCCATGTGACCCCGACCCTGTTGTCGTGGACCCCGAGCGTCCTGGTGCATGATCCCAAGCGCGAACTGTGGCGGATCACGGCCGGCTGGCGTTCGCGGTTCTCGCATGCCTCCTATTTCGCGCCGCGGGATCCGGCGTCCGCGCGCTGGAATCCGCTGGCGGAGATCCAGCCGGGACCGGGCGAGCTGGCGCAGGTCCAGCGTCTGGTGGCCATACTGTCCGATCCCGGGGGCGCAAGGGACGATGAGGCGATCTGGGACAAGGCCGCTTCGGAAATCCTCGAAGCCGTGATCCTGCATGTCCTCTACACCGCCGAGGACGCCGACAAGACCCTGCTCAAGGTGCGGGAGCTTCTGGCCGATCTCGACGATGCGGCCGACGGGATGATGAAGACCCTTCACCGGTCGGGGGCGGACGGGAAGCCCGAGACCCATCCGTTCATCCGGACGGCGGTGAAGGGCTATGCCGCCATGCACGACCGGTTCCGGACATCGGTGCAGGGGACGGCGCGGTCCTACCTGAAATGGCTGGCCGGCGAGGATGTGGAGCGGGCGCTGTCGGCGTCCGACTTCGCCATGGGCGATCTGATGTGCGCCGAAGCGCCGGTGTCGCTCTATGTCCAGGTGGCCCCGGCGGACGCCGCCGCGCTGCGGCCGCTCGTGCGATTGATGTTCTATGCGGCCGCCCAGGCCCTCACGGCGGAGGAGACCAGGGACGCGACCGGCCGGGAGAAACGCCACAAGCTTCTGATGGTCATGGACGAGTTTCCGCTCCTGGGGCGGCTGGCCTTCTTCGAGAAGTCGCTGCGTCTGATGAGTGGTTACGGGGTCAAGGCGATGTTCGTGGCCCAGTCGCTCAATGACATCGTCGAGACCTATGGTCAGCACAACACCATTCTCGACAACTGCGCGGTCTATACGGCCTTCTCGGCCCTGGATCCGTTGACCCAGGACAAGGTCTCCAGGCTGACCGGCTCGGTGACCGAAACCCGCACCAGCCGGAGCGGCCCCGCGGGACTGGGAACAGGCCGCAGCTCGGTGTCCCGCGCGGAGATCGAACGGCCCTTGCTGGAGCCGGGCGAGATTCGGTCGCTGCCGGACGATCAGCAGCTGGTGTTCGTGGCGGGGCATCGGCCGCTGCGAACCGAAAAGCTGCTCTATGACCGGCGCGAACCATTCCGGAGCCGCGCGGGGGAAACCCCGCCCGATCAGGGCCGGCAGCTCGACGTTCCGCCCCGCGCCCCTCATCCGTGGGCGGGACGCCGCAGCCTCGGGGAGGACGCGCAGGCCAGTCTGCCGCTGTTCAAGGAGGTGGCGGCGGCCATGGACGACAAGAAGGTCGCCGCCCGGGCGGCCGATATCTACGGGCGGGTGGCGCAGGAGATGGCCGCGCAACAGGCGGTCCTCGATCAGTTGCAAGGACCAGGAAATGCCCAGGACTAACCCCCAGACCGCCCGCGTGCAGGTCTATCTCACCGATCCCAAGCTCGCGACGGCGCTTAATCGCGAGGCGCGGGCAGGCCGGATGCCGCTCAGCCAGGCCGCCGGGCGGGCGATCTCGCGGGGGCTGCAGAAATCGCCTCATGCTGATCCCGAGGATCGGCTGCTGCAGCTCGAACGCTCGCTGAGGGACCACATGCGGTCGACGGCGAGAGACATGCAGATCGTCCAGGAGCTTCTGATCGAGGTGGCGCGGGCTTTCTTCCTGCGGCTGCCGGACGCCGTGGTCGATCAGGACCCGACGGTCCAGGCGGCCGTGGACCGGCGGATCGAACGGCTGCTCGACGCCACGGCCGCACGGATCGTCGCGGGCCGAACCGCGACCGACACGGTCGCCGGCGAACCCCGCTCCTTTGACCCCTCGACCTGATGGCGGTCCATCCAATCGTCGCGGAACGCAAGCTGGAGGCCTTGCGGCACGCGCTGGGGCCGACGGTTCTCGCCGCCCTGGAGGAGCCCGCCGTCGTCGAGATACTCGCCAACCCGGACGGGCGGCTGGTGCTCGACCGGAGCGGGGAGGGCCGTCGCGACGCCGGCGAGACCCTGTCGCCGGAGGCGCGCGAGCGCGCCATCAAGCTCATCGCCGACTATGTCGGAGAGACGGTGGCGCGCGAGGATCCGCGTCTGTCCGGCGTCCTGCCGGGGACGGGCGAACGGTTCCAGGGATTGCTGCCGCCGATCGTTGCGGCGCCGGCCTTCTCGATCCGCAAACGCCCCGCAGTGATCTGGGGGCTGGCCGACTATGTCCGCGACGGCGTGATGACGGAGGCCCAGGCGGACGCGCTGCGACAGGCGGCGGCCGAACGCCGCAACATCCTCATCTCCGGCGGGACCGGCTCGGGCAAGACCACCTTGGCCAATGCGGTGCTGGCCGAACCCGCCTTCGCGCGGGACCGGGTGATCCTGATCGAGGATACGCCGGAATTGCAGTGCTCGGCCTGGGACGTGGTCGCGGTGCTGACCCGGCGCGCGCCGGTCGCCATCGGCGTGGTCGATCTCGTGCGCGACGCGCTGCGGATGCGGCCGGACCGGATCGTGGTCGGGGAGATGCGCGACGGCGCCGCCGCGCTCGAGACCCTGAAGAGCTGGAACACCGGCCACCCTGGAGGACTGTCGACGATACATGCGAACTCCGCCGAAGACGTCCTGCGGCGCGTCGAGGACCTGCTTACTGAAGTGGTCGCCCAGCCGCCCCGGCGCGCGATCGCCCAGGCGGTCGACCGGATCGTCCATATCCGGCGCACGGCCGAGGGACGACGGGTGGAGGCCGTGCTCGCCGTCGAGGGTCTTGAGGCGGATCGTTACCTGCTGACGCCGCTCGCGTGAGGACAGAGCGCGCCGGCGCTATGCTGCTTCCTGGTGTGTCGCTGGCATCGCGACGCCTGGAGAAGCGCTTCGCCGCCGCGGCCCGTTGATGCGGGCGCGGCCGGCGGCGCGGCCACGCGCAGGTCCGGTCAGTCCGGTCAGGAAGGCGACGTCCGGGCGTGGTCGTTCCGGTTGCGGCGCCGCTTTACGACGGCCAGACGGCGCGCAGCCCTTCCACCAGGCGGTCGCGCCGGCCGGGCCCGAGCTGGTCCAGATTTCGTTGCTTCCAGCGTACCGCCGGCAGGTCGGCGATGCCCGGCAGGCCGACGAGAGACCAATCCGGTTCGCCGCTTTTGAAGCCGATCAGGAATTCGCGATGCTCGGTCGGCATATCATCGACGATGATCGTGATGAGGGCTTCGCGCGCGGCGATCAGTTCGACGAGGCTGACCGGCTCCGGCGTCATGCCGACGAAGCCCTGCCGAAACTCAGATAGGCGATGTTGGCTTTTCCAGACCCGCTGTTTGAGCACCCGGAGTGTTCAAACTCCCGTATTGCCAAACGACCAGCCTTGGAACCTTGGCCGGGTCTGGGGAGAAGGGATGAAGACAAAAGTCCAATCATGCCGGCGCAAGGCGGCGTCGCCGTCAGCTGGCCTGATCCCGCGCGGCGACCCGGCCCCGCGTCCGTGATCGCTAGGCGTAGAGGCGTGGAAACAGGACGTCGAGCGTATCGGCCGGGAAGCGAAGCGAGACGGGTCCTTTCGGCGTATCGGACACGAGGAGCTGGCGTTCCGTCAGTTCCTTGAGGATGCGCCGGGCGCTGCGTTCGGGAAGGCGGGTCACGCGCTCGGCCTCGCCGCGGTCGAGTTCCCCCCGGATCAGGGTTTCCTGAAGCAGGGCATTGGCCTCCGCCGGGAGACCCGAGATCAGAACATATTTCGTGAGGCGGTCGGACAGGCCGTTCAGTTCGAACAACTCTCCCATGTACCGGACCTGCTCGAGACAAACCTCCAGGAACCAGGCGGTGAAGGACTCGAGTTGAGTCAGGGACAGATGCCCCCTCCCGTCACGGTCCCCGCGGCGGACCTCGTCGGCTCGCGCCATGTGACGCTTGTACTCGGTCCGTCCTTCCGGTCCCGGATCAAGGCCCCGAGCCAGTCCCCGCGAGATCGACCACAGTCCGTGAGCTCCGATTCCGGCTTCATGCGCCATGGCGTGACTCATCAGCCGTCCAACGCGGCCGTTGCCGTCGGGAAACGGATGGATCCAGGCAAACCTGTGGTGGGCGGTGGCCATCGCGACGATCCGGCTGGACCGGCCCGGGCCCACGCTGATCAGCTCCTCTCCGGGCGCCGGCTGGAAGGCGAACCGGCGATGGAAATGGGCCATGAACGCCGGCACCTGCTCGGAGGCGGGCGGGAGATGATCGCCCACCTCGACATCCTGGTCGGCGCCACGGCGCCATTCTCCGGGCGTCATGAGGAAGGTGTGGCGAGCCCCCTTGATGGTCAGCATGGCCTCGGACGCATCCGCATAGAAGTCTCGGTGAAGACGCTGCAGGAATGCGGGATCTGCGGGATCGGGGAGCATGTGATCGGCGGCCAGGCGATCGATCTCCTGCTGAACGCGATAGTGGGCGACCGCCTCCGCCTGGAGATCCCGCTTGTCCGCATCGGAGACCCCGGCCAGCGCCCTTTCGATATCCCGGGGACGGGTGTTATGGCCCTCGATCAGGTTGCTGTAATAGGTGTTCATGATCCGGACGAGATCGGCCAGGTGACGCGCGGTCTTCGGATGGAGGCCCACGCCGAGCTCCGCCGACCGCGCGGCGAGGTCGGCGACGAGATCGGCGATCCTCGCCGGGAGCGTTTCGAGACGAGCGGGCTCGATACGGGTTGGAGACTCGGGAACTTCTGGCATTTTGGCCGATCTTTCCACGCGGAGTGATCCGCCACCCTTATCCCGGCAGTGTCTATAATGTAAGGCGTTTGAGGCTACAGAAGGTTCCGCCTTGCCAGTTTGGCCGATCTTCTGGCCTATCTTCTGGCCGATCTTCTGGCCGATCATTGACGCGGTCGACAGGGTTAAGGCGATCAATCGGAACGTCTGCAGACGGCCGTCCACGGCTTTGGGCAATGGATCGCCGGGACCGGGCTCGTTCTGGGCCGGCCGTCGCCAGGCCCAGCCGGGGAATATGGCGCGCGCAGCCCTGCGTGTTCCCCCGCGCCCCGAACTGCCGCTTCCGAACGCCGGGAGGACCAGGCGCACGGTCAGGGCTGCGCCCAACGCCATCGACAACAGGGAGGCCCGCGAATCGACACCGTGGTTCGCGCCTCTGTGAAGCGCGCGGATCCGAAGGCGGGGTCCCCGTTGAAGGGACGGCCCGATCGCCGGGACCGGCTGTTCTGAACCGTCGATATCGGAAGGGAGGCCGGCCAAAGTCCGGCTCTGCCGAGGTTTGGTCAAACGTCGCCGAAAGTCGTCGGACGGGTCGGGAAAGGTCATGGCCACGACCCTGGCAAAGTCGTTTGCCGAGTTAAACCAAGTCGTCAGCAAGTCGCATACAAGTCGTTGAAATTATTTGATCAAATGACGTTGACAGGCGGGGATTTTATCTGCTTGCAATGAGTCGCGGCGCGGTGACCTGCGCTGAAACAAAGGAAGCAGATCATGCAATGGAGACTGGGGCGCCGCCTGTTCGGCGCAGCGATGACGTGCGGCCTGATGCTGGCCGGACCGGCCCTGGCGGGAGGCTCCGGCATGCCGTGGGAAGGGCCGCTGCAGCAGGTGGTGCAGTCGATCACCGGACCGGTGGTCCAGGCCGCCGCCGTCGTGGCCGTGGTCGTCTTCGGCGCCGGCATCGCCATGAGCGAGAACGGCTCCTCGATGCGGCGCGGCCTGGGCATCATGTTCGGCCTGTCGATCGCTTTCGCGGCCTCGACCTTCTTCCTCGACTTCTTCGGCTTCGCCGGCGGCGCGGAGATCGGGTGATGGACCCGCGGCCGGACGGGTGGGAGCTGCCGGTGGCCCAGGCCCTGGCCGAACCGGTGCTGATGGCCGGCATGCCGCGCGACTACGCGATCGCCATGGGCACGATCGCCCTGGTGCTGGGCCTGGCGCTGCGGATCTGGTGGCTGGGCCTGCTGTGGTGGGCTGTCGCCCATGCGATCGGCCTGTGGGCGGCGCGGTCCGACCGGCGGTTCTTCGATGTTCTGCGCCGGCATCTGGCGATGCCCGGTCATCTGGACGGGTGAGGGCGCGATGCGGTTCCTCGACGAACATCGCCGCCGTCCCGCCGCCCTGGCCGACCACCTGCCCTGGGCCGCGCTGGTCGCGCCCGGGGTGGTCCTGAACAAGGACGGGTCCTTCTTGGCCGCCTTCCGGTTTCGCGGGCCCGACCTGGAGTCCTCGACCGAGGACGAGCTGATGGCGGTGCGCGCCCGGCTCAACAACGCCCTGAAGCGGCTGGGATCGGGCTGGTGTCTGCATATGGAGGCGCGCCGCCGTCCCGCGACGGCCTATCCGGAGAGCGCCTTCGACCTCGAGGTCGCCTGGCTGCTCGACGCGGAACGACGCAGCCGCTTCGAGACCGCCGATCCCGCCTTCGAGACGGACTTCCGGCTGGCCCTGACCTGGTTGCCGCCCGCCGACGAAACCCGCCGCATGGAGCGCTGGCTGTTCGACGGTCTGGCCAGGGGCGGCCACGACTGGCGGGTGTCGCTGGAGGCTTTCGGCCGCGAAGCCGATACGACGCTCGACCTGTTGTCCGACGCCCTGCCGGAGATCGAACGGCTCGATGACGCGGACCTTCTGACCTGGCTGCATGACAGCGTCTCGCCCCGGGCCTTCGCGGTCCGGCCGCTGGAGACGCCGATGTTCCTCGACGCCTGGCTCGCCGACGCCGGCCTGACGGGCGGGGTCGCGCCCCGTCTCGGCGATCGCTGGCTCAAGGTGGTCTCGGTGCGGGGCCTGCCGTCGGCGACCCGGCCCGGACTGCTCGATGCCCTTGGCGCCCTGCCGTTCGAGTACCGCTGGACGGCGCGCTGGATCGGCCTCGACAAGCCCGAGGCCGAGCGGGAGATCGTCAAGCTGAGGAAGCGCTGGTTCGCCAAGCGCAAGGGCGTCGGCGTCCTGTTGCGCGAGGCCATCACCAAGGAGGAGGTGCCGCTTCTCGATACGGATGCGGCGTCCAAGACCGAAGAGTGCGACGGCGCCCTCGCGGCGCTCGGCGCGGAGTCCTGCGCCTTCGGCTATCTGACTTTGACGGTCACCGTTCTGGACGCCAGCGAGGCGGGGGCGGCGGCCAAGGCCCGCGCGATCGAGGCGGCGCTGAACGCGCAGGGGCTGGTGGCCCGGATCGAGGATCTCAATGCGGTGGAGGCCTGGCTGGGCTCTCTGCCCGGCGAGCCTTATGCTGACGTGCGTCGGCCCCTGGTCTCGACTCTGAACCTGGCCGATCTGCTGCCGGTTTCCGCCGTCTGGGCGGGGCCGGCCGGGGACGCCAACCTGGACGGGCCGCCGCTGGCGACGGCGCGCACGACCGGCGCGACGCCGTTCCGGCTGGTGCTGCATGTCGGCGACGTCGGCCACGCCATGGTCGTCGGGCCGACCGGATCGGGCAAGAGCGCCCTGCTGTCCTTCCTGGCGCTGCAATGGTTCCGCTATCGGGACGCCCGGGTGGTCTTCTTCGACAAGGGCCGGTCGGCGCGCGCGGCGACGCTGGCGGCCGGCGGCCGCTGGCGGGCGCTGGAGCCCGGGGCGCGGTTTTCGCTCCAGCCGCTGGCCCGGATCGACCGCGAGGACGAGCGGGCCTGGGCGGCGGAATGGATCGCCGAGACCGTGCGCCTGGCGGGGCTGGAGCCGGTCCCCCGGGTGAGGGAAGAGATCTGGGTGGCGCTGTCGGCGCTCTCTGAGGCGCCGGTCGCGCAGCGGACGCTGACGGTGTTCTGCGCCCTGGTTCAGGACAAGACGGTCGCCGCCGCCCTAGAGCCCTTGACCCTGAAGGGCCCGCACGGCGCGCTGCTGGACGGGGCGGGCGAGACCCTGGCGCCCACGCGGTTCGACACCTTCGAGCTGGAGACCCTGATGGGGACCCCGTCGGCCGTGGCGCCGGTGCTCTCAGCCCTCTTCCACCATCTCGAACAGGGCTTCGACGGCCGGCCGACCCTGTTGGTCCTCGACGAAGCCTGGTTGTTCCTCGGCGAGACCGCCTTCGCGGCCCGGATACGGGAATGGCTGAAGACACTGCGCAAGAAGCGGGTCTGCGTGGTGTTCGCCACCCAGAGCCTGGACGACGTGGCGGCCTCCTCGATCGCGGCCAGTCTGATCGAGAGCTGCCCGACCCAGGTCTTCCTGCCCAATCCCCGCGCCCTGGAGCCGTCGTCCGCCGAACTCTACCGGGGCTTCGGCCTGAACCGGCGCCAGCTGGAGCTGATCGCCTTCGCCACGCCCAAGCGGGCCTACTACTGGCGCCAGCCGCGCGGCCGGCGGCTGTTCGATCTGCGTCTGACCGGCGTGGCCCTCGCCCTGTGCGGCTCGAGCGCGCCGGAAGACCAGACCCTGATCGACTCCCTCCTGGAGCGATCGGGACCTGACGACGGTCGACCGGGCGGCTTCGCCCGCGATTTCCTCAAAGCCAAGGGAGTGCAAAATGTGGATTCCGTTTTCGACGCCTTCGCCGGCCCGCTCGCGGCCGAATAGGTCCATCCAGATCGTCGCCGTCGGCCTCGTCGCCGTCAGCCTGCTGGGCGCCACGCCGGCGCCGGCCCAGCAGGTGGTGTTCGACCCGCGCAATCACATCGAAAATGCGCTGCAGGCGGCGCGTCAGCTCGAGAGCCTCGCCAACGAGGCGCGCAGTCTGGCGGCCTCGCCCTACAGCCACCTGACGCAATCCAGCCAGTCGCTGCGGGACATGGCCGAGCTGGCGCGGACGGCGCGCGGGATCGCCAGCTCGGTCAGCGGTCTGGAGCAGCAGTTCCGGAGTTTATACCCCGACGACCTGTCCGGCTCGGACATGCTGAGCCTGCTGGAGCAGGGCGAGGCGCGCACGGCCAACGCCCGGCGCACCGCCGAGGACGTGGCGCGGACGGCCGCCGAGCTGGAACGGCTGGGGCAGGGCCGGTCGCAGAGGCTGGCCGGGGCGCTCTCCGCCAGCCAGGCGGCGACCGGCCAGACGGCGGCGGTCCAGTCGTCCAACCAGCTTCTGGCCGTGCTGGCCGAAGACCTGGCGGCGCTGCGCACCATCATGCTGGCCCAGTCCCGGCTGATGGCCGAGGCCACGGCGCGCGACGCGGCGGACCGCGCCTCCGGAGACGCCGCCCGGCGCCAGCGGTGGGGCCGTCAGGCCGCCGCGCCGGCCGCGCCGCGCTTCGATCCCCTGTCTCACGCGAACGACTGAGGGAGCGGGGCGATGACGGTCGGAGTGGAAACGCCCAACGAGCTGATGGTGGTGTTTTCCGACACCATCTCGGCCGGGTTCGACGCCCTCCAGGGTTCGGTCAACGGCGTGTTCGGCCTCCTCATCGTCCTGGTCGTCGCCCTGACCGGCATCCAGTGGGCGCTGTCCTCCAACCGGGAGGTGCTGGCCTCGGGCTTCGGCAAGGTGCTGCTGATCGGCGCCTTCGCCTGGCTGATCAACGACTGGCAGCGGCTGTCCGAGACCCTCTATGCCGGCTTTCTGGAGCTGGGGCTGACGGCTGGCGGCGGCTCCCTGAGCCGGCAAGAGTTCCTCAACCCGGGGGCTATCCTCGCCCAGGGCTGGGAGATCGTGAAGGCGCTCGGGGAGACGCCCGCGCCGGTCGACAATCCGCTCGACGTCGTCGGCAACATGGCGGACGCCCTGATCCTGGGCCTGGCCATGATCGGCATCATGCTGGCCTTCGCCGTGCTGGCCCTGCAGATCATAGTCTCCCTGCTGGAGTTCAAGATCGTCACCCTGGGCGGCTTCGTGCTCCTGCCGTTCGGGATCTGGAACAAGTCCGCCTTCCTCGCCGAACGGCCGCTGGGTTATGTCGTCTCGTCCGGGTTGAAGGTCCTGGCCCTGGCGATCGTGGTTTCCGGCGCGCGGACGATCTTCGATCAGCTCCAGCCCTCGGCCAATCCCGATATCTACGAAGCCCTGACCATCCTGGTGGCGGCCATCCTGCTGGCCATGCTGGCTCTGTTCATCCCCAACCTGGCCTCGGCCCTGGTGACCGGAGGACCGGCGCTGGGCGCCGGCGCGGCGCTCACCGGAGCGCTGGCCGTCGGCGGGGGCGGCGCCCTGGCCGGGGCAGGGATCGCCGGCGCCGGCGCCATGGCGGCCGGCGGGGCCGCCCGCCTCGCCGCACCCGCGCGCGCCGCTGCGGGGGCCGGGTCGGGACGCCCGCCCGCGCCGCCGAACCCGCAGGGCCCGTCGACGCCGAAGCCCTCGAACGACAACCCGCCGCCGTCCGGTCCGCGCCGTTCGTCAGGCGGAGCCGTGACCGCCTCGGCGGGGACGAGCGGTGTCGGCGAGCGCGCCGTCGCCTGGCGACCGCAGACCGCGTCGGACAGCGCCGCGAACGGAACGGCCGCGGACGAAACCCCGCCGGCGAGCGGGCCGGGGGCCTCGAAGGACGCGCCAGGCCGTTCGCCCGGGACGATTGCCGGGGAGGCCCAGGCCGCCAGGGCGGACTTTCACCGGGCCGCGTCGAGGCCGGCGACGGCCACGGGCGGAGGCCCGCGGGGGCGGTCCGCGGCCCTGCAGGCCTTCTTCGTCGCCAACACCGGCCGCGGTCTGCTCCCGGCCGGGGAAACCAGCGGCGTCCTGTCGCCCAATCTGAAGACCGAGGAGTCCTGAGATGCACCCCTTCTTCCGGCCCCGGCGGGCCCTGGCGTCCGCGCCCGACCAGACGCCGTACCAGCGCGCCGGCCAGGTCTGGGACGACCGGATGGGCCTGTCCCTGGCCCATGCGCGCAATTGGCGCCGCATCGCCCTGGCCAATCTGGCGCTGGCTGGTTTCCTGGGCGCCGGCTGGTGGGTCCAGGCGGACCGGGCCGTGGTGAAGCCCTTCGTGGTGGAGGTGTCCGACTGGGGCGAGACCCAGAGGATCACCGCCATCGGCGGGCGCTATGAACCGAACGAGGCCCAGATCGGTCACGCCCTGGCCGGCTGGGTTCGCGATGTCCGTTCCAAGAGCATCGATCCCATCGTCATCCGCCAGAACTGGCTCCGGGCCTATGACCTGATGACGCCCAGGGCGGCGTCCTTTCTCAACGCCTGGGCCCAGACCCACGACCCGTTCGCCGAGGTCGGGCGCGAAGCGGTCAATGTCGAGATCCTGAACGTGGTCCGCCGGACGGACCGGACCTTCGACCTGCAATGGCGCGAGACCCGCTTCGTCAACGGCCAGTCGGCCGGGGCCGAACGCTGGCGGGCCCTGATCACCACCACGATCCAGCCGCCCCGCACGGAGGCCGAGCTGATGAAGAACCCCCTTGGACTGAAAATCGAGGACGTATCATGGACCCCCGACGCCTCCTGATCCTGGCCGCCCTGGGCCTGTCGCTGTCCGGCTGCGCGGTCTTTCGCGATGGCCTGCGGCCGGCGGCCGCCCTGATGGGGCGCACGACCGCTTCGACGCCCATGGACGTCCTGGCATCGACGCCGGTCATCGAACCCGAACCGGCCCTCGCGGTGGCCGAGGGTCCGCAAGGCCGCTCGCCGACGGAGCGGGCCTATGAGGCGGCGCCCGTCCGCGCGGCGCCGGCCGCGACGGTCCCATCAGACGCACGGAATGTGCCGGCCGGCGCGACCGGGCGGCAAGCCATCGCCGCGGCCAATGCGACGGCGCGCGCGCCGTCCCGCCAGGACGCCTTCGTCGGCGGGGTCCAGGTCTTCACCTGGTCGCCCGGACGCGTGTTCGAGATCTGGACCGCGCCTCTTCGCGTCACCACCCTGACCCTGGCGCCGGGGGAGACCCTCGTGGCCAAGGCGGCGGGGGACACCGTGCGCTGGCAGATCGGCGAGGCGGTCTCCGGCGAGGGGGCGGGCCAGCGGACCCATGTGCTGCTCAAGCCCCTCGAGCGGGGCCTGGAGACAAACCTCGTCCTGACGACGAACAGACGGGTCTATCTCATTGATCTGAAAAGCGGCGCGACCGACGCATTCAATGCCGCCGTCGCCTGGGACACGGACGCGATCCTCGCCGGCGGCGCCCCGGAGGCCGCCATGGCGTCCGTCCCGGCGCGCGGCGGCGAGCCCGTCGTGATGCCGGAGGGCGAACTCGACGCCCGCTACCGGATCGATCCCCAGGGCCGGCGTCCGCGCTGGACCCCGACCTCGGTGTTCAACGACGGCCGGCGGACCTTCATCACCTTCGACGCGGACCTTCAGGTGGACGAGGCGCCTGTCCTGTTCGTCATCGCCCCCGACGGAGAGGCCCAGATGGTCAACTACCGGCAGGTCGGCGGCCTCTATGTCGTCGACCGGGTGTTCGACCGGGCCGAGCTTCGCCTGGGCGGCCGCCGGCCCCAGATCGTCCGCATTCGCCGTCTCGCAGGAGCCCGGTCATGACCAACCTCGATCCTGTCCACACGGCCCGGCCCGACGTTGCGCCCAAGGAGCCGGCGCCGGGCCTGAGCACCCGGGCGCCGCGCCCCCACGCCGTGCGCCTGCGCAAGTCCGTGGTCCAGCTCATCGTCATCGGCGGGGCGGTGCTCGTGTCGGGCTCCCTGGCCTGGGCCTTCGTGGTCCAGCCGGAACTGCGCGACAGCGCCCGCGCCCGTCAGGCCGAGGCGCGGGAGGACCAGGCGCGCGGCGTGGTCCGCCCTGCGGAAGCGGTGACGGACCAGCCGGCGACCTACGATCGCCTGCCCGAGCCGCGCACGGCGGACCACCCGCCGGCGACCGAGGCCGCCGCGACGCCGGGCCCGTCCAGACGGTCCGCCGACGCCTATGCGCCCGCCTACCGGCCCGCGTCGGCGCCGAACGCCCGCGGACCCAGCCCGCGCGAGCAGGCGGCGCGGTCCGGGCTGTTCTTCGAGGACGCGCGAGCCCAGGCGGCGGGCTCAAGGGCGGCCGCGCCGGCGCCGGGCGGCGATCGGTCGCCGGTCGCCAACCCGGACTATGGCGCGATCTACAACGGCCATGCGCTCGTGGCGCCGCTTTCGCCGTTCGAACTCAAGGCCGGCGCCATCGTGCCCGCGGCGCTTCTGACGGCCGTGGACACCTCGCGCGCCGGACCCGTCATCGCGACGGTCACGCAGAACGTCTATGACTCCGTAAGCGGCCGTCACCTGCTGCTGCCCCAGGGCACGCGGCTGGTCGGCACGTCCGAGGGCGAGAGCGCCTACGGGGATCGGCGGGCCTTCCTCACCTGGGAACGGTTGATCCTGCCAAACGGCAAGAGTCTGATCCTGACCGGCGAGCCTGGCGTGGACGCGCAGGGCGCGATCGGCGTCCGGGGCCAGGTTGATCGGCGGCTGTGGCCGCTGCTGGTGGGGACGCTGTTCGCCGGCGCCATCACCACGCTCGGCCAGATCGCCCGCGACGACGACGGGGGTTCGGGCGGCCTGCTCGGCGACGCCGGCGACGCGGCGGCCATCGAGGGCGCCCGGGTCGGGGGGCGGCTGGTAGACCGCGAGCTGGAGGTCCGGCCTTCGATCCGGCTGAGGGCCGGCGCGCCGGTGCGGGTGATGATCACCCGGGACCTGATCCTGGAGCCGTACCGTCCATGACCCGGCTCCTGAAATCGGTCCGGCTTTGGGGGGCGATCGCCGCCCTCGGGCTTTTGGCCGGCGCGGCCAAGGTCGCCGATCGGAGCCCGGCCCTGGCGCTGGTCAACGAGAGCCCGAGCCTGCCCCGCGGCGTCTATCTGAGGCGGCCGGGGGCCGAGCCCGGCCGGGGCGCCGTCGTGGCCATCCCGCAGCCGGCCGGGGCGCGGCCCTATCTGGCGGCGCTCGGCATGCCGGCGGACGTGCGCCTGATCAAGCGGGTCGCCGCGGTCGGCGGCGACGCGGTCTGCGCGGACGACGGCGTGGTCCGCACGCCGGCCGGTCGGGTGCGCGCCCTGGCGCGCGATCGCCGGGGCGCGCCCCTGGCCGCCTGGGCGGGATGCCGGCGGCTGGCCGACGGCGAGCTCTTCCTGCTGGGCGACACCGCCGGGAGTTTCGACAGCCGTTATTTCGGGCCGGTCGCGCGATCGGGGGTGGACGGCGTCTACCGGGAGGTTCTGACATGGTGAAACTGGCCTGCCTGGCCGCGATGGCGGTGGCGGTCGCGGGGCCGGCGTCGGCCCAGGCCGTGAACTGGCGCGACGCCGGCGGCGATCTGTTCGGCCGGCCCGCCGAGGCGGTCGCCGAGGAGGTCCCGGACAGCCTTGAAGCGGCGTGGATCGCACCCCTCAGCCAGCCTTTCCAGGAGGCCGTCGCCGCGGCCGCGGCGAGGCACGGCCTGGATCCCAAGCTGCTCCACGCCCTGGTGGTGACCGAGAGCGCCTACAGGCCCGACGCCCTGTCGCCGGTGGGCGCGGGAGGACTGACCCAGCTGATGCCGGGCACCGCCGTGGAGCTGGGGGTCCGCGACCGCTTCGATCCCGTCGAGAACCTGCGCGGCGGCGCGGACTATCTGGCGCGTCAGATCCGGCGGTTCGGTGATCTGCGGCTCGCGCTGGCGGCCTACAATGCGGGTCCGGCCCGCGTCGCGCGGCTGGGGCGAGTGCCGGATATAGCCGAGACCCAGGCCTATGTAGCGACGGTCGTGGACTGTTACCTGGCGCTGACGGCGGGGCAGGGGATCACCAGCTCGACCCAGTGTCGCCCGCGCGGAGCGGGGCGATGATCGGGGAAACGGGGACGGAGGCCGGACCCGGGGTCCCGACGTGCGGGGACGAGGACCTGCTGACGCGGGCGGAGGCGTCGGCCTTCCTGGCCCAGTTCGGCATCCGGCTGAAGCCGTCCACCCTCGCGCGGCTGTGGTCGACCGGCGGTGGCGGTCCGCCCTGCCGTCACGTGCGGTCCAGGCCCCATTATCCGCGCGGCCTGCTGCGGGAGTGGGCGCGATCGCAGATCACGGACGTCCGCACCGCCGCGCCGCCGGCGGCGAGAGGGCGCCGCCGTGGCTGACCATGGGATCAGAACGCTGCCGCCGCCGCCGCCGCCGACGGTCGCCGGTCTGCTGGCGGACCCGGCCGCCAGCTTCGCGATCAAGGATGTGGCCCGGCGATGGGCGGCGCGCGACTGCGTGGACGCCGCGACCGACGCCCGAGTGCTTTGTCAGGTGTTCGAGGCGGCGGCCGACCGGATGTTCGGAGGCGCGTCGTGACGTTCGAACCTGAAGGCGGGCCGGTCGAGACGGGCGGGCCGGAAGACCGCTTGCTGCCCTGGGATCGGGTCCGCGACGTCACGGGCCTCAGCCGGTCCACCGCGTGGCGTCTGCAACAGGTCGGGGATTTTCCCGAACCCGTGCGCATCTCCCCCAATCGGGTCGGCTGGTGGGAAAGCGAATTGACCGCCTGGAAGGCGACACGCAAGACCCGCGGGCTCCCCTGTCCCAGACCGCTGGCCCGGCCCCGGGAGCCCAAGCTCATCCAGACCGCGCGATCGCCCCGTCGTCAGCCCGACAAGGCCGCTGCCGCCCCGGCGAACGTCGTGCCGGAGGCTGCAAGCCCTGTGACGCCGGCGGCCCCGCCCCGACGGAAACGGCAGGCCTCCGCCGACCAGATCGATTTCGGATTCTAGGGCGAAGGGCCTGGCGACGGGTTTAGAGGCCGCCCCTGCGGATTTTGCCCATCGCAGTCGCACAAAGAGAGGCTGACGGACATTTCAGCACGATAAGGGAGTTTTACGGACATTTGGCCTTTGGCTGGCATCTTAAGTGAAACTACGTTAAGTGACGATGGCGGACATTATTGCGATTTAAGGGACCGTGGCGGACATTTCCTGTATTTCGCGCGGTCTTGGGAGACGGTCATGGCTGACATCCTCTTCACGCCTTCGGGCAGCGAAGCGACCGACAGGAAGATCCGCCGCGATCATGAAGGCGGCAAGCTCGTTCGCATCGCGACCGGCGTCTATGTCGAACCCGGCGCCGAGCCGGTCGACGCCGTCGTGCGTCGAAAATGGTCGACCATCCTCGGCAGGCTCGTTCCCGACGGCGTCGCCACCGACCGGACGGGCATGGAAAGCCAGCCGTGGAGGGACCGCTCCAGCGGCGCGCCGACCGGGGTCGGCCACGTCTTTGTCAGCGCGCCGCGGACCCGCGATGTGATCACCCTCCCGGGTCTTGAGATTCACATCCGCCAGGGTGTTGGACCCGTCGACGGCGACATCCCCTATCTGGGCTCCTGGCTGGCCGGACCGGTCCGAAAGCTGCTCGACAACCTCAGTCCGTCGCGCGCCCGGAATGGACCGGCCCGCACCCTCGGCAAGGCGGGGGTCGAAGCCGCTCTTGAAAGTCTGTGCTCGACCCACGGCGAAGAGGGCCTGAACCATATCCGGGACCAGGCCCGGGTTCTGGCGCCCGTCCTCCAGCGGGAAAAGGAATTCGAGGTCCTGAACGGTCTGATCGGCGCGCTGCTGCGGACCCGCCAGGACAAGCTCAGCACGGTCCAGGGACGGGCCCGCGCCGCCGGCGCGCCTCTGGACCCCGCCTGCGTCGGTCGCCTCGTGACCCTGGCGGATCATCTTCAGGCCCGCGCCCCCCTGTCGATCGCCGATCGGGACGCGACGCCCGGCCGCAAGACGAGCGGCGCGTTCATGGAGGCTTATTTCTCCAACTTCATCGAAGGCACGGAGTTCGCCGTCAGCGAGGCCGTCGAGATCGTCTTCGAAGGCAAGATGCCCGATGCCCGGCCGGAAGACGGGCACGACGTCCTGGGCGCCTATCTCCAGCTCGTCGATCTGGGGCCGCGCGCGGCCGTGCCCCGCGGGGCGGACGCCTTTCTCGCCGAGATCCAGGAGCGGCACCGGATCCTGATGGACGCCCGGCCGTCGGTCCGGCCGGGTCAGTTCAAGACGCGAACCAACAAGGCCGGGGATACGACCTTCGTCGCCCCTGACCGCGTCGAGGGAACCCTGCGGGAGGGCGTATCGATACTCGAGACCCTGAAGGACCCGTTCTCGCGCGCCGTGTTCGTCCATTTCCTGCTGTCGGACGTCCATCCTTTCAATGACGGGAACGGGCGCCTGAGCCGCATCATGATGACGAAGGAGCTCATGGCCGGCGGCCTGTCCCGCATCGTGATCCCGACGGTGTTCAGGGAAGACTACCTCGACGCCTTGCGCGCCCTGTCGCGGCGGAACGACCCCTCCATCCTGGTGCGGTCGCTCGAATTCTGCCAGCGCGTGAGCGCCGCCTGCTCGGAGGAGACGACGGAGGCCGCCATCACGACGTGGGCGCGCGCCTATGCCTTCTGCGAGAGTCCGCGTCACGCCCGGCTGACGATGCCGAACCCGGCCCTGGTCATCGAGACGCATGACGGCACGCCGGCGCCTGCAGACTATTGGCAGGCGCTCAGGCGCGACCAGGGCGCGCCGATGCCGATCTGATCCGTGAACCGTGTCGACCAGGGTTCTGCCTCGCGCTTGGGAGCTCGCCATTTAGCGGACGCCGGCAGGCCCTACGAACCGGCCCGCCGGGCCAATGTCCGCTTACGACCGCCCTGAGCGGAGATCGCCGCTGGCGCCGCCGGACGTCTAGAACTGACCTTTCGCAACGTCCGCTGCCCGAAAAGCGCTCGCCTCGGTCCTGGAGGGCGTTCCTAAGACGTGCCCGCCCTGATCCGGCGCAGCATAATGTGACGCTCACCGACCTCAGGCGTTGATCCTTCGGGACAGTTGATTCAATCTCTGTCAAACGGACTTCAGAATGAACCTGGCATTACGTGCAGATGGAGCGGCCCTGGCGCCGATTTCGCCGCGCCTCGAGCTGGGCGCGTACGAATCGTTGTGGCTGGAGCAGGGCGCGACCTTCAAGACGCTCGCAGACCGTTTCGCTCGGGACCCGTCGGCTCTTCCGTCCGATTTCGTGTCCCGCTCCGCCGCCGAGGCGGCTGCGGACGAGGTGTTCGCCCGGCTCAAGAAGTCGGGCGTCCATCGGTTCGGCGTCCGGATCAACCATGCCGGCGACTATCCCGAACGGCTTCGCGACGCGCGCCACCCGATCGAAGTCCTCTACTACCAGGGGGCATGGGAGCTCACCGAGACCCGCTCCATCGCGGTCGTAGGGGCGCGGAAAGCCACAGAGCAGGGCACCCAACGTGCAGCCCAGATCGCCAAAGGCCTGGTTGAGCGTGGCTTCACCGTCGTGTCCGGGCTGGCAGAGGGTATCGACCGCGCGGCGCACACCGCCGCCTTGGGATGCGGTGGCCGCACTATCGCCGTCATCGGAACACCGCTTGGACAGTACTATCCGAAAGCCAACAGGGACCTTCAGGACCAGATCGCCACGGATCATCTGCTGATCTCGCAGGTGCCGCTGTTGCGCTACGGCAAACAGGGGCCCCAGCAGAATCGCCTGTTCTTCCCCGAGCGAAATGTGACGATGAGCGCCCTCACCGAGGGCACCGTTATCGTGGAGGCGAGCGACACGTCCGGGACCCTCACTCAGGCACGCGCCGCCCTTCACCAGGGCCGCAAGCTCTTCATCCTCGACAGCTGTTTCGACCCGTCGCTGAAGCTGACGTGGCCCCGGAGGTTCGCAGACCTGGGCGCCATTCGCGTTCGCTCGATGGATGACATCTGGAACGCCCTTGCATGACGATCCGCTTCAGGCAGATCGATGACAGCAACCGCGGCGATCACTACCACCTGACGCCGGCGGACGCCTGCCTGTACCTCCTCGAGTTCACGTCGGGGCAGGGCTATTCGTACAGCAAGGCGAACTCCCTGATTTCCAATCTCAAGAAGAAGCCCACGGCATCAGCGGCCGAGCTTGGCTACAAGCGGGAAGCGATCGGGAAGTGCGCCGGCGCGCTCGGAAAGGCGCTGAACCACGACTGGATCCGGCAGTCCGTCATCGTCCCTATTCCGCCCTCGAAAATGGTGGGCGACCCGGCTTACGACGACCGTATGTTCGACATGGCAGCGGCGATCCAGCCTGCCGCTGATGTTCGCCGGCTCATCCGCCAAACCCGGTCCATGACCGCTTCTCATGAAGCGGGGAGCGTTCGAAACACGGTCGAGGATCTCCTGGGAGCCTACGAGATTGACGAGTCTCTTGCCGTCGCGCCCTTCGGCCAGATCGGAATTCTGGACGACGTCCTGACGGCCGGCACCCATTTTCGGGCGGCCCACACGATCCTGTCGCGCAGATTTCCAGGCGTGGCTATCACGGGCATCTTCATCGCGCGCCGGGTCTTCGCCAATCCATTTGCCGCCGCCCAGGGCTGAGGGTCTGGAGCCGGCCGCCGGAACCGCCGGCGGATCGCGCGTCTGCGAAGCCTTCCTTAAAGGGCTGTCTCTCGGCCGGAAACGCCAGCGAGTTCGTTGAAGCGAAGGCGGGCCTTGGCTTCGTCGTAGAGAATCTCGCTCTGCCGGGGCGGCGCGACGACATAGTACATCGTGACCGGCGCCAACGTCAGACGCTCGCGACGCCAAAGCGCGAACCCCTCCCGACCCTCCAGGCGGGTCCAGGTTCCGGCGTCGTTGGGATGGTCCGGGATCAACGCCATGGGAGCTCTTTCGATAGCGGGTCGCGGTGGATGGAGGCCGGGAGACGGATTTGGATGAAACGCCCTGCAAAAGGCCGCGGCCGAGCGGGGTCGAATCAGCCCCGGTCTCGGTTCCAATCAATGCTTTTCAGGGCGCTTTGTCTCGTTTCGGGCGGTAGCTTTGCGCGGCGACTGCCCCACTACTGCCCCACTAACTCGATTTTGCCCAAAAAATCATCCGTATGCGGAGGGTGGCTCTCCGCCAGATGTATGTTTTTGTTCAGGAAAAGTGGTGGATGCGACAGGGATTGAACCTGTGACCCCCTCGGTGTGAACGAGGTGCTCTCCCGCTGAGCTACGCATCCATCTATCGCGGAGGCGGCGACATAGCCCGGTCATACGCCCCACGCAAGACGTCAGATCAGGCGATCAGCCGCTGGATCACGGCCGGGAGCTCGTCGAAATGGGCGATCATGGCGTCCGCGCCCAGTTCGGCGGCCGGGATGTCGGTATAACCGAATGTCGTCAGGATGCAGGGCACGCCGGTCGCGCGGGCGGCGTCCAGATCGGTGATGCTGTCGCCCACCATAATGGCCCGGAGGGGGTCGCCGCCGGCCAGAAGCACCGTCTCGCGAATATGGGCGGCGTCCGGCTTCTTCGCCGTCACCGACTGCGGGCCGCAGATGACGGCGAAACGGTCGGACAGGCCTATGGCGTCGAACAGGGCGACGGCCAGATCGGTGGGCTTGTTCGTCGCCACACACAGGACGGCGCCGCGCGCCGCCAGATGGTCCAGCGCCTCGACCGATCCCGGATAGGCCGTGCTGTGGTCGGCGATATGCTCGAGATAGTCGGCGAGGAAGGCCTTGAGCAGGCTTGGGGAGGCGGCTTCATCCCAATGGGCGCCGGCCGCCTCGAACCCCCGCCTCAGCAGGGCGACCGCGCCGTGGCCGATCAGGTTGCGGGCCGACTCGAGCGGGACGGGCGGCAGGTCCTGCTGCGCCAGCAGCCGGTTCAGCGTGCCAACCAGATCGGGCGCCGTCTCGATCAGCGTCCCGTCCAGATCGAAGGCGAGGGTCCAGCCTTCGAGGTCGCGCATCGTCATTGGCGTCTCCCGCCGGCCGCCGTGATGGGCTAGACCGCTGGCGACGACTAGCCGCCGGACCGATTCATGACCAGCACCGCCCATCCGAGAGCCGCTATCATCCTCGCCGCCGGCCAGGGCACGCGGATGAAATCGGCCCTGCCCAAGGTGCTGCATCCGATCGGCGGCCGCGCCATGCTGGACCACGCCATCGACGCGGCCGAGGCCCTGGGCTGCGAGCGGATCGTGGTGGTGGTCGGCGCCCATTCGCCCGAGGTGCGCGACCATGTGGTCAAACGGCTGGGCGAGGACGCCATCGCCGTTCAGGATCCGCCGCTCGGCACCGGCCACGCGGTCCGCGCCGCCGAGGCCGTGCTGGGCGATTTCGTCGGTCAGGTGGTCATCACCTATGGCGATGTGCCGTTGCTGCGCGCCGCCGACATCGAGCCCGTCTTCGCCGCGCACGCGGGCGTGACCGTGATCGGCTTCGAGGCTCGCGACCCGGGCGCCTACGGCCGGCTGGTCATGGAGGGCGATGTTCTCGCCGCCATCACCGAGGCCAAGGAGGCGTCTGCAGAGGTCCTGGCCCTCACCGCCTGCAACTCGGGCGTCATGGCCGCCCCGGTCGGCCTGCTGTTCGAACTGCTCGCCGAGGTGAAGAACGACAACGCCAAGGGCGAATTCTATCTGACCGACGTGGTCGAACTGGCCCGCAGGCGCGGCGCGCCGACGCGCGCCGTCTTCGCCGATGAGGACGCCGTCATGGGCGTCAACGCCCAAGGTGAACTGGCCGTGGCCGAGGCCCTGTTCCAGAGGGTTCAGCGCGAGACCTTCCTCGCGGCCGGGGTGACCATGCCAGCGCCCGAGACGGTGCATTTCTCGTTCGATACGGAAGTCGGGGGCGGGACGACCATCGAGCCCTATGTCGTCTTCGGCCCCGGCGCGAGGATCGCCCCGGGCGCCCGCATCCGCAGCTTCAGCCATATCGAGGGGGCGAGCGTCGCCTCGGGCGCGGAGGTCGGCCCCTATGCCCGCCTTCGTCCCGGCGCCGATCTGGGCGAGGGGGCCAAGGTCGGGAATTTCGTCGAGGTGAAGAACGTCCGTATGGGCAAGGGCGCCAAGGCCAACCACCTGGCCTATCTCGGCGACGGCGAGGTAGGTGCGAAGGCCAACATCGGCGCCGGCACGATCTTCTGCAACTACGACGGCTTCTTCAAACACCGCACCACGGTGGGCGAGGGGGCCTTCGTGGGCTCGAACAGTTCGCTGGTCGCGCCGGTCACCGTCGGGGCGGGGGCGATGGTGGGTTCCGGCTCCGTCATTACCCGCGACGTCGCGCCGGGTGATCTTGCTCTGGCTCGCGGCGAGCAGCAGGCCAAGACCGGCTGGGCCGGGCGCTTCATGGAAAAAATGCGGGCGAAGAAGGCGTTGAAAGCAAAATGAGCGCGGACGATCAGAAGAAACGCGCCGGCGAAGCCGCCGCCCTCCGCGTCGAGGCGGGCATGACCGTCGGCCTCGGCACCGGCTCCACCGCCGCCTGGTTCGTCAAGGCGCTCGCCGCCCGCGACCTCGCCAACCTGCGCTGCGTTCCCACCTCCGAGGCCACAGCCGAACTGGCCCGCGAGCTGGGCCTGCCGCTTTCCACCCTCGAGGATACACCCCGCATCGACCTGACCGTCGACGGCGCCGACGAGGTCGGTCCCGGCCTCGCCCTGATCAAGGGTGGCGGCGCGGCCCTGCTGCGCGAGAAACTGGTCTGGGAGGCCTCGGCCCGTTGCCTGGTCATCGCCGACGCCGCCAAGGTGGTGAAGACGCTCGGCGCCTTCGCCCTGCCGATCGAGGTCGTCGCCTTCGGCCACAAGACCACCGCCAATCGCATCGCCGACGTGCTGTCCGACCATGAGATCGCCATGCCCGCCCGGGTCCGGACCGCCGAGCGCGGACTGGTCCGCACCGACGGCGGCAACCTGATCTATGACGCGAAATGCGGTGTGATCCACGACCCTGTGCGGCTGGCCGACGACCTGAAGCTGATCACCGGCGTGGTCGAACACGGCCTGTTCCTCGACCTCGCCGATGAGGCGATTATCGGCAGGGACGACGGGGTCGAGGTGCTCGCCCCCTGATCAACCGGCGATCGGCCCCCGGGCGAGTCAGTCCGTCTCCTGCTCCTGCAACTCTCCGTGCGCCCGACGGATTGAGGAGACGATCTCCGAGCGGCCCGCCCGACCGTTCTTCAGGGTCCGTTGCGCGTCGTAGAGACCCTGCAGATAGGCCGTGTCCCAGTCAGTCAGCCCGGCCGCGGCGTCCGGCGTTTCGAACACGTTCAGGATCGACGCATACTGACGGGTCTCCGCTTCGGGGTCGATCTGGGCCAACGTCACCATGGCCACATAGTCCGCCAATTGCTGCAGCGAGACCTTGTCGACCTGGTTCACATCCAGGATGACGATGGTCCGGAAAATGGTGTCGACGATCTGGGTCGTCAGCCGCGAAGCCGCGAAGACGTTGATGATCGGCGCCGAGTCCAGCGGAGACGAGCAGGAGCCCTGACATTCCCCCGGGATGCGTACGGCCCGTTCGCCGGTTTCGGAATTCGTCGGCATGCTGACCTGCCACCAGCGAACGGGCTCCTCCGATGCTTCGAAGGCGCGCAAGGCCGCGCCGCCGCGGTCCATGCCCGACCCGCCCATACGAAAGGCGCGGCGCCGTTCCTCGACCATTTCCCGTGCAAGGGCGGAGGGATTGTCCGATGCGACGACGATGACGTTCGGCGTGCACCCGGGCTGGCCCGCCTCCAGCCCGATGTCCTCCGCAATTGTCGAGACGCGATCGGCTATATATTGCGCCGGTTCAGTCCTCAGATTGACCACGCCGATGCAAAGTCTCTTGTCCCACCGCGCGAGACCCCGTCCACGGTTCGGGGCCGCGACCTCGTTGACGAAATTCCTGATCAGGGAGTTGAGAGGCGTCCCCGTCACCTCGACATCCTCGAGTTCGACAGGTTCCGCGTCGGCGCCCGGCTGCTGGACGGGGCCGGCCTGCCCCACAGGGCCGGCTTGTCGCTGGGACAGAGCTGTCGGATCCCCGAGCGGGGTCGCCAAAAGCGCGGCGGCGACGGCAAAGACAATCATCGGTTACGCCCCTGGGTGTCGATATCGCGCGACGGTATGCCTGACCCAGGACGGCGTCAATCAGTCCAAGGCCTTCAGGGCGGTCCATATTTGCCTATCGTGAAGCGGGCGCCTAACTGGACGGCGTCGCCTTGAACAGGAGCCGTCGCTTTTCCCGCCGGCGAGGGCGTGGAGTCCGAAATGTCGGCATCGTGGGACTACGACCTCTTCGTCATCGGCGCTGGCTCAGGGGGCGTGCGCGCCGCGCGACTGACGGCGCTGGGCGGCAAGCGGGTCGCCATAGCCGAGGAGTTCCGGGTCGGGGGCACCTGCGTGATCCGTGGCTGCGTGCCGAAGAAATTCATGGTCATGGCCTCGGACTTCTCCCACCAGTTCCATACGGCCGAAGGCTACGGCTGGACCATCGACGCCAGTTTCGACTGGCCCGAATTCATCCAGGCCAAGGATGTCGAGATCGCCCGGCTCTCCGGCATCTACGCCGCCAATCTGGGCAAGGCGGGCGTCGATCTGGTCCACGGCCGCGCCGTATTGAAGGATGCGCACACCGTCGAGATCATCGGCAAGAACCAGACGATCACGGCGGAACGGATCCTGATCGCGACCGGCGGCCGTCCGTGGATGCCCGCCGACCTGCCGGGGGTCGAACACGCCATAACCTCGGAAGAAGCCTTCCACCTGCCTGAACTGCCGAAGCGCGTCCTGATCGCGGGCGGCGGCTACATCGCCGTGGAGTTCGCGGGCATCTTCGCCGGTCTGGGCGTCGAGACCACCCTGATCTATCGCGGTCCAAACATTCTGCGCGGCTTCGACGACGACGTGCGCGCCCACCTGGCCGGCGAGATCGAGAAGCGCGGGATCAAGGTCATCCTCGGCTGCCAGCATTCGGCCATCGAGAAAACCGCAACAGGCCTGGTCAACAAGCTCGAGAACGGCATGGAGATCGAAACCGACGTGGTCATGTTCGCCACCGGTCGCGTCCCGCATGTCAAGGACCTCGGGCTCGAAGCGGCGGGCGTGGCCCTGAACGACAAGGGCGCGATCCAGGTCGACACTCTGTCGAAAACCACCGCCGACAACATCTGGGCCATCGGCGATGTCACCGACCGGATGAACCTGACTCCGGTCGCCATCCGCGAGGCGGTGGCCTTCCACGAGACGGTCTTCCGCAATAACCCGCAGCATTTCGACTACGAGGCCGTCGCCACCGCCGTCTTCAGCCAGCCGCCGGTCGGAACCGTGGGCCTGTCCGAGAGCGAGGCGCGGCACTCCTGCCCGGGCGCCGTCGACGTCTACGTCACCCGCTTCCGGCCGATGAAATACGCCTTCACCGGTTCGGACGAGCGGATGCTGATGAAGCTGGTCGTCGACGCCGAGAGTCAGAAAGTGGTCGGCGTCCACATCGTCGGGCCCGAAGCGCCCGAGATGATCCAGCTGGCCGCCATCGCCGTGAAGGCCGGTCTGACCAAGGCCCAGTGGGACGCCACCTGTGCGGTCCATCCGACGATGGCCGAGGAACTGGTCACGCTGAAGGAAAAGCAATCGACCAATACGTCGGCAGGGTAGGGTGCGTGCGATAGTGACGTACCAGTGTGCCGGGCTGCATGGATGTCCGCAGCGTCTCCCTCGCAGACCGATCGAACAGACTGAGCAGACGCTGTAGACTGTGTTTTCGGGAGCGGGCCGGGCGGGCCCGGCGCCATTTCATCGCTGCGACATGGCCTTCGTTGTCCCGGACGGTGCGAACGCCTATTCTCAGGGCATGAGTATGCGCTGGACCCCCGATAGCTGGAGACAAAAGCCCGTCGTGCAAATGCCGACGGACTATCCGGACATGGCCGCCCTGGGCCGGGTCGAGGACGAACTGCGCGCCCTGCCGCCGCTGGTCTTCGCCGGCGAGGCCCGTCACCTGACCGCCAAACTGGCAGAGGTCGAGGCCGGAAACGCCTTCCTGCTGCAGGGCGGCGACTGCGCCGAGAGCTTCAAGGAGTTCTCGACCGACAACATCCGCGACACCTTCCGCCTGATCCTGCAGATGGCGGTGGTCCTGACCTTCGCCGGCGGCAAGCCGGTGGTGAAGGTCGGCCGCATCGCCGGCCAGTTCGCCAAGCCGCGCTCCTCCTCGCTGGAGACCATCGGCGACGAGACCCTGCCCAGCTACCGCGGCGACATCATCAACGGCATGGCCTTCACGCCCGAAGAGCGCGTGCCCGATCCCCAGCGCCTGCTGCGCGCCTACAACCAGTCGGCCTCGACGCTGAACCTGCTGCGGGCCTTCGCCGGCGGCGGCTACGCCGACCTGTACAACATCCACCGCTGGACCATGGGGTTCGCGGCCGACAGCGCCTATGGCCACAAATACCGCGAGCTGGCCGACAAGATCACCGAGGCCCTGACCTTCATGGAGGCCGTCGGCGTCACGCCGGAGAGCCATCCTGACCTGTCGCGGGTCGAGGTCTTCACCAGCCACGAAGCCCTGCTGCTGAACCTGGAAAGCGCCCTGACCCGTCTGGACGGGGCGACCGGCGAATGGTTCGACACCTCGGCTCACATGGTCTGGATCGGCGAACGCACCCGCCAGCTGGACGGCGCCCACGTCGAGTTCGCCCGCGGCATCAGGAACCCGATCGGCCTGAAGTGCGGGCCGACCATGGAGCCGGACGATCTCCTGCCGCTGATCGACGCCCTGAACCCGGACAATACGCCCGGACGCCTGACCCTGATCGGCCGCTTCGGCGCGGACAAGGTCGGCGACCGCCTGCCGCGTCTGATGAAGGCGGTGAAGGCCGAGGGCCGGCGTGTGGTCTGGTCGATCGACCCCATGCACGGGAACACGCTGAAGGCCGGCAACGGCTACAAGACCCGGCCGTTCGAACGCATCCTCGCCGAGGTCCGCGGCTTCATCGACGTGGCCGAGGCCGAGGGCGTCCACCCCGGCGGCGTCCACCTCGAGATGACCGGCCAGAACGTCACCGAATGCCTCGGCGGCGCCCAGGCCCTGACCGAAGACGACCTGTCCAGCCGCTACCACACCCATTGCGACCCGCGCCTGAACGCCGACCAGTCGCTTGAGCTCGCCTTCCTTGTCGCCGAGCGGCTGAAGGCCGGCCGCCGGTCGCGATCGGAGGCGGCCTAGGATGGACGGCGTCGGCAGACCCGCGGGCGACGAGGTTGGCGGCCGCTGCGCCTATCAGGGCGCGCCCGGAGCCTTCAGCCACGAGGCCTGTCTGGATCTGCGCCCCTGGGATGAGGCCGTCCCCTATGACTCGTTCGAGGGGGCCATAGCGGCCTTGAAGGCGGGCGAGGTCGGTTGCGCCCTGATCCCGGTCGAGAACACGACCATCGGCCGGGTCGAGCCGGCGGCCTCCCTGATCGAAGCCGCCGGCCTGAAGGTCGTTTCCGAAGTCTGGCGTCCGATCCGGCTGGCCCTGATGGCGCCTCCGGGCGCGACCCTGCGCAGCGTGAAGACGGCCGAGAGCCATCCCGTCGCCCTGCGCCAGTGCCCCGAATCCCTCGCGGCCCTGGGCCTGACGCCGGTAGAGGCCTTCGACACCGCCGGCGCCGCCCGCGCAGTGGCCGAAGCCGGGGACCTGACTCGCGCCGCCGTGGCCCCCACCCGCGCGGCCGAGGTTTATGATCTGTCGATCCTGCGCAACGATATCCAGGATTCCGAGGATAATCTGACGCGATTTGTCCTCCTGAGCGCCAACCCGGGTTGACGTCGCACGATCCATGCGGCCTTTGAGGCCCATGGTTCGCTCGCAAGCCATCGCTGCGACTGCATTCGCCCGCGTTTTCGCGGCTGCGGACCTGTATTTCTACGGCTTTCGATACGCCGGCTGAGGCGTCGGGGACATCGTCCTGACGGCCTCGCCGGCGACCGCCCCGCAACGGGGCGGCGGCTCGCAAAACCCCTCATCGCCGTGATCGAAATCGAAAGTCCTCTCCCGTGTCCCATTCCAGTACCAAGCCCGCCCTCCAGCAAGTCTGGCCTTCACCGGGCGTTGCGCCCGTGACCGACATCTCGCCTGAACACATGGCCCTCGCGGCCCTGCGTCACGAGATCGACCACCTTGACGACGAATTGCTGGCCCTGTTCGAGCGCCGCCTCGCCATCGCCGCCCGCGTCGGGCAGGCCAAGGACGCGCCCGCCGGGCCCCATGTGAAGCTGCGTCCCGACCGCGAGCAGGCCGTGCTGACGCGGATGCTCGCCAGGGCCAGCCCGGACAACCGCGAGGCCGTGGAGTCTCTCTGGCGTCAGATTGTCGGCTGGGGTCTCGCGCGCCAGGGCCGGATCAAGGTTCAGGTCTGGTCGCCGATCGAACCGACCCGCGCCTTCGACGGCGCCCGCCTGCGCTTCGGCGCCGCCGCCGACATGCGCGCTGTCCGGGATCCCGAGACCGCCCTGGCCTGGGCCGCGGAGGGCCACGGCGTCGCCGTGCTGGCGGTCAACGCCGACAGCGCCTGGTGGATCGGCCTGCGCCGCGACTGGTCGATGTTGAGCGTGTTCGATGGCTTCGGCGGCGCGACGCCGACGGCGCTGGCGGTCGGGCGGATCGATCCGGCGGCGCTACCGACGGGCCGGCGCGTCCTGGTCGACGCCGGCGGCGACGCCGGAGACGGCGGCGGCATTCGCCGGCGCGGCCTGGCGACCCACCACGGCTGGACGCTGTCCCTGACCGACGCGGTCCTGCCGGTCGGCGGGGACGAAGGCTGCGTCGGGGCGGTCGGCTAGGGCCGGCGGGCGAGCTCAGCCCGCTTTTGCCGCCCGAATGGCGCGGTCGATGTCGGCGGGCTGGATGCTTGGATTGGCGCGGCCGTTGACGAAGAACGTCGGCGTGCCGAGCAGGCCGAGGCCCGCGGCCGAGGTCTGCACGTCCGCCAGATGGCGGGCCGTTTCCGGACTCGACATTGCGGCCTGCGCCGCGGGCGCCGCGACGCCATTGGCCGCAAGGATGCGGTCGACGCCGGCCTTGCTCAGCGCGGGTTCAGCCATCAGGGCGCGGAACACGGCCAGGTATTTGCCTTGGCGATGCGCGGCCTGGGCGGCGCGCGCGGCGTAGTGCGAGACGTCGTCGGCGCCGCGATCGAGGATGGGCCAGTCCTTGAAGACGAACCGCACATCGGGGTGGGCCTGCATCAGGCGCAGGACGTCCGGCGCCGTCGCCTTGCAGCCCGGGCAGCGGAAGTCGAAGAATTCGATGACCGTCACCTTGGCGTCGACGGGGCCGAAGGCTGGATCCTGGGCGCTGACGGCCAACAAGGAAGGGCTGGCCGCGGCGCGCCCGTTGATCGCATCGGTGCGCGCGCCGTCTTCCTTGGCCTGCAGGGCCGCGCTGACCTCCTGCAGGATTTCCGGGTTCTTGAGCAGATAGGCGCGCACCCGGGCGTCGAAGTCGCCGCTGCCCTGGGCATACGGCGCCGCCGCCAGTCCGAGCGCGACGATCGATACGGCCATGGAGGCCATCGCTGCGCGAGGACGATCGAAAAAGCCGCTGCTTCGCGCGGGCGTGGGTTCGGGCGCGTCGGTCATATCGGTCTCGAAAAAGGGGTCAGCCGGCGGCGGGTATGACGCCGCCGCGGTCGCGGCGGCTGTTGCGGCGGTCGACGGCGTCGATGTCGTCCTGGGTCGCGCCGGAAGCGAAGACGATGTCCATGGCGCGGGTCCATTCGGCCGTGCCGGGCGTCAGCATGTCGCGCGCGCGCAGGGCGAACTGGGTCGCCTGCCGTTCGGCGCCCATGGCGAAATACATCTCGGCCGAAGCCAGACGCGCCTCGCCCTCCTTGTTCTGGCTGGCGTAGGCCTGGCTGAGCAGCCGCCAGCCCATGGTGTTGTCATGCTCCAGGGCCGTGGCGCGCTTCAGCTGGTTGACGGCCTCGTCGAGCCTGGCGGGGTCGGCCGTTTCGATCAGGGCGTGGGCCAGGTTGATGCGCAGCAGAGGGGCGTCAGGCTTCAGTTCGACCGAGCGCTGGTGGGCGCCGATGGCCTCGGCCGGCCGGCCTTCCTCGAACAGGATCTGGCCCTTCAGTTCCCAGAAATAAGGGTTCTCGGGCTGTTCCGTCAGGAAGGCGTCGACGGCAGCCAGCGCCCGGTCCGTCTGACCGTCGCGATACCAGGCGATGGCCCGCGCATACCGGGCGGGGAAGGACGTATCGCTCTCCGGATAGTCCCGCAGGGTCTGGTTCGGGGCGTCCATGAAGGCGTGAATCTTGGCGAGGATCAGCGCATGTTCGGCGATGCGCTCGGGGCTGTCCTGACGGTTGTAGTTCGACTGTTCGGCGACGAACCGGCGCAGGTTCTCGATCCGGTCGGACGACAGGGGGTGGCTGCGGAAATAGGGGTATCGCCGTGCGTCCGAGAAGACCTCCTGAGACCGGAAATTCTCGAAGAAAGTCAGCAGGCCGCGGCCAGATTCACCGGCGTTCTCCAGCGCGCGCGCGCCGGTGTTGTCGGCCTCGCCCTCCTGGTGCGTCATGTAGCGCAGAGCGCTGAGGGTGCCGAAATACTGGCTGTTCCCGAGCAGGACGGCCCCGGCGTCCGGCGCGCCCGCGGCGATCGCCAGCGCGCCCAGAGCCATGGTCATCAGCATGGGCTGCATGCCCGCACCCTGGGCCCCGTCGCGCAGGGTGTGGCGGTTCTTGATGTGTCCCGCCTCGTGGGCGAGGACGCCCAGAAGTTCGTTGGCGTTGCGGGTCTTCAGGATCAGGCCGGTGTTGACCCCCATGATCCGTCCGCGCGTTGCGAAGGCGTTGAGGTCATTCTCGTTGATCAGAAGGATTTCGATCTCGGACGGCTCCAGTCCCATGGCGACGAGCACAGGGTCCGTCCACTCATGGATAATGCCTTCGATCTCGGTGTCGCGAATCGCGCTCTGGGCCGCGGCGGGCGAGGCTGTGGCCAACACCAGGCCGACGGCGGCGACGGCGCCGGACAGCCGGACGGCGGCGTTTCGGGACAGCCAGTTCACTGCGAACTCCTCATACCCAACTATACGCCCCCGCCCGGCCGATGGTCACAACCTAATCACGGCCTTTCAGCGGCGCCACCATCCGCGCTTCGGCTTCTCGGGCGGGGCCACGATCTGGTTCGGGTCTTCCGCGATCAGGGCGGCGACGTCGACCTCAGGCTGGGGAGCGGCGACAGGTGCGGCCACAGCGGCGGGTTTCGCCCCCGCAGGAGCGGGATCCTCGACCGCCTCGGCGGGCGTGACGTCCAGCACCGCGGGCGGGGCTTCCGGTTCGGCCTCATTAGGCTCGATCGGCGCGGTCACGGCTTCGGCTTCCGACTCAGCCGTGGCGCTGGCCGAGACCTTGCGGCGGACGCGCCGGCGCTTGGGCTCTTCGGCGATGGCGGCCGGCGCGGCGTCGGCATCGGCGTCGATGACGACGGCCATCGGCGTATCGACCGAACCGTCGGGCGGCATGCCTTCATTGGTGGCGCGGGTCTCGACCTTGGTTTCGTGGGTCAGGCCCTGTTCGCTGCCGCGATCCCGACCGCGACCGCGTCCGCGACGGCGGCGCGAGCGGGGTCCGCGTTCGCCGCCAATCTCGCCCTCGGGCCGTTCGCCGACGACTTCATCGACATCGCCAGCCGGGGTCGCGTCCGCTTCCGCGCGCGGTTCGACGCGTTCGGGATTGATGGGATCGAACCAGACGTAGGGATCTTCCAGCGACGGCGTGCGGCCGCGCACCCAGTTGAACCCGTCGCGTTCGCCGCCTTCTTCACGCACCCTGCGTCCGCCACGGCGTCCGCGACGGCGGCGGCGGCCGCTTTCGCTGTCGTCGTCGTCCTCGCCGGCGGCGAGGGCAGGGGCGGGAGCGGCTTCGTCGGTCGAGCCTTCCGAAGCATCGCGACGTCCGCCGCGACGGCGGCGGCCACGGCCGCGGCCATTTTCGCCTTCGGCGCGTTCGGCGCGTTCGCGGGGTTCGTCGTCGTCCGTATCCTCGCGGTCGAGGGCGTCGTCGTCGGCGATGAATTCGTCGTCGTCGCCGTCGTCTTCATCCTCGAAGGCGCTGTCGTCGAAGCCGTCGTCGAGGTCGATGAAGGCCTCGGGGCGTTCCTCGGGAACGAAGTCCTCGTTGGTTTCGGTGCGTTCCAGGGCGTGGTCGCCCTGGCCGAGCGTGTCATCGATCAGAATGACGACGTTAAGGCCGCGCTGGGCCAGCAGGCGCTGCAGGTAATCGCGCTTGTGGTTCAGGATGTAGAGGGCGACGGCGGTGCACAGGCGCAGGTTCACCGAGCCCGCGCCGTTCTTGCCGGCCTCTATGTCGACGGCGCGCAGGGTCATCAGCGCGGCGCTTTCGGCCGAGCGGACGCGTCCGGCGCCCTGGCAGTGCGGGCAGACCTCGGTGGCGCCCTCGATGACGCCGAGACGGCGGCGCTGGCGGCTGATTTCCATCAGGCCGAAGCTCGAGATGCGGCCCATCTGGATGCGGGCGCGGTCCTTGGCCAGGGCGTCCTTGAGCACCTTCTCGACGGTGCGGTTGTTCTTCGACTCATCCATGTCGATGAAGTCGATGACGATCAGGCCGGCGAGGTCGCGCAGACGCAGCTGGCGGGCCGCCTCGACGGCGGCTTCCATGTTCGTCTTGGTCGCGGTGGCCTCGACGTTGCGTTCCTTGGTCGAACGGCCCGAGTTGACGTCGATGGCGACCAGGGCCTCGGTCTGGTTGATGACCAGATAGCCGCCGGACGGCAGCGGCACGACCGGCTGGTGGATCTGGGTCAGCATCTCCTCGATGCCGTTGGTCGCGAACAGCGGCCGCGCGCCCTGGTACAGGTGCACCTTCTTCGATTGCGAAGGCATCAGCACGCGCATGAAGTCGCGCGCCTCCTTGAAGCCCTCGACGCCCTCCACCTGGATGCCGTCGAAATCCTTGTCGAACATGTCGCGCACGGCGCGGCGGACGAGGTTTTCTTCCTCATAGATGATCGAGGGGGCGTTCGACTTCAGCGTGGTTTCGCGGATCGTCTCCCACAAGCGCAGCAGATATTCGTAGTCGCGCTTGATCTCGGCCTTGGTGCGCTTGGCGCCGGCGGTGCGGATGATCAGGCCCATGCCCTGCGGCACGTGCAGGGCGGCCGCGGCGGCCTTCAGGCGCTTGCGGTCGGTGGCCTGGGTGATCTTGCGCGAGATGCCGCCGCCCTTGCCGGTGTTGGGCATGAGCACGCAATAGCGGCCGGCCAGCGACAGCCAGGTGGTCAGGGCCGCGCCCTTGCCGCCGCGCTCGTCCTTGACGACCTGGACCAGCATGACCTGACGCCGCTTGATGACGTCCTGGATCTTGTAGCGGCGCATCAGGCGGCGCTTGAGGCGTTCCTCCTCGGCCATGCCGCCTTCGGATTCGTCGTCGGCGTGGTCGCGGGCGTGTTCGTCGTGATCATCATCTTCCGAGTGCGCCTCGGCCATGATGGCTTCGCGGTCGGCGACGGGGATCTGGTAATAATCCGGGTGGATTTCGCTGAAGGCGAGGAAGCCGTGGCGGTTGCCGCCGTATTCCACGAACGCAGCCTGCAGGCTGGGCTCTACGCGAACGACCTTGGCGAGGTAGATGTTGCCGCGAAGCTGACGCTTCGCGCGGGATTCAAAGTCGAATTCCTCGACCTGACGGCCCTCGACGATGGCTACGCGGGTCTCCTCCGCGTGGGCGGCGTCGATCAACATGGTCTTTGACATGGAAACAGTCTTTCTGGCGCGCTCGGCCATCCCCGCGAAGGGGGCAGGCGGCTCGCCGAATGGGATTGCGGGCAGGCGCAGACGCAGTCCCGTCGCCGCGGCGAAGGCCGCGGGCGAGGTCGGTTGTTTCAAACCGGAAGGGAGCGCAGGCGATAGGGCCCATGGGGGTTCAGTACGGTCCTGGGGCCGGACGCGCCGTCGAAAGGGCGTCCCGGTCCCGTCTTCAAACCGGCGGGTGCTACCCCGGCCAGTCCTCGGATCAGTGAAAACACGCCGCGAGGAGGGCGCGCCCGGCCTGAAATCAGGGGGCGCGATCGTTCGCGGACAGATCAAGCATAGGCATTGCGCGTATGAATTAAAAGCGTTGCGCGCTTTAACCCGTTGTCGACGACGTTGAGTCATCATGGGGCCAACCAAGAAGGTGGGTTCCCGTCGAAATGCACGGACTGTCGCGTATCAACCTGGCGCACTGGCGCGTTCGCGAGTGGGCGACGGCGGCTCTGGCCGCCGCCGTCTTCTGCGTCGCCGTGTTCGCGGCCGGGCGCGGCCTGGCTTCGGGAGCCATGGGCGAGGTGCTGCGCGTCCGCTTCGGCGGCGACGCCGAACACACCCGCGTGGTGGTCGATCTGGACCGGACCGCGCGCGGTCAGGTGATCCAGGCCGGCGATCAGGGACAGGTGGTGGTGTCGCTGGCCGGCGTGGCGCCGCAGCGCGGGCTGAACGGCACGGGCACGGGACTGGTGCGCGGCTGGCGCGTCGCGGGCGCCGGCGTGGCCTCGCGCGTCGAGCTGGATCTGGCCACCAGCGCCGAGATCGAACGCCGCTTCCTGCTGCCGCCCGGCGACGGCATCGCCCACTACCGCTATGTGATCGACCTGAAAGCCACCGGCCGGGCGCCGGCGCGCGCCACGCCCCGGACCGCGCCACCCCTGCCGACCCGCGGCGCCGAAAGGCCCCTGATCTTCATCGACGCCGGCCACGGCGGCCGCGATCCGGGCGCCCACGGCGCGAACACCAATGAGAGCGCCGTCACCCTGGCGGCGGCCCAGGCCCTGAAGCAGGAGCTGGAGCGCACCGGCCGGTATCGCGTGCGGCTGACCCGCGAGAGCGACGCCTATGTGGCCCTGTACCGCCGCGTGGCCATCGCCCGTCAGGCCGACGCCGACCTGTTCATCAGCCTGCACGCCGACGCCGGAAGCGACCCGGCCACGCGCGGCGCCAGCGTCTACACCCTGTCCGAACAGGGCGCGGGCCGGGCGGTGCGCGAGTTCACGCGCGGCGAGAACTGGCACCGCAGCCTGAATCTGCCCGGCCGCGACCCGTCGGTGGACCGCATCCTGCTGGACATGACCCAGCGCGCCACCCAGAACCGCTCGGCCCGGCTGGCCCGGACGCTGCTGGGTGAACTGGAGGGCGTCGACCATCCGCTGCTGCGCCGCAGCCACCGCGACGCCGGCCTGGCCGTGCTGCTGGCGCCCGACGTGCCGGCGGTGCTGCTGGAGATGGGCTTCATCACCAATCCCGAGGACGAGCGGCTGCTGAACGACAGCCGCGCCCGCCGCCGCCTGATGCGCGCCGTGGCGGAGGGTATCGACCGCTATTTCCGCGAGCCCGCGGGCGGGATGCAGATGGCGTCGAACGGGGCCTCGGGGCAGCCGTAGGGCTGCACGCACCGGCCTTCCGAACGGGGCGACTGTTCAGTATCGCGACTCGTCATATCCGGGCGGCGGCTGAATTCCCTGATCGACGAGCGAACGACGGGCCGCGTCGTACTGTTCCGGGCCGCAGCGGTTGCTTCCGACAGCCCTCACCAGCCGCCAGGCTTCGTTGTTGACGGCCTCCTTCCATCGGATGAGCGCCCAGTTCTCCCGCACGAGGCGGACCAGTTCGGGATCGGCGCGCGGCGGGGCCGGGGGGCGGGACGGGCGGGGTTTGGGCATCGGGGTCTGCTCGCTGAATATGCCGACATGCGGAAACGACCCCGCACCGGACGGCGCGAGGGGCGGGAAGGCGTGCGGAGCGCCGGACCGAAGCCCGGAGATCAGATGAGACGAACCGTTTCGGCCAGGGCCTGACGCTCCGCGCGGAGATTTGGTCGGAAGCTTGCGTCCGGTGGCGGTCTTATCGCCTTACCGCAGCGCCTCCGGCGGGCGGGCCGTGCTTGCGACACGGTCCCCGGACCGGACGAGTATCCCCCTCGTCCCTGACGTCCCGATCGGCGCTTTGCGACCGATCCGGCCCCGGGCGTTGGCTGTCTTGCTTGAACAGCCGGGAACCGGGCCCCGCTTCTCCACATCCCGCCGCCAAAGATCGCAAGGCCTCTGCGCCCTCCCTGCGACGGGACGGGAAGAGTGTCGCACGGGTCCCGACCAAGGCTACGAAATGACGCTGGGCGTTCCAAGAAAACGAATAATAACAGTATATTATAGGATAAAGATGGTCTGGCTGGGAGCAAACGGGTAGCATTCGCCGCGGTGGTCAGCCCCCATGTCACGCGCCCGACGGCCGGCCGCCAACCGGGCCGACCGCCTCAGCGGGGCCCGCCCGTCGCTTCCTGTTCGACACAGGATCCGCCCCTCGGGTATCCCGTCGATCATCCGTTCCAGAGCTGAAGGGTCTCCCATGCCGCCCGTCATCACCGCCTTTGAAGCCTCCCCCGACCGCGGCCGCGGCCTCGCGCGGGACATGCGGGTGCGGTGGGCGCTGGAGGAGGTGGGGCAGCCGTATGAGGTGCGGCTGGTGTCCTTCGCGGCGATGAAGGAGCCGGCGCACAAGGCGGTTCATCCGTTCGGGCAGATACCCACTTACGAAGAGGGCGAGCTGGCGCTGTTCGAGACGGGGGCGATCGTCCTGCATGTCGCCGAGCGCCATCCCGGGCTGTTGCCGGAGGATCGGGACGCGCGGGCGCGGGCGGTCATGTGGATGTTCGCGGCGGTGAACACGATCGAGGCGCCCATCGTCGAGCGGTCCAACGCGGTGCTCACCGAGCGTGACCAGCCCTGGCACGCGGAGCGGCTGCCGATCCTGGATGCGCGGGTCGATGCGCGGCTGGGCGATCTGTCGCGGCGGCTGGGCGACGCGGACTGGCTGGACGGAGCGTTCAGCGCCGCCGATGTGATGATGGTGACGGTGCTGCGCCGGCTGGAGGGGTCGGGGTTGCTGGAGACATATCCGAACCTGATGGCCTATATCGCGCGCGGCGAGGCGCGGCCGGCGTACCAGCGGGCGTTCGCCGATCAATATGCGGTGTTCGCGGACGCGCAGCCGACCGGCTGACGCAGACCTGATCTATGGTCGGGGCTCCGCGAACAGGGAGACCCGGGATGAAGCCGGACGCGAGCCCCGATATCTGGCCTGACCTGTCGTCCCCGGCGCTGGGGGCGACGGCGGAAACGCTGCAGATCTGGACGCAGATCGTCGGCAAGGTGCGGCTGGCCCGGACGCCGTGGCTCAACCACTCATGGCACACGACGTTTCATGTGTCGGCGCGGGGGCTGGCGACTTCGCTGATCCCGCATGAGGGGGTCGGTTTCGATCTGGAGTTCGACCTCGTCGCCGGTGAACTGGTCATCCGGGTCAGCGACGGCGGTAAGCGCCGGATCCGGCTGGAGCCCGGCAGTCCGGCGGACTTCCATGCCGGGGTGATGGACGCCCTGGCCGATCTGGGCGTCGCGACGGAGATCGTGCCGACGCCCAATGAGATGGCCGAGGCGACGCCGTTTCCGCAGGACAGGCGCCGGCGCGACTATGACGCCGAAGTCGCGCGGGCCTACTGGCGGGCGCTGGTGCAGGTCGACCGGGTGCTGAATCGCTTCCGGTCGCGATTCCTGGGCAAGTCCAGTCCGGTGCATCTGTTCTGGGGCGGGTTCGACATCGCGGTGACGCGGTTCTCCGGCCGCCGGGCGCCGCTGCATCCGGGCGGCATCCCGAATCTGCCCGACGAGGTCACCCGCGAGGCCTATTCGCACGAGGTGTCCAGCGCGGGGTTCTGGCCGGGCGGCCCGGGCGGCCCGTGCTTCTATGCCTATGCGTACCCGACGCCCGACGGGTTCGCCTCCGCGACGGTGTCTCCGTCGCGGGCGCGGTTCGATGCGGAGCTGGGCGAGTTCCTGCTGCCCTATGAAGCGGTGCAGGGCGCTTCCGAGCCGGACCTTGTCCTGTTGTCGTTCCTGCAGAGCACATACGAGGCGGCAGCCGACCTCGCGGGCTGGGACCGCGCGGCGCTGGAGTGCGAGGAAGGCCGGGCGGGGCGTCCGCGACCGGTGGGGTGATGCGTTTCGGCCGGAGACCGCCTATCTCCGGCCCATGCGTCTGAGAGTCGTCGATCTGGAAACCAGCGGGGGAGACCGCGCCGCCGAGATCATCGAGGTCGGGATCGTCGACGTGGTGCGCGACGGGGAGGGCTGGAAGGCCCTGCCGCCGGTGACCCGGCTGTTCCGGCCGCGCGGCGAGATCTCGTTCCACGCCATGGCGGTGCATCATCTGACGCCCGCGCATTTCTGCGACGACGACCCGCACTGCGACGAATACGCGCTGCGCGAGATGTTCGGCGCCGCGCCCGCCGATGTGATGGTGGCGCATGCGGCGCGGTTCGAGCGGGGCTTCATCGCCGACACGGCGCATGGCGGCCTGCCGTGGATCTGCACGGTGCGGTCGGCCAAGGCGGTGTGGCCGCAGGCGCCGGGGCATTCCAACCAGGTGCTGCGCTACTGGCGCGGCCTGGACCTTGATCCGGCGCTGGCCAATCCGGCGCACCGGGCGGGCCCCGACGCCTGGGTGACGGCGCATCTGCTGATCGACCTGCTGAAGGAGGCGACGGTCGAGCAGATGATCGCCTGGACGGCCGAACGCCGGCCCGTGGACCGTATTCCGTTCGGCAAGCATCGCGGCAGGCCGTGGTCCGAACCGCCCGACGACTATCTGCGCTGGATGGCCGGCCAGGGGGACATGGACGCCGATGTCGTGGCCGCCGCGCGACAGGAACTGGAGCGTCGCGCCTCTGAGTGACGGTCGCTATGGCGAACGCGGACGACGCGGGCTAAACCGAATCCCCGGGGCCGCCTTTCGGAGTATCAGGTGAAGATTGCCGAACGCTGGTTCGTGATGGCGGGCGTCGCCCTGCTGGGCGCGATCGCCCTGGCGGGGCTGATCGTCGCCGTCTATGCGGCCTGGCTGTTCCATGACCTGCCGGACGCGTCCGAACTGGCCGACTACCGGCCGGCGACGGCGACGCGGGTCTATGCGGGCGACGGCACCCTGATCGGCGAGTTCTCGGACGAGCGGCGCATCTATGTGCCCTATGAGCAGATCCCGCTGCCGGTGGTGCAGGCCTTCCTGGCGGCCGAGGACCGGAATTTCTTCAACCACGGCGGCATCGACGTGGGCGGCCTGGGCCGGGCCATGTTCAAGAACGTGTTCAACGCGGCCACCGGGCGGCGGCTGGAGGGCGGATCGACCATCACCCAGCAGGTGGCCAAGAACGTCCTGCTGACCAATGAGAGCAGCATCAACCGCAAGGTCAAGGAAGCCATCCTGGCCAACCGGCTGGAAGCGACGCTGACCAAGCAGCAGATCCTCGAACTGTATCTGAACGAGATCTTCCTCGGCTATCGCTCGTATGGCGTGGCGGCGGCGGCCTACAACTATTTCGGCAAGTCGCTGAGCCAGCTGACGCCGGACGAGGCGGCCTTCCTGGCGGCCCTGCCCAAGGGGCCGAACAACTATCATCCGAAGCGCCATCCCGGGGCGGCCAAGGGCCGGCGCGACTGGGTGCTGGGCGAGATGAACCAGAGCGGCTGGATCACCGACGAGCAACTGGTGCAGGCCCGCGCCCGTCCCCTGACGACCCAGGATGCGCCGCGCCGGGCCCAGTACGCCGACGCCGACTTCTTCGTCGAGGAGGCGCGCCGTCAGGCCATCGCCCGCTTCGGCAAGGAAGAGGTGAACCGCGGCGGCTACTATATGCGCACGACGCTGGATCCGGAGCTGCAGTCGGCGGCGCGCGACGCCCTGATGAGGGGACTGGAGAACTATGACCGCCGCCACGGCTGGCGCGGGGCCTGGGGCACGACCGATTTCGGACCGGGCTGGCGCGAGACCGCCGTGCGCGGCCAGCGTCCGCCCGAACGCCGGGCCTGGGAGGCCGCCGCGGTCGAGAACGCCTCGGGCAACAGCGTGCGCATCCGCACCGCCCGCGACGACCGGACCGGCTATCTGAGGACCGAGGACGCGGCCTGGGCCAACGCCAACCGCCCCCTGAAGCGCGGCGATCTGGTGTTCGTGGAGGCGACCGGCGGTCAGTACGCCCTCAAGCAGGTGCCGCGCGTCAACGGGGCGCTGGTGGCGATCGAGCCGCAGTCGGGCCGGGTGCTGGCGATGGTCGGCGGCTATTCCTACGCCCTGTCCAGTTTCAACCGGGCGACACAGGCGAATCGCCAGCCGGGTTCGGCCTTCAAACCGTTCGTTTATGCGACGGCGCTGGAGGGCGACTACACCCCCGCCTCGATCGTGCTGGACGCCCCGATCAGCTTCGCCGGCGGGCCGAACGGCACGCGCTGGAGCCCCGAAAACTACAGCCGCGAATATTACGGGCCGCAGACGCTGCGGCGCGGGCTGGAGCTGTCGCGCAACGTCATGACCGTGCGGCTGGCGCAGGCCATCGGCATGCGCAACGTGGTCGACCTGTCGAAGAAGATGGGGGTGTCGGACAATCTGCAGCCCAATCTGTCGGTGTCGCTGGGCGCCGGCGAGACTACGCCGTACCGGCTGACGGCCGCCTACGCCGCCTTCGTCAACGGTGGGCGGCGGGTCGATCCCTATCTGATCGAAATGGTCCAGGACCGGGACGGCGAGACCATCTTCAGCGCTGATCGGCGCCGCTGCCGCGACTGCGGGCGGCCGTTCACGGGCCAGGAGTCGCCGCGTCTCGAACAGCGGGGGACGCAGGTCATCGATCCGATAACCGCCTATCAGATGAGCTCGATGCTGGAAGGCGTCGTCCGTCGCGGCACCGCCGCCAGCGCCGCCAGCCTGGGGCCTTACGTCGCCGGCAAGACGGGGACGACCAACGAATACCGGTCGGCCTGGTTCGTCGGCTTCTCGTCCGACATCGTCGTGGGCGTATTCATCGGTTTCGACGACAACCGGCCCCTGGGCTCGGGCGAGACGGGGGCGACCGGACCCGTGCCGGTGTTCGCCGACTTCATGCGCGTGGCCCTTCGCGAGCGTCCGGCGCGGCCGTGGGTCAGGCCCCGCAACGCCGTCTACCGCACCGTGAACGGCATCGAGGAAGCCTTCCGCCCCGGCACAGAGCGCCGCCGCGAGGAGGAGCGCCGCGCGCCGGTGGAGCAGATTCCGACGGGTCCGCAGAACTACAATGAGGTCATTCGCCGGGAACTCGAGGGCCCTGACGCGACATCGCCTTCCGCCCCGCCGCCCGTGACGCCGCCGCCGCCTCCGAAGAAGGAAGCGGAGGATCTGACGGGGCTCTACTAGGCGCGGGGGTCCGGGGAGGATGCTCCCGCCTCTCGATCCTCGCCTCTCGTCCCCACTTCCCCTTTGCCCCGGCGCGCTCTATGTCCGCGCCTCACTTTTGTATCGCTGGAGAACGCGATGAGACCGGATGTCGAGGCCATGAAGGCCGACATCGAGCAGAGCATCGCTCTGCTCAGGAGGCGTCTTTGACTGGGATGTCGCACTCAGGAAGCTCGATGAGCTGAACGCGCGGGTCGAGGATCCGACGCTGTGGAACGACCCCGAGGCCGCCCAGGCCGTGTCGCGCGACCGGTCCCGTCTCGAGACCCAGATCAACACCGTCCGCCAGATGGAAACCGGGCTGGAGGAGGGCGTCATGCTCTCCGAAATGGCCGACGAGGAAGGCGACGAGGCGACGCTGGAGGAGGCGCGCGTCCAGCTGAAGGCCATCAAGGACCGCGCCGCGCGGGCCGAGCTGGAGGCCCTGCTGTCCGGGGAGGCCGACGGCAACGACGCCTATCTGGAAGTGAACTCCGGCGCCGGCGGCACCGAGTCCAACGACTGGGCCGGCATGCTGCTGCGCATGTATTCGCGGTGGGCCAAGGCCCATGGCTATGAGGTCGAGATCGAGGCCGAGGAATCGGGCGAACAGGCCGGGATCAAGTCGGCGACCATCCTGATCAGCGGGCCCAACGCCTATGGCTGGCTGAAGTCGGAATCGGGCGTGCACCGGCTGGTGCGCATCAGCCCCTACGATGCAGCTGCGAAGAGGCACACCTCGTTCGCCTCGATCGGCGTCTCGCCGGTGGTGGACGACACCATCGAGATCGACATCAATCCGGCCGATGTGCGCACCGACACCTACCGCGCCTCGGGCTCGGGCGGTCAGCACATCAACAAGACGGATTCGGCGGTGCGTCTGACGCACATCCCGACCAACACCGTGGTGGCGTGTCAGGCCGGCCGGTCGCAGCACCAGAACCGCGAACAGGCGTGGAAGATGCTGCGGGCGCGGTTGTACGAGCTGGAACTGCAGAAGCGCGAGGCGGCGGCGCAGGCTCTGGCCGACGCCAAGACCGACATCGGCTGGGGCCACCAGATCCGGTCCTACGTCCTGCAGCCCTATCAGATGGTCAAGGACCTGCGCACCAACGTCGAGACCTCGGATACGCAGGGGGTTCTGGACGGCGACCTGGACGCCTTCATGGGGGCGGCGCTGGCGGCCCGGGTGGGCGAGACGCGCGGGTCGACGGTGGAGTAGCGGCTGCCCAGTGGCTAGTGGCTAGTGGCTAGTCTGTGAGTGGGCGCGGCGTCGCCGGCGCTCACCTTCGAAAATGACAAAGGCCCCGGATCGACTCCGGGGCCTTTTCTCTCGGTCAGTCCATCTGGCCAACATCCACTAGCCACTAGCCACTAGCCACTAGCCACCGTGCGTTACGCCGATGGCTTCATGTCGATAATCTGCGGCGCGGGTTCCGGCGCGGCCGGGCGCGGCGCGGCGGTCGGGGCCGGAGCCTCGCGGCGGCCCTGCAGGACGCGGCCCTGGAAGTAGGCGCCGATGTCGATCGACATCTGTTCGGCGGTGATGTCGCCGTCGACATAGGCCGTGGCGATCAGCTTGACCTGCTTGCCCGAGATGGCGCCGACGACGCGGCCGCGGATCTCGACATAGTCGCCCGAGACATTGCCTTCGACCGCGCCGGTCTCGCCGACGATCAGGCGGCCGACGCGCACGTCGCCCTTGATGGCGCCGTCGATCTGCAGATCGCCGGAGCCCGAGATGTTGCCGTCGAACTGCAGGTCCGCCGACAGGGTCGACAGGCCGCGCTGGCTGACCGGAGCCGGGGCCGCGGCGCGCGAGGCGGCGGAGGAACCGCCCGGCGCGGGCAGGTCGGGCAGGGGCGGAATGGCCGAGCCGCTGTTGGCGCGGGGCTCGGGCGACGGGACGGGGGATTTGGTTTTATTGAACAAGTTGGTCTCCGGCTCTCATGAAGCGGGCTGGGTTTTGCGGGCGGCCGTTCATCCACACTTCGTAATGCAGGTGAACGCCGGTTGAGCGTCCTGTGGTTCCCATGGCGCCGACGCGCTGACCCAGTGCAATTTTCTGGCCAGCGGCGACCGAGGTGGCGTTCAGGTGGGCGTAGCGCGTCTTGAAACCTCGACCGTGGTCTATCTCGACCGTGTTGCCATAGCCTGAACGTACGCCGACGAAAGACACGATTCCGGGAGCCGGGGCGTAGATCGGGGTGTTCAGCGGCGCGGCGAAATCCTGGCCCTGATGCAGGGCGGGACGACCGTTGAACGGGTCAAAACGAACACCGAATCCCGAAGTGGTACGGGCCTGGGTGGGACGGCGGAAGGGCATGCCCTCGGCCGCATTGGCCAGGCTGCGCATCTCGGACAGGTTGTCGGCGGCGTGACGGATGCGGACGGCGAAGGCCTCGTCGACGTCGAGCACGGCGGCCAGGGCGCGGGGATCGCTGGCCTCGACCAGCGGACCGCCCAGAGCCGCGTCGTGCGGCGAATAGGCGGCGGGGTTCAGGCCGGCGAGGCGGAAGGCGAGACGCAGGCGTTCGGCCCGGGTGTGGGCCTCGCTCTCGGCGCGGGCGATCAGCCGCTCCTGATCCATGCGCACGGCGATCATGCGCTGGACGGGCGAGGATCTGGCGGGATCGAGGGCGATGGCGGGCCGCAGGGCCGTCTGGGCGCCCTCGACGCCGCGGAACATGCCCATGACCTGGGTCAGGGCGGCATGGCGGCGCTCGACCATCTGGGCCATTTCGTCGAGCGAGCCGGTGGTGGCGCTCATGCGGACCACGGCGCTGTCCAGCCGGGCCTGCAGGTCGGCGTTCATCCGCTCGGAGGCGGCGCGGGCGCGGGCGACCGTGCTGTCGGACTGGCTCCGCGCCACCATGTCGAAGATCAGGCTGCCCGAGGCGGCCAGGGTCCAGCCGCCGATCAGGACGGCCGCGACGGCGCCCAGAACCTGTTTCCCGGGCGTCAGGGCCCATGCGCGGACGGCGTCGCCGTCGCGCAGATACAGATATCGGGTCGGAAACCACCTTCCGATCAGAGACCGCCTGACGGTCGGCTCGTGTTCGGTCATCACGCAACGCCCCCACGTACGGCGGGGTTTATGCGCCCAGCTTTGCGGGGACGACAAGTCTCTTCACGCTTTGTTAACCACGATAACGCGGTTTCGCGGGAATGAAGACCGTATTCGGATCCAAAACTCGCTTGTGAGGCGAGCGCGGGAATCTATGTAACCTGTGTTACATCTCTGGTTGCAGAGAACAGTCCGTGGTCAGAGCGATTGGGCGGCGGCCAGGACTTCGGCGGCGTGACCCTTGACCGACACCTTGCGCCAGACCCGGCGGACCACGCCCGCGCCGTCGATCAGGAAGGTGGCGCGTTCGATGCCCATGTACTCGCGGCCGTAGAGTTTCTTCTGCACCCAGACGCCCCAGCGGTCGGTCACATCCTCGGGCTCGTCGGAGGCGAGGACGACCTTCAGATCATATTTGGCCTTGAACCGGTCGAGCTTGCGGACGGGATCGCGAGAGACGCCGATGACCACGGCGCCGGCGGCGGCGAAGTCGTCGGCCAGGGCCGAGAAGGCCTGCGCCTCGTTGGTGCAGGTCGGGGTGTCGGCCTTGGGGTAGAAGAACAGGACGACTTTTTTGCCCTTGAGCCCGGGCAGCGATACGCGGCCGCCGCCGTCCGTGGCCATGTCGAATGCGGGGGCTTTCCGGCCTTCGGTGATGTCCAACTCTGTTCCTCCCGTCATCCTCGGGCTTGACCCGAGGATCAGATGTTGATGCGGGCTGTGCGCCCGGGATGGCCCGCCTTTCGTGGGACGCTGGCCATCGACGGAGCACCGGACCGTCTGGCTCTCGGGTCAAGCCCGAGGGTGACGGCCGGTGGGGTCAGATGGGCCGCACCAGCACGATCTTCTTCTTCCCCGCCGCCAGTTTCAGCACGCCGTCGGGGTTGACGTCGCCGGCTTCGATCAGACGGGCGCCGTCGGCGATGGTTTCGTCGTTCAGACGCAGGCCGCCGCCCTGGGCGAGGCGGCGAGCCTCGCCGTTGGAGGCGGTCAGGCCGGCCCGGGTGGCGACCGCGGCGATCATGGCGCCGACGACATCGGCCGTCGGGAGTTCGACGGTGGGCAGGTCGACCGACAACCGGCCCTGTTCAAAGGCGGCTTCGGCCGCGCCGCGGGCGTGGGATGCGGCGTCGGCGCCGTGGAGCATGGTGGTGGCGGCGTCCGCGAGCGTTTTCTTGGCGTCGTTGATGCCGGCGCCTTCCAGCGCCTCCAGCCGGGCGATCTCGTCCAGCGGCAGGTCAGTGAACAGGCGCAGGAATTTGCCCACGTCGGCGTCGTCAACGTTGCGCCAGAACTGCCAGTAGTCATAGGGCGAAAGCTGTTCGGCGTTCAGCCAGACGGCGCCCTGGGCCGTCTTGCCCATCTTGCCGCCCGAGGCGGTGGTCAGCAGGGGGGTGGTCAGGCCGAAGGCGGCCTTGTGGTCGACGCGGCGCACCAGATCGACGCCCGAGACGATATTGCCCCACTGATCCGAGCCGCCCATCTGCAGGGTGCAGTTCCAGGCCCGGTTCAGCTCCAGGAAGTCCACGGACTGCATCAGCATGTAGTTGAACTCGAGGAAGGTCATCGGCTGTTCGCGTTCCAGCCGCAGCTTGACCGAGTCGAAGGCCAGCATCCGGTTGACGGTGAAATGCGTGCCGTATTCCCGCAGGAACTGGATGTAGCCGTAGCCCGACAGCCACTGGTCGTTGTCGAGCATGACGGCGTCGGTGGGGCCGTCGCCGAAGGTGAGGAATTTCTCGAACACGGTGCGGATCGAGGCGATGTTGGACTGGATGGTCTCGTCGGTCAGCTGGGGCCGCGAGGCGTCCTTGCCGGTCGGGTCGCCGACCTTGGTGGTGCCGCCGCCCATCAGGACGATGGGCTTGCCGCCGGCCTGCTGGAGGCGGCGCAGCATCATGATCTGAATGAGCGAGCCGACGTGCAGCGAGGGGGCGGTGGCGTCGAAGCCGATGTAGCCGGTGACCACGCCGGAGGCGGCCGCGGCGTCGAGCTCGGCCGGGTGGGTGATCTGATGGATGTAGCCGCGCGCCTGAAGGGTTTTCAGGAAGTCGGACTGGAAGGCGGGCTCGGCGGTCATGAGTTGGGGATCAGGCTTGGCTTGGGAGGGAAGGGGCGTGTAGCACGGGCGTATGGAAGCGCGAACCGCCGGAGCGTCCGGACAGCGACGGTCTTTGCTGCGCCACGCGGACTCCGCGGGCGAGGCGGCGTCGCGGGTCGAGGTCACGGCCTGGCGTCCGCAGCACGGGCGGCTGGCCCTGCTGTATGTGATTCACGCGCCGGCGGACGAGCTGAAGCTGCCGCCGATGGCTGAGTCGGCGCGGGTCGATCACCTGTGGCGGCATACCTGTCTGGAAGCCTTCATCCGCACGCCCACGGGCGAGGCCTATTGCGAGATCAACCTGTCACCCTCGACCCGCTGGGCCGCCTACCGGTTCGACGGCTATCGCGAGGGGATGGCGAACCTCGACATGCCGCCGCCCCGGATCGAGAGCCGCTCTTATCCGGAGCGCCACGAACTTGAGGCGCTGATCGACCTGGGCGGGGTTCCTGAGCTGGCCCGGTCCGACTGGCGACTCGGGCTTTCGGCTGTCATCGAGGACGCGGACGGCGGCAAGGCCTGGTGGGCGCTGAACCATCCGGCCGGGCAACCCGACTTTCACCAATCCGACGCCTTCGCCTTCGACCTGCCCGCCGTGGAGCCCGCATGAAATTCGGCATCGACCGCCTGTTGTCCGAGCCCGAGCTGAGAGCCGCGCTGAAAGGGCGGCGCGTCGCCCTGCTGGGGCATCCGGCCTCGGTGACGGCGGACCTGACGCATTCGCTGGACGCCCTGATGGCGTGCGACGACCTGAAGGTCACGGCGGCGTTCGGGCCGCAGCACGGCATGCGGGGCGACCTGCAGGACAATATGATGGAGAGCCCGGATTTCACCGATCCGCGGCACGGAATTCCGGTGTTCAGCCTGTACGGCGAGGTGCGCCGGCCGGGCGGTCAGGCCATGGGAACGTTCGACGTCCTGCTGGTCGACATGCAGGACCTCGGCTGCCGCATCTACACCTTCGTGACGACCCTGCTTTACGTGCTGGAAGAGTCGGCGAAACACGGCAAGGCGGTGTGGGTGCTGGACCGGCCGAACCCGGCGGGACGGCCGGTCGAGGGGACGACCCTGCTGCCGGGCTGGGAGAGTTTCGTCGGGGCCGGGCCGATGCCGATGCGGCACGGCATGACCCTGGGCGAGATGGGCCGCTGGTTCATCGACCACTTCAAGCTGGATGTGGAATACCGCGTCGTCGAGATGCAGGGCTGGGCGCCGGATCAGGGGCCGGGCTTCGGCTGGCCGATCGGGGAGCGCAGCTGGATCAATCCGAGCCCCAATGCGGCCAATCTGTCGATGGCGCGCGCCTATGCCGGGACCGTGATGCTGGAGGGCACGACCCTGTCCGAGGGCCGGGGCACGACGCGGCCGCTGGAGCTGTTCGGGGCGCCGGACATCGACGCCCGGGCGGTGATCGCGGAGATGGAGGCGTTCGCACCGGAATGGCTGGAAGGCTGCCGGCTGCGCGACTGCTGGTTCGAGCCGACCTTCCACAAACATGTGCATCAGCTGTGCAACGGGGTGCAGATCCACGTCGACGACCCAGGCTATGACCATGCCGTCTTCAGGCCGTGGCGGCTGCAGGCGCTGGGGTTCAAGGCGATCCGGCGGCTGTATCCGGACTACGCCCTGTGGCGGGACTTCCCGTACGAATACGTGTTCGACAAGCTGGCCATCGATGTGATCAACGGCGGGCCGGGGCTGCGGGAATGGGTCGACGATCCGGCCTCGACACCGGCGGATCTGGAAGCGCTGGCCGGGCCGGACGAGACGGCGTGGGTGGAGCTTCGGAAGCCGTATCTGCTCTACTAATGCAGCTTCAGCCGCCCCGAGACGCGGCGGTGGAGCAGGCGCGATACAGCCAGAAGCACGGTCCGGCGCACGCCGATGATGGCGCGGTGGTGGTCGAGATGCAGGGCCATATAGGCCCATTTGGCCAGCAGGCCCTCGATCAGGAAGTCGGGCCCGCCCAGGGCGCCCATCAGCGACCCGACGCCGCGGTCGCCGCCCAGCGACACCAGCGAGCCCCGGTCCCGATAGACATAGGGGCCCGGATCACTGTCGGGACGGCCGAGGGCGCGGGCCAGGTACGCGGCCTGCTGGGCCGCGGCCTGGGCCCGGGCGGGAACGGGGCGGCCGTCGGGACCCGGCGCCTCGGCGCAGTCGCCCATGGCGTAGACGCCGGCGGCGGAGGTGCGAAGCCGGTCGTCGACGATGAATTGGTTGAGCCGCCCGATCTGGAGACCATAATCCCGATTGCTTCGCGGCGCCTTCACTCCCGCGGCCCAGACGATCAGATCGGAGGGCACAAAACCCTGGCTGGTCTCGAGGCCGTCGCTGCGGACCCGCTCGACCCGGGCGCTCGTCAGAATGCGGACTCCCTTGGCGCCCAGCGCCCGCGCGGCCTTGTCCGACACCCGTTCGGGAAGTCCGCCGAGGATGCGCGGGGCGGCTTCCACCAGGGTGACCGTCAGGCCGAATTTCTGGCTTTCGGTCAGGCCTGCGGAGAGTTCGTCATGGCCCTCGATCAGCTCGGTGGACAGTTCCACCCCCGTGGCTCCGGCGCCGACGATGGCGATGCTCAGGGCGTGGTGCTCCGACCAGGCGGCGGCGAGGAAGGCGGCGGTCAGGCGGGCGTTGAAGGCCTCGGCGTCGGCGACATTCTCCAGCAGATGGGCGTGTTCGGCCGCGCCCGGCGTATCGAACAGGTTGGAGCCGCTGCCGATGGCCAGCACCAGCGTGCCGAAGGCGACGGTGCGTTCCGGGATCAGCTCGCGGCCGTCCTCGCCGAGGACCGGCGACAGGGACAGGGTCCGGGCCGCGGCGTCGAGGCCGGCCAGTTCGCCGAATGCGAAGCTGAAGTGATTGCGGCGGGCCAGCACCGGATAGGACAGCCCTTCCTGATGTGAATCCAGGGAGCCGGCCGCGACCTCGTGCAGGGTCGGCTTCCACAGATGGAAGATGGAGCGGTCGATCAGCAGCACGCGCCGTCGGCCCTCGACGGGGCCGAACCGGCGGCCGAGGCGGGCGGCCAGTTCGAGGCCCCCGGCGCCGCCGCCGACGATGACGATGTCCTGTTGCATCCGGATCTCCATACGCCGGATCCGGATGTGGGATCAGGCCGGCTTTTCGGCCAGCCGTTTGTCGAGATAGGCGCCGACGCGGCGTTCGACGGCGTCGATATGGTCCTGCCAGAAGTGGGTCGCGCCCTCTTCCAGTTCGTAGTCGATGACGATGCCCTTCTGGGTGCGCAGCTTGTTGACCACGCGCTCGACCTCGACCGGCGGAACGACGGTGTCGGCGGTGCCGTGCAGGAACAGGCCCGAGGCCGGGCAGGGGGCCAGGAAGCTGAAATCGTACATGTTCGAGGGCGGCGAGACCGAGATGAAGCCATCGGTCTCGGGCCGGCGCATCAGCAGCTGCATGCCGATATAGGCGCCGAACTGATAGCCGGCGACCCAGGTCTGGGAGGCGCCGGGGTTGTTGGCCTGCAGCCAGTCCAGGGCGGTGGCCGCGTCGGCCAGTTCGCCGATGCCGCTGTCGAATTCGCCCTGCGACTTGCCCACGCCGCGGCTGTTGTAGCGCAGCGTCGCGAAGCCGCGCTTCTGGAACAGCTGGTACAGGGTCACGGTGACCGGGTTGTTCATATGGCCCGCCGCCTTGGGGTGCGGATGCAGTATCAGGGCGATCGGCGCGTTCGGGCGTTTGCCTGGCGAATAGCGGCCTTCGATACGGCCGGAGGCGCCGGGCAGGATGACTTCAGGCATGGGCTATCGAAAATCCCGTGTTCAACTGACGTTTCGCACCTGCGTAATACTTGACCGCAGCGGTAGGACTTTCTAAGTCCAGCTTGCGCGCCGACGCCTTTGCGAAGGCGCGGGTTCTAGCACAGGACCCTCGAAAAGCGCGCGATTTTTGAAGGTGCTCGATGCGTCTGTCGACCAAGGGACGATACGCCGTGATGGCGATGGCCGATCTGGCCAGGAACGGACAGGCCGACGGCGTGGTCCGGGCCGTGTCGCTGGCTGAGATTGCGACCCGTCAGGAGATTTCGCTCAGCTATCTGGAGCAGCTGTTCGCCCGGTTGCGCAAGAGCGGTCTGGTGCAGAGCGTGCGCGGTCCCGGCGGCGGCTATCGGCTGGCCAAGGGGGCGCAGGAGACGGTGATCGCCGAGATCGTGCTGGCGGTCGACGAGCCTATCCGCGCCACCCGCTGCATCGGCCATTCGTCGCCCAAGGGCTGCATGATGGCGGGCGAACGCTGCATCACCCACAATCTGTGGGAGGACCTTGGCGACGAGATCCACCGCTATCTGGCCGGGGTGTCGCTGGAAGACGTGGTGATGAACCGCACCGGCGCCCGCCGCCGTACGAGTGAAGCCGAGGTTGGAGTAGCCGCGTGAACCCCGTGTACCTTGATTACAACGCCTCGGGCCTGGTGCGGCCCGAGGTGCAGGACGTGATGGCGAAAGCCCTCGCGGACAACGGCAATCCGTCGGCCGTCCACGCGGCCGGACGCCGGGCGCGGGCGCGGATCGAGACGGCGCGAGCGCAGGTGGCCGAACTGGTCGGCGCCGATGCGCAGTCGGTGGTTTTCTCGTCGGGCGGGACCGAGTCCAACGCCCAGGCCATCATCAGCGCCATCGCGGCGGGCTGCGAGCGGCTGATCGTCGGCGCGACCGAGCATCCGTGCGTGGCCGAGGCGGCGACGGCGTCGGGCAAGCCGGTCAAGATGCTGCCCGTCGACTCGCGCGGCGTGGCGGACCTGAACAAGCTGCGGCAACTGCTGGGTCAGCCCGGCAAGGCCGTCGTGGCCATCCATCATGCGAACAACGAGAGCGGCGTCATCCAGCCGATCGCGGAGGCGGCGCGGCTGGTGCGCGCGGCGGGCGGCTGGCTGCACGTCGACGCCATCCAGTCGGCGGGAAAAATTCCGGTCGATATCCGTGAACTCAGGGCCGACAGCCTGACCCTGTCCGCTCACAAGCTGGGCGGCCCACAGGGCGTGGGCGCGCTGGTGCTGGGCGAGGGCCGCGAGGCCGTGCGCATCCTGCACGGGGCGGGACAGGAACGCGGGCTGCGGGCGGGCACGGAGAATGTCCCGGGGATCACCGGCTTCGGCATGAGCGCGGTCTGCGCCGCGCGCGACCTGCCGACGGCGCAGTCGCACGCCACCTGGCGGGACGCGGCCGAGGCCGTGGTGAGGAAGGCCGGCGCGACCATCATCGGCGAGGGCGCCGAGCGACTGCCCAACACCCTGTTCATGGCCGTGTCCGACTGGGAAAGCCCGCAGCAGCTGATCACTCTGGACCTTATGGGACTGATGGTTTCGGCCGGGTCGGCCTGTTCGTCGGGCAAGACCAAGCCCTCGCGGGCAATCCTGGCCACCGGGCTGATCGACAAGGCCACGGGCGGCATCCGCATCTCGGGCGGCTGGGGCACGGTCGAGGACGACTGGAAGCGGTTCGCCGCCGCCTGGGTCGAGGCCTACGCCAAACATCGCCAGCGCGCAGCCGCACGGTCGAAAGAAGACGCCTGATGGCCGCCGTCCAACAGACCATCGACGCGGTCGCGGCCCTCGAGAAATACGAGCACGGCTTCACGTCCGAGATCGATACCGAGTTCGCGCCCAAGGGGCTGAACGCCGACATCGTGCGCTTCATCTCGCAGAAGAAGGGCGAGCCGGAATGGATGCTGGAATGGCGTCTGGCCGCCTATGAGCGCTGGCTGGCGATGGAGGAGCCGATATGGGCGTCGGTGAAATACACGCCGGTCGACTATCAGGACCTGTTCTACTACGCCGCGCCGAAGAAGAAGGAGGGGCCGAAGAGCCTCGACGAAGTCGATCCGGAGCTGCTGGCCGTCTACGCCAAACTGGGCATTCCGCTGAGTGAGCAGGCGGTGCTGGCGGGGGTCGAGGGCGCGCCGAAATACGCCGTGGACGCGGTGTTCGACAGCGTCTCGGTAGTCACCACCTTCAAGGCCGAGCTGGCCAAGGTCGGGGTGATTTTCATGCCGATTTCCGAGGCCTTGCGCGAACATCCTGAGTTGGTTCGCAAATATCTGGGTTCGGTGGTGCCGGTCTCGGACAACTATTTCGCGGCGCTGAACAGCGCGGTCTTTTCGGACGGGTCGTTCGTCTACATCCCGCCGGGCGTGCGCTGCCCGATGGAGCTGTCGACCTATTTCCGCATCAATGCCTCGAACACCGGCCAGTTCGAACGGACCCTGATCATCGCCGACAAGGGCAGCTACTGCTCGTATCTGGAGGGCTGCACGGCCCCGATGCGCGACGAGAACCAGCTGCATGCGGCGGTGGTCGAACTGGTCGCGCTGGACGACGCCGAGATCAAATATTCGACGGTGCAGAACTGGTACCCCGGCGACGCCGAGGGCAAGGGCGGCATCTACAACTTCGTCACCAAGCGCGCCGACTGCCGGGGCGACCGGTCGAAGGTGTCGTGGACCCAGGTCGAGACCGGCTCGGCGGTGACGTGGAAATATCCGTCCTGCATCCTCAAGGGCGAGGAAAGCTCGGGCGAATTCTATTCGATCGCCATCACCAACGGACATCAGCAGGCCGACACCGGCACCAAGATGATCCATCTGGGCAAGAATTCGCGGTCGCGGATCATCGCCAAGGCCGTGTCGGCGGGGAAGTCGGACTCGACCTATCGCGGTCTGGTGTCGGTGCATCCGAAGGCGACCGGGGTGCGCAACTTCACCCAGTGCGACAGCCTGCTGATCGGCAAGGACTGCGGCTCACACACCGTGCCCTATATCGAGGCCCGCAACGGCTCGGCCCAGCTGGAGCACGAGGCGACGACGACGCGCCTGTCGGACGACCAGCTGTTCTACGCCCAGCAGCGCGGCCTGTCGCAGGAGGAGGCGGTGGCCCTGCTGGTCAACGGCTTCGTCCGCGACGTGATGCAGAAGCTGCCGATGGAGTTCGCCGTCGAGGCCCAGAAGCTGGTGGCGATCAGCCTCGAAGGCTCGGTCGGATAATCAAGAAGAAACAATGCTCAGTATTCAAAACCTCCATGTCTCCGTCGGCGACAAGCCGATCCTCAAGGGGCTGACGCTCGACGTTCCGGCGGGCGAGGTGCACGCCATCATGGGGCCGAACGGGGCCGGCAAGTCGACGCTGGGCTACGCCGTGGCCGGGCGGCCCGGCTATGAGGCGACCGAGGGCGGCGTGTCGTGGAAGGGCGAGGACCTGCTGGGTCTGGAGCCGGCCGAGCGGGCGGCCAGGGGCGTCTTCCTGTCGTTCCAGTATCCGATCGAGATCCCGGGCGTCCCGGCCCTGACCTTCGTGCGCACGGCGCTGAACGCCCAGAGGCGGGCGCGCGGCGAGGACGAGGTCTCCGCGCCGAACTTCCTGAAGCTGGTCAAGGCGGCGTCGGCGGCGCTGAAGATGGATTTCGACATGCTGAAGCGGCCGCTCAACGTCGGCTTCTCGGGCGGCGAGAAGAAGCGGATGGAGATCCTGCAGATGGCCCTGCTGGAACCGTCGCTGCTGATCCTCGACGAGACCGATTCGGGCCTCGACATCGACGCCCTGCGCATCGTGGCCGAGGGGGTCAACGCCCTGCGCAGCCCCGAGCGGGCCATGCTGGTGATCACCCACTATCAGCGGCTGCTGGACTACATCAAACCCGACCGGGTGCATGTGCTGGCGGCGGGGCGGATCGTTGACTCGGGCGGGCCCGAGCTGGCGCACGAGCTCGAGGCCGAGGGCTACGACAAATACATGGTGCAGGTCGCGTGAACGCCCGTCCGCGCATCGATCTGAAGGACGCCTCCAGCTTCCCCTCGCGCCGGGTCGAGGCGTGGAAATATTCGGACCTGCGTCGCCATCTGCGCGAGGCGCCCGCGCCCTCGCCCTCGGCGACGGTGCCGCTGGTCGGCGGCGGGCCGTTCGAAGGGCTGGGCGGCGAGGCCATGGTCTTCGTCAACGGCCGGGCCGTGAACGAGACCCAGCTGATGATCTCGGGCGACAGGACCGTGCGGCTGCGCCTGATCTCGCGCGCCGAGGGCACGGGGCACGCCCTGACCGCGCGCATCTCGGTGCGAGCCGGGGCGAGGCTGCTGCTGCTGGAGACCCATGAGGGCGGCGGCTCGGCCTATGTCGCCCACAACCGTCTGGAGCTGGACGTGGCGCGGGGCGCCGAGGTGACCCGGTTGGTTCTGGCCGACGAGCCGGAGGACGCCATCTCGATCACCGAGGCGCAGGTGCGGGTCGAGGCGGGCGGCTTCTATCGCCAGACCATCCTGACGACCGGCGCCAAGCTGCAGCGTCAGGAGACGCAGGTCGTCCATCGCGCGCAGGGCGCCGACGTGCGGCTGGACGGCGTCTATCTGCTGTCGGGCGCACGGCAGGCCGACCTGACCACGGTGGTCGATCATGTGGCCGCCAATGGCGTCACCAGCCAGCTGACCAAGGGCGTGGTGCGCGACACGGCGCGCGGCGTCTTCCAGGGCAAGATCGTGGTCGAGCGCGGGGCCGACGGCACGGATGCGCGCATGGGCCACCACGCCCTGATCCTGGGCGAACGGGCCGAGGTGGACGCCAAGCCCGAGCTGGAAATCTACGCGGACGACGTGCAGTGCGCGCACGGAAACACGGTCGGCAATCTGGACGAGCGCGCGCTGTTCTACATGCAGCAGCGGGGTATTCCGGCCGACGAGGCGCGGGCCCTGCTGACCGAGGCCTTCCTGATCGAGGTGGTCGACCGGATCGAGCATGAGGGCGCGAGAGAGGTGGTGCGGGAATGGCTGACGGCTCGCCTGTGACCTTGTTCGATCCCTACGCGGTTCGCGCACAGTTCCCGATCCTGTCGCGGTCGGTGAACGGCCGCCCGCTGGTCTATCTGGACTCGGCCGCCTCGGCGCAGAAGCCGCGGTCGGTGATCGACGCCATGACGGCGGCCATGGAGGGGTCCTACGCCAACGTCCATCGCGGCCTGCATACGCTGGCGAACGAGACCACCGAGGCCTTCGAGGCGGCGCGCGAGAGCGTGGCGCGGTTCGTCAATGCAGAGGCGGCGTCCAATATCGTCTGGACCAAGGGCGGGACCGAGGCGATCAACCTCGTGGCGGCGGGAATCGGCCAGTCGATCCAGCCGGGAGACGAGATCATCGTCAGCCAGATGGAGCACCACTCCAACATCGTGCCCTGGCATCTGCTGCGCGAGCGGCGCGGGGCGGTGCTGAAGTGGATCCCGGTGCTGGACGACGGCTCGCTGGACATGGCGGCTTACGCCGGGCTGCTGGGGCCGAGGACGAAGGTCGTCGCGGTGACACACATGTCGAACGTGCTGGGCACCATCAATCCGGTGCATGCGATCACGGAGATGGCGCACGCGGTCGGGGCGAAGGTGCTGATCGACGGCTGCCAGGGCGCGGTGCATGCGGCGCCCGACGTGCAGGCGATCGGCTGCGACTTCTACGCCTTCACCGGCCACAAGCTGTTCGGTCCGACGGGCATCGGCTGCCTGTACGGCACGGCCGGGGCGCTCGAGGCCCTGCCGCCGTATCAGGGCGGCGGCGAGATGATCGAGACGGTGACGATGGACCGCGTGACATACGCGAAGCCGCCGCACCGGTTCGAGGCGGGAACGCCGCCGATCCTCGAGGCCATCGGTCTGGGGGCGGCGATCGACTGGCTGTCGCGGTTCGACCATGGCGCGGTCGCGGCGCATGAACGCGCGCTTTACGCCCATGCCCGCAAGCGGCTGGAGGGCGTCAACTGGCTGCGGCTGATCGGCGAGGCGGAGGGGAAGGGGGCCATCCTGACCTTCACCGTCGAGGGCGCCCACGCCCATGACATCGCCCAGGTGATGGACCGGTATGGCGTCGCCGTGCGCGCCGGCCTGCACTGCGCCGAGCCGCTGGCGGAACGTTTCGGCCTGACGTCGAGCGTTCGGGCCAGCTTCGCCCTATATAATACGATCGAGGACGCCGACGCCTTCGCCGACGCCCTGATCAAGGCCCGTGAGTTCTTCGTATGAGCGACCCGACGACCCAAAATGCCGATGTGGCCACCGACAGCGCGGCCTTCGCCGAAGCCTGGGACGCCCCGCAGAAGAGCGCCCTGGCCCAGGCCGAGATCGACCGGATGACGGACGACATCATCGAGGCGCTGAAGTCGGTGTTCGACCCGGAAATTCCGGTCGACATCTATGAGCTGGGCCTGATCTACAAGGTGGACCTGTCCGACGACCGCGACGTCGTGGTCGAGATGACCCTGACCGCCCCGGGCTGTCCCGTGGCCGGCGAAATGCCGATCTGGGTCGAACAGGCCGTCGGCAAGGTCAAGGGCGTGAAGTCGGTGAAGGCCGAGCTGACCTTCGATCCCCCGTGGGATCCTTCCAAGATGAGCGACGAGGCCAAGCTGGCCCTGAACATGTTCTGATGGACCGATCGATGACCGAGCTTCAGACCACGACCCGTCCCCGCCGTCCGCGTCCCGCCGTCGTCACCCTGACCGAGGCGGCGGCCGAACGGGTGCGCGCCCTGACCGAGGCGGGCGGGCACAAGGCGCTGCGCGTCGGGCTGAAGAATGCGGGCTGCGCGGGGCAGGAGTACACCTTCGCCTTCGCCGACGAGATCGGACCGCTGGACGAGGTGGTGACCGACAAGGGCGCGACCGTCGTGGTCGACCCCAAGTCGATCCTGTTCCTGATCGGGTCCGAGATCGATTACGAGACGACGAAACTGGCCTCGAAATTCGTGTTCAGGAATCCGAACCAGACCGACGCCTGCGGCTGCGGCGAGAGCGTCACCATCATTCCGGCCAAGGCGCTGGAAGGGTGAGCCCTGACGACGACCTGAACGGCCTGAGCCGTGAAGCGCTGATCGCTGAAGTGGTCAAGCTGCGCGCGGGCGTGCGGGCGCATCGCGATTCCACGCTGCACGAGCTGTGCTGGCATCATCCGAAGCTGTGGGACCTGCTGCCCGAGAAGACCGACCCAGCCATCGCCGTACCCGAGTGGCCCCAGTTCATGCGCGGCTGCATCCACTATCGCCAGTCGCTGGACGAGCAGCGTCCTGACGCGCCGCGCTCGGACACGGAGTTCAGCGGGCGATGATCCGGCTTGAGGGGGTGACGAAGCGCTTTCGCAGCGCGGCGGGCGAGCGCGTGGCGCTGGATACGGTCGATCTGACGGTCGCGGCGGGTCAGGTATTCGGAGTGGTCGGGCGGTCGGGCGCCGGAAAATCAACATTGATTCGAACCATCAATCTGCTGGAGCGGCCCGACGCGGGGCGGGTGACGGTGGACGGGCGGGATATGACCGCGCTGAACCCCGCCGAGCTCCGGGCGGCGCGGCGGCGGATCGGCATGATCTTCCAGCATTTCAACCTGCTGAACGCGAAGACGATCGCCGAGAACGTGGCGTTTCCGCTGCGACTGGAAGGCCGCCCGGCGGCCGAAGTGGACCGGCGCGTGGCGGATCTGCTGGAACAGCTGGGGCTGTCGGAGCATGCGCGGAAACATCCGGCGCAGCTCTCGGGTGGACAGAAGCAGAGGGTGGGCATCGCCCGGGCCCTGGCGTGCGAGCCGGGCGTGCTGCTGTGCGACGAGGCGACCAGCGCCCTGGATCCCGAGACGACGGACGAAATCCTGACCCTGCTGGACCAGCTGAACCGCGACCTGAAGCTGACCATCGTGCTGATCACCCACCAGATGGAGGTGGTGCGCCGCGTCTGCGACCGGGTGGCCGTGCTGAAGGACGGGCGGGTTGTCGAGGAGGGGGCGACCGCCGACGTCTTCCTGCATCCGAAGCACGCCGCCACCCGCGCCATGCTGGCCGAGGGCGAGGAAGGGTTCGAGGCCGCCGACGCGCCGCCGGGCGGGCGGCTGGCGAAACTGACCTTCCGCGGCGGCTCGACCTATGAGCCGGAGCTGAGCCGCGTCGCGCGGTCGGTGGGGGTGGACTATTCGATCCTGTCGGGACGGATCAGCCGTATTCGCGGCGAGCCCTATGGCCAGCTGGTCGTGGCCTTCACGGGCGGCGACGCCGAGGCGGCCGTTGCGCAACTGACCGCACGCGGCGTCATGGTTGAGGCGGCGTGATGGAGGCCTTCTTCGCCAATATCGACTGGCCCGAGATCGCCCGGGCGACCCGGGACACCCTGCTGATGCTCGGCGGATCGATGGTCCTGACCGTGGCGTTCGGCGTTCCGCTGGGCGTATTGCTGTACCTGTCCGGGAAGGGGCGGCTGGCGGCCAATCCGGTGCTCAACGCGGTGCTGTCGCTGATCGTCAACATCCTGCGGTCTGTGCCCTTCATCATCCTGCTGATCGTCATGCTGCCGGTGACGGTTCTGCTGGTCGGGACCTCGCTGGGCGTGGCCGGGGCCATTCCGCCGCTGGTCGTGGGGGCCGCACCCTTCTATGCGCGCCTTGTCGAGACGGCGCTGCGCGAGGTCGACAAGGGGGTGGTCGAGGCCACCCAGGCCATGGGGGGCTCGACCTGGCAGATCGTCACCCGCGCCCTGCTGCCGGAGGCCATGCCCGGCATCATCGCCGGCGCCACCGTGACCGCCATCGCCCTGGTGTCCTATACCGCCATGGCCGGCGTGGTCGGGGCTGGCGGTCTGGGCGACCTGGCCATCCGCTTCGGCTACCAGCGGTTCCAGACCGATGTCATGGTGGTCACTGTCGTCCTGCTGCTCCTTTTGGTGCAGGCTCTGCAAATGCTCGGCGATCGTCTCGTCGGTTCCGTTTCCCACCGCTGATCGCTCCCCCGAAAGGCCCGTCCATGATCCGCCGCTCGCTCCTGACCCTCGCCGCCGCCTCGCTGGTGCTCGCCGCCTGCGGGCAAGGGGCCGCCAGGAGGGCCGACGACAATGCGCCGCTGATCGTCGGCGCCACGGCGGTGCCGCACGCGGAGATCCTGGAGCACATCAAGCCGTTGCTGGCGGCGGAAGGACTGCAGATCGAGATCAAGGTGTTCAACGACTACGTCCAGCCCAACACCCAGTTGATGGAGCGCCGGCTGGACGTGAACTATTTCCAGACCAAGCCCTATCTGGACGAGTTCAACGCCTCGCGCGGGGCTGACCTGATCACGGTGGCGGGCGTCCACGTCGAGCCGCTGGGCGCCTATTCGCGCCGCTTCCGTTCGCTGGACCAGCTGCCGGACGGAGCGGAAGTCGCGGTGCCGAACGACGCCTCGTCGATCGGGCGCTCGCTGATCCTGCTGCAGAAAGCGGGTCTGGTCCGGCTGAAGGACCCGACCAATCCGCTGCAAACCCTGCGGGACATCGCCGACAATCCGAAGAACCTGCGCTTCCGCGAGCTGGAATCGGCGACCCTGCCGCGGGTGCTGGACCAGGTCGACATGGCGGTGATCAACACCAACTATGCGCTGGACGCCGGGCTGAAGCCGAAGACGGACGCCCTGACGCTGGAAGGCGCCGACAGCCCCTATGTGAACTATCTGGTGGCGCGGCCCGACAACCGGACCGATCCGCGGATCGTGGCACTGGCGGCCATGCTGCGCAGCCAGGCGGTCAAGGACTTCATCGCCGCCAAATACGACGGCGCGGTCATACCGGCCGCCTGATGGCCTACGACCCGGACTTCGGCGAATGGGTGCGCGAGCATTTCGCCGCCCTGGGCCCGATCGAGATCAAGCGGATGTTCGGGGGGGCCGCCGTCTATTCGCATGGCCTGATCTTCGCCCTGCTGGACGACGGCGTCGTGTGGCTGAAGGCGGATGAGATCAATGCGTCGGTGCTGGAGGCTGCGGGCGCCCGGCAGTTCACCTATCCGACGAAAGACGGAAAGCAGATGGCCATGGCCTACTGGTCATTGCCGGAAAGCGCGCTGGACGATGCGGACGAGGCCGTGGACTGGGCACGGCAGTCGATCGACGCGGCGCTGCGCAAGGCGGCGGCGAAGAAGGTGCGGAAGCCGAAACCTAAGCCGTAGCGGCCGCCAGCTTCGCCGCCTTCGCTGCTTCATCAGGGGTAGGAACCAGCACCGCCGGCGTGACGGTCTGGCCCGTGGCTTCAGCGATCAGTTCAGCGGTCCTGCCCTCGACGGCGGCTTCCAGCCGGGCGAGGAACTCGTCCTTGCCGAGGCCGGTGGGGATGGGGTCGAGAAATTCGAGGGTCGCCGTGCCCGGGTTCTTGCGGAACTCCTCCTGCGGCCAGAACAGGCCAAGGTTGGTGGCCAGCGGGACGACGGGCATGTCGAAGTCGCGGTACATGTGCCAGACGCCCGAGCGGTAGCGGAATTTCTCGCCGACCTTCGCCAGATTGCCCTCGGGGTAGATCAGGATCTTGCGGCCCGCGGCGTGGGCGTCTGCGGATCGGTGCTTCAGCGCCTCGCGGGCTTCGCGGCCGCCGCAGTTGTTGACCACTATGGCCCCCAGCTTGCGCAGGACCGTGCCCAGCAGCGGAAATTTCTCCAGATGATCGCCGGTGACGAAGGCCAGGTCGTCGAACTGGTCATAGGTGGCGAAGCCGTCGCCCCAGCTCTGGTGTTTGGAAGCGATGATGAAGGCGCCGGCCGGCAGCCGTTCCTTGCCGCGCACCTGGATGCGGATGCCGGCCAGCAACCGCATGGCCTGGACCATGCGCTTCACATAGCGGCGGATGATCCAGCTGGTCGCGCCGCGTCCCGGGGCAAGCGCCGCGAACGCCGCGGCCGTCGCGTAGACGATCGACAGGAGCCAGTAGGCGAGGTTGAAGGCGAGGCTGCGCATCCGGCGACTATGGCGTGAATCGGCGGGCGGGGAAGGCCTAGGCCGCCTTGGGCAGCCGTTCGGCGCAGGACACGCGATTGCGGCCACCCCGCTTGGACGCATAGAGGGCGGCGTCGGCGCGTTCGAGGAAGGCCGAAGCGCTTTCCCCCCGCCGGCGGACGGCGAAGCCCGCCGACACGGTCACGGCGCCCAGGTCGTCGTCGGTCGAACGGCGGCGAAGCGACCGCGAGGCGATTTCCCTGCGCACGCTCTCCAGAGCCGCCTCTACCATGGCGGCGCTTTCATAGGGGAAGACGATGGCGAACTCCTCGCCGCCGAAGCGGGCGGCGAAGCGCGGATTGGCGGCGGTGCGGCCCAGCACGCTGGCGACATAGCGCAGGACCTGATCGCCGGTCTGGTGGCCCCAGGTGTCGTTGAACCGTTTGAAATGGTCGATGTCGAGCACAGCCAGGGTCAGGGCGCCGCCCTCGGTCTCGGCGTGATCGCAGGCGGCGGCCAGATGTTCGTCGAAGGCCTTGCGATTGGCGAGTTCGGTCAGGGCGTCCGTCATGGCGTCGCGGCGCACCAGTTCCAGATGTTCGCGCAGGCGCACGATTTCCTGGGTCGAGGTTTCCAGCTTTTTCTCGAGTGATTCTGTCTCGTGCTGGGCCTGGCGGGTGGCGGTGGTCAGGTCGGAGACGATGGTCTGCAGACCTTCGCCGTCCTCCGCCGCCCCGATGCTGGTGGCGGCCTGTTCGAGGGTCTGACCGTAGGCGGCCTGTGATTTCTGCGCCTCGGCGATGACGCTGGAGACGCTGGACAGTTCCCGGTCCAGCACCTGGCCGGCGTCGCGAATCTGGTCGGTCAGGCGGCCGCGGGGCAGGTGCTGCGCCGCCAGGGCGTCGGTGACGGCCTCGGTAAAGGGCTCGCCCGCCTCGGTCATGCGCTGGATCTCGCCGGCGAGGGCGCCGTCGGGCTGGCCGAGGGCATAGGTCCAGAGCTCGAAATTCAGCGGCGTCGGCCAGACGCCGGCGGCCTCCATCCGGTCGACGACCTTGCGCGCGAGCCCATAGGCTTGCGGACCTCGCAGGGTGGTTTCAACCTTGACCGTCATTCACACTTCCCCAGGCTCAAGCCGGAGCGGCGATCCTGTTCGGTCAAGCTAGACCGCCGGTTCGTAACGCCGGGTTAAATCGGAACCCCGATCACCCCTTGATCGAAACCGGCCGGCGCAGGAAGGCGGGCACATCGCCCTCGCCGAACGGACGGCCGTTCGAACGTTCCGGCTGGGCGTCGGCGCGATCGCCGCGGCGGTCCGACTGGCGCAGGTGGGTTTCCTGCACGGGACGGTCCGAGTGAGCCTGGGCGGCGGGGGTCGGCGCGGGGGCGGAAGGGGCGGGCTTGCGTTCGGGAGCGGCAGGCCTCGCCTCGACAGCCGGGGTCTCGCCGGTCGCGGCGGGTTTGGCGCTGCGGCGGCTGCGCGAGCGGCGGGCGCTCGGCGCGGCCTGGGCGGCCGATTCGGCGTCAGCCTGGACCGGAGCGGCCGTTTCAACGGGCGCGGCGGGCTCGGCCTGGACGGCCGGTGCGGCGTCCGCCTTCGACTCGCTGCGGGGGCTGCGGCTGCGGCCGCGGGCCGGCTTGTCGGAGGCCCCGCCGTCGCGCGACGGCGGGGCCTTGCCGGGGGCGAAGTCGACGCCGTCCAGCACCAGTTCTTCCGGCGCCATCTTGATCAGCTTCAGGACCTTGTCGAGCGAGCGGTCATCCGCCGGGGTGACGATCATGAAGGTCTGGCCCAGCTTGCCCGCGCGACCCGTGCGGCCGATGCGGTGGACGTAGTCGTCGGCGTGGTGCGAGACGTCGTAGTTGAAGACGTGGCTGACGTCGGGGATGTCGAGACCGCGCGCGGCCACGTCGGAGGCGACCAGCAGCTTCAGCTCGCCCGAGCGGAAGGCGGCCAGGGTCTTCATGCGCAGCGACTGGTCCAGGTCGCCGTGGATCGGCGCGGCGTCGAAACCATGCCGTTTCAGCGACTTGGCAACCACATCGACTTCGGATTTGCGGTTGCAGAAGACGATGCCGTTGCGCACGTCGGCGCGGCCGATCAGGGCGCGCAGGGCGGCCCGCTTGGCCTTGGGATCGCTGGACGGAATGCGGACCAGATACTGGGTGATGGTGTCGGCCGTGGCGGCGGGGCGCGAGGCCTCGAGCCGGGTCGGGTCCTTGAGGAACTGGGTCGTCAGACGGGTGATCTCGGGCGGCATGGTGGCCGAGAAGAACAGGGTCTGGCGGCGCGGCGGCGTCAGTTTGAAGATGCGCTCGATGTCGGGGATGAAACCCATGTCCAGCATGCGGTCGGCTTCATCGATGACGAGGATCTCGACGCCGTTCAGCATGACCTTGCCGCGCTCGAACAGGTCCAGCAGGCGGCCCGGGGTTGCGATCAGGACGTCGACGCCCTTGTTCAGCAGGGTCACCTGGTCGCCCATGGAGACGCCGCCGATCAGCAGGGCCCAGCTCAGTTTGGTGCCCTTGGCGTATTTCTCGAACGAGGAGGCGACCTGGTCGGCCAGTTCGCGGGTCGGGGCCAGGACGAGGGCGCGCGGCATGCGGGCCTTGGCCCGGCCCGAGCTCAGCCGGTCGATCATCGGCAGGGTGAAGGCGGCGGTCTTGCCGGTGCCGGTCTGGGCGATGCCGAGCACGTCACGGCCGGCGAGGGCGACCGGAATGGCGGAGGCCTGGATGGGGGTGGCGGTGGTGTAGCCGGTATCGGCGACCGCCTTGAGGGTCGTGGGCGAAAGGCCCAGCTGGGAGAATTCGGTCATAGGTCCTTGAGACTGGAAGAAGGACGCCCCGCGCATCGGGCCGTCGTGCGATGTCGCGGAACCGCCCTGAATCTCCGGGCGAGCGGGCGGCGCGAATTCGCCAATCCTGTCCCGAACGTGGGCGGGATATAGAAGCCCCCACGCAATAGTCAACTATTCGTGCGCGGCGGGAGCGGGGGTTGGAAATGTCTGAACGTTTGTTAATAGTCCGCGTCGGGAAGGGCTGATTGAGGGATCAGTATGCTGCGTACGCTCGGCGTCGCGACTGTTGCAGTCGCATGTCTGATGGCTGGCTCCGTTCGAGCCGACATGAATTCCGCCTTCGGCAATACGGTGGTCTCGCGCTATCCCGATGGGGGCTGGGTCAAGCACTGGTTCAATCCGGACGGCACCTATTCGGCCCAGTTCTCGGACGGCCGGCGTCTGGCGGCCCGCTGGTCGGTGAACGGCGAGCGCGTCTGCCTGACGAACATGCGGCCCTTTATGCTGGTGCCGCGCTTCTGCACCACCATGGTCGACGCTTCGGTCGGCGAAACCTGGCAGTCGCGCGATCCGATGGGCCGGCGCGTGCAGAACGTGCTGGTGGCGGGCCGGACGCCTTAGGACAAGGGTTCAACGTGTCGCCTCCCCGTCGGCTTCGCCGACAGGGAGGAGACGAGAGCCGTGATCTGATCAGGCCGGGTCGGAGCCTTGTCCGCGCATGCGGGCGGCGCCCTCGATCATGCGGTCCGCGCCCGCTTCCATGCGCGGAATGGCGTCGAGCAGCTCCTGGTCGGTGACCGTCCGGCCGCGTTCGCGGGCGCGGGCGATCTGTTCGGCGCGATAGGCGGGATCGCGCAGCTTGCGGGCTTCCTCGCGCATGGTGCGGGCGCCTTCTTCCATCTCGTCCGCCCCGGCGCGCATCTGGACGCGGGCTTCGGCCATGTGGCGCCGGGCCTGGACCCGGGCCTGTTCGGCATGGGCGCGGGCCTGCTCGGCATGGACCCGGGCCTGGGCCCCGTGCTCAGCCATGGCGCGGGCGTGCACGGCCGTGCGCTCGGCCTGACCGGCCGTCCGGGCGTGGGCCCGCGCCATTGTGCGGGCCTCCGCCGCCTGGGCTCGGGCCTCCCGGGCCATAGCGCGGGCCTGGGCCGCGGATTCCCGCGCGGCGGCCACGGCGGCGCGCTGCTCGTCGGTCAGTTCCTCGTCCGAATAGTAGACCCAGGTTCCCTCACGGCCGGCGGCCTGCGGCGGCTCCGGCGCGGCGGGCGGCTCTGGCGGGGCCGGCGGAGAGGGGATTTGGGGCGCGGCGAGATCCAGCGCCGGGAGCGGCGGGAGCGGGGCCGGCGGGGCGGCGGGAGCCAGCGGGGGCAACGGGGGCAGCGGCGGGAGCGGCGGCGGCGGGGCGATCCGCTCGTCGCGCACGGACAGTTCGACGGCGGCCAGAGGCGTGGCCACGGCCAGAAGGGCGCCGACCGCGACCATCATGGCGAGCGGGCGGGGCGAGGCGGGACGGCGTTGGGTCATGACCTTGGTGATCCTTTTCGCGAGGGAACGGGCCGGTCCGGTCATGCCGGTGGCGGCCACGGGGGTGAAGTCGGAGGCCATGCCCAGCAGGGTTCGGGCATAGGCCTGGGGCTCGACATGGCGCAGGGCCTCGGCGTCGGCGGCCTCCTCGGACAGGCGGCCGAGTTCGGCCTGCAGCAGCCAGACCAGCGGGTTGAACCAGAACAGGGCCGTGGCGACGCGCGACAGGGCCAGGAACAGCCAGTCGCGGCGGCGGATGTGGGCCAGTTCGTGGGCCAGCACGGCCTCGGCGTCGCGCGGCTGGTTCAGCTGGGCGGCGGCGATCAGGACCACGCCGGGCGGAACGCCCCAGCTCAGGGGCGAGGCGACCCGGCCGGTGGCCAGCAGGCGGGGGGCGTGGGCGCCGCCCAGCCGGGCCAGCGGGGCCGTCCATGCGGGATCGGCCACCACCTCGCCCGAGCGGGTCCAGCGCGCCAGCGTCAGCACGCCGAAGCCGAAGCGGGCGAGAAGAACGGCCGCGCCCAGACCCCAGCCGAGGGCGAGCCAGGTCGTCGGGGCGGGCAGGGCGAAGGACGGCGCGGCGCTCGAGGCGGTCCCGCTCACGGGAAGGATGATGGTCTCGACGGGGGCTGACGGGGCCGCAGCCAGCCAGATGGTCAGGTCGGGACCAGCCAGGGCGATCAGGGGCAGGGCGACCAGCAGGACGACGGCGGCGCGCAGCAGGGTTGCGCGCTCGGCGGGCGACCGTCCGCCCAGTAACCAGACCGCCGACAGCGCCAGACCGGCCACGAGGCTGGACTTGACCAGCAGCGACAGGAGGACGGCGATCACGATCCGCGCTCCCGGGCGTTCTCGATGGCGCGCTCGAGGGCGGCCAGTTCGTCGGGTTTCAGCTTCCTGGTCAGGCCCAGAAGCGCGGTGGCGGCGCTGGCGGCCGAGCCGGCGAAGAAGGTGTCGACCAGACGGTTCAGGGCCCCGGCGGCGACGGCCTCGGGATTGGGCACGGGGGCGTAGACGTAGGTCGCGCCTTCATTGTGGTGATCGACCAGGCCCTTGGCCTCCAGACGCGTCAGCAGGGTCCGCACCGCCGAGTCGCTGACCGGGCCGGCCATGGCCTGACGCACCGCGGCCGCCGTGGCCGTTTCCAGCCGGCACAGAATCTCGAACACCTCGCGTTCGCGCCGGGGAAGGGTCTCGATCATGCCGGCGAGTCTCCTGCTACATCTGTAGTGTTACGTTTGTAGCGGAAAAAGGCAAGACTGAGGCGCGGGAATGAAACCGCGGTAAGGTCGCTGCGTGTGCAGGCTTGTGAGGATTTTTGGGGGGCGGGGATCCGCGCCACCTCTCCGTTCAGGAGAAGTGGCGCGAGTGACGGGACTCGAACCCGCGACCTCCGGCGTGACAGGCCGGCACTCTAACCAACTGAGCTACACCCGCGTATCCCGGCCGCGGCGCTGAAAGGTGCGTCGCGGCGAGGGGCGTCGTTTAGGCGGGGGCGGCTCGCACTGTCAAGCGACGAAAGCGGGCTTTTCGAGAGTTTTTCCCCGGCGGCGACGCCGTTCAGGCCGACGCTGGAAGTGTGGAATAATCTGCGAACCGTTCTCAAGAAAAACCTTTCGTCACATGGGTTTGAACGGGGGTTTGAACGGGCGTGGTTCCGGGGCTAGAAAGCGCCGAATCCGCCCCTCCCTTTGAAGGCGGACGAGGTCCCCCCGGATGAATGCATTCCTGCTCCAATACCTGCCGATCGTGATCTTTCTCGGAATCGCGGCGGTTCTCGGCCTCGGCTTCATGCTGGCGGCCTGGGTCCTGGCCCCGAAGAATCCCGACAGCGAGAAGCTGTCGGCCTATGAGTGCGGCTTCAACGCGTTCGACGACGCGCGGATGAAGTTCGACGTCCGGTTCTATCTGGTGTCGATCCTCTTCATCATCTTTGACCTGGAAGTGGCCTTCCTGTTCCCCTGGGCGGTGTCGATGTTCGACCTGTCGCGCGCGGGCATGGTGTTCGCCTTCTGGTCGATGATGGTCTTCCTGGGCGTGCTGACCGTCGGCTTCATCTACGAATGGAAGAAGGGCGCGCTCGAATGGGAGTGACGACCACGAACACCGTCCCGCTGATCGGCGTGGGCAACCAGGGCAGTTCGCCGGTGGCGCCGGGGGCGTCGCCGCTGGCCTTCGGTCAGGGCGGCCGCACGATGGTCGAGGGCTATGACCCGGCCATCCACGACAAATTCTTCGAGGCCGTGAACGCCGAATTGGGCGAGCGCGGCTTCATCACCACCTCGCTGGACGATGTCATCAACTGGGCCCGCACCGGCTCGCTGATGTGGATGACCTTCGGTCTGGCCTGCTGCGCCGTGGAGATGATGCAGGCCTCGATGCCACGCTTCGACATGGAGCGGTTCGGCATGGCCCCGCGCGCCAGCCCGCGCCAGTCCGACCTGATGATCGTGGCCGGCACCCTGACGAACAAGATGGCTCCCGCGCTTCGTAAAGTATACGACCAGATGCCGGATCCACGTTACGTGTTGTCGATGGGTTCGTGCGCCAACGGCGGCGGGTATTATCACTATAGTTACAGTGTTGTTCGCGGTTGCGACCGCGTTGTACCTGTGGACGTCTATGTACCGGGCTGCCCGCCGACGGCGGAGGCGCTGCTGTACGGGCTGCTGCAGCTGCAGAAGAAGATCCGGCGGACGGGGACGATCGACCGATGAACGCGCTCGCCCGTATGGAAGAGATGGAGACCGCCCTGACGCCGCTGGGCGCGGAGATGGTCGGGGCGCTGGGCGTCGAGGCCCAGGTCGCGTTCGGCGAACTGACGCTGATCACGGACCGCGGCGGCATCATCGAGGTGCTGACGGCGCTGAAGGAGCGGTTCGGCTTCCAGCAGCTGCTGGACCTGTGCGGGGTCGACTTCCCGGATCGCGCCGAGCGGTTCGAGGTGGTCTATCACCTGCTGTCGATGACGCGGAACGCGCGGGTGCGGGTCAAGCTGACGACCGACGAGGTCCAGCCCGTGCCCAGCGCCGTGGGCGTCTTCCCCTGCGCCGACTGGTTCGAACGCGAGGCGTTCGACATGTACGGCATCCTGTTCGAGGGCCATCCCGACCTGCGCCGGCTGCTGACCGACTACGGCTTCCAGGGGCATCCGCTGCGCAAGGACTTCCCCATGACCGGCTATGTCGAGGTCCGGTACGACGAGGAGCAGAAACGGGTGGTCTATGAGCCCGTCAAACTGACCCAGGAGTTCCGGCAGTTCGACTTCCTGTCGCCGTGGGAGGGCGCGGAATATCCGCTCGACATCCTGCCGGGCGACGAGAAGGCGCAAGGGTTGGCGGGGAGCAAGGCCTGATGGCTGACGGACACAACACGCCCCTGCCGATCGGCGCCACCGACGTCTTCAACGACGGCCTGACCGACCACGCCCGGGCGCTGGACGACCGCAAATTCACGATCAATTTCGGGCCCCAGCACCCGGCCGCCCACGGCGTGCTGCGTCTGGTGCTGGAACTGGACGGCGAACTGGTGACCCGCGTCGATCCGCACATCGGCCTGCTGCACCGCGGTACCGAGAAGCTGATGGAGGCGCGGACCTATCTGCAGAACGTGCCGTATCTGGACCGCCTCGACTATGTCGCGCCGATGAACCAGGAGCACGCCTTCTGCCTGGCGATCGAGAAGCTGCTGGGCGTCGAGGTGCCTTACCGGGCCCAGCTGATCCGGGTGCTGTATTCGGAAATCGGCCGCATCCTGTCGCACCTGCTGAACGTGACGACCCAGGCCATGGACGTCGGCGCCCTGACGCCGCCGCTGTGGGGCTTCGAGGAACGCGAGAAGCTGATGGTGTTCTACGAGCGCGCCTCGGGCGCCCGTCTGCACGCCAACTATTTCCGGCCCGGCGGCGTCCATCAGGACCTCCCCCCGGCGCTGATCGACGACATCGGCCGCTGGTGCCTGGAGTTCCCGGCGGCGCTGAAGGACATTGAGTCCCTGGTCACCGAGAACCGCATCTTCAAACAGCGCAACGTCGACATCGGCGTTGTGTCGAAACAGCAGGCGCTGGACTGGGGCTTCACCGGCGTGATGCTGCGCGGTTCGGACATTCCGTGGGACCTGCGCAAGTCGCAGCCGTACGAATGCTACGCCGACCTCGAGTTCGACATCGCCGTGGGCAAGAACGGCGACTGCTGGGACCGCTACCTGTGCCGCATCGAGGAGATGAAGCAGTCGGTGCGCATCATGGAGCAGTGCATCCATAAACTGCGCAACTGCCCGGGCGAGCCGGTGATGACCGAGGACAACAAGGTCGTCCCGCCCAAGCGCGGCGAGATGAAGCGCTCGATGGAAGCGCTGATCCACCACTTCAAACTCTACACCGAAGGCTTCCGCACGCCGGAGGGCGAGGTCTACGCCTCGGTCGAGGCGCCCAAGGGCGAGTTCGGCATCTATCTGGTCTCGGACGGCACCAACAAGCCGTACCGGGTCAAGATCTCGGCCCCGGGCTTCCGCTCGCTGCAGGCCATGGACTGGATGAACCGCGGCCACATGCTGGCGGACGTTTCGGCCATCCTGGGCTCGCTGGACATCGTGTTCGGGGAAGTGGACCGGTGATGTTCGACTGCGATCCGGCCATGGTCGTCGACCAGCAGCTCGGCGCATGGCGCGCGCGGGATGCGGAAGCGTTCGCGGTCCACTATGCGGCCGACGCGGTGATGACCGATCATCCGGGCGTGGTGACGGTCAACGGCCGCGAGGCCATTCAGGCGCGCTATGCCGAGGCTTTCGCAGCCGGTCCCGGGGAAGTCGCCATCCAGACCCGGATCGTCTCGGGCGAATATGTCGTCGACGATGAACTGGTTTCGACCCCGCGCGGATCGGCCCAAGGCGTCGTCATCTATCGCGTACAGAACTGCCTGATCACCCGGGCCGACTATCTGCCGTTCACGCGCACGCCGGCGCCGGAGGCCGCCCAGTGAGCGCCTTCGCCGTCGATCCGGTTTTCACCACCACGCAGGCGATCTGGTTCGCCGCGCTGCTGACGTTCGCCGTCGCGGTGCAGGCGGCGTTTTCGCCGAAGCGGCGCGCGATCATGGGCGGGCTGAAATTCGCCCTGGCCAGCGCGGTCGCGGCGGCGCCGGGTCTGGCGGGGATTACGCTTGTGCGCGGGGCGTACCGGCTGGGCTATCTGGAAGAGGGCAGGGGCTTCTGGGAAGCCAATCTGCGCTCGGTGGTGTGGATGAGCGGCGCGATCTTCGCCGGCCAGATGGCCGTGCGGTTCCTGCCGCCGATGGCCTGGCTGTCGCGCGACCTGCGCGACGCGGGACGCGCCGTGTGGAGCGAGCGTCTGGGCCGCTGGATGGGGAGCGCCCGATGAGCGACAAACCGTTGAGCGATCTGGTCCGGCAGGGCTGGACGGTGGTCGGCTACACCGTGACCGACAGCGGCGGGGATGTGTGGAAGCACAACTTCCTGCTCAGCCGCCAGGGCGCGCACAAGGTGCTGACCGTGCGCAAGAAGATGATGGGCGACGGCGTCGTCGCCTCTGAAATGGAAGTCTGATGAGCGTTCGTCGTCTCGCCAAGGAACAGCCCGCCTCGTTCGCCTTCTCGAAGGCGACGAAGGCCAAGGCCGACTGGTGGATCGCCAAATATCCCGAGAACCGCCGTCAGTCGGCGGTGATCCCGATCCTGTGGCTGGTCCAGAAGCAGGAAGGCTGGGTCTCCGAGCCCGCCATCCGCGCCATCGGCCAGCTGCTGGGAATGCCCTTCATCCGGGTGCTGGAGGTGGCGACCTTCTACACGATGTTCATGCTTGAACCGGTCGGTTCGGCCGCCCTGATCCAGGTCTGCGGCACCACGCCCTGCATGCTGCGCGGCGCGGGCGAGCTGATGGACGTCTGCAAGAAGAAGATCGGCCCCAAGGACACGCTGAGCGCCGACGGCCGCTTCACCTGGCAGGAGGTCGAATGCCTTGGCGCCTGCGCCAATGCGCCGATGGCCCAGATCAACGACTACTATTTCGAAGACCTGACCGCCGAGACCATGGCAAAGGTCATCGACGACTTCGCCGCGGGCAAGAAGCCAAAGCCCGGCTCGCGCGTCGGCCGCGCCAGCTCGGAGCCGGAAGGCGGGGCGCTGACCCTGACCGATCCGAAACTGTATGACGGCTCGGCCGCCCAGCCGATCAGCAAGCTCCCCAACAGCGATCCGGTGGTCGCATGACGCGCCCCGATCTGACCGACGACGCCAAGGTGGCCGAATACCGCGCCGAACTGCGCGCGGTCGGCCGCAACCAGCGGCTGGCCGGGTTCGCCCTCGTCATCATCGGCGCCATCGCGGTCTGGGGCTCCGGCGTCGCGGGCGGCGCCGGTCCCGTCCTGCAGTGGATCGGTTACGGCGCCCTGGCCACCGGCTGGGCCCTGATGCTGGGCGCGATCTTCATGCGCACTCGTTATCACCGCCGCCGCATGGCGGAGATGGACTGAATCATGGTCGGAATCCTCGAAGACAAGGATCGCATCTTCACCAACCTGTACGGGCTCCAGGACTGGGGCCTCGAAGGGGCGAGGAAGCGCGGCGCGTGGAACGCGACCAGGGACATGCTCGACCTCGGTCGGGACTGGATCATCACCAACGTCAAGAACTCGGGCCTGCGCGGACGCGGCGGGGCCGGATTCTCGACCGGTCTGAAGTGGTCCTTCATGCCCAAGGAGGTGAAGGACCGGCCGCACTATCTGGTCGTCAACGCCGACGAATCCGAACCCGGGACCGCCAAGGACCGGGAGATCATGCGCCACGATCCGCAGCTGCTGATCGAAGGCTGCCTGATCGCCAGCTTCGCCATGCAGGCCCACGCCTGCTACATCTATCTGCGCGGCGAATATGTGCTGGAACGCGAGCGCATGGAGGCGGCGGTCAGGCAGGCCTATGAGGCGAAGCTGATCGGCAAGAACAACGTTCACGGCTGGGACTTCGACGTCTACATCCACCATGGCGCCGGGGCCTATATCTGCGGCGAAGAGACGGCCCTGCTGGAGAGCCTGGAGGGCAAGAAGGGCCAGCCGCGGCTGAAGCCGCCATTCCCGGCCGGGGCCGGCCTGTACGGCTGCCCGACCACGGTGAACAACGTCGAGTCGATCGCGGTGGTGGGCACCATCCTGCGCCGCGGGGCCGAATGGTTCGCGGGCTTCGGCCGTCCGAACAACACCGGCACCAAGCTGATGACCATCAGCGGCCATGTGAACCGGCCGTGCAATGTCGAGGAGGCGATGTCGATCCCGCTGAAGCAGCTGCTGGAAGAGCACTGCGGCGGCGTGCGCGGCGGCTGGGACAATCTGAAGGCCGTGATCCCCGGCGGCTCGTCCGTGCCGCTGATCACGCGCGAGATGTCCGAGACGGCGCTGATGGATTTCGACAGCCTGCGCGACATGCGCTCGGGCCTCGGCACGGCGGCCGTGATCGTCATGGACCAGTCGACCGATCTGGTCCGCGCCATCGCCCGCATCAGCTATTTCTACAAGCATGAGAGCTGCGGCCAGTGCACGCCCTGCCGCGAGGGCACGGGCTGGATGTGGCGCGTGCTGGAGCGGATGGCCGTCGGCGAGGCCGATCCGTCCGAGATCGACATGCTGCTGGAAGTCTCGACCCAGATCGAGGGCCACACCATCTGCGCGCTCGGCGACGCCGCTGCCTGGCCGGTGCAGGGCCTGATCCGGCATTTCCGTCACGAGATCGAGGAGCGGATCTCGCAGTACCGCAGCCGCCGCGCGAACTTCGCCGGCCACGCGATCGCGGCGGAGTAGGGCCTTGGGTTCGATGCGCGCCATCCTCGCGGGACTGCTGATCGGAGCTGGACTTCTGTCCGGCGCCCCGGCGTCCGCATGGGCAGGCGTCAGGCCGGACACGGTCGTGGTCGGGTCGCGGCAGACGGCCGCCGTCACGCCGCCCGCGGTCTATACGGACCCTTGGCTGATCGGCCACTATCGCGAGCGGACCGCTCTGTTCGCCGGCTATGCGCCGCTGGGCGGGACGGGCGTCGCCTTCGTCGGCGACAGCATCACCGAGGGCGGCGACTGGGCGGCCCTGTTCCCGGGCGTGGCGGTGCGCAACTACGGCATAGGCGGAGACCGTTCCGACGGCGTGCTGGCCCGGGCCGGGCAGGTCACGGCCGCGCGGCCGGCCCGCATCATCCTGATGATCGGCACCAATGATCTGGCCAACGGTTACACGCCCGAGACCATCGCGGCCAACGTCGGCCAGGTGTTGGCCCTGTGGAAGACCGCCCTGCCGCAGACGCAGATCGTGGTCGAGAGCGTCCTGCCGCGCCAGCCCGAGTTCGACGGCCGCATCCGCGACCTGAACGCCCGGCTCGAGCAGGCCGCGCGCGCGAACGGCGCCGGCTGGATCGACATCCACACAGCCTTCCTGTCGGGCGGCGACCGGCTCGACCCGGCGGTGACCCAAGACGATCTTCACCTGACGCCGCCGGGCTATACGCGCTGGAAGACGATCCTCGAAGGCTGCGTGCGCGAGGGAGCGTGCGGCCAATGATGCGCGCCCCGCCGCTCCTGATGGGTTTGACCCTCGCACTGGCCGCCTGCGGCGAGCGCGCCAACGCGCCCGCCCCGACGCCGGCGGAGAAGGTCTCGGCGGTGAACCCGGCGTCGGACGCCGAGGCCAGCGTGCCGGTGGTGCTGACCGCCGCCAATCTGCGCCGGGTCTGCAAGGCCGGTCTGGCCGCCATTCACGGACAGGACCTGTCGGCCATCGAGATCGACGGGCTGGAAGGCCAGGTCGTCAACGCCTCATGGCGCGCGCCGGTCGACGGCGGACGCCGCCGGGCTCAGTGTCGGGTCGAGGACGATCTGATCACCTGGAAGCCGGTCGAGGCGAATAATCCCGAACAGGACCGCTGGATGAACCAGTCCACTGATCCCGTGACCCGCTACATGCTGCATGGCGGCGACAAGATCATGATTAGTACAAAGCTCCCGGATGGGACGACCGCCACGGAAACCTATTCCGTGGCTGCTGAGCAAGAGGCCCGCTGATGCCCGTCGCCAAGGTCAACGGCGTAGAAACCGAGTTCGAGCCCGGCATGACCGTGCTGCAGGTCGCCGAGCGCGCCGGGCACGAGATTCCGCGCTTCTGCTATCACGAGCGGCTGTCGATCGCCGGCAACTGCCGCATGTGCCTCGTCGAGGTGAAGCCCGGACCGCCGAAGCCGCAGGCTTCGTGCGCCCTGCCGGCCGCCGAGGGCCAGGAAATCTTCACCGACACGCCGATGGTCAAGAAGGCGCGCGAAGGGGTGATGGAGTTCCTGCTCATCAACCACCCGCTGGACTGCCCGATCTGCGACCAGGGCGGCGAGTGCGACCTGCAGGACCAGGCCATGGGCTATGGCCGCGACGGCTCGCGCTACGCCGAGAACAAGCGCGCGGTCGAAGAAAAGAACATGGGTCCGACCGTGAAGACGTTCATGACGCGGTGCATCCAGTGCACGCGCTGCGTCCGCTTCATCACCGAGGTGGCCGGCGTGCCGGACATCGGCATGATCTCGCGCGGTGAGGACGCCGAGATCACCACCTATCTCGAGAAGAACATCGACAGCGAACTGTCGGGCAACGTCAACGACCTGTGCCCGGTCGGCGCCCTGACCCACCGGCCGTGGCAGTACCACTACCGCCCGTGGGAGCTGAAGAAGACCGAGACCATCGACGTCATGGACGCCCTGGGTTCGAACATCCGCGCCGATTCCAAGGGCGCCGAGGTGATGCGCATCCTGCCGCGTGTCAACGAGGGCATCAACGAGGAGTGGCTGTCCGACGTCAGCCGCTACGCCGTCGACGGCCTGCAGCGCCAGCGTCTGGATCAGCCTTACGTTCGCGAGAACGGCCGGCTGCGCGCCGCGACCTGGGATGAGGCGCTGAACGCCGTGGCGGAGAAGCTGAAGGCCGCCGCCGCGGACCGGATCGGCGTCATCGCCGGTGACCTGCAGGACGCGGAATCGATGAAGGCGGCGCTGGACCTGTTCCGCGCCCTGGGGTCGGCCAATACCGACTGCCGTCAGGACGGATCGGCGCTGGGATACGGGCCGCGCGAGAGCTGGCTGTTCAACTCGGGTCTGGCCGGGGTCGAGAACGCCGACGCCGTGCTGATCGTCGGCGCCAATCCGCGCACCGAGGCGCCGCTGCTGAACGCCCGCCTGCGCAAGAGCTGGCTGGCCGGCAAGGCCGAGATCGGACTGATCGGCGAGCAGGCCGATCTGACCTATGAATACAGCTACCTCGGCGCGGGTTCGAAGACGCTGTCGAAGCTGCCCAAGGGCGCGATGGACGCCCTGACCCGGGCCGAGCGGCCGGCGATCATCGTCGGCGGCAGCGCGCTGACGGGGGCCAACGGCCCGGCCGTGCTGAACGCCGTGGGCGCGCTGGCGAAGAAGGTCGGCGCGGTTGCTGATGGCTGGAACGGCTTCAACGTGCTGCACACGGCGGCCTCGCGCGTCGCCGGTCTGGACATGGGCTTCGTGCCTGCGGAGGGCGGCAAGACGGCGGGCGAGATGCTCAAGCCGGGCGCGCTGGACGTGCTGTTCCTGCTGGGCGCCGACGAGGTCGATCCGACGGGTTCGGACGCCTTCCGCGTCTATCTGGGCAGCCACGGCGACCGCGGCGCGCATGGCGCGGACGTGATCCTGCCGGGGGCCGCCTATACCGAGAAGTCGGGCCTGTATGTGAACACCGAGGGCCGGGTGCAGCTGGCCGAACGCGTCGTCTTCCCCAAGGGGCAGGCGAAGGAAGACTGGGCCATCCTGCGGGCGCTGTCGGCGCGCGTGGGCCAGACCCTGCCGTACGACACCCTGGACGCCCTGCGCGCGAAGCTGATGGCGGATCATCCGACCTTCGGCCGCATCGACTATCTGCCGGCCGCCGCCTCGTTCGACACGGGCTCGCTGGGCAGGAAGGGCGATATGGGCGACGTCGCCTTCACCTCGTCGGTTCGCGACCCCTATCTGAACAACCCGATCACGCGCGCCAGCGTGACCATGGCCGAGCTGTCCGCCCTGCGGATCGCCCCGGTCGCCATGGCGGCGGAGTAAACGATGACCGACGTCGTACCCCATCGTTCGAACCCGCTGGCCGCGATCTTCCTGACGGTCGTCGGCCTGGCCGTGGCCGTCGGGCTGGCCTTCGCGGCCGTCTGGCTGTGGAGCCTGATCCCGCCGTCGTTCTGGACCAGCCCGGTCGGCTGGCTGCTGATCACCGCAGGCGGCATCCTGCTAGTGACCGTCGGCATCCTGATCTCGCTGGCCTTCCTACTGCTGGCCGACCGGAAGATCTGGGCGGGCGTGCAGATGCGCAAAGGCCCGAACGTCGTGGGCCCCTTCGGCCTGCTGCAGTCGTTCGCCGACTTCTTCAAATTCGTGCTCAAGGAAATCATCGTGCCGGCGGGCGCCGACAAGGTGGTGTTCCTGCTGGCGCCGCTGCTGACCTTCATCCTGGCCTTCATCGCCTGGGCGGCCATTCCGTTCGCGCCGGGCTGGGTGATCTCGGACCTGAACGTCGGCATCCTGTACATCTTCGCCATATCGAGCCTCGGCGTGTACGGCATCATCATGGGCGGCTGGGCTTCGAACTCGAAGTATCCGTTCCTGGGCTCCCTGCGCAGCGCGGCGCAGATGGTGTCGTACGAGGTCTCCATCGGCCTGGTGATCATCAACGTCATCCTGCTGGCCGGCTCGATGAACCTGACCTCGATCGTGACGCAGCAGCAGGGCATGTTCTGGAACTGGTTCGCCTTCGGCGGCGGAGCCGACACCTGGCCGACCATCGTGGTGATGATCCCCATGGCGGTGATCTTCTTCGTCTCGGCCCTGGCCGAGACCAATCGCCCGCCGTTCGACCTGCCCGAGGCGGAGTCGGAACTGGTGGCCGGCTATCAGGTCGAATACTCGTCGACGCCGTACCTGCTGTTCATGATCGGCGAATACGCCAACATCGTCTTCATGTGCGCCATGATCAGCCTGCTGTTCTTCGGCGGCTGGAACCCGGGCGTGCCCCAGGACTGGCTGGACGCCCTGCCGGGCTGGCTGGAGCAGGCGATCTATCTGGTCACCTTCCTGGGCAAGATCGTCGTGGCCTTCTTCATGATCGCGCTGGTGAAGGCCTTCGTGCCCCGTTACCGCTACGACCAGTTGATGCGACTGGGCTGGAAGATCTTCCTGCCGACCTCGCTGGTCTGCGTCGTCGTGGTCGCCGCCTGGCGCGTGTTCGCGGTGGGCGCATGATCCGGATCCTGACCCTCGTGCTGCTGGCCGCGACGGCCGGCGCCTGCACCATCCCGACCTATGAGCCCGACCCCGTGTCGGTCTATCAGTGGGAACGGCGGCAGGAGCAGATCCAGCGCCAGCAGGCCGAACGCGAACGCCTGTGCCGTATCACCAAGGACGACGACCCGCGCAAGGAAGAGCTTTGCCGCGGCGTTTCCGGAGCCAGCCAGTAATGTTGAACCGTCTCGTCCAGGCCGCGAAGGGCGCGCTTCTGATCGACGCCATCGGGGCGATCGGCCTGTCGTTCAAATACATGGCCCGCCCCAAGGCCACGGTGAACTATCCGTTCGAGCGCAACCCGCAGTCGCCGCGGTTCCGGGGCGAGCACGCCCTGCGCCGCTATGCGAACGGCGAGGAACGCTGCATCGCCTGCAAGCTGTGCGAGGCCATCTGCCCCGCCCAGGCCATCACCATCGAGTCCGAGCCGCGCGCCGACGGCAGCCGCCGCACGACCCGCTACGACATCGACATGGTCAAATGCATCTACTGCGGCCTGTGTCAGGAAGCCTGCCCGGTCGACGCCATCGTGGAAGGTCCGAACTCGGAGTTCACGACCGAGACCCGCGAGGAGCTGCTCTATGACAAGGACCGGCTGCTGGCCAACGGCGACCGCTGGGAACGGCTGATCGCGAAGAACCTCGAGCTCGACGCGCCCTACCGGTGACCATCCAGCGCCGTCATCCTCGGGAGGATGACGGGGAGGGGGATCGGGCGACGCCTCACACCTTCTCGGCGATGATCTCCACGACCATCGGCGTGATCATCACCGCGTCGGGATCGGCGTCGGCGGCGTCGAAGGCGGCGATCACGCGGTCGCACCAGGCCCGATCGACCTTGCCGGATTCGAGCAGGAACAGCGGATAGTTGCGGGCCCAGGTGGCCGGCCATTGCCAGACCAGGTCGTTCTTTCGCACGGTCTCGACGATGGGCTGTATCGACCGGATGCGGAAACCCGTGGCGGGCAGCAGGGCGGGCAGGGCGCGACCGATGTCGGGCTCGCCGCCCGAGGCGCGCCAGTCCTCGACGACCAGCTGTTTGAAGTCCTCGACCGCCGGATTGTCGGGCAGGATCGAGAACGTCCCGTAGTCCAGATATTCGTGGATCACAGCGACGCCGCCGGGGCGAAGCGTGGCGCGCAGCTTTTTCAGCACGGCGGCGGGATCGCTGACGAAGGCCAGCACCCAGCGGACCCAGAAGGCGTCGGCGCCGGCGACGGGCAGGGGGTCGGTGACCAGATCCACCGTTTCGGCGGCGATGTTCAGCAGCCCCCGCGCCCCGGCCGCACGGTCCAGCACATCGACGAACCGGGCCGATCGCTCAAGGGCGTGGACGCGGCCCGTGGGGCCGACGATCCCGGCCAGATCCAGACTGGCCCAACCGGGTCCCGCGCCCGCGTCGACAACCGTCGAACCGACGGTGATTCCGGCCCGGCGCCAGGCGTCGAGCACGCGCGGCCGCCAGACGCGGTGCTGCAGGCCGAGGCGTTCGACCTCGGCGTCGTGGGTGCCCAGAAGGTAGTCCTGCTCTTCGCTCATGACGGTCGTCCCGGTTCCCCGCCAAACTGGGCCCGTCGCCCCGCTCCGGCAAGACGGGAACAAGCGGCCGCCGGCCGTCGCATTCGGTCTTTGCAAAGCCCCGCGCGGCGGTTAGAAGTCGCGCGCTTTCCGAGGCTTTCCGGGCGGGATTCGCGCGCCGGGTTTCGGGTTTTTGTCTGAACCATCCGCTGGCCGCCGCCTCGCTCGCCGGCAAAGCGTGAGGAGCCGATCGCGCGATGCTCTTGCAAGGCCTGGCCTTCTATCTTCTGTCGGCTGTGGCCGTGCTGGGCGGCCTGATGGTCGTGACGGCGAAGAACCCCGTGCACAGCGTGCTGTGGCTGATCCTGGCCTTCTTCTCGTCGGCGGGGCTGTTCGTCCTGCTGGGGGCCGAGTTCCTGGCCATGCTGCTGGTCGTCGTCTACGTCGGCGCGGTGGCGGTGCTGTTCCTGTTCGTCGTCATGATGCTGGACGTCGACTTCGTGAAGTTGCGCGAGGGCTATGCCCGCTATCTGCCGCTGGCGATGATCGTGGCGGGCATACTTCTGGCCGAGATGATCATCATCTCCCTGACCGTGGTCAGCGGCGGCGCGGCGGCCGACGCCATCGGGCCCGTCGCGGCGACGGCCGAGATGTCCAACGTCGAGAGCATCGGCCGGGTTCTGTACACGGACTATGTCTACATCTTCCAGGCTGCGGGGATCGTGCTTCTGATCGCCATGATCGGGGCCATCGTCCTGACCCTGCGCCACAAGCCCAACATCAAGCGTCAGAACGTCGCCCGTCAGGTCGGCCGCGACGCGAAGACGGCGATGGAAGTGAAGTCGGTCACTACCGGCGCCGGCGTCACCCCCGAGGATCTGGTCTGATGGTCGTCACCCTGCAGCACTATCTGGCGGTCGCCGCCATCCTGTTCACCATCGGTGTCTTCGGCATCTTCGTGAACCGCAAGAACGTCATCATCATCCTGATGTCGATCGAGCTGATCCTGCTGGCCGTGAACATCAATTTCGTCGCCTTCTCGGCCTACCTCAACGACGTGCAGGGGCAGATCATGGCCATGTTCGTCCTGACCGTCGCGGCCGCCGAGGCCGCCGTGGGTCTGGCCATTCTGGTGACCTTCTTCCGCAACCGCGGCGACATCGCGGTTGACGACGCCAGCGTGATGAAGGGCTGACCGTGAATCTCGAGACCCTCGTCACCCTCGGCGTCTTCGCCCCTCTGCTCGGCGCGGCCATCGTCGGCCTGTCGGGCCGCCGGCTCGGCGACCTGATTTCCAAGTCGGTCACCACGGGCCTGCTGTTCTTCTCGTGCGCGGTCGCCTGGATCGTGTTCAGCCAGTGGACCTGGGGTGGCCTCGAGGCCTTCACGGTCGAGCTGTTCCCGTTCATCAATGTGGGCGACTTCCAGTCGGTCTGGTCGATCCGCGTCGACGCCCTTTCGGCTGTCATGCTGGTGGTGGTGACGACGGTGTCGTCGCTCGTCCACCTCTACAGCTGGGGCTATATGTCGGAGGACCCCGACAAGCCGCGGTTCTTCGCCTATCTGTCGCTGTTCACCTTCGCCATGCTGGCGCTGGTGACCGCCGCCGACTTCATGCAGCTGTTCTTCGGCTGGGAAGGGGTGGGGCTGGCGTCCTATCTGCTGATCGGCTTCTGGTACAAGAAGTCCACGGCCAGCGCCGCCGCCATCAAGGCCTTCGTGGTCAACCGGGTCGGCGACTTCGGCTTCGCCCTGGGCATCTTCACCGTCTTCTGGATGTTCGGCACGATCCAGTTCGCCGAGCTGTTCCCGATGATCGCCTCGAAGGCGGGCACGGGCTGGGAATTCCTCGGCCACACCTGGTCGGCGATCGATCTGGCGGCCTTCCTGCTGTTCGTCGGCGCCATGGGCAAGTCGGCCCAGTTCTTCCTGCACACCTGGCTGCCGGACGCCATGGAAGGCCCGACCCCGGTGTCGGCCCTGATCCACGCGGCGACCATGGTCACCGCCGGCGTCTACATGGTCTGCCTGCTGAGCCCGATCTTCGAATATGCGCCGGTCGCCTCGGCCATCGTGGCCCTGGTCGGCGCGATCACGGCCCTGTTCGCCGCGACCGTCGGTCTGGCCCAGAACGACATCAAGCGGGTCATCGCCTATTCGACCTGTTCGCAGCTGGGCTACATGTTCTTCGCGGCGGGCGTCGGCGCCTACCAGGCCGCCATGTTCCACCTGTTCACCCACGCCTTCTTCAAGGCCCTGCTGTTCCTCGGCGCCGGCTCGGTGATCCACGGGATGCACCACGAGCAGGACATGCGGAAGATGGGCGGGCTGTGGCGCCTTCTGCCAGTGACCTATGCGGTGATGACCATCGGCACCATCGCCATCACCGGCCTGGGCATTCCCGGCGTCGGCGGTTTCGCGGGCTTCTATTCCAAGGACTCGATCATCGAGAGCGCCTTCGCCTCGTTCGCCAACGGCCACAGCGCCATGGGGCTGTTCGCCTTCATGGTCGGCATTCTGGCCGCGGGCCTGACCGCCTACTATTCGTGGCGGCTGGTGTTCATGACCTTCCACAACAAGCCGGTGTGGAAGGACGCGCATCACGACGATCATGCGCACGGCCATGACGATCACGCCTCGCACGCCCAGCTGGAAACCCATTCCGAGCCGATCGCGGACGATGATCATGCGCACGACGACCACGGCCACCACGGTCCGCTGCATCCGCACGAAAGCCCGTGGGTGATGCTGGTCCCGCTGCTGCTGCTGTCCATCGGAGCGGTCGCCGCAGGCTTCGCCTTCGCGCCTTACTTCATCGGCGACCATGAACATGACTTCTGGCGGGGCGCGATCTTCGTCGCCGAAACCAACCACGTTCTGCACGAGAGCCATTCCGTGCCGACCTGGGTGAAGTGGTCGCCGCTGATCCTGACGCTGATCGGCACCTTCACCGCCTTCTGGTTCTATGTCCTGAAGGAAGGCATGGCCCGGCGCATGGCCGAGCGGGGCGGTGTCGTCCACGCCTTCCTCTACAACAAATGGTATTTCGACGAGCTGTATGACGCCGTGTTCGTGAAGGGCGCCAAGGCCGTCGGCGATCTGTTCTGGAAGATCGGCGACGTGAAGATCATCGACGGGCTGGGCCCGAACGGCGCGGCCTGGGCCTCGCTGAAATCCGCGGCCCGACTGGCGAAAATCCAGTCCGGCTATGTCTATCACTATGCGTTCGTGATGCTGCTCGGCGTGGCCGGTTTCCTCGCCTTCGCCATCTATGCGTGGGGAGCCTGATCTTGCCCCAGATCCCCTACATCCTCAGCGTCGTCACCTTCCTGCCGCTGGTCGGCGCGGGACTGATCCTGCTGGCCCGCCTGTTCAACAAGGGCTCGGCCGACGGCGCCGCGCGCTGGATCGCGCTGGCGACCACGGTCGTGACGCTGGCGGTTTCGGCCGTGCTGGTGGCGGGCTTCGATCCGTCGAGCGCCGCCTATCAGTTCACCGAACGCTATGAGTGGTTCGCCGGGGCCCAGTATTTCATGGGCGTGGACGGGATCTCGATCCTGTTCGTCCTGCTGACGGCCTTCCTGATGCCGCTGTGCATCATCGCCAGCTGGAAGACGATCACCGACCGCGTGGTCGACTATATGATCGCCTTCCTGGTGCTGGAGACGCTGGTCATCGGGGTGTTCACCGCGCTGGACCTGTTCCTGTTCTACATCTTCTTCGAAGGCACCCTGGTGCCGATGTTCATCATCATCGGCGTGTGGGGCGGGGCGAACCGGATCTACGCCGCCTACAAATTCTTCCTCTACACCCTGCTGGGCTCGGTTCTGATGCTGCTGGCCATGCTGTGGATGGCCCACGAGGCCGGCACCACCAGCATCCCGGCGCTCAAGGAATACGCCTTCAGTCCGACCGTGCAGCCCTTGCTGTGGCTGGCCTTCTTCGCCTCGTTCGCGGTCAAGATGCCGATGTGGCCGGTCCACACCTGGCTTCCGGACGCCCACGTGCAGGCGCCGACGGCGGGCTCGGTCATCCTGGCCGGCATCCTGCTGAAGCTGGGCGGCTACGGCTTCATCCTGTTCAACCTGCCGATGTTCCCGGACGCGTCGAGGATGTTCGCGCCGCTGGTGTTCGTGCTGTCGGCCGTCGCCATCGTCTACACCTCGCTGGTCGCCTTCCGGCAGACGGACATGAAGAAGCTGATCGCCTATTCGTCGGTGGCGCACATGGGCTTCGTGACCATGGGCATCTTCGCCGGCAACGCCCTGGGCGTGCAGGGGGCGGTGTTCCAGATGCTGAGCCACGGCCTGATCTCGGGCGCGCTCTTCCTCTGCGTCGGCGTGGTCTATGACCGGATGCACACCCGCGAGATCGCCCTGTACGGCGGCCTGACCGCGCGGATGCCGTGGTTCGCGGCCATCTTCCTGCTGTTCACCATGGCCAATGTCGGCCTGCCGGGCACCAGTGGCTTCATCGGCGAGATCCTGACCATGACGGGCGTCTACGGCGTCTCGACCTGGACGGCGCTGTTCGCGGCCTCGGGCGTGATCTTCTCGGCGGTCTACGCCCTGACGCTGTACCGCAACGTCATGTTCGGCGAGATCACCAATCCGGCGATGAAGGCCATCACAGACGTCGACAGGCGCGAGCTGCTGATCTTCGCGCCGCTGATCATCGGCACCCTGTGGCTGGGCGTGCAGCCCGGTCTGGTGCTGGATTACACCGCCGCCTCGGTCGAGGCCCTGACCTCCGCCTATCAACTTGCGATCGGCGGGTGAGACCATGATGCCTGATCTTGATCTAGCGCTTCGCCTTTCCGCCCCCGAGAGCACGCTGGCCGTCGGCGGTCTGGTGCTGCTGATGCTCGGCGCCTTCATGGGCGACAGGAGCGCGAAACTGGTGTCGGCCCTGTCTGTGGCCCTGCTGGTCGCCGCTACCGCGGTGACCGTGACCGGCCCGCTGGGGCAGGCCTTCAACGACGCCTATGTGGCGGACCCGCTGGCCGTCTACGGCAAGGCCGTGATCTTCCTGTCCAGCGCGGTCGCCATCATTCTGGGCGGCGGCTGGATGCATCGGACGAAGATCGCCCGGTTCGAATATCCGATCCTGATCGTACTGGCCTCGGCCGGCATGGGGATGATGGCGTCGTCGGGCGACCTGATCTCGCTCTACATCGGCATCGAGCTGCATTCGCTGGCCCTCTATGTGCTGGCCGCCTTCCATCGCGACGACCTGAAGGCGTCCGAGGCGGGACTGAAGTATTTCGTGCTGGGCGCCCTGTCGTCGGGCCTGCTGCTGTACGGCGCGAGTCTGATCTACGGCTTCGCCGGCTCGATGCGGTTCGACGAGATCGCCGCCTATGCCGCGACCAATCAATCGACGGGCCTGATCTTCGGCCTGGTGTTCCTGATCTGCGGCCTGGCCTTCAAGGTTTCCGCCGCGCCGTTCCACATGTGGACGCCCGACGTCTACGAGGGCGCGCCTACGCCGGTCGTGGCCCTGTTCGCCACGGCGCCCAAGGTCGCGGCGATGGTTCTGATCGCCCGTACGCTGGAAGGCGCCTTTGCCGGGTCGCACGATCAGTGGGCGCAGGTGCTGATCCTGATCTCGCTGATTTCGTTCGCCGTCGGTTCGTTCGGCGGCCTGGCGCAGAAGGACATCCAGAGACTGCTGGCCTATTCGTCGATCGCCAACATCGGCTACGCCCTGCTGGGCATCGCCGCGGGCACGACCCTGGGCATCCAGGCGATGCTGGTGTTCATGACCCTGTATGTGATCGACCAGTTCGGCTTCTTCGCCATCCTGCTGTCGCTGTCGCGCGGCGGGCGCCCGATCCGGAAGATCGCGGACCTCGCCGGTCTGCGGAAAGACAAGCCGGTGACGGCCATTGCGCTTACGGTGCTGTCGCTGTCGGTGCTGGGCATGCCTCCGTTCTCGGGCTTCTGGGGCAAGTTCTACGTGTTCGGCGCGGCCGCCGACGCCGGTTACTGGATGGCGGGCGCCGCCGGTCTGGTGGCCTCGGTCGTGGCGGGCTTCTACTATCTGCGGATCATCAAGCTGATGTGGTTCGACAAGGCGCCGGAGGGCGTGGAGCCGACTGACGCCTCACCGATCGAGGCGAAAGCTATCGCCTGGGCCGCCGCGGCCTTCAGCTTCCCGCTGGTGATCGTCGGTCTGACGTGGATCGAGCCGCTGGCCCGCGCCGCCTCCGCCGGATTCGGAGCCGGATAGGGCGCGATGCCCGCCGCTCCGATCCTGCTGCTGGAAGAGACCGACTCCACCAATGCGGACGCCCGCCGCCGCGCCGAGGCCGGCGAGACGGGCCCGCTGTGGATCGTCGCGCGGCGGCAGACCGCCGGGCGCGGACGGCGCGGGCGCGAGTGGGCCAGCGAGGGCGGCAATCTGTTCGCGACCCTTCTGACCACCACGCGCAAGGCCCCGGCCGAGGCGGCCCAGGTGACCTTCGTCGCGGCCCTGGCTATCGCCGACCTGCTGGACGCCTGGGCGCCGCCGTCGCTGGTGACGATCAAATGGCCCAATGACGTGATGCTGGCGGGCGAGAAGGCCTCGGGCGTGCTGGTCGAGTCGGGGGCGCATGAGACCGGCGGCCTGTGGCTGGCGGTGGGCATCGGGGTCAATCTGGCCCATTCGCCCGAGGGGACCGAGCGGCCGGCGATGGCGCTGGTTCATCATCTGCGTGGCGACGTGCTGGCGCCGCCGACGGTGGAGACCGCGGCTGCGGCCCTGGCTGAAACCTTCGCGGTCTGGATGGATCGCTGGGAGACGCTGGGTTTCCAGCCGGTCCTCGACGCCTGGCAGGCGCGGACGCCGGGGCTGGACGGGCCCGCCGTGGCGCGGCTGGGGCGCGAGACCGTCGAGGGGCGGGCGGAAGGCGTGGCGCCCGACGGGGCGCTGAAACTGAGACTGGCGGACGGTTCGCTGCGGCTGATTTCGGCGGGTGATGTGTTTTTCGGGGAGGCGGCGTGAACCCGATCTCCCCCCCATCCGTCATCCTCGGGCTTGACCCGAGGATCAGAGGCGGCGTCAAGCGCGGTGCGAGCCGGGTCACACCGGGCGGCGGAACGTCTGGCCCTCGGGTCAAGCCCGAGGGTGACGGTTGTGAGAGGGAGGCCGCGTAATGCTTCTGGCGATTGAGCAAGGCAATACGAACACGCTGTTCGCGGTTCATGACGGGAGCGAATGGGTCGCCCAGTGGCGGACGGCGACCCACGCCAACCGGACGGCCGATGAGTATGCGGTCTGGCTGAGCCAGCTGCTGGCCATGCGGGGGCTGACGATCGGCCAGCTGGACGGCTGCATCATCTCCAGCGTCGTGCCGCAGTCGATCTTCAACCTGCGCAACCTGTCGCGCCGCTATCTGTCGGTCGAGCCGCTGGTGATCGGCGAGAACGTCGAACTGGGGATGACGGCGCGGATCACCAAGCCGAGCGAGGCGGGGGCTGATCGGCTGGTCAACGCCATCGGCGCGCACATGGTCTATCCCGGCGATCTGATCATTATCGACAGCGGTACGGCCACGACCTTCGACGTGGTGGCCGCCGACGGGGCCTTCGAAGGGGGGGTGATCGCGCCCGGCATCAACCTGTCGCTGCAGGCCCTGCACGAGGCCGCCGCAATGTTGCCCCGCATCGCCATCCAGAAGCCGGACAAGGTGATCGGCAAGGACACCGTATCCAACATGCAATCGGGCGTCTTCTGGGGCTATGTCGCCCTGATCGAGGGCCTGGTCGCGCGCATCAAGGCGGAGTGGGGCAAGCCCATGACCGTCATCGGCACCGGCGGCGTCGCTTCGCTGTTTGAAGGGGCCACCACATCCATCGACCGGTTCGATCCGGACCTGACTATCCGCGGCCTGCTCGAAATCTGGCGGCGGAATACCCACTCTAAGGACGTATGAAAAAGCAAACCAACGACGAGTTCGTCTTCCTGCCGCTGGGCGGGTCAGGCGAAATCGGTATGAACCTGAATCTGTACGGCTACGGCCCCGAGGCGAACCGCGAGTGGATCGTCGTCGACGTGGGCGTGACCTTCGGCGACCTGTCGACGCCCGGCGTCGACGTGATCGTGCCCGATCCGGCCTTCCTGGAAGGCGAGACGATCCGCGGCATCGTCCTGACCCACGCGCATGAGGACCATATCGGCGCCCTGGGCTGGCTGTGGAGCCGCATGAAGGCGCCGCTGTACGCCACGCCGTTCACCGCCTTCCTGATCCGCGAGAAACTGCGTGAGGCCGGGATTCTGGATCAGGTCCAGCTGATCGAGGTGCCGCTGGGCGGTTCGGTCGATCTGGGCCCGTTCACGGTCGACTTCATCACCATGACCCACTCGATCGCCGAGCCGAACGGGCTGGGCATCAGGACGCCTCTCGGCACGGTGCTGCACACCGGCGATTGGAAGATAGACGACGATCCCATCGTCGGCGGGGTGACCGACTCGGCCGCCATCACCCGCCTCGGCGACGAGGGCGTGCTGGCCATGGTGTGCGATTCCACCAACGTCTTCGTTGAGGGATCGGCGGGGTCGGAAGGCGGAGTGCGCGACGCCCTGACCGAGCTGATCGGCGGATTGAAGGGCCGGATCGCGGTCGGCTGTTTCGCGTCCAATGTGGCGCGGATGGACAGCGTGATCCGCGCGGCGGAAGCGGCGGGTCGCCGGGTGTCGCTCGCGGGGCGGTCGATGCACCGCATCACCTCGGCGGCCAAGCACGTCGGCATGCTGAACGACATCAAGCCGTTCCTGTCGGACGAGGAGGCGCGCGTCTGGCCCGCCGACCAGATCCTGTATCTTTGCACCGGCAGCCAGGGCGAGGCGAGGGCGGCCCTGTCGCGCGTCGCCGAGGGCACCCACCCCTACATCAAGCTGAGCAAGGGCGATCACTGCATCTTCTCGTCGCGGGTCATTCCCGGCAACGAGCTGTCGATCGGCCGGCTGCAGGACAAGCTGACCGACCGCGGCGTGCGCCTGTACACCGAGAAGGATCACCCCGGCATCCACGTCTCCGGCCACCCGTGCCGCGAGGAACTGCGCCAGATGTACCGCTGGGCGCGGCCGAAGATCGCCGTCCCGACCCACGGCATGCGCCGCCATCTGGCCGAGCACGCCAATCTGGCCAGGGACATGGGCGTCCCGGAGACGGTCACCCCGCGCAACGGCGACATGGTGCGTCTGGCCCCCGGGCCCGCAGCCATCATCGACGAGGTCCCGAACGGCCGGCTCTACGTCGACGGCGGCCGTCTGGTCACCGAACAGGGCGAGGCCCTGCACGAGCGGCGTCACGCCTCGACCAACGGGGTGCTGATCGTCAGCTTCGCCATGGACAGGCGCGGCAAGATCGTCAGCGACATCGACGTGCGGGCCATCGGCCTGCCGGGCGACGCGGAATCGCCGCTGGGCGACGCGCTGGATGATCTGGCCGAGCGCGCCGAACAGGCGGTGCTGAAGCTCAAGGGCGCGGCGCTGGAGGACGAGATGGTCATCGAACAGGCCGTGTCCCGCGCGCTGAAGAAGGCCAGCCAGCAGATCTGGGACCGGCGGCCGATCGTCGAGACCATCATCCTGCGCATGTAATCGGGCCAGTCAGGCCTTTGAACCGGCGGGTTCGCTTCCTATAAGGAGCCGAATCCGCCGCCCAGGACTGCCCCATGCCCGACGCCCCCTCCGAGTTCCGTTACAAGCGCGTCCTGCTGAAGGTGTCGGGCGAGGTCCTGATGGGCGATCAGGGCTATGGCATCGATCAAAAGACCGTCGCCGACGTGGCCAGGGCCGTGGCCGACGTGGCGCGCGAGGGCGTCGAGATCTGCCTGGTCATCGGCGGCGGCAACATCTTCCGTGGACTGAGCAAGGCCGCCGGCGACATGGAGCGCGCCACGGCCGACTATATGGGCATGCTGGCGACGGTGATGAACGCCCTGGCCATGCAGGCGGCGCTCGAGAAGATCGGCGTCCAGACCCGGGTGCAGAGCGCCCTGACCATGAACGCCGTGGCCGAGCCCTATGTGCGCCGCCGGGCGCTGCGCCATCTCGAAAAGGGCCGGGTGGTGATCTTCGCCGCCGGCGTGGGCGCGCCCTTCTTCACGACCGACTCGGGCGCCGCGTTGCGGGCCGCCGAGATGGGCTGCGACGCCCTGCTGAAGGGCACCAGCGTGGACGGCGTCTATACCGCCGACCCCAAGAAGGATCCGACGGCGACGCGGTACGAGACCCTGACCTATCACGACGTGCTGGCCAAGGACCTGAAGGTCATGGACGCCTCGGCCATCGCCCTGATGCGTGACTCGGGCATTCCGATCGTGGTCTTCTCGATCCGGGAAGACAATTCGCTGCGTCGGACGTTGACGGGGGAGGGGACCTTCACGGTCATCTCTTCCAAAAAGGCCGCCTGAGCCTTCAAAGCCAAGAAAACACGAGAGAAACGACCATGGCCAAGCCTGACCTGAAAACCTACCGCGAGCGGATGGACAAGTCCGTCGCCGCCCTGAAGGAAGAGTTCAACGGCCTGCGCACAGGCCGGGCCAACGCTGGTCTGCTGGATCCGGTGCGGGTCGAGGCCTATGGCTCGGCGTCGCCGCTGAACTCGGTCGCCGCCATCAGCGTGCCCGAGCCGCGGATGATCTCGGTCAACGTCTGGGACAAGTCGATGGTGGGGCCGGTCGAAAAGGCCATCCGCGCGGCCGGCCTGGGTCTGAACCCGATCGTCGACGGCCAGACCCTGCGAATTCCGGTGCCGCCGCTGACCGAGGAACGCCGCAAGGATCTGGCCAAGCTGGCCGGGAAATACTCCGAACAGCAGAAGATCGCCGTCCGCAACGTGCGCCGCGACGCCAACGAGGACCTGAAGAAGGCCGAGAAGGCGGGCGAGATCAGCCAGGACGAGCAGAAGAAGATGGAGACCGAGGTCCAGAAGGACACGGACGCGGCGATCAAGCGCATCGACGAGGCCTTGAGGGCCAAGGAAGTTGAGATCATGCAGGTTTGACGGCGCGTTTTGCCGTAGGATAAGCGCCGATGTCCGCCAAACCTTCCCATCCCGCCGCGCCCACCGACGGGCCGCGCCCCGGCGGTCCGAAGCACGTCGCCCTGATTATGGATGGCAACGGGCGCTGGGCCGAGGCGCGCGGGCTGCCGCGCACCCTGGGCCACCGCGAGGGCGTGCAGGCGCTGAAGCGGACGGTGCAGGCCGCGCCGGCCCTGGGCATCACCTGCCTGACGGTGTTCGGATTTTCGACCGAGAACTGGAGCCGGCCGGCGGAGGAGGTCTCCGACCTGATGGGGCTGGTGCGCGCCTATGTCGCCAGCGATCTGAAGCGATTGGAACGCGAAGGCGTGAGAGTTCGGATTCTGGGCCGCCGCACGGGCCTGCCCGCCGACATCGCCGCCATCATCGACCGGACCGAAGCCACGACAGCCCACAACGACCGGTTCACCCTGCAGGTGGCCTTCAACTACGGCGGCCGGGCCGACATCGTCGATGCGGCGCAGCGCCATGTGGATCGGGTGCTGGCCGGAGAAGCGACGGGTCCGCTGGACGAGACGACGCTGGGCGCCGGCCTCTCGACCGCCGGGGCTCCACCCGTCGATGTGATCGTGCGCACCTCGGGCGAGCAGCGGTTGTCGAACTTCCTGCTGTGGGAAGCCGCCTACGCCGAACTGGTCTATCAGAACGTGCTCTGGCCCGATTACGGCGCCGAGGCCCTGGCGGACGTGGTCGAGCAATATCGCAACCGCGACCGGCGTTTCGGCGGACGGGCCGCGCCGGGCGCGGCGCCCGCCCTCGCGGCCGGCTGATGGCGGTCAAGGCGGGCGATATTGGCCTGAGAGCCGCTTCGGCCGTCGTGCTGGCGCCCGCCGCCGTTCTGGCCATCTGGGCCGGCGGACTATGGTTCCTTGCGTTGATGCTGGCGGCCTGCGCCCTGCTGGCGGTCGAATGGGCGACGATGAGCGCCTCGAAGGCGTGGCGGGTCATGGCCGGGGCCGTGGCCTTCGGCCTGGTCGCCGGGGTCGTCGCGGCCCATGCCCAACAGCTGTCGCTGGCGCTGGTGATGCTGGTCTTCGGAGCGGTGGCCGCCGGGCTGTTCGCGCGCAACCGGGGACAGGAGGCGCTGGATGCGGCCTATGGGGTGCTCTACCTCGGCTGGCCGGCGGTGCTGCTGATCTGGCTGCGCGACGTCGACAGCCAGTCGGGACTGGCCTGGACTGTGTCGGCCTTCGCCATCGCCTGGGCGTCGGACATCATGGCCTATCTGGTCGGCAGCGTGGCGGGCGGACCCAAGCTTTGGCCCCGCTTCTCGCCCAACAAGACATGGTCTGGCTTCATCGGCGGTCTGGCGGCCGGTACGGGCGCGGGCGCCCTGCTGGCCGCCTTCCTCGACATGGGGATCAATCCGGCGTGGGGCGCCCTTCTGGGCCTCTCGGCGGCCTTGGCCACCATGGCCGGCGATCTGTGGGAGTCGGCGCTCAAACGCCGGTATGGCGTCAAGGATGCGGGCAAGCTGATCCCGGGACACGGCGGCCTGCTGGATCGGGTCGACGGCCTGATGTTCGCCGTGGTGGTGGTGGCCTGCGGCCGCCTGCTGGTCGGCGTGTTCGGAGCCGGATCATGATCCGGCGGCGCGTCACGGTTCTGGGCTCGACCGGTTCGGTCGGGTGTTCGACGCTGGATCTGATGGATCAGATCGAGACCGCTGGAACCGGCGTGTTCGAGGTGGCGGCCCTGACCGGCGGGGCCAATATCGCCCGGCTGGCGGAACAGGCCCGCCGCTGGAAGCCCGCCATTGCGGTGACCGCCGATCCGGCCCGGCTGCAGGAACTTCGCGACGCGCTGGCCGGGACGGGCATCGAGACCGCGGCCGGCGACGAGGCCGTGATCGAGGCGGCGACCCGGCCCGTCGACTGGATCATGGCGGCCATCGTCGGGGCGGCGGGACTGCGCTCGGCCTGGGCGGCGGCCTCGACCGGGGCGACCCTGGCCCTGGCGAACAAGGAAAGCCTGGTCTGCTGCGGGCCGGCGCTGATCCAGCGGGTCGCGCGGTCCGGCGGACGGCTGATCCCTGTGGATTCGGAACATTCCGCCATCCATCAGGTCTTTCCCCACGACGCGCCAGAACGGGTGGCGAAACTGGTGTTGACCGCGTCCGGCGGCCCGTTCCGGACCCTGCCGCGCGAAAGCCTGGGCGCGATCACCCCCGAACAGGCCGTGGCCCATCCCAATTGGAGCATGGGAGCCAAGATTTCGGTCGACAGCGCCACCATGGCCAACAAGGGGCTTGAGGCGATCGAGGCGGCGTATCTGTTCGACATGCCGGCTGACCGGATCGAGGTCGTGGTGCATCCGGAATCGATCATTCACAGCATGGTCGAATACATCGACGGCTCGACCCTGGCCCAGATGGGGCCGCCGGACATGAAGACGCCGATCGCCTACGCCCTCGCCTGGCCCGGCCGCATCGCCTGGAAGGCGCCGCGGCTCGATCTGGCCGCGCTGGGCGGGCTGACCTTCCAGGCGCCCGACGACGAGCGTTTCCCGGCCCTGAAACTGGCCCGGCAGGCGCTGCAGGCGGGGGGCGCGGCGCCGACCGTGTTCAACGCCGCCAACGAGGTTGCCGCGCTGGCCTTCCTTGACCGTCGGCTGGGCTTTCTCAATATTGCCGCAGTCGTCGCCGACACCTTGTCGCGCGTGACGACCCCGGGGATGGTTTCCTGTTCCGACGATGCATGCGACGCGGCCCTTGAGGTCGATGCGCAGGCGAGACGGACGGCGGAATCGATCATCCGGGGCATCGCGGCGGCAGCCTGACGGCAGAGGGGACCCTTATCGGCATGACGGGCTTTTTGGGCCAGGCGCTGCTCTACATCGTGCCCTTCCTTCTGGTGCTGACGTTCATCGTCACCATCCATGAGTTGGGCCATTTTCTCGTCGCCCGCGCCTTCGGCGTGAAAATCGACCGCTTCTCGATCGGTTTCGGCAAGACCATCGTCGCCCGGACCGACAAACACGGGACGGAGTGGCGGCTGGCCTGGCTGCCGCTGGGCGGATACGTGAAATTCTCCGGCGATCTGGATGCGTCCAGCGTGCCCGATCAGGCCGGACTGGCTGAACTGAAGCAGCGGGTCATCGCGGCGAACGGCGCCGGGGCCGAGCGCGACTATTTCCATTTCAAGCCGATCTGGCAGCGGGCGCTGATCGTCGCCGCCGGTCCGGCGGCCAATTTCCTGCTGGCGATGGTGCTGTTCACCGTCCTGTTCAGCGTCGTGGGCGAGCAGATCGTCGCTCCGCGGGTGGCGCGTGTCTCGCCCGGCACGCCGGCCGCCGAAGCGGGCTTCCAGCCACGCGATCTGATCGTCGCCGTGAACGGCCAGCCGGTGCTTGAAGGGGCCGAAGTCACCCGCATCGTCATCATGAGCGCGGGCGACCCCTTGCGCTTCACCGTCGACCGCGGCGGGCGGCAGGTGTTCCTGACGGCGACGCCGGAACGGCGGGTCGAGGAAGACGAATTGGCCGGACGCGTGCGCATCGCCCGGATCGGGCTGGAGATGTCCCCGCTGGCGCAGGACTTCAAATTCCGCCGCCTGAACCCGCTGGAGGCCGCCGCCAAGGGCGCGGACACCATCGGCGACACGGTCGCGACGACCGGCACCTACATCGGCCGCATCTTCACGGGCAAGGAATCGGGCGATCTGCTGAACGGTCCGCTCGGAATCGCCAAGGCGGCGGGCGGGGTCACCCGTCAGGCGGTGGCGGCGAATCCGGACCCCGGCTATATGGCCGCGAACCTGGCCCTGACGTTTCTTCAGTTCGCCGCCATAGTTTCGATCGGAATTGGCATTGTTAATCTGCTGCCGATTCCGGTTCTGGATGGGGGCCACCTGCTGTTCTACGGCTATGAAGCTGTGGCCCGCAGGCCAGTCCCCGCCCGCGTTCAGGAGGTCGGCTATCGCGTCGGCCTTGCTTTGCTGGCGGGATTGATGTTGTTCGCCACCTGGAACGACTTGCAAAAGCTGAGCCTGTTCAAATTCCTCGGCGGGCTCGCATGACGAGCCGACGCCAGCCCCCGATGGTCCCCCGCATGATCCGACAAGACGCGTCCGTCCTTCACTTCGCCCGGCGCCTGAGCCCGAGCCTGTTGGCCCTTGCGGTCGCCGCCGGTCTGGCAGGACCCACGCTGGCCCAGACGGCTCCGCCGGCGCAACCGGCCATCCAGCCCGGCGCGCCCGTTGAAGCCGCTCCGGCCCCCCAGGCCGCACCGGTCCAGTCCGACCGGGTGGTGATCAACCGGATCCTCGTGCGCGGCAACCAACGCATCGACCAGACTACGGTCCTGTCCTATCTGCCGATCCAGCCGGGCGACACGGTCGATCCCGCGGTTCTGGACGTCGCGGTCCGCACCCTGACCCGCACCCAGCTGTTCGCCGACGTCCAGCTGGGCGTGCAGCCCAATGGCGACCTGATCGTCGAGATCGTCGAAAACCCGATCATCAACCAGGTGGTGTTCGAGGGGAACGGCGCGATCAGCGAAGACAAGCTGACCGAGGAAGTCACCCTGAAACCGCGCGGCATCTACACCCGCGCCCGGATTCAGGAAGACGTCGGCAAGATCGTCGAACTGTACCGTCTGTCGGGCCGGATCTCGGCGACCGTCACGCCCAAGATCGTCCAGCTGGAACAGAACCGCGTCGACGTGGTGTTCGAGATCGACGAAGGCCCGGAAACCGGCGTCCGCGCCATCACCTTCCTGGGCAATACGGCGTTCTCGGACAGTGATTTGCGCGGCGTGATGGTGACCCAGGAATCGGCCTGGTACCGGCTGTTCACGACCAACGACAACTACGACCCGAACCGTCTGGACTACGATCGCGAACAGCTGCGGAAATTCTACACCAACCGCGGCTACTACGACTTCCGCGTCCTGTCGGCGATCTCCGAGCTGGCCCCGGACGACGGCTCCTTCGGCATCACCCTGACCATCGACGAGGGCGACAGGTACAATTTCGGCACGGTCGACGTGGTCACCGAGAACGACCGGTTGAACCCCGACTTCCTCAAGTTGCTGCTGCCGATCCAGCCGGGTGATCTGTATGAGAGCGACAAGATCGAGTCGGCGGTCGACGCCCTGACGTTCGCCGCTGGTTCGGCCGGCTACGCCTTCGTCGAGATCGAGCCCAGCTATCGCGCCAATCCCGAGACCGACACCGTCGACGTCACCTTCAACGTCAAGGAAGGCCAGCGCGTCTACGTCGACCGGATCAACATCATCGGCAACACCCGCACGCTGGACAACGTCATCCGCCGCGAGATGATGCTGACCGAGGGCGACGCCTTCAACCGCACCCTCCAGGAACGTTCGCGCAATAACCTGCGGGCCCTGGGCTTCTTCAAGGACGTCACGGTCGAGGAGGCGCGCGGTTCGGCCCCCGATCGCTCGGTGATCAACGTCAACGTCACGGAACAGCCTACCGGCGAGCTTTCGGTCGGCGCGGGCTTCAGCTCGGTCGACTCCTTCGTCGTCAACCTGGGCATCACCGAGCGCAACTTCCGCGGCCGCGGTCAGAACGTCGTGGCCCGCCTGGAATGGGGCTCGCTGCGCCAGCAGGTCGATTTCCGCTTCACCGAGCCCAAATTCCTCGGCCGCGACCTGCGGGCCGGCTTCGACGCCTTCCACTCGCGCTACGACCTCAGCGAATATTCGTCCTACGACTACCGCTCGACCGGCGGCGGCGTGCGCCTGTCGTATCCGTTGAACGGTTATACGCTGCTGAGCACCCGCTACTTCCTCAAGAGCGATGAGATCATCGTGCCGACCGGCTATTGCTCGGCGACCGGTTCGGGCTCGACGGCGCTGTGCGATCAGGTCGGTTCGTTCCTGAACTCCTCGGCCGGCTACACCCTGCTGGTCGACCGGCGCAACGATCCCGTTCGTCCGACGCGCGGCTGGACGGGCTCGTTCCGGCAGGACTTCGCGGGCATCGGCGGCGACGTGAACTACATCAAGACCGAAGCCGACGTGTCGGCCTATTGGGGCATCTCGCCCGAATGGATCGTCACGACGACGGCCTCGACCGGCTACATCTCGGGCTGGGGCGGCGACCCCATCCGCATCAACGACCGCTTCTTCAAGGGCGGCAACAGCTTCCGCGGCTTCGAAACGGCCGGTCTGGGTCCGCGCGACCTGAACACCACCGATGCGCTGGGCGGTAATTTCTACGCCATCGGCACGGTGGAGCTGACCGTGCCGAACTATCTGCCCGAGCAATATGGCATCAGGACCTCCCTGTTCGCCGACGTGGGTACGTTGGGCGTCCTGGATGACAGGTATACGGTGAATTCGCTGGGCAACCCGGACCCCGGCATCGTTGATGAGCTGGAGTTGCGCGCTTCGGCCGGCATCAGCATTCACTGGCGCTCGCCCATGGGCCCGATCCGCTTCGACCTGAGCCAGATCATTGGCAAGGAAGACTACGACAAGACAGAAACGTTCCGCTTCTCGACTTCAACCCAGTTCTAGAAATGCGGGACCGGGTCCCGTTCAAAGGTTCAAGATGAAACTGTTCGCTATCGGCGCTTTCGCGCTCGCTTCGCTGGCCGCCGGTTCGGCCGCCGCCCAGGCCCAGGCTCCCGCCAACCCGGGCCCTGTGATCCCCGGCGTCTGCGTCTTCCACAATGACCGCATGCTGGCCCAGTCCACGGCGGGTCAGTCGGTTCAGACCGGCATGCAACGCCTGATCACCGAGGTCCAGGGCGAACTCCAGCCCTACGCCGCCGCCATCCAGACCGAGGCCCAGCAGCTGCAGCAGGGCGGCGCCGCCGCCGATCCGCAGGGCACGCGCCGCCAGGCGCTGCAGCAGCGCGCCCAGGAGGCCCAGCAGCTGGAGCAGACCCGTCAGCAGGAGCTGCAGTACACCCAGCAGCTGCAGATTCGCGCCATCGCCCAGGCCGCCGACCCGATCCTGGTTGCGGTCTATCAGGAGCGCGGCTGCGGCCTGCTGCTGGACCGTTCGGCCGTCTACATCTCCAACCCGGCGATGGATGTCACCGACGTGGTCATCCAGCGCCTGAACACCGCCCTGCCGTCGCTGAGCTTCAACCGCTCTCCGGTGCCGGTCCAGGCTCCCGCCCAGTAAGGACGCCATGCCCGATCCGCGCTTTTTCGACAGCCTGCCGGCGCTCAGCGTCGCCGAGCTGGCCGGGCGGATCGGGGGCGAAATGCATAAAGGCGGAGACCGTCAGGTCTCCGCCGTCGCGCCCTTGGCTTCGGCGGCGCCGACGGACGTCGCCTTCCTCGGCGACCGAAAATTCCAGTCAGCCCTGACCGAAACCCGCGCCGGCTGCGTCATCGTGCCCGCGAGCGCGGTCGAATTCGCGCCGGAGGGGGCCGCGGTGATCGTTTCCGGCGAAGCCCAGGCCGCCTGGGCCCGGGCCTCGGCGCTCTTTCACCGGGCCGTGCCGCTGGATGTCGCCGCCAACCCGGACGTCGCGGCTGAGGATGGCTCCGTGGTCTTCGAGCCCGGGGTGGTCGTCGGCAAGGGGGCCTGCATCGGGCGCGGCTCGCGCATCGGCGCCAATACCGTCATCGGGCCCGGCGTGCAGATCGGGCGCGACTGCCAGATCGGCTCGAACGTGACCGTCGGCTTCGCCCTGGTCGGAGACCGGGTGAAGATCTATTCGGGCGCCCGCATCGGCGAGCAGGGCTTCGGGGCCGCGGGGTCGAAGTCCGGTCCGGTCGACATTCCCCAGCTGGGCCGGGTGATTCTTCAGGACGGCGTCACCGTGGGCGCCAACTCCTGCATCGACCGCGGCGCCTATGACGACACGGTCATTGGCGAGAACACCAAGATCGATAATCTGGTCATGATCGGCCACAACTGCGTGATCGGCCGTAACTGCCTGATGGCCGCCAACACCGGCATTTCCGGCTCGGTCATCGTCGGCGACAACGTCATTTTCGGCGGCAAGGCGGGGATCGGCGACCATATACGTATCGGCGAAGGGGCCCGCGTGGCGGCCGGCGCCGGGGTGCTGGCCGACATACCCGCGGGTGAAACCTGGTCCGGCTATCCGGCCAAACCCCTGCGTCAGTTCTTGCGTGAAACGATCTGGCTCGCCAAACAGGCGTCCGGAAAGGCGCGTTCCTAGGCGCCGCCCGCGAGGAAGGCCGCAGGATGAGTGACGACGGGAAGATCGACTATGCCGAGGTGATGCGGCGCCTGCCCCACCGCTATCCCTTCCTGCTGATCGACAAGGCCGAGGATTTCGTGCCGAACACCTCGATCACCGGCATCAAGAACGTCACCCACAACGAGCCCTACTTCCCGGGCCATTTCCCGATCGACCCGGTCATGCCCGGCGTCATGATCATCGAGGCCATGGCCCAGACCGGCGCGCTGCTGATGTCCAAATCCATGGACGTCACGGTCGAGGGCAAGGTGATCATGTTCATGTCCATCGACGGCGTGCGCTTCCGCAAGCCGGCGCGTCCGGGCGACCAGCTGCGCATGCAGGTGGTGGTGACGAAGATGCGCGGCGACATCTTCAAATTCCGCGGCGAGACCTTCATCGACGGCAAGCTGGCCTCGGAGGCGGATTTCGCCGCCATGATGGTCACGGTCGACAAGCCGGTGGACGCATGAGCCGGATCCACCCCACGGCCGTCGTCGACGCCGGCGCGCAGGTCGCCGAGGGAGTCGAGATCGGCCCCTGGTGCATCGTCGGCCCGGGCGTCGTGCTGGAGGACGACGTGCGTCTGGTCAGCCATGCCGTGGTCCAGCAGGACACGACGGTGGGCGCCCGCACCGTCATCCACCCCTTCTGCGTCATCGGCGGCGACCCGCAGCACACCGGCTACAAGGGCGAGACGGTGCGGCTGGAGATCGGGACCGACAACAGCATCCGCGAACATTCGACCTTCAACCGCGGCACGCCGCAGGGGGCGGGCGTGACCCGGGTGGGCTCGAACGGCCTGTTCATGACCGGCGCCCACGTCGGCCATGACTGCGTGGTCGGGGACAATGTGGTGATGGCCAACAACGCCACCCTGGGCGGGCACGCCCGCGTCGGATCCAGGGTCTTCCTCGGCGGACTGGCGGCGGTGCACCAGAACGGCAGGGTGGGGCAGGGCGCCATTGTCGGCGGGCTGGCGGCGGTGACGCGCGATGTCATTCCGTACGGCTCGGCCTGGGGCAATCACGCCCGGCTGCACGGGCTGAACCTGATCGGGCTGAAGCGGAAGGGCTACGACAAGACGGCCGTCCGCCGCCTGCTGGCTGCCTACCGCGACCTGTTCGAGGGCGGCGGGACCTTCGCCGAACGGCTGGACGCGGTCGAAGCCGCCTATGCCGACCTGCCTGAGATCATGGAGATCACGGCCTTCATCCGCGAGGACGGCAAACGTCCCCTGTGCCTGCCGGGCGAATGAGCGGGCCGGGGAAACTGGGCCTGATCGCGGGGGGCGGCGCCCTTCCGATATCGGTGGCGGCGCGATGCGAGGCCGAGGGCCGGCCGGTGTTCGTGGTGCGGCTGACCGGGTTCGCCGATCCCCATCTGGCGCGCTATCCGGGCATCGAGGCGGGCATGGCCGAGATCGGCAAGGTCCTTTCGGCGCTGAAAAAAGCCGGCTGCGCAGCGGTGACCTTCGCCGGCACGGTGAATCGGCCCGACTTCAGGAATCTGAAGCCCGACCTCAAGGGCGCGACCCTGCTGCCGGGCATTGTGGCGGCGGCGAGCAAGGGTGACGACGCCCTGCTGCGCAAGATCCTGTCGGTGTTCGAGAACGAGGGTTACGCCATCGAGGGCGCCGACGACATCCTGGGCGGCGAGACCCTGCCGGGCGGGGCGCTGGGGGCGGTGGAACCGTCCGAGGCGCAGCTTTCCGATCTCAGGAAGGCGCTCCATGTCGCGGAAAAGGCGGGGGAACTCGATATCGGTCAGGGCGCGGTCGTTTGCGATGGCCTGGTACTCGCAGTCGAGGCGCAGGAGGGGACGGACGCCATGCTGGCCCGGGTCGCGGCCTTGCCGGCGGACCTGCGCGGTTCGACCGCCGATCGAAAGGGGGCGCTGGGCAAGGCGCCGAAACCGATCCAGGACCTGAGGGTCGACATGCCGGTGATGGGCGCCCGCACAGTCGAGATGGCGGCCGCGGCCGGGCTGGCCGGCGTCGGCGGGGTGGCCGGGAAACTGATCCTGATCGACCAGGCCGCCATCGTCGACGCGGCCGACCGCCTGGGTCTGTTCGTCTGGGGCGACAGGGACGGGGGCGACAGAAGCGAATGAGCCGGCCGCTGAAGATCATGCTGGTGGCGGCCGAGGCGTCGGGCGACGCCTTGGGGGCCGGCCTGGCCGAGGCGCTGAAGGCGAGGCTGGGTCCCGAGGTGGTCTTCGTCGGCGTGGGCGGTCCCCGCATGGCCGAACAGGGCGTGCAGAGCCCGTTCGACATCGCGGAACTGTCGATTCTCGGCTGGCTCGAGGGCCTGAAGGCCTATGGCGTGGTCAAGCGCCGGGTCGCGGAGACCGCCGCCCTGGCCGTCGCCGAAAAGCCGGACGCCGTGGTCCTGATCGACAGTTGGGGTTTCACCATCCGGGTGGCGAAGGCGCTGAGGACAGCGCTGCCGGGCGTGCCCCTGATCAAATACGTCGGGCCCCAGGTCTGGGCCTCGCGCCCGGGCCGGGCGAAGACGCTGGCGGCTTCGGTGGACCACCTGCTGGCCCTCTACGCCTTCGACGCGCCCTGGTTCGAGCGCGAGGGCCTGCCGACCACGGTGGTGGGTTCGCAGGCGCTGCACGTCGATTTCGGCAACGCGGATCCTGTGGCCTTCCGGGCCTCGCGAGGGATAGCTCCCGATGCCAGGCTGCTGCTTGTCCTCCCGGGCAGCCGGCCGTCGGAAATCAGGTTGATGACGCCCGTCTATGAGGCGGCCGTGGTTCGGTTGAAGAAGGCAGACCCGGCGCTGGAGGTAGCGGTCGTGGCCGCGGGGACCGTGGCCGAAGATGTCGCGGGCCGGATCGCCGGCTGGCCGTTCCGGGCCTATCTCGTTCCCGAGAGCGAGAAATATGCGGCCATGCGCGCTGCTACGGTCGCCCTGGCCACCAGCGGCACGGTCTCAACTGAACTGGCCCTGGCGGGCGCGCCGATGGTGATCTCCTACCGGTTCCAGCCGCTCAGCTATGCGATCATGAAGCCGTTCTTCACCGGCAAATACGCGACCCTGTTCAATCACGCCGCTGACGCCGAGATCGCGCGCGAATTGATCCAGAAGGACGCCACGCCCGAGAAGCTGGCGGCAGAGGTCGGCCGGTTGCTGGCGGACCCGGAGGCGCGTCGCACGCAGGCGGACCGGCAGACGGCGGCGCTGGACCTGATGGGCCGGGAAGGGCGCGATCCGTCCGAGATCGCCGCCGATGCGGTGCTGCGGGTCATCGCCGGCAAGGCGGCCTAGACGCCGGGGCTGCGCCTCGCCAGCCGCAGGGCGACGGCTACCCAGGCGGCGAACATGGCGCCTTCCAGACCGGCGGTGATGATCTGGCTGGTCAGGCCGAAACTGCTCTCGCCGAACAGAGCCCCCATACGGTCGACGCCCAGCCGGGAGTTGGGAAAGCCGTCGGCCAGCTGCTGCAGGCTGCCGCCCATCAGCCGGCCTCCCAGCAGGGGGATCAGGGCGCCGGCCGTTCCCCCCGCCAGACCAGCGGCGGCGACGCTGTGCGCCGGAGAGGACGGGCCTCCGATCCGGGGGCCCAGCCAGGCTCCGAACCCGATGGCGCCGCCCAGTACGGCGCCCTCGGCCGCGCCGGTGATCTCGCCGGGGCTCTGGCCGAACAACAGGCTGAAGGCGTCGATGCCGATCAGCTTGACCACCGCGCCGATGATCATGCCCCCGACGGCCCCGCCGACGGTGTTCCAAAGCCATGCCCGGCCCGACGCGAGGCCGGCGGCGGCGATGCCGAAGCCGACACCCGCGCCGCCCAGCACCCCGACGCCGGCCGTGATACAGATCAGGACGAGGATGACCGATACCGCGCCCATGCCGGACTGCTGGGGCTGGGAGGCGGCGATCAGACCGTAGAACAGCCCGCCGAAGACGCCCGCGATCCCCCCGCCGATCATGCCCGCCGCGCCGAGCCGGAAGAACAGCCGGCGGCTGACCGCCGCCGCTGTAGGCGCCTGACCCGCCACCACCGCCGTCGGACCGGTTTCGGAATCCGCGTTCGTCACGGGCGCGATGAAGCGGTAGCCGTGCTTGGGAACAGTATCGATGAACCGCGGCCGGGATGCGTCGTCGCCCAGCTGTCTACGGATCGTGCGGATGCACTGGGTCAGGGCCTCGTCAGTGACGGGCACGCCGCGCCAGACCTCGTCGAGGAAGCGATCCTTGGAAACCAGCTTGCCGTTCTCGCGAACCAACAGGGTCAGGGCGTCGAAATAGCGGGCGTTCAACTCGACCGGCGCATCGTCCCGCGTCAGCAGCCGGTCGCCGGTGTCGAGCTTGAAGCGTTCGAAGCGAAAGCGGCCGTACGCCATGTTTGCAGAAGAACCTCAGGCGTTGCTCATGCCGCAAGCCGGCCGCGCAAGGCAGGGCGGAAGCCTCACCCATGAATGCCGATGAGGCAATGGCGTCCAGCGAAAAGAACCGGCGAAGACGGCTCACATTCCGGATCGGGCCGCTGACGGTTTCCGCCGCGCGACGACCCGGCCGAGGTTGCTCCGGGAAGTCCCGTCGGGAGAGCCCTTCCCTTGAGTTCCGACCATCAGTCGCTACGCTCTGAGGATGACGCAGCAACCGATCCAAACGATCGCTGTCATCGGCGGCGGCACGGCCGGCTGGATGGCCGCCGCAGCTCTCGCCCGCAAATTGGGAAAGACGGTTCGGATCACCCTGGTGGAATCCGACGAGATCAGCACGGTAGGGGTCGGTGAGGCGACGATCCCGCCCATCCTCAACTACAACAAATTCCTCGGCGTCGACGAAAACGACTTTGTTCGCGCGACCCAGGCGACCTTCAAGCTGGGCATCGAATTGCGCGACTGGGGGGCGATCGGGGACGTGTATCATCATCCCTTTGGACGTTTCGGCGTTGATTTCGATGATACGCCGTTCCACCAGCATTGGCTGCGGCAGCGGGAGCTGAGTGATCCGGGCTCGATAGAGCTCTACTCATTGCCCGCCGCCGCGGCGCGCGCCGGAAAATTCTTCCGACCGGTCGAAGATCCGCGCAACATACTGTCGATGCTGGCGTACGCGTTTCACTTCGACGCCTCGCTCTACGCCGGCTTTCTCAGGACCTACGCCGAGGCCCGTGGAGTGGTCCGTCAGGAAGGCCGGGTCGTCGAGGTTCTTCAGCGGCCGCTCGACGGCTTTATACAGGGGGTCCGACTCCAGTCCGGCGACATTGTCGAAGCCGACCTGTTCATCGACTGCTCGGGCTTCCGCGGCCTGCTGATCGAACAGACGCTGGACGCAGGCTTTGATGACTGGTCGCACTGGTTGCCGTGCGACCGCGCCGTGGCGGCGCCAAGCGCGCGATCCACTCCGCCCGAACCCTTCACCCGATCGACCGCCCGCGAGGCCGGGTGGCAATGGCGGATCGGACTGCAGCACCGGGTGGGCAACGGTTACGTCCATTGCAGCCGGTTCATCAGCGAGGACGAGGCGACCGCCGTCCTGCTGGCCAATCTCGACGGAGAACTTCTCGCAGAGCCGCGTACGCTGCGCTTCACTGCCGGTCGTCGTCGCCGTTCCTGGATAAGGAACTGCGTCGCCCTGGGTCTGGCCGGGGGGTTCCTCGAACCTCTGGAATCCACCAGCATTCACATGATCCAGACGGGCGTGATGCGGCTACTGGCGCTTTTCCCGGACCAGTCCTTCGATTCCTGTCAGATCGACGAGTACAACCGTCAGACGGCGACCGAGTACGAACGGGTTCGGGATTTCGTCATCCTGCACTACCACGCGACGACACGCGACGACGCCCCGCTTTGGGACCATGTCCGGACCATGGACATCCCGGAAACCCTGAGCCGAAAACTGGCCCTGTTCCGGAGTCAGGGCCGCTTCTTCCGCGAGGACGAGGAGCTTTTTTCGGAGACCAACTGGGTCGCCGTCATGCTGGGCCAGGGCATTCGGCCTCGCGGCCACGATCCGCTCGCGAACACGCACGACGCCGCCAAGATCCAGACGCGTATGGAGCGGTATCGCGACATGGTCGCCCATGCCGCGTCCGAGATGCCGACGCATCAGGCCTTCATAGACCGTTTCTGCAAGGCGCCGCCGGTTTGACCAAAGCGTCCGGCGTCATTCAGCCGCGCTTGCTGACCGGTACGTAGTCCCGCTCGGTGGGACCTGTGTAGAGCTGGCGCGGGCGACCGATTTTCTGACCGGGGTCGGCCATCATTTCCTGCCACTGGGCGATCCAGCCGACGGTGCGCGCCAGCGAGAACAGCACGGTGAACATCGACGTCGGGAAGCCCATGGCCGACAGGGTGATGCCCGAGTAGAAGTCGACGTTGGGGAACAGTTTGCGCTCGATGAAGTACTCGTCCGACAGGGCGATTCGCTCCAGTTCCTTGGCGACCTGGAACAGCGGGTCGTTCGGGTCGCCGACGGCGGCCAGCACTTCGTCGGCGCTCTCCTTCATCACCCTGGCGCGCGGGTCGTAGTTTTTGTACACGCGATGGCCGAAGCCCATCAGCTTGTATTTCTTGGCCTTCACGCCTTCGATGAACTCCGGGATCCTTTCCGGGGAGCCGATCTCCTTGAGCATGTTCAGCGCCTCTTCATTGGCGCCCCCATGGCTGGGTCCCCACAGGCAGGCGATGCCGGCGGCGATACAGGCGAAGGGGTTGGCGCCCGACGAACCGGCCAGACGGACGGTCGAGGTCGAGGCGTTCTGCTCATGATCGGCGTGCAGGATGAAGATGCGGTCCATGGCCTTGGCCAGCACCGGATTGACCACATAGTCCTCGGCCGGAACGGCGAAGCACATGCGCAGGAAATTCTCGGCGTAGCTCAGATCGTTGCGCGGCGAGATGAAGGGTTGGCCGATGTGGTATTTATAGGCGCGGGCCGCGATCGTCGGCATCTTGGCGATCAGGCGGATGGCCGAGATATTGCGCTGGACCGGATCATGGATGTCCAGGCTGTCGTGATAGAAGGCCGACAGGGCGCCGACGGTGCCGACCATGATCGCCATCGGGTGGGCGTCGCGGCGGAAGCCTTCGAAGAAGCGGTCGAACTGCGCATGCAGCATGGTGTGCATGGTGATGTTGCGCTCGAAGGCTTCATATTCCGAGGCGGTCGGAAGCTCACCGTGCAGCAGCAGGTGGCAGACTTCGATGAAGTTGGACTGCGACGCCAGCTGGTCGATCGGATAGCCGCGGTGGAGCAGGGTGCCGACATCGCCGTCGATGAAGGTCAGAGCGCTTTCGCAGGCGGCGGTCGAGGTGAAGCCGGGATCGTAGGTGAAGGCCTCGGTGGCGCCGTACAGCTTGCGGATGTCGATTACGTCGGGGCCCGTGGAGCCCGACAGGACCGGAAGATCGACGCTTTTGTCGCGGAAGGTGAGGGTCGCCGAGCCGGCGGGTTTGGCTTGTTCAGTCATTGAAGCCCCTGGGGATTTGGCGGAGACCGGCGCGGAGAAGGCGCAATCCACGGTCTGATGAATTCTCAGATAGTCTGTTGCAGCGCATCATCCAAGCGCCCGAGGCTTTCTTCACGCCCCAAAGCGGCCAGAGTTTTCGCGATGTCAGGCGAGACGCCGTCACCCGTCAAGGCGGCGCGCACGGCCGGACCGATCTTGCCGAAGCCGACGGCCTCTTCCTCGGCGAAAGCCTTCAACTCGGCCTCGAGCGCGAAGACGTCCCAGCTCGCGAACAGTTTCAGCCGGTCGCGCAGGCGGGCGATGCGTTCGCCAGATTCGCCGGCCAGCATCGGCAGGCCCTTTTCGTAGATTTTCAGCGGTCGGGGACGCAGGACGAAGGCTGTCTGGTCGGCCAGCTCCAGCACGGTCTTCGCCCGGTCCTTTACGAACGGCATGGCCTTCAGCAGCCGGGCCTCGTCGTCCGGGCCCAGGACGTGGCCGCGGGCCAGATGGACGTCGAGCGTCATCTTGGCCAGCCGGTCGTCGTCGGCCAGCCGGATCCAGTGGGCGTTGACGTGGGCCAGTTTGTCGAAGTCCAGCCGGGCCGGCGCCTTGCCGACGCCGGTCAGGTCAAACCATTCCAGCGCCTGGGCGTCGTTGAACAGTTCATCGTCGCCGTGGGCCCAGCCCAGACGCGCCAGATAGTTGCGCATGGCCTCGGGCAGGTAGCCCATCTCGGCGTATTCGTGCACCGCCTGGGCCCCGTGCCGCTTGGAAAGCTTGGCGCCGTCCGGGCCGTGGATCAGGGGGATGTGGGCGAAGCTCGGACGCGGCCAGTCCAGGGCGTCATAGATCAGGCTCTGGCGGGCGGCGTTGTTCAGGTGATCGTCGCCGCGGATGACGTGGGTCACCCCCATGTCGTGGTCGTCGACCACTACCGCCAGATTATAGGTCGGCGCGCCGTCCGAGCGCAGCAGGACCAGGTCGTCCAGGTCGTCATTGGACCAGCTGACCGCGCCCTGCACCTGATCCTCGACTGTCACCTGGCCGGGCAGGGGGCGGCGGAAGCGCACGACGTGCGGCTGGCTGAGGTCGTCGACCGAGGGCTCGCGGCCGCGCCAGGGCGATTCGAAGGTGCGGCGTTCGGCCTTGGCCTGATCCCGCAGGCGGCCGGTCTCCTCGGCCGAGGTGAAGTCGCGGTAGGCGGCGCCCCGCTCCAGCAGTTCGTTGACGACCTCGCGGTGGCGATCGGCGCGGCTGAACTGGAAGACCGGCTCCTCGTCCGCGAACAGCTCCAGCCAGCTGAGGCCATCGAAAATCGCCTTCACGGCCTCGTCGGTAGAGCGTTCGCGGTCGGTGTCCTCGACGCGGACCAGGAACTTCCCGTTGCGTCCCTTGGCATACAAATAGTTGAAAAGCGCCGTTCGAGCGCCTCCTATGTGGAGGGAACCGGTCGGCGAGGGGGCGAAGCGCGTGACGACGGCTGGCGTGGGGACGGGGGCGGAGGTCATGGCGGGCGTTATAGCGCCGACGCCGGCAAAGCCCAGCCTCGCCGAAAGAGCCGGCGCCTTCCTGCTGGAGCAGGTGGCGGCCCAGACCCTGCGCTGGCGGATGTGGGCGCCGGTCGCGTTCGGCGGCGGTTGCGCCGTCTATTTCGCGCTGAAGACCGAGCCGGCCGCCTGGCCGCTGCTGCTGGGTGCCATGATCGCGGTGGGGCTGTGGCTGTGCGCGCGACGTCTGGCGCTGGGTCGAGTGTGGACCCTGCCGCTGCTTATGCTGGCCTGTTTCGCCCTGGGCGTCGCGGTCGCGAAGCTGCGCACCGACGCCGTCACCGCGCCCATAGCTCCGGCCATGGCCGAGCCGACCGTGGTCGAGGGCTGGGTGATCGATGTCGACAGCCCGGGTTCGGCGGGTCCGCGGGTGGTGATCGCGCCGGTGCGCATCCGGGGCCTGACGCCGGAGCAGACGCCGGTCAGGCTGCGCGCCACGGTCCGGGGCGAGGCCCCGGCGCCGGGCGAGGCGGTGCGATTGTTCGCCATCCTCAATCCCCCGCCGGCCCCGGCCAGCCCGGGCGCCTATGACTTCGGCCGCAACGCCTTCTTCCAGAGCCTGGGCGGCGTGGCCTTCTCGCTGGGCGAGACGCGGGCTGCGTATCTCGCCCCGCCGCCGTGGCGGGTGCGGGCGGCGATGGCGGTAAACGGCATGCGCTTCGATCTGGCCCGGCGGATCGTCGCGCGGCTGGGGGCGCGGACGGGCGGGATCGCCGCGGCCATGACGACCGGACAGGAGGCCTGGCTGGACCCCGAGGACGTCGACGTTATGCGCGATTCCGGACTGGCGCACATCCTGTCGATCTCGGGCCTGCATATGGCGGTGGTCGGCGGTTTCGCCTTCTTCCTGATCCGGCTGCTGGTCGCGGCCTGGCCGTGGCTGGCGCTGCGGGTGTCCGGCAAGAAGGTGGCGGCGGTCGCGGGGCTTCTCGCGGTGGGTACCTATCTGGTCGTGTCGGGCGCCCCGCCGCCGGCCGAGCGGGCGGCGATCACGGCGTCGATCGCCTTTCTCGCCATCCTTCTGGACCGGCAGGCGATCACCATGCACGCCCTCGCGGTCGCGGCCTTCGTGGTCCTGCTGCTGCAGCCCGAGGCCATCGTCACGCCGGGCTTCCAGATGTCGTTCGCGGCCACGGCGGCCCTGGTGGCGCTGGTCGAGGCCTGGCCCCGGCGGCCGAAGGAGATTTCCGCACCGCTGCCCATACTGATCGTCCAGCGGGCTGGAACGTGGCTCGGCGCGGCCATCCTGGCCAGCCTCGTTGCCGGGGCGGCGACCGGGCCGTTCGCCATGCAGCATTTCAACCGCACGGCCATGTACGGGCTGGCCGCCAATCTGGCCTCGGCGCCGGTGTCGGACTTTCTGATCATGCCGATGCTGGCGCTGGGCGCCCTGCTGGAGCCGCTGGGGCTGGGGGCGCCCTTCCTTTGGCTTGCGGGGCAGGGGATCGCCCTGATGCTGGCCATCGGCGAATGGACCGCCGGCCTGCCGGGCGCGGTGCGGACGGTGGCCAGCGCGCCGGACATCGCCCTGCCGATCTCATTCCTGGGCGTGCTGTTCTGCTGCCTGTGGCGGGGGCCTTTACGTTGGCTGGGCCTGCCGTTGGCGGCGGCGGTCATGCTGTGGCCGCGCGCGCCGACGCCGGATGTCTGGATTGGCGACGGCGGGACCAATGCGTCCTGGGTGCAGGCCGGTCAGACGGTGGTGATGCGGGACGAGGTGCGGCAGTTCGCGGTCGATGTCTGGTCCCGGCGGCGCGGCGTAGCGCCGGTCCAGCGTCCGGCGGAGGGCTGGACCTGCACGCGGTTTTCCTGCGCGCCGGAGGCCCCGGCGGCGGGACCGCTGGCGATGTGGTGGGGCCAGAAGCCGCCCACGCCCGAACAGGTCGACGCCCTGTGCCGCGCGGCCCCGGTGGTCAGCGTGCGCGCGGCCCTGACGGCCCTGCCGGCCTCATGCAAGGGGCGGCTGGTGCTGGACGGCGTCGACTATAAGCGCGGCGGGGCGGTCGAGCTGTGGCGTGACGAGCCGGCGTCAGCCAGCCGCTGGCGCGCGGTCTGGTCGGCGGATGTGCGCGGCGACCGGCCGTGGAGCCGTCCCGGATAACGGCTATGGCGTTTCCGGAATGACAAGGCGACGCATTTGTCATCCCGGACCTGATCCGGGACGAGATCAGTGATAGCGGCGGATGAGGCCGACCAGCTTGCCCTGAACCTCGACCTGATCGGGGCCGAAGATGCGGGTCTCGTAGTTGCGGTTGGCGGGCTCCAGCGCGATCGAGCCCCCCTTCTTGCGCAGACGCTTCAGGGTGGCTTCCTCGCCCTCGACCAGGGCCACGACGATGTCGCCCGAGGTGGCGGTGTCGGTCGATTTGATGACCACCAGATCGCCGTTCAGAATGCCGGCCTCGATCATGGAGTCGCCCTCGATCTCGAGCATGTAGTGCTCGCCCGCGCCCAGCATGGCCTCGGGGACGGGGTAGCGGGCGGTTTCGTGCTCTATGGCGGCGATGGGCGTGCCGGCGGCGATCTTGCCCATCAGGGACAGTTCGCGGGTGTCATTGGCCGGATCGGCGGCCATCGGCCGTCCGCCGCCCTGGATGACGTCGGGGCGGAAGGGCTGGCGACCGCGCGGCTGCGAGGTCGTGGCCTGTTCCGGCAATTTGGTGACTTCCAGCGCCCGCGCCCGATGGGCCAGACGGCGGATGAAGCCGCGCTCCTCCAGCGCCGTGATCAGGCGGTGAATGCCCGATTTGGACGCCAGATCCAGCGCCTCCTTCATCTCGTCGAACGAGGGAGAGACGCCCGTTTCCTTGATGCGCTCATGGATGAACATCAGGAGTTCGTGCTGTTTGCGCGTGAGCATGGAGGTCCTCGAGGCGAATCCCGTTGTGAGAAACGTAGCGGAACAAACCGCAAACGTCCATAAGGTGTTCCTGAGGTGTTCCGGTTAAGGTCCGGTTACCGGAGCAACGCCCGGGTGGCCGCCTCGACGTCCGCCTGACGCATCAGGCTTTCGCCGACGAGGATCGCCTGGGCGTGGGCGTGGGAGACGCGCTGCACGTCGTCCGGGGTGAAGATGCCGCTTTCGGCGACCAGCAGGGCGCGGACGGGGCTCAGCATGGCGAGGCGTTCGGTGACCGCCAGATCGACCTCGAACGTCCGCAGGGACCGGTTGTTGATCCCCACCAGATCGCCGCCCAGCTTGCAGGCGCGGGCCATTTCGGCCTCGTCATGAGTCTCGATCAGGGCGTCCATCCCGAAGCGCCCGGCCTCGGCCAGCAGTTCGGCGGCGAGGGCGTCGTCGATCATGGCGAGGATGATCAGGATGCAATCGGCGCCCAGCGCCCGGCTCTCGGCGACCTGCCAGGGATCGACGAGGAAATCCTTGCGCAAACAGGGCAGGGCGGTCGCGTCGCGGGCGGCGGCCAGGAAGGAGTCGTCGCCCTGGAAGCTGGGACCGTCGGTGAGGACGGACAGGCACTGCGCGCCGCCGCGCTCATAGGCGCGGGCGAGGGCCGGCGGGTCGAAATCGGCGCGGATCAGTCCCTTGGACGGGCTGGCCTTCTTGATCTCGGCGATCAGGGCGGGGCGGCCGGTCTCCTCGACATGGCGTTCCAAGGCGGCGCGGAAACCGCGCGGGGTCGAGGCCTGACGCGCCAGCGCCTCGACGGAGTCCTGCGAGGCGGCGGCCCTGCGGGCGGCCACCTCTTCACGCTTGTAGGCGGCGATGCCGGCGAGGACGTCGCTCACGCCGGCTCTTCTTCCGGCTCGGGCGAATTGGTGGCGACGACCAGGTTGGTCAGGGCCTGCGCCGCGCGCCCTTCGTCGATGACGGCGGCGGCGATCGCGGCGCCGTCCTTCAGATCTGCGGCGCGGTCGGCGACGACGAGAGCGGCGGCGGCGTTCAGCAGGACGATGTCCCGGTACGCGCTCTTCTCGCCCGCCAGCAGGTTCTCCAGGGCCAGGGCGTTCTCCTCGGCGTCGCCGCCGCGCAGGGCCGCGATGTCGGCGCGGGGCAGACCGGCGTCCTCAGGCGTGACGGTGAAGCGGCGGACGGTCCCGTCCTTCCACTCCGCCACCTCCGTCTCGCCCGTGGTGGTCAGTTCGTCGAGCCCCTGTCCGTGGACGGTCCAGGCGCGCGTGGCGCCGAGCCGGCCCAACACTTCGGCGAGCGGCTCCAACAGGCGGGGATCATAGACGCCCATGATCTGTCGCTTTGCAGACGCCGGGTTCGAAAGCGGACCCAGAAGATTGAAAACCGTACGGAAACCGATCTCGGCACGCACTGGCCCGACATGGCGCATGGCGCCGTGGTAGGCGGGGGCGAACAGGAAGGCGATGCCGGCGTCGTCCAGCGAGCGGCGCTGCTGGGCCGGACTGGCGGCCAGGTTGACGCCGAGGGCGGCGAGCACGTCGGACGAGCCGGACTTCGAACTCAGCGCCCGGTTGCCGTGCTTGGCGACCTTCAGCCCCGCGCCGGCCAGAACCAGGGCAGCGGCCGTCGAGATGTTGAAGGTGTGCTGGCCGTCGCCGCCCGTGCCGCAGGTGTCGATGACGTCATAGGGATGATCCAGCTTCAGGGCCGCGTCGCGCATGGCGGTCGCGAAGGCGGCGATCTCCTCGACCGTCTCGCCGCGGATGCGCAGGGCGGTGACGGCGGCGGCGACCTGGGCCGGCGTCGGCTCGCCGCGCAGACAGGCCGCGAAGAAGGCGTGCGCCTCGTCGGTCGACAGCACGCGCCCGTCGACCAGTTTGGCCAGCAGGGGTTTGAAACCTTCAGCCATTCAGACCATCGCCCGGCGTCTGACGTTGGCCAGATCGAGGAAGTTGGCCAGCAGGTCATGGCCGTGTTCGGTGGCGATGGATTCCGGGTGGAACTGGACGCCGTGGATCGGCCGCGTGCGGTGCGCCAACCCCATGATCTCGCCGTCGGCGGTCCAGGCGGTGACGTCCAGCACGTCGGGCAGGGTTTCGCGGCGGACCGCGAGGCTGTGATAACGGGTGGCGGTGAAGGGCGAGGGCAGACCCTTGAACACGCTCTGGCCGGCGTGCTCGATGGGCGAGGTCTTGCCGTGCATCAGGGCCTTGGCGCGGATCACCTCGCCGCCGAACGCCTGACCCATGGCCTGATGGCCCAGGCAGACGCCGAAGATCGGCATGTCCAGCGGGGCGCTGTCCAGTATGGACAGGCAGATCCCCGCCTCGTTGGGCGTGCAGGGGCCGGGCGACAGAAGCACCGCCTCGGGTTTCAGGGCCCAGGCCTCGGCCGCAGTCAGGTCGTCGTTGCGCACCACGCGCGTCTCCGCGCCCAACTCCGCCAGGTAGTGGACGAGGTTGTAGGTAAAGCTGTCGTAGTTATCGACGACCAGGATCATGGTCTGGCTTCTAGGGGGTGCGGAGCGACCCGCCAAGCGCATCGGCGCGTAAGTCTTCGTTAACCAAACTGTCCCGAACTGGGCCGGTCCAACGGGGAGCCGGGCCATGACCGACAAGACTATCGCCAGAGCCCGCGTTCTGCTGACGCCCGTCGCCGTCAAGGCCAATCCCTATGCGACCCTCGGCGCGGCCGCTCTCGCGGCGATGGCGGCGGTGTTGATGGCGGGCGTGGTAGTGCTGGGGCCGGGCGTGCGGTTCGACGAGACGATGGTCTCGACCCGGCCCTAGCGGTTGCCGAACGGATAGCGCCAGGCGTCTTCGGCGGCGCGCATCGGCGCCCGGGCCTTGGCCTGGGTCTCGGCGTATTCCGCGGCCGGATCACTGTCGGCGACGACACCTGCGCCGGCCTGGACGTGGATCTTGCCGTCGGCGAACAGGGCGGTGCGCAGGACGATGCAGATATCGGCCTCCCCGCCTGCGGAAATATAGCCGACGCCGCCGCCGTAGCCGACGCCGCGCCTGGTCGTCTCCAGTTCGTCGATGATCTCCATCGCCCGTACCTTGGGCGCGCCGGACAGGGTGCCGGCCGGCAGTGCGGCCAGCAGGGTGTCGACGGCGTCCAGTTTCGGATCGGCGTCGCCCTGTACCTCCGAGACGATGTGCATCACCGAGCTGTAGCGCTCGATGCGGAAGCTCTCGATGACCTCGACGGTGCCCGGCGCGGCGACACGGCCGACGTCATTGCGACCCAGGTCCAGCAGCATCAGATGCTCGGCCCGCTCCTTGGGATCGGCCAGCAGTTCGGCCTCGAGGGCCCGGTCGGCCTCGGGCGTCTCGCCGCGCGGACGGGTGCCGGCCAGCGGGCGGATGGTGACGCGGCCGTCCTTGAGCCGGACGAGGATTTCCGGGCTCGATCCGGCCAGCTGGAAATCGCCGAAGTCGAGGAAGAACAGATAGGGCGACGGGTTCGAGCGACGCAGCGAGCGGTAGAAGGCGAACGGATCGGCGCTCCACGGCGCGGCGAAGCGATGGCTGAGCACGACCTGAAAGATGTCGCCGGCGGCGATGTAGTCCTTGGCCCGCGCGACGAGCTCGCCGAAGCCCGCGCCGTCGACCGGCGAGGCGAAGTCCGCGACGGTGGTCTCGACCGCTGCGGGAATGGCCGGCAGGGGCGTGCGCAGGTCGGTTTCGAATGCGTCCAGTCGTCGAACCGCCGTCGCGAAGGCCGTTTCGGCGTCAGCGCCGCCGTCGGGATAGGCGGCCGAGACCAGCACGATCTCGTGGCGGACGGAATCGAAGATGGCCACCAGGGTGGGGCGGGTCAGGACTGCGTCGGGCAGGTCCAGCGGATCGGGGTTCGGCGGGCCCAGCGGCTCGAGCAGGCGCACCATGTCATAGCCGAAGACCCCGAACAGGCCCGCGGCCATCGGCGGCAGTTCGTCCGGCAGATCGAAGCGTGAGGCGGCCATCAGCGCACGCAGAGAGGCCAGGGCGTCGCCGTCCTCAGGGGTGTACCGGTCCCCGGCGATGGCGTCGCCGCGCGCCAGTTCAGCCCGGCCGTCGCGGCAGCGCCAGACGGCGTCGGGCTCACGGGTGATGATCGAATAGCGGCCGTTGACGGCGCCGCCCTCGACGGACTCCAGCAGGAAGGCGTGGGTCCGGCCATATCCGACCTTCAGGAAGGCCGAGACGGGCGTTTCCAGATCGTCGACCAGCCGGCGGACGACGACACGGGGAAGGCCGGCGGCCCAGCCTCGCTGGAAGTCGGCGAAGTCGGCCGCGTCGGCTCCCGGGCTCATTGACCCTGGGCGGGCGCCGGGGCGCCGGCGGCGGGAGCGGCCGGAGCCTCGGCGGGCAGACCCAGGGCGGTGCGGGCCAGGGCCTCGTCATAACGGGCCCTGGAGCGCTCGGCCGCCGTCTTGAGGGCCAGTTCGCCGACGGCGTTCACATTGTCGCCGGCCATGCGCTGACGGAACTGCTCGGCCATCGGCGCGGCCAGAACGGCCGGGGCGGGCGTGATCCGGTCGGTGCGGCCGATGACGAAGCTGTCGGCGGTGTTCTGCTGCGAGAACGTCTCGCCGCGACGGGTGCTGAACACGCCCTGGACGACGCCCTGGCCGTATTGCTGCACGGACTGGCGGTTCAGGCCCGCGCCGGTCTGGATCGTAGCGCCGGCGGAAGCGGCCACGGCAGCCAGGTCCTCGCCGCCGCGGACGCGGGCGGCCAGTGCGTTTGCGCGGGTGGTCAGCAGACGGACGTTCTCGCGCAGCACCCATTGCTGGGCCAGCGGGGCGCGGATCGACTCCAGCGGCGGCAGGGCGGCGGGCGTGACCTCGTCCACGCGGACGACGAAATACTGGCCCTGGCCCATGTCGATGACTTCGCTCTCACCGCCCTTGCCAAGCGTCCACATGGTCTGGACCAGTTGGGGCGGGAGCGGCGGGTTGATGTCCTGGCCGTTGCGCAGCTTGCCGTCCTGACGGATCGCCGGGACCTGGATGACGCGGGCGCCGATCTCGGCCACGGCGGCGTCCAGCGTCTTGCCGGCCTGACGCGCCTTCTCATAGGCCTCGACGCGGGCGTAGACGGCGGCGCGGGCGTCCTCGGCGCGCAGTTCCTGAATGACCTGCTCGCGCACGTCGGCCAGGGTCGCGGCGCGGCCCGGGGTGATGGCGGTCACCTTGGCGACCACGAAGCCGACGCTGGCCTGGACCGGGGCCGAGACCTCATTGGCGGCGAGGCCGAAGACAGCGGCGGCGATGGCGGGATCGCCCAGGGCGCTGCGCGGCGTGTCGACGTAGTCCGCGGGCTGGATGTTGTTGGCGGCGGCGACGGCGGCCGGGGCCTCGCCGGCGCGCAGGCGGCCGGCGATGCGGTCCGCGGCGGCGCGGTTCGGCGCCGTCAGGGTCACGAAGGTCCGCTTCTCGGGCAGGGACAGGGCGTCGCGGCGGAAGTTGAACCGTTCCTCGATCCGGGCCTCGGTAATGGCGGCGGGCGCGTCGCGATTGTCGAACAGGACCACGGAGGCGGTTCGGGACTCCGGCAGACGCAGCTCGGCGGCGTTCTGGTTCATGAAGGCGGTCAACTGGGCGTCGGTCGGCGCGCCGGCCGTTCCGGCCATGGCCTGGGTCACGGTGAACCAGCGCCCGTCACGGGTTTCCAGCGCCTGACTGGCCAGGATCGCGCCGTAAATCCGCGGCAGGCGCATGCCGCCGCCGAGCGCCGAGCCGTAGTGCTGGGTGATGTACTGGTCGCGCATCTGCGCTTCGAACATCTCTGCCGTGAGATTGTTTTCGGCCAGTTTGGACCGGTACAGGTTCTCGTCGAACTTGCCGGTGACCGAGTCGAAGAAGGCCGGCGCCTGGCGCAGCTGGCGCAGGACCAGCTCCTTGCCCGGGCGAATGCCGGCCTGCCATGCCCAGTTCAGGAAGCCGAGCTGCTGGGACCGCTGCTGAAGGAATTGGGTAAGCCCGCCGTCGCCGATCAATTCCTCGAAGGTCAGGGCGCGTCCGGCCTGCTGCTGGGACTGCTGCAGGATGCGGTCCATCTCGCCGCGGAACTCGGCCTGACCGACGCTGCGGTCCCCGGCGGTGACCACATGTTTCGGCCCGAGATTGCCCAGGACGTCCAGCTGGGTGCCCCCGGTGACGAGCAGCGCAAGCGCCAGAACGACAAGCAGCCCGACGGCCCATTTGGATTTGGCGAAGGTGCGGAACGCGGTGAGCATGGTCGATCCTGGCGGAATAGCGACGAGGGTATCGCTTGGCCTATAGGGCGTGAGCGACCCGCACGGCAAGACGATGGCGCGCAGAGCGCTCCGATGGCTTGGCTTGAGCGGATGCGCCGCATAGAAGGCGGGCATGAAACAATCCGTGAAGCTGGTCGCCGGCAATTGGAAGATGAACGGCCTGGGTGCGAGCCTGGGCGAGGTGGAGGCCCTGCGCGCCGCGCTGGACAAGGAGCCCGCGGGCTGCCGTGTCGCCCTGTGTCCGCCCGCCACCCTGATTGAACGAGTCGCGGCGGCGGCGGTCGGAAGCCCGATCGAGGTCGGCGGGCAGGATTGCCGGGCCGAGACACACGGCGCCTTCACCGGCGACGTCTCGGCGCCGATGTTGAAGGATGCGGGCGCGACCCTGGTGATCCTGGGTCATTCCGAGCGCCGTCAGGGCCATGGTGAAAGCGACCTACTGGTGTCGGCCAAGACCGAGACCGCCCTGGCCGCGGGTCTGGCCCCCATTGTCTGCGTCGGGGAGACCCTGGAGCAGCGCGAGGCCGGACGGGCGGCCGAGGTCGTGCGCGCGCAGATCATGGCCTCCCTGCCGCTGGCGCTGTCGGGCCGTGACTTCGCGGTCGCCTATGAGCCGGTCTGGGCGATCGGGACCGGCCTGACGCCGACGCTGGAGCAGATCGAGGAGGTCCATCGCGCCGCGCGGGCGGCGATGATCGAACGGCTGGGGCTGGGCGTCGCGGCGACGCCGATCCTGTACGGCGGCTCGGTGAAGCCGGACAATGCGGCCGAGATCCTGGCCGTTCCCGAGGTCGGCGGCGCGCTGGTCGGCGGCGCGTCGCTGAAGGCCGCCGATTTCCTGGGCATCATCCGGGGCGCCTGAGCCCCGGCCGTGTCGGGTCGGGAGGTCCCGCAGGGCCGACGACCACGGCTCAAAGGGAAAGCCTGTTTGCTCCTGCCCCGCATCAATGTTAGACGCCGCCGCTTGATCGGCGCGGTGTCGCGCCACACATATCGGCTGCCATGCTCCAGACCATTCTCCTCGTCGCCATGATCCTCATTTCGGTCGCGCTCGCCGGCGTGATCCTGATTCAGCGCTCCGAAGGCGGCGCGCTGGGCATGGGCGGGGGGCCATCGGGCTTCATGACGGCGCGCGGCGCGGGCAATCTGCTGACCGTGACGACCTGGTGGCTGGCCGGCGCCTTCTTCGCCTGCGCCATCGGCCTGACCATCCTGGGCAACGTTGAGCGCGCGAACCGTTCGATCGTGGACGCCGACGCCATCGGCGAGCTGATTGCGCCGACCACGCCGCAGACCGCTCCGGCCGCCGATCCTTCGGCCCCGGCCCAAACCGCCGCGCCCTCGCTGCAGGATCTGGAGTCGAGCCTGTCCGGAACGGCCCCGGCTCCGGCGCCCGCCCAACCCGCACCGGCGCAGTAAGGATGAGCGGGGACCTTATCCCCGCCTTCCGCTCCCGCCCTCAAAGTCTCCGCAAGTCGCCGCTCGAATCAGCGGTAGAGTGATCTCCCATGGCCCGTTACGTGTTCATCACCGGCGGCGTGGTTTCCTCATTGGGAAAAGGCCTCGCATCCGCCGCTCTCGGCGCGCTTCTGCAAGCGCGCGGCTACAAGGTTCGCCTTCGTAAGCTCGACCCCTATCTGAACGTCGATCCGGGCACGATGAGCCCCTATCAGCACGGAGAGGTCTTCGTGACCGACGACGGGGCCGAGACCGATCTCGATCTCGGTCACTACGAGCGCTTCACCGGCGTATCGGCGGCCAAGTCGGATAACATCACCACGGGCCGCATCTATTCGACCATCCTCGAGAAGGAACGGCGCGGCGACTATCTGGGCGCCACTGTGCAGGTGATCCCGCACGTCACCGACCAGATCAAATCCTTCTGCCTGACGCCTGCCCTGACCGACGAGGGTGAGGACGTGGACTTCGTGCTGGTCGAGATCGGCGGCACGGTCGGAGACATCGAGGGCCTGCCGTTCTTCGAGGCCATCCGCCAGCTCGGCCAGGACCTGCCGCGCGGCCAATCGTGCTTCGTGCACCTGACCCTGCTGCCCTATATCAAGACCGCCGGCGAGATGAAGACCAAGCCGACGCAGCATTCGGTCAAGGAACTGCGCTCGATCGGCATCCAGCCCGACATCCTGCTGTGCCGCTGCGAATTCCCGATCCCGCCCGAGGAGAAGCGCAAGATCGGCCTGTTCTGCAACGTGCGCGAAAGCGGCGTCATCCAGGCCATGGATTCAGCCGACATCTACGCCGTGCCGCTGGACTATCATCGCGAGGGGCTGGACGCCGAGGTGCTGGCCCATTTCGGCATGACGGATGCGCCGGCCCCGGACCTGTCGATGTGGGAGGAGATCGCCCGTCGCCGGCTCCATCCCGACGGCGAGGTCACCGTGGCCATCGTCGGCAAATACACGGTCCTCAAGGACGCCTACAAATCCCTGATCGAGGCGCTGCAGCACGGCGGCGTCGCCAACAACGTCAAGGTCAACATCGACTGGGTCGAGGCCGAGACGTTTGAGGGCGATCGCGAGGCCTGCGACGCGCGGCTTCAGTCCGCCCACGCCATCCTGGTGCCGGGCGGCTTCGGCGAGCGCGGCTCGGAAGGGAAGATCGAGGCCGCGCGCTTCGCCCGGGAGCGCAAGATTCCCTATTTCGGCATCTGTTTCGGCATGCAGATGGCGGTCATTGAGGCGGCGCGGAATCTGGCCGGGTATCCGAAGGCCTCATCGACCGAATTCGGCCCCACGACCGAACCGGTCGTCGGGCTGATGACCGAATGGACCCAGGGCAATCAGCGCGTCCTGCGCCAGCAGGGCGGCGATATGGGCGGCACCATGCGGCTGGGCGCCTATGACTCGACGCTGAAGCCCGGCTCGAAGATCGCGCAGATGTACGGCGCGACCACGATCAGCGAGCGGCACCGCCACCGCTATGAGGTCAACATCAACTATCGCGAGGCGATCGAGCAGAAGGGCGGCCTGACCTTTGCGGGCCTGTCGCCGGACGGGGTTCTGCCGGAAACGGTCGAGCGCGAGGACCATCCGTGGTTCATCGGCGTCCAGTATCACCCGGAACTGAAGAGCCGGCCCTTCGCGCCTCATCCGCTGTTCGCCGGCTTTATTGAAGCGGCGGTTGTGCAGAGTCGGTTGGTTTGACCGGAGGCGTAATGCCCTCAAAGAGTCGGCGATGCCGGCAGCGGACGCATACCTCGGTCCCCGGTTGGCTCCTGCTGTCGACGTAAATGTGACCCTTGCGGGCGCATCTCAGTGACTCGAACACAGCCGGTTCCCTCGCCTGCTTCTTAAAGAACAATGTTCTATTTCTTGCTGCGGTGCAAGATTTCAACGACGTGGGAGCTCTGAAGTTCCCTTGAACATGATCCTGTCAGCCTTGACGGCGTCAAGAATCATGGCCGTCACCGCCCTGATGCGAGCGAGCGGCCTCAGATCCGCATGCGTGACCAGCCACAGGCTTCGATCCAGATGGACGGCCTCGGGCAGGACGCGGCGCAGTCCGGACTCTCTCGCCGCGATGAAGTCTGGCAATACGCACAGGCCTGCGCCGGCCAAGGCGGCCTGCAATTGGGCGATCAGGTTTGAGCTTTGCAGGGCGACGTGGATGTCCACGTCGGGCGCCTGCATATAATCCAGCTCCGGCGCATAGAGCAGGTCGCCGATGTAGCCGATGAAGCGATGCCCGGCCATGTCGGCCCGGGTCAGGATCGGCGGGCGGGCGTCCAGATAGGAGGGCGCGGCATAGAGGCTCAGGCCGTAGTCGGTCAGTTTGCGAGACACCAGCCGACCTTCCCGGGGCGCGCTGAGAGTCACCGCGATATCGGCCTCCCGCTTTGACAGGCTGAGCACGCCCGGGATGGCCACCAGCTGGATATCCAGTCCCGGGTGCCGGTCGGCCAGGCGCGCCATCAACGGCGCCAGCACATAGCTGCCGAATCCCTCGGGTGCGCCGATCCGGACCGTTCCGCTCAGCGCCTGATCGGCCTCGCCCAGCTCATCGGCGGCGCGAATGGTCAGGCTCTCGATCTTCTCGGCGGTCGGCATCAGACGTTCGCCATGGGGGGTGAGCGCATAGCCATGCGGGCTGCGATCGAAAAGCTGGGCGCCCAGACCCGTCTCCAGCGCGGCGATGCGCCGGGCCACGGTGGTGTGATCCATGGCCACGCGCGCCGCCGCAGCGGTCAGCCGCCCGGTGCGGGCCACGGCCAGGAAGGCCCGCAGGTCATTCCAATTGAAGTCCGCCATTCGCGCTCTTCTGCAAAAATGCACAACGATTGCTCAAACCTTGGCATCGTCAGGACAGAAAAGCCATGAGATACCGCCGCTATCGGACGTGACCGGTTCAGAGGACTCCCGCCATGGCATTCGACGCCGCCGCCTACGCTCCCCACGCGCTGAAGCCGGTCATGCCGGTTTCGACGCTGATAGAGGCCGCTGACGAGCCATGCCCGATCTGGGCGGCCCAGAACCCGGACCGCGCCCTTGCGTTGCTGTTCGTGGCGCCGCGGGCCTGCGCCGCCGTTGACGTTCTCGTCTCCCTGTAAGCAAGGCATGCATCCATGACCGCCTCGCCGCCGCCCGTTCCGTCCCTGCCTGATCCGACGGTCGTGGCTGAAACCCTTACGACCCTGATGCAGAACGCCGCCGCCGCGGTGCGCACGACCATGGTCCAGGCGGCGACGCCGCAGACCCTGCCTTACGACCCGACGACGCTGGCGAAGGCGATGATCGATTTCAACGCCTCGGTTATGATGCGGCCGGCCACGCTGTTCGAGGCCCAGGCGAAGAACTGGAACGACTGGACCGCCCTGTGGCGGACCATGGGCGAACGGGCGATGGGGCAGGAGACCGCGCCGGTCGCCGCTCCGGCCAGGGGCGACCGCAGGTTCTCGGACCCCGCCTGGAGCGAAGAGCCGGTCTATGACTATCTGAAACAGGCCTATCTGCTGGCCGCCCGCCAGTTGCAGGCGTTCGTGGCGGCCGCGCCGGTCGATGAGGAGACCCGCGCCCAGGTCGACTTCGCCAGCCGCCAGATGATGAACGCCCTGGCCCCGACCAATTTCGCCCAGACCAATCCGCAGGTCGCGCGGCGCATGGTCGAGAGCGGCGGTCTCAGTCTGATGACCGGCGTGTCCAACCTGCTGGAAGACATCGGCAAGGGACAGGGGCTGGTCAGCCGCCGCGCGCCCAATGATTTCGAACTGGGCGTCAACGTCGCCGCGACCCCGGGCGCAGTCGTCTTCAGAAACGATCTTATGGAGCTGATCCAGTACGCACCGGCGACGGACAAGGTCTACCGCCGGCCGCTGTTGTTCGTCCCGCCGCTGGTCAACAAATACTACCTCTTTGATCTGACGCCGAAGGCCAGCTATCTGAAATGGCTGGTCGACCAGGGCCACACCGTCTTTGTCATCTCCTGGGCGAATCCTGACGAGAGCCACGCCGACAACGGACTGGACGCCTATGTGAAGGACGGGGTGATCGCCGCCCTCGACGCCGTCCAGAAGGCGACGGGAGAACCGGATGTCGATCTGGTTTCCTACTGCCTCGGAGGCACGCTGTCGGCGATGACGCTGGCGTATCTCGCGGCGACGGACAGCGCCGACCGGGTCGCTTCGGCGACCCTGATCGCAACCCTGGTCGACTTCGGCGACATGGGCGAATGGTCGGTGTTCACCGGCGAAGCCGACATGAGGGCGTTCGACCGTTATCTGGACGAGCGCGGCTATGTCGAGGCGCACGACCTGACCAGGCTGTTTTCGACGGTGCGGGCCAACGACCTGATCTGGTCGTCGGTGGTGAACCACTATCTGCTGGGCGACGAAGCGCGGGCCTCGGACCTGCTGTGGTGGTTCGACGACGGTTCGCGCATCCCGGCGCGGATGCTCAAGGAGTACGGCGCCCAGGTGCTGCGCGGAAACCGGCTCAGGGAAAAGGGCGGCGTGTCGATCGATGGCGTCCGGCTGGATCTCGGCGCGATCCGGACGCCGGTGATGATCGTGGCCCTGAAGGACGATCACGTCGCGGCCTGGAAGAATACCTATGCGGGCCGCCGTTTCTTCGGAGGACCGACGCGTTTCCTGCTCGGCGGTTCGGGGCACAACGCGGGCATGATCAATCCGCCCGCAGCCAACAAGCACGGCTACTGGGTCAACGACGCCGCGCCGGACGAGGCCGACGCCTGGCTGGCGGACGCAGAGCAGAAGGCGGGGTCGTGGTGGCCGGAATGGCAGGGCTGGCTCGACGCCGCCGCCGCCGATGAAAAGGTCAAGGCGCGCAAGGTCGGCTCGGGCAAGCTGAAGGCCGGAGAAGCCGCTCCGGGATCCTACGTCCGGGTCCGTCACTGAGAACTGATACGCCTCGCGCGTGCAATCCCGTAAATTTGGTTTAACCCTTCTCTTTCGAGTCAGCGGCTTAGGCCCTGACCGTGTGTAGAGGGTGGGGCATGGGCGACCGGCTATCGCGGCGGCAGCTGCAGTGTGTTCGATTGGCGGGGGAGGGGCTCTCCAACAAGGAGATCGCCCGGCGGCTGGGTGCGACCATTTCCCCGAACACCGTCAACAACCACCTTTCGAACGCCTACAAGCGGCTCGGGACGTCCGATCGCTACGAAGCCGTGCGTATTGTCTCCCGGGACTACCCGCTTTCCTCCTCGTTTGTTCCCGACCCTCTTTCCACCAGTCCGCCCCCGGCATTCCCTTCGTCTGCGCCGGAAGAACAGGCCGGCGCCCCAGGCGATCGCCCGGGCCCGTCCAGCTGGTTCCTCCCGCGTCCTGACAGGCGCATCCTGGTCCGGCTTGCTCTGGTCCTCGCGTTCGCAATGGGCGCCGCGATCGTGTCGATCGGAATCGTGTCTGTGATGGCGGCGACTACACGCACCGCCGCCGAACAGGCGCCGCCCGACGCGATCCGGACCTTGTCAGAACAAACGACCAGCGACGGAGCGGGGACGTGAAAAGAGCACAGGTTGGGGTGAGGATCGCCCGACAAATTCATACGACCGAACACGCCGTCGATCGAGCCATGGTGGCGGCGAGCGAGCTGTTGCAGGCGCTGCTCGACGGGCGGCGCGATGCGGCGCTGGGCGCGGATGTCGGCCATGCCGAGATCAGCGACGTGGTCGCCAGTCTGACGCAACTGAACGGGGCGCGAGGTCTGGTCGTCCGCAGTCATGGCGGCCTGGCCGAGGTCGCCGAGGCGCTCGGCATTGCGTGGCGGATGGAGGGCGGCCTGGAAGAGAAACGGCCAACATCTGTCCCGCTCGCCGCGAACGGCTGAGCTAACTGTGGCCGGTTACAGCCTGGCTCAACTCCTGGTGACGTTTGTGAGCTTCCTGACCCTCGGCCTTTTGCTGTGGTTTGGGCGGCTGGCCGAGCGGATCGCGGGAGTTGCGCTTCTCGTCGCCATGGTGGGGACGCCGTTCGTGGACCATCTCCATATCGGCGAGTTTCGCTACGGGGTCGCGATTCTGGCGGTCGGGCTTTTCGCGACGCTGATCGTGCTGGCGTTGCGGACCGATCGCTGGTGGCTGATCGCGGCGACCGGCGTTCAGCTGCTGTCCATCGGCCTCTGGGCGGCGACCCTGCTGGGCGATCTGCAGATCTGGGGCGCGGTTACGGTCCGCATCGTGATCTGGTGGCAACTGATGCTTCTCGCCCTTTTCGGCATTTGGGAGGCCCGCGCGGCCCCCTATGCCCGACCTTCAACATCAGCCGGACCCAAGGTCCGACCAGGAGCAACATCATGAAAGCCAAGCGCGCCTTCGGGCAGGCGATCGCGCTGTGGGAAGCCACGCGCCAGATTGATACCGACGCTGAATTCGTCACGCTGGAAGACGCCGAACGCGTAATCCTCGCCCATACTCCGACATCGCTCGCCGACGCGGCCACCATGCTCGAGGTGGTGATGGAGCAGAGGGGCGACGGCCGTAGCGACGGTCTGGATTTGCGGGCGATCGAGCGTGTGGTCTCATTGCTGCGCAGTGGCGGAGCCGTCAATGTGAGCGCGGCCCAGACCTCCGGTTCGGTCGTCGGCTTTCGCACCAGCCAGGCGTGAAGCGACGCTTCCGTCCGCGTCCGCGCCATAGCCTTCCGTCTCGGCGGAGCGATCGAAAAGGGTGATCGCTCCGGTCGCCATGGCGCCCTTGCATACTCATTTTTCGACCGGGGAACCTGAGCGGTATGAGGTCGTTTTCGCCTTCGGCTTTTGGAGGAGATACGTCATGCCGACCTATGTCTTTCACCTGCATGACGGTCCGTCCGTGCCGCCGCAGGAAGAGTCAGTGGAAGCGACGGACCTTGATCAGGCCCGGGATCTGGCGGAGATGCGGCTGCTGCTGGGCAACCAGTTCACGCACGTCGAAGTGTTCCTGAACGGCGAGGAACAGCTGAGACTGAAACGCGACGGCCGCAGTCGTTGAGGGTGGGACCGGCGCTGGAATCGTCGGCCGAATTCCGGCCCTGCAATGACTCACTTGCAACGGGCGGGCTTAGGGCGTCTTGACCTGGGCATGGCCAAACGCCCCGCCACCGGCAGAAAGACCCTGTCCGAAGCCAATCTGGCCGCGCTCGGCGCGGATCGCCTCGCCGCCTTGCTGATCGAGGTAGCGGACGGGGACCTGAAACGTCGCCTGCGCATGGAACTGGCCGCCGAGGTGGGGGCGCCGGACCTGGCGCTGGAACTGGACAAGCGCCTGAACACGCTCGCCGCCAGTCGGGCCCGGGTGTCATGGCGCAAGCGGCCCGAACTGCTCGCGGACCTTCAGATGCTGCGGCGAATGATCGTGGGGCGGCTCGGTCCCATGGACGGGAAGCTGGCGCTCGATCGTCTGGCGGCCTGGTTCGACCTCTATCCGTCTCTGGCCGCGCGGGTGAAGGATCCCAAGGGCGAGCTCACCCTGGTTTTCGATGCCGCTTCGGCGGACCTGATGTCATTGGCCTCGACGGTCGGCGCCGACGTCGCCGGGCCGCTGCTGACCGACGCCCTCTCCACCCGGCTGTCCGAATGGGCGTCCTGGGTGGGGCGCGGGGCGTCCGCCATGAGTCCGGCGCTGGCGAGACGGCTATTGAGTGATCTGACGACGGCCCGGCCTCGACCGACCGGCCGTCTGGCTCTCGTCGTGCGCAAGTTGGCTGACAGGGCTGGCGACATCGACGCGTGGATTCTGGCCATTCCCGACGACGATCGCCGCAAACCCGAGGTCGCCGCCGAGATCGCCAGACGACTGGCGCAGTGCGGTCGTGCGGCGGAGGCGCGCGGGGCGCTGGAAGCTTCGCGGATCGAACCTCCGCCGGCGAGTCGATGGGGCAGGGGCAAGGTCGCCGAACGTCCGGCGCTTCCGGACAGCTGGCGCGCCGCGGAGATCGCGGTCCTTGAAGCCGAGGGCCGCGCCGATGAGGCGACAGAGGCTCGCTGGAGCCTGTTCGAGCGTACCCTGTCCGAAGACACGCTGAGAACGCTTCTGGCGGGGCTGGCGGACTTCGAGGACGTCATCGCCCTGGACCGGGCATTCGCAATCGCCGCCGCCTTCGTGGATCCCATGAAGGGGCTGGCGTTCCTGATGAACTGGCCCGCACATCGGGAGGCGGCCGGGATGGTGCTGACCCGGCGTGATGAACTCCGGGGATCCGTCGATGACACGCCGTTGTGGGCGGCGAGGCTCGCTGGCCGCTATCCGGATGCGGCTGTCCTGCTTCTCAGAGCGCGAGCCCTGGCCCTGGTCCGGCTTGGCGACGGCATGACGGAGGAGGTCGACGGTCTGGTCGCAGAGGCCGAAGCCCTGGCCGGCGGAGCGGGCTCTGGAACGCTCGAAACTCACGCGGCCTTTGTCGAGGGTCTCAGGGTGCTTGCCGCCCCCCGGCGCCCTGTGTGGCGCTGAAAGGCGTCGCGTCGGCGCCGGCGGTCGTCGTCGCCATCACCATGTCCTCGGCTACCATCGGTAAACCTCGGCAAACATCGTCACCGGTCCGCTTGGCAGGCCGGGTCGTTGCGCGACTGTATGCGCAACAGGCATGCGAGGTTCGACGATGCACAGTTTGGACAGGCGTCCGTCATTCCGCGGCCGGGAACTGCCGACGACCATTCAGGTCGCCCCCCCGGTTCAGAACGAATCCATGGCCCACGCGCGCAAATGCGTGGTCCTGCTGGAGATGGAGGCGGGGGTTCGCCGCGATTTCGCGGTGACTGCGCTCCAGAGCGGCGGCGCGACCGTCATAGCGACCGTCACGGGGCAGCCGCTCGACAATCTGGACGCCGTCTTCGCGAGCAACGCCGTCATTCTGGACGGCTCGGCCTCAAATTACGACAGTCTCGATATCTGCCGGCGACTTGCCGAACTCAAGGGACCGCCCGTCATCCTGATGACCGCGTCGGACAATGAGGCCGAGCGCATAACGGGGCTGGAAAACGGCGCGGACGATTGCGTGCCGTCGTCAGCGAGCGCGCGCGAACTCCTGGCCCGCGTCTTCGCTCTCGTGCGCCGCAGCGGCCTGCGAGCGCCGGTCGAGGCGACGGCAGGCGCCGGTGCGGGCCCTCGCATTTCCTTCGCCGGCTGGTCGTTCTGTCCCACGTCCGGCGAACTGAGGGGACCCACCGGCCGGACGGGGTTCCTGTCGCGAACCGACCATGCGGTTCTTGCGGCCCTTGTCGAGCGTCCCCGTGCGATTCTGTCGTTGGACCAACTGGCTGAACTCATCGACGGGGAACCGTTGACCGAGGTCGCAAAGGTGGACTGGCGCGTGAGGATCTCCCGCCTGCGCCGCAGACTTGATCGCCTGGACAGGGGAGGGGGACTGATCCAGACGGTGCACGGGAAGGGTTACGTCTTCACGGCCGACTGCACGCGCGATCTCGCATAGTCACTCTGCGCAGGCGCCTGGGGCCGGATATCCGAAGCGGCCGGGTCAGAGGCTCCGTCCGGCAGGCCCCATCAGCGCGTCATCGGTTTTTGCTCGGCAATCATCGCCTTGCGCGCCTTGTGGGCGGCGAGGCCCCCCGAGCACGCTGTGGTCCGGGTCGGCGGTCGTTTCGCAGCCGACGATGGATGCGGAAAGTCATTATGGACAACCATGCGCGACAGCGCCTTCCTGAAGCGCGGACGGGCCCGGGCGAGGCGGTCTCTTCCCTTGGGCGGGGTTCGCTCGGCGGCCCGCTGGAGGGTTGGCGCGACACCGGGCGCAGCGGACGGGGCGCCCGGGCCATGACAGTCTCGGGCGTCACCGATCTGGCCGCCGTCCCGGAACACGTCCTGTGCATCCATCTGGGTCGCCCGACGGTGGTGAACTGCCGTCTCGACGATCTGATTCAGAAGGGGCGGCGGCAGGTGAGGGGCGACATGGACATCGTCCCCCAGGGGTCGAGCATTTCCTGGGAGACGCAAGAGGACACATCGCTTCTGCTGCTGCAGGTGAGCCCGCTGGCGCTGGCCAGCGCCGCGGCGCAGCTGGGTCTCGATCCCTGTCACGCCGTTCTGGCCGCGCACCTGCAGGTGCGCGACACGCCGCTTGAACGCATTCTGATGGCGATCGAGTCCACCCTTCTGGCCGGCGGCCCGATCGATCCGCTGTTGTTCGACACCCTGAGCCTGGCCGCGACGGTGCGGTTGCTTCAAAGGTTCGCGGACGCGCCCCCGCCGCGCCCGCTGCAGGCGCTCGCGCCCCGCAAGCTGCGCCGCGTGCTCGAACATATCGAGGCGCATCTGGGCGAGCGGTTGAGCGTCGCCCGCTTGGCCGAGGTCGCCGGGGCCAGCCCGTCCCATTTCGCCGCCCTGTTCCGTCGTTCAACCGGTGAAAGCGTGCATCAGTACGTGCTCGGCCGTCGCGTCGAGCGGGCCAGAACCCTGCTGATGGTCGATGGCGTCAGCATAAGCCAGACCGCCCTGGAAGCCGGCTTCGCGCATCAGAGCCATATGGCCTCGTGCCTGAAGCGGGCCTTTGGCCTGACGCCGAGGGAGCTGGCGAAGCTGGGCGATGACGCGATCAAGGTCAGACCGTGATCACCCGGATTCCAGCGTCAGTCGGAGGCGGGCGCGGCGGCCGGGCCAGACCGGGTCAGGCCCGGCACTTTCGTGCGGATTTCGCGGACGTTGAACACGATCCGACTGCGATCCCGGACGGGGGCTTCAAGCGAGGGCCGGGGGCGGTTCTTTTCCGTTGCCGTAACCGGACGCGCGGGTGTTAATTCAGTACAAGTCGGGCAAATCGATGAGCGTTTCCTACCTCCCCACGGCCGCACCGGTCGACCTGTTCAACGAAGCCGATTTCCGGTTGGGCGCGTTTCACGCGCGGCCGGGCGTCCGGGAAATCCAGCTTGACCTTCACGTCGAGCGGCTGGAGCCGCGGGTATTTCAGGTGCTCATTGTTCTGGCCCGCTCGCGTAACCGCACCATCAGCCGGGATGCGCTGATCGCCCTCTGCTGGGACGGTCGCTTCGTCAGCGACGACGCGCTCAACCGGACGATCGGAAAACTCCGGCAGGTGTTCGCCCGCGACCCTTCGGGGTCCGTGACGATCGAGACCGTGCCGCGGCTGGGCTATCAGTTGCGCGTCCACGAACCCGACGGAGAAACCGGGGCCCTTGCCGCCCCGCGCGTGGCCGGACGAACCATGGCTCCCCCGCTTCGGCATCGTCCCTACTGGGCGATCGGCCTGTTCGGCCTTCTGCTGGCCGCGCTGGTCGGCGGGACGGCGGCCTACCTCCAGGTCGATCCGCGGCCGGCGAATCCGGATACCGGGATTCGGGTCATCACCACGGACATCGGCGTCGAGGCTCATCCCGCCCTGGCCCCCTCGGGCTCCATGATCGTCTACACGGCAGCAGCGAGCGTGCGCGACGCCATGCACCTGTATCTGCGAACCATCGAGGGGCCGGTCGAGCAACTTACATCGGGGGACGCCTCGGATACGGCGCCGACCTGGTCGCCCGACGGACAGCGGATCGCATTTGTTCGCGCCTTGCCCGCGGGAGGCTGTGAGATCATGACCATGGCGCTGCCTCGAGGGGCGGCGCGAACCGTTGCGACGTGCAGCCTGCCCAGGGGCGCATCCCTCGCCTGGCTCGATAACCAGACCCTCCTGCTCTCGGACCGCTCCGGAGCGTCGGGTCCGCTGGCCCTCTTCCGCGTGGATGTGGAGACGGGAGCAAGACGTCAGATCACGAACCCCCCGTCCGGCAATGTCGGAGACCAGATACCCGCAGTCAGCCCCGATGGCCGAAGGGTCGCGTTCCGACGGACATCGATACCGGGCGTTTCAGAGATCTTTGTCGCGAACCTGGAAGGGGGAGAGGCCCGTCAGTTCACTCGTGACCATTCAACGATCCTGGGTGTCGCCTGGGCCGTGGACGGCAGGCATTTGTACATATCGACGACGCGCGGCGGAGACTTCGGTCTGTGGCGGTACGACGCCTCCGGGGCGGGCCATCCAGAACGGATGGTGACAGGGCTCAGGCGAATCGGGCGGCTGTCAGCCGATCGCGAGGGGCGGGTGGCGTTCGAGGCGTTCGACGTCCGTTCGGAGATCGTGCGCGTTACGGGCGACGCCCGGGCGCCGACGACCGCCTCCAGCGGTGAATCGGCCTATCCGCACCTGTCGCCGGATGGAAAATCTCTTCTGTTCTCGTCGGATCGTAGCGGTGAGCCGGCCATTTGGGTCATGGGCGTTGAAGCCGGGTCCTCGCCGCCCAACCGCCTGATCTCGCGCGATTACGACTATGTCGCCTGGCCCCGCTGGTCTCCCTCCGGCAGGCAGATCGCCTTCGTCGCCACCAAAGGGAGCCGGTCGGAGCTCAATGTCGCCGCCGCTGACGGCGGACGAATCCGGACAGCGTTCGAAACGGCGGACACGCTGTGGAGCCCCCAATGGATTTCCGAAGATACGGTGGTCCTGGCGATCAATCGTTCGGGGATCTGGAGGCTCTGGAAAATCCGGGTAACCGACGGTCAGGCGGCCCCGGCGTCTCCGCCGGGGTGGGACTCGGTCCGGGTCGGGTCGGATGGGCAACTGTACGGCACGCGGTTCGCCGCCGACGGCGTCTGGCGCGTGCCTGCCAACGGAGCGGAGGCGCCGACGCTCATCGCGCCGCTGGCCCCGATCGAGTGGCGAAACTGGGAAATCAATGGCGATGAGGTCATCACCGTCCGGCGGAGCGAGACGGGGATCGATCTGGTGGCGACGCCGCTCTCCGGGGGAGCGGCCAGAGTGGTCGGAAAGCCAGCCGGCGTTGCGGGCCTTTCCGGCCTGACCGGCGATGCGGTGCATGGTTTCTATCTGACCCGCGGCGAGACGAACGAGTCGGACATCGTCGTGCTCGACACCGCCCGGCGGCGCAACTGAACACGACGGGCGTGCGCCGGCCGATCTGAGCGACGCTACAGTCACGTTTGACGAAGGCCGCGGGGGGATGCCCTATGCCGCTCCCGTCCTTGGCCTGAATCATTCGAAAGTCGTCCATGCGCGCTCGTCTCGTCTCTCTCGCGGCCCTCCTTGCGGTTGTCGCGCCGTCCATGACCGTCGTCGGTCCCGCCGCCGCCCAGACCGCGGCAGTCGCCGGCGTGAACCAGGCGCCGGACCTTCCCGCCGCGCCGGTCGCCGACCTTGTGTCCCGCGTCAACATTCCATGGTCGCGCTTTGTGCTGGACAACGGCCTGACGGTGATCGTGCACGAGGACCGCAAGGCGCCCGTCGTGGCGGTATCGGTCTGGTACAATGTCGGCTCCAAGGACGAGCCGGCGGGGTCGACCGGCTTCGCCCACCTGTTTGAGCACCTGATGTTCGGCGGCTCGGAGAACGCGCCGGGAAGCTACCTGGGGCGTATGCGCAATCTCGGGCCATCGAACCTGAACGGCACCACCTGGTTCGACCGCACCAACTATTTCCAGACCGTCCCGACCCCCGCGCTGGAACAGGCCCTGTTCCTCGAAAGCGACCGCATGGGCTATCTGCTGGGCGAAGTCGGCCAAGAGGTGCTCGACCTTCAGCGCGGTGTTGTCCAGAACGAGAAGCGCCAGGGCGACAACCAGCCGTACGGGCTGTTCGAATACGCCCAGCTGGAAGCGCTCTTCCCCGAAGGCCACCCCTACCGTCACGCGACCATCGGCTCGATGGCCGACCTGGACGCCGCCAGCCTGGAGACGGTGCGCAACTGGTTCCGCGAGAACTACGGCCCGAACAACGCCATTGTCGTCCTGTCGGGCGATATCGACGAGACGACGGCCCGGCCGCTGATGGAACGTTACTTCGGCGGCATCCCGCGCGGCCCCGTGAATACGCCGGCCGAGGCTGAAGTGCCGACCCTCGCCGCACCGGTCGTGGCGACCATGCATGACCGGGTGGCCAACACCCGCCTGACCCGCAGCTGGGCCGTGCCCGGCCTGCTGAGCGACGACGCCGTGCCGCTGTCGGTCGCGGCTTCGGTGCTGGGCGGCCTTGCTTCGTCCCGCCTGGACAATCAGCTGGTTCGCGGCGAGCAGACGGCCGTGGCGGTGACGTCGGCGCTGTCTGACTTCCACCGCATCGGCATCTTCGACATCTCGGTCGACGTGAAGCCGGGGCAGGACGCCGCCGAGGTTGGACGTCGTCTGGACGCCATCGTCGCCGACTTCATCGCCCGCGGCCCGACCGAGGAAGAGGTCGCCCGCGTCGCCACTCGTTACGTCTCCGGCCGTATCCAGAGCCTTGAGCAGGTCAACGGCAAGGCCAATGTCCTCGCCGAGGGCCAGCTCTATGCGGGCGATCCGGACCACTACAGGAAGGAACTGGCCGAGTACGCCTCGGTCACGCCCGCCCAGGTCACCGCCGCCATGCAGCGCTGGCTTACCCGTCCGGTGTTCGACATGACCATCGCTCCCGGGGAACGGGAAGCCTATGCGGAGGCCGCCGCCTCTCCGTCGGGCGCCGCTCCGGTTCCGGCCGCCGAAATCCAGCGCGTCGCCCGCGATCCAATGCCCGCTATCGGCCAGGTGCCGGATCTGCAGTTCCCGGCCGTCGAGCGTGCGACCCTGTCGAACGGGATCAAGGTGGTCTACGCCCAGGTCGACACCGTTCCGGTCACCCGCGTGGCGGTCGAGTTCGATGCGGGTTACGCCGCCGACCGCGCCGACCGCCTCGGCGCCCAGGCCATGATGCTCGACCTGCTTGACGAGGGGACCACGACCCGCGACGCCAACCAGCTGGCCGAGGAAGAAGAGCGCCTGGGCGCCTCGGTGAGCGTCAGCGCCTCGATGGATCGGACCGCGGCCGAGCTGGCGACCGTGACCGCCAATCTGACGCCGGGCCTGACCCTTCTGTCGGACGTGGTGCGGAACCCGGCTTTCGCGCCGGCCGAGATCGAGCGCATCCGCGCTGCGCGTCTGTCCGGGCTGGCCAGTGAGCGCACCAACCCCGGGGCTATCGCCGCCCGCGCCCTGCCGCCGCTGATCTACGGAGAGGCCAGCCCCTACGGTCGGTCCTTCACCGGTTCGGGTGACGAGGCGACCATCAGCGCCCTGACCCGCGCCGATCTGGTCGCAACCCATGAGGCCTGGGTTCGTCCGGACAATGCGACCATCTTCATCGTCTCCGACCTGCCGCTGGCGCAGGTCACGCCGCAGCTGGAGGCCGCGTTCGGCGACTGGCGCGCTCCGTCCGCGGCCAAGGGGACCAAGGACTTCGCGGCCGCCGTTCCGGCCACGACCAGCCGTATCGTCCTGATCGACCGGCCGCAGTCGCCGCAGTCGTTGATCTACGGCGGAGCAGTCCTTCCCGTTTCCGGGACCGACGACCTGCTGGCGCTGAATGCGGCCAACGCGACCCTCGGATCGGATTTCCTGTCGCGGATCAACTCGGACCTGCGTGAAACCAAGGGCTGGTCCTATGGCGTGCGGGGGAACGCCAACATGCTCGAACACCGGGTGCCCTATATCGTCAACGCGCCGGTCCAGGCGAACCGCACCGGCGAGTCCATCGCCGCCCTGATCGCCCAATACGATCGCTTCCTGCAGACCGACGGCGTTACGCCACAGGAGCTGGAGCGGACGATCAACGGCAACACCCGATCGCTGGCTGGCGGTTTCGAGACCTCAGGCCAGATCCTCGGCGCCCTGCGATCCAACGCCCTGTACGGTCGCCCGGACGATTACCAGACCACGCTTGCCAGTCGCACCAGGGCCCTGACCGCGGCTCAGCTGGACGCCGCCGCCCGCGAAGTCATCCACCCGGAGGGCTTCGTCTGGGTGGTCGTAGGCGACGCCTCGGTGGTGAAGCCCCAACTCGAAACCCTGGGTCTCCCGATCGAGGTGCGGCCGACGACTCAGTGAGGCGCACCGAGCATGGTGCGGGTAGAGGCGCGCCGTCCGCGGCGCGCCTCTTTCGTTCGGCGCGCATGCAGAGGTGGCGGGCACGCTCGATGAAGGTGAGCACTAAACAATCGTGATAAAGTTCTGATCCTGAAGAATATTATTTAATCTGTACGGCAATCGACGGTCTTCGGCGGCGTTTGCCTGGCCAGCGGCGGTGATATCGGATGCTTGGCGAGCATCTATCCACTTTCTGGAGCTATCTCGGCAACGGGAAGGTCTTTCTGGCGTTGGCCGCCTGCTCCCGAACGACGCATCCCTCGGCATGATCGTTGATGAGTCCCATGGCCTGCATGAAAGCGTAAACCGTCGTCGGGCCGACGAAGGACCAGCCCCGCTTCTTCAGATCTTTCGACAGCGCAATGGAGGACGATGAGGTTGATACGGTCTGTGGTGCGGCCAGTTCCTCCGGCCCCGGTTCGAAGCGCCAGACATAAGCGGCGAGCGATCCCTCCTGCCTGACCAACTCCTGCGCTCGCGCAGCATTGTTGATGACAGCGACGATCTTGCCGCGATGACGAACGATGCCTTCGTCCTTCAATAACCGTTCCACATCGGCATCAGTGAAGTCGGCGATCCGGTTGAAATCGAAACTGCGGAACGCGGTACGGAAGTTTTCTCGCTTCGCAAGGATGGTGCGCCAACTCAAGCCCGACTGAAATCCTTCGAGGCACAGCTTCTCGAACAGGCGACGGTCATCATCGACGGGAAAACCCCATTCTGTGTCGTGATAAGCTAGGAATTCGGGCGCGGCCGCGCACCAGCGGCAACGCGGGCGTCCGTCCGGCCCGAGGAACGTCGCGCTCATCACTCAGCCTTTCAGAAAGGCGAGCCGTTCGTCGGTACGGCCCGGTGTGATGGGGAGGATTTCAGCGCTGACGATCCCCTCGGCGACGAAGGGGTCATCCTGCACACGAGCCGCGATCTCTTCAGGGGACGTATTGTGCGCGAGGATCGCACCTCCTGCACTCGGCTGAAGGCTGCCGGTCAGCAGGAAAACGCCGTCGTCGAATCCGCGTTTGATCCAGGCGTTGTGCCCATCCATGAACAGGGGCGCCCTGGACTTGTCAGCAAAGCGAAGGGTGATGACGAACATGGTCACTCCATCAGGCAGGTTGGCGGACATTGGAGGGTGAACCGACCGGGCATTGGGCAAGCAGCCAAGCCTCCATGTCCGCGACTTCGCGGCGGATGAACGCCTCGTCCCGGAAGGCCGTGGCGAGCGTCGCGATGCCTTGGCTGCCGATCAGAACGTGGAGGGCCAGCGCATCGGCATCCGCTTCGCGCCCGAGGCTGGTGAACTGCCGGCGGAGCCAGTCGCGGAACAAGGTGAACAGACCGGTCGCGTCGTCCTTCGCCAGGTGATCCAGCTTCGCCAGCTCGTTGCAGAGCGTGCCGACCGGGCAGCCATAGGCCATGATCTTGGCCCGGTTCGTGATGAGGATGTGGACGAAGTTGCGGATGCAGTCTGTGGGGGAAGCCGCATCGTGCTCCCAAGCCTCCAGCATGGCGCGGGTATTTGCCATGCGCTGCGCGATCACCGCATCGAGAATCTCGTCCTTGGTCTTGAAGTGGTAGTAGAAATTGCCGCGCGAGAGGCCCACATCCTTGGCGATATCGGCAAACGACGTCGCTTCGAAGCCATGCATGTAGAAGAGCCGGTCGGCGACATCCACGATCTGCTGGCGGGTTTCGCTGGCGCTCATATTTGGCCTCTACGATCATGGCGTAGAAGGCAAAAGCCGCGAAATACGCCGTAGGACACTTGACCTATAAACCGTAGGACAAACGTCCTACGGGGTCAATAGTGAACCATTCGCGCAGGTTGTGACCGGCGTGGTGGAAAGCGTACCGCAGAGGGAAAGCGGCGGTGATCGGCGGTAAATTGTTCGCTGGATTGCAGCGTTTAGCAAAGGTGGCGGACAGGGTGGGATTCGAACCCACGGTAGGCTCTCACCTACGGCGGTTTTCAAGACCGCTGCCTTAAACCACTCGGCCACCTGTCCGTGCCTGTTGAGCGGAATGGCCGCATAGCGCCAAACGTCCCGTTAACCAAAGCGGAAATGTCCAGGGTCATGCTTACAGCCGTCAGGAGCGGGGCGATGGCGGGAAGAATCATCACCAAATGGGTCCGGGGCGCGCTGGCCGTCGGGCTGTTATCTCTTCTGGCCGCATGCGCCGGCGGCGTCCGGCCGGATGTTGGAGGGATTCCGGCGGTCACCGATCCGGCGCCGATCGTCTCGGGAACGATGCGGCCATATCAGATCCGCGGACGCTGGTACCAGCCCGCGGAACAGCCCGGATATGACGAGACAGGCGCGGCCTCCTGGTACGGCGACCAGTTCAACGGCCGTCCGACGGCGACCGGCGAACGGTTCGACATGCATGCTCTGACGGCGGCTCACAAGACGCTGCCGTTGCCCGGCCTTGTGGAAGTCACCAACCTCTCGAATGGCCGGCGGATCGTGGCGAGGGTGAACGATCGCGGACCCTTCGTGGACGGCCGGATCATCGATCTGTCGCGCGGCTCGGCCGAGGCGCTGGGCATGCTGCAGGCCGGCGTAGGCGAGGTTCGGGTCCGGTATCTCGGCCGCGCGCCGCGTCTGGGCGGCGGGACGGCCCTGCAGCACGCCCGGGCCGCGCCGCCTCGGACGACGCCCCCGTCCTACGAGAACGGCGCCTACTGGATTCAGGCCGGCGCTTTTTCGGATCGAAGAGCGGCCCGGCGGGTCGCCGACCGGCTGGGAGAACGCGCCACCGTCGATACGACCCCCGGGGGCGATGCGGCGATGTTCCGCGTGCTGGTGGGGCCCTGGCCTGACGCGAACGCCGCCGAACACGCCCGACAGGCGGTAATCGCGCGCGGATACGCCGACGCCCTGTTGATATCGGCGCGCTGAGGCTTGCGAACCGGGCGGGCGCCGCCATTGTGCGCCGGTGACCAAAGGCAGATTCATTACGTTCGAAGGCGGCGAGGGGACCGGCAAGTCGACCCAGGTCGCGCGGCTGGTCGAGCGCCTTCGCGCGCGTGATCTCGAGGTCGTCCAGACCCGCGAACCCGGAGGGTCTTCGGGGGCGGAAGACATTCGCAACATCGCCCTGAACGGCGACGCCGGACGCTGGTCGCCCATGACCGAGACGATGCTGATGTTCGCCGCGCGCAGCGACCATCTGGAACGGACCATCCGGCCCGCGCTCGAAGCGGGGCGCTGGGTGGTCTGCGACCGGTTCGCCGATTCGAGCCGCGCCTATCAGGGCGTCGGCGGGGGGACGCCGGCGGCGTTCATCGAGGCGCTGGACGCGGCCATCGTAGGCGAGACCCAGCCGGACCTGACCCTGATCTTCGATCTGCCGGTCAGTATCGGCCTGGAGCGCGCCTTTGGACGGGGACTGTTCGAAACGCGCTTCGAATCCAAGGGGCTGGAGTTCCATGAGCGGCTTCGGCGCGGTTTTCTCGACATCGCGGCGCGCCATCCGGAACGCTGCATCGTCATCGACGCCGACGGAGACCAGGACACGGTGGCGGCCCGCGTCTGGGCCGCGGTAGAGGCGCGGCTGCTGTGAGCGACCACCCGCGCGACCGGTTCGACCTGATCCCGGACGCCGCGGCCGAGGCGTCCTTCCTGGACGCCTTCGACAAGGGACGGCTGCATCACGCCTGGCTGCTGTGCGGCGTAGAGGGTTCGGGCAAGGCGACCTTCGCCTACAGGGCCGCGCGACGGCTGCTGGGGGCCGCGCCTGATCCGTCGCGAGGCCTGTTGGGAACGCGGCCGGACGACCCCGTCGCGCGCCTGGTGACAGCCCAGTCCCATCCCGATCTGTTGGTGCTGGAACGCGCCGTGGAGGGGGGCAAGACGAAGAAATCGATCTCGGTCGATCAGGCTCGCGACTTGCCGGAATTCTTCTCCAAGAGCCCGTCTCGGGCCCGCTATCGGGTGGCGATCATCGATGCGGCGGATGACCTGAATTTGAATGCAGCCAACGCCTTGCTGAAGGTTCTTGAAGAGCCGCCGGAGTGCGGCGTGCTGTTTCTGGTGACTCATGCGCCGGGTCGGCTGTTGTCGACGATCCGTTCGCGGTGCCGCCGGCTGGCCTTCCCGGTCTGGCCGCTGCACGCGCTGGAGAATCTGGTCCGCAACCAGACCGGCGTCTCGTCCGGCGAGGCGGTGCGGATCGCGGGGATGGCGGCAGGCTCTCCGGGGCAGGCCCTGGCCCTGGCGTCCGGAGCAACGCTGGAGGCAGACCAACTGGCCCAGGCATGGGTCGCAGCTCCCGCCGTGGACCGCGCGGAAGCCATGGCCGTCGCCGACAGGTTCCGCGGCGCGGAGGGGCAGGAGCGGTTCGAAATCCTGATGGACCGGCTGATCGCCGCCGTGAAGGTGCGGGCGCTGGAGGAGGGGGCGTCCGGCGCCCGCTGGGCCGAGCTGTGGAGCCGCCTTTCGGAGCTGCCTGACCGGACTGCCGCCATCAATCTGGACAGAGGCGACGTTCTGGCCGGAGCGCTGTCCGACCTGCAGCGCACCAAGGCCGGCGCCTGATGCTGATCGACAGCCACGTCAATCTGCACGCGCCCCAGTTCGACGAAGACCGCGACGCCGTCATCGCCCGGGCCCGCGCAGCCGGGGTCGGCCTGATGGTCGAGATTTCCGACAAGCTGTCGACCTTCGAGGCCACGCACGGCCTCGCAATGGCCCACGACGACATCTGGTGCACGGTCGGGGTCCATCCGCATGAGGCGAAGGATTACGCCGATCTGACCGCCGGGCGGTTGACGGAGCTGGCCCGGCGCGATCGGGTGGTGGGGATCGGAGAGTGCGGGCTGGATTTCCACTACGACCTCAGCCCCCGCGACACCCAGGCGGCGGTGTTCCGGCAGCACATCGAGGCCGCGCGGCTGACCGGCCTGCCGCTGGTGGTCCATACGCGGGAGGCCGACGAGGCGATGGCGGCGATCCTGGCCGAGGAACAGGCGGCCGTCCCGTTCAAATTCCTGATGCACTGCTACACCAGTGGTCCGGAACTGGCCGAAAAGGCGGCGGAATTGGGTGCGTGGTTCTCCGTGTCCGGCATCGCGACCTTCAAGGCGGCGGGCGACGTCAGGAATGTCATCCGCGCCATGCCGGCCGACCGCATCATCATCGAGACGGACTGCCCCTATCTGGCGCCCGTGCCTCATCGAGGGCGACGCAATGAGCCGGCTTACGTCGGTCATGTGCTGGACGTCCTGGCCGACATCCGCGGCTGGACGCGGGTGGAGGCCGAAGCCCGGACGACGGACGCCTTCTTCGCCCTGTTTGATCGGATTCCGAGGCCGGAGGGCGCATGACCGGAGAGCTGGAGGTCGTCATCCTGGGCTGCGGTTCGTCGGGCGGCGTGCCGCGCGGTGACGGCGACTGGGGCGCTTGCGATCCGGCCGAGCCGAAAAACTACCGAACCCGCTGTTCGGCCCTGGTGCGGCGTCATGGCCCGGACGGCGTGACCAGTGTGCTGATCGACACCTCGCCGGACCTGCGGGCGCAGATGCTGGCCGCGGAGGTCCGGCATGTCGATGCGGTGCTGTACACCCACGACCATGCCGATCAGGTGCACGGGATCGATGATCTGCGGGTGTTCGCCATGCGGACGCGGCGGCGCATTCCGGCCTGGATGGACGACGCGACGCATAAGGCGCTGACCGGGCGTTTTCCGTATATCTTCAAGAGCCAGGAAGGCTATCCAGCCATACTGGACGAGAGGATCATCCCGCCGCATGGGCAGTCCTGGGCGATCGAAGGCGCGGGCGGTGCGGTTCCGGTCGTCACCTTCGATCAGGCCCATGGTCCGATCCGGTCCGTCGGATATCGCATCGGGCCCGTGGCCTATTCCAGCGACGTGTCCGATCTGGACGAGGGGGCGCTGGACGCCGTGCGGGGTTGTGATCTCTGGATCGTCGACGCCCTGCGCTGGACGCCGCATCCGACCCATGCCCATGTCGAGAAGACGCTGGACTGGATCGCGCGGGCCGGGGTCAGGCGCGCCGTGCTGACCAATCTGCATCTGGATCTGGACTACAACGCCCTCAGGGCCGCCGTGCCCGCCCATGTCGATGTCGCCTTCGACAGCTGGTCGGCGCGGCTGCCGCTGGATGGAGTTTCGACGAAATGAGACGCCTGCTTGCCACTGTCTGCGGCCTCGCCGCCCTGCTTCTGTCATCGGCAGCCCTCGCCCAGCCGGTTCCGGCGGAGGGGGATTTCAGGGCCGCCGATTTCGCCCTCGCCGGCGGGCAGCGGCTCGCTGAACTGCGTATCCACTACCGGACGCTCGGAGAGCCCCGCCGGGGCGCGGACGGCCGGGTCGAGAATGCGGTCCTGCTGCTGCACGGCACCGGCGGGACGGGCGCCCAGTTCCTGTCGCCGCAGTTCGCGGGCGAGCTGTTCGGGCCGGGCCAGCCGCTGGATACGGCGCGCTATTTCATCATCATGCCCGACAACCTCGGTCATGGAGGCTCCACCAAGCCGTCGGACGGGATGAGGGCGCGGTTCCCGGAATACGGCTATGCCGACATGGTCGAGGCGCAGCGGCGGCTGTTGGTCGATGGCCTGGGCGTGGACCGGCTGCGGCTGATCATGGGCACCTCGATGGGCTGTATGCACATCTTCGTCTGGGCCGAGACCCACCCCGATTTCGCCCGGGCCCTGATGCCGATGGCCTGCCAGCCCACGGCCATAGTCGGGCGCAACCGGCTGTGGCGGAGCATGCTCAAGGACGCCATCCGCAGCGATCCGGCCTGGGCCGGCGGCGACTATGCCGCCCAGCCCGTCGAGGGGCTCCGCACGGCCGTCGACCTGCTGCTGCTGGCGGGGTCGGCGCCCATGGCCATGCAGCAGGACCTGCCGACCCCGGCCGCGGTCGATGAGTGGCTGGCGGCCCAGCAGGCGCGGCGCCTTCCGGCGCTGGACGCCAACGACCTGTGGTATCAGGTCAACGCCTCGCACGACTATGATCCCTCGGCCCGGCTGGAGGCGATCTCCGCGCCGGTGACCTGGATCAACTCGGCGGACGACTTCATCAATCCGCCGGAGCTGGGACTGGCCGAGCAGTTCGTCCCCCGGATCGCCGATGTCCGCTATCGGCTGATCCCCAACAGCGCCGGCGGCAAGGGGCACGGCACGCATACCTGGGCGACCTTCTGGAAGGACGACCTGATCGAGCTTCTGGCGCGGTCGGAGCGGCCCTAGGCCCCCAGCAGTTGCGCCGCCTTCGGGGCGAAATAGCTGAGCACGCCGGCGCAGCCTGCGCGCTTGAAGCCGTGGAGGGTTTCGAGGATGGCGCGGTCCTCGTCGAGCCAGCCGTTGGCGATCGAGGCCTGCATCATCGCGTATTCCCCGGACACCTGATAGGCGAATGTCGGAACTTTGAAAGTTTCGACAACCCGTTGAACAATATCGAGATAAGGCATCCCGGGCTTGACCATGACGGCGTCGGCGCCCTCGGCGATGTCCATGGCGACCTCGCGCAGGGCCTCGTCGGAGTTGGCGTAGTCCATCTGGTAGGTCTTCTTGTCGCCGGTCAGCTGTTTCGCCGAACCGACGGCGTCGCGGTAGGGGCCGTAGAAGGCCGAGGCGAATTTGGCCGCGTAGGACAGGATCAGGGTGTCGTGGAAGCCGTTGGCCTCCAGAGCCTCGCGGATGGCCTGGACGCGGCCGTCCATCATGTCGGAGGGGGCGACGATGTCGGCTCCGGCGTGGGCCTGGATGAAGGCCTGTTCGGCGAGGCGTTCCAGGCTGGCGTCGTTGAGGATGCGGCCGTCCTCGACCACGCCGTCGTGGCCGTGGTCGGTGTAGCAGTCCAGGGCGACGTCGGTCATGACGCCGATTCCGGGGGCGGCGTCCTTGATGGCCCTGATGCAGGTCGGGATCAGGCCGTCGGGGTCGGTGGCGCCGGTGCCGACCGCGTCCTTGATGGCGCCGTCGACATTGGGGAACAGGGCGACGGCCGGAATCCCCAGATCGCGGGCCTCGATAGCGGCTTGCGCCGCGGCTTTCGGCGACAGGCGGAAGACGCCGGGCATGGAGGCGACGGGCAGTCGGTCCTCGGCGCCGTCGTGGACGATCAGGGGCCAGATCAGGTCGGCGGGCGTCAGCGTCGTCTCGGCCACGAGCCGGCGAACCCACGGGCTCGAGCGCAGTCGGCGGGGGCGGGCGTAGGGAAAGGCGGCGGGGGCGAACGGCTGGGTCATGCAGGCGTCATAGGCGGCTTGGCGCCCGGGGAAAACAGGGGCGAGCGAATCCTGAAGGCGCCGGTTTGGCGGTATCGGCGGAAAACACGGTCCGGATCGTCCGGATGGTCCGGACAGGGGCTGGTGGAAAGGTGCGGGAATCCCCGTACGGCCCCGCCTTCCAGCTGTGAAACGGCAGCCTTGGCGGTATCGGCGGAAAACATGGTCCGGATGGTCCGGATGGTCCGGACAGGCGCTGGATGAAGAGAGGCTTCGGTCATCCCGACAGGCTTGCACGGCCCTGCGTCAGAATCGGACGCGGGCGCGAGGGTGACGTCGCGCGAGGGGTTGGATAGAAGCACGGCGAGCGGCCCGGCAGAGGCCGCCCACGACCCAGGAGCTTTCATGGACTTCGCCCTCAACGACGACCAGCGCGCCATTCAGGACGCCGCCCGGCAGTTCGCGGAGGCGGAACTGGCCCCGCACAGCGCCGAATGGGACGAGACCAAACATTTCCCCGTCGACGTCATGCGCCACGCGGCCGAGATGGGCTTCTGCGGCATCTACACCGGCGAAGAGCACGGCGGGATGGCGCTGGGCCGCGTCGAGGCGGCGGTGATTTTCGAGGAGCTGTCGCGCGGCGACGTGTCGACGGCGGCCTTCATCAGCATCCACAACATGGCGACGTGGATGATCGACAAGTTCGGGTCCGACGACCTGCGCGGCCGCTATGTGCCGTCGCTGGTGACCATGGAGAAGATCGCCAGCTACTGCCTGACCGAGCCGGGCTCGGGATCGGACGCGGCGGCGATGCGGACGACGGCGACGCGCGACGGCGACGAATGGGTGCTGAACGGCTCCAAGGCCTTCATCTCGGGCGCGGGGACCAGCGACGTCTATGTGGTCATGGCGCGGACGGGGGAGGCGGGACCGAAAGGGATCTCGGCCTTCGTCGTCGATCTGGGCACGCCGGGGCTGAGCTTCGGCGCCCAGGAGAAGAAGATGGGCTGGAACAGCCAGCCCACGGCCATCGTCTCGTTCGACGACTGCCGTATCCCGGTCGCCAATCTGCTGGGCAAGGAGGGCGACGGCTTCCGCTATGCGATGATGGGGCTGGACGGCGGGCGGCTGAACATCGCCGCCTGTTCCCTGGGCGGGGCGCGGCTGGCGCTGGAAACGACGCTGGAATACGTCAACACCCGCAAACAGTTCGGCAAGCCGATCGCCGACTTCCAGAACACCCAGTTCAAACTGGCCGACATGGCGACCCAGCTGGACGCCTGCCGGCTGATGGTGCTGCGCGGGGCCTGGGCGATGGACACCAACCATCCCGAGAAGACCAAATGGTGCGCCATGGCCAAGCGGATGGCGACCGACGTCTGCTTCCAGATCGGCGACGAGGCCCTGCAGCTGCACGGCGGCTACGGCTATCTGAAGGACTATCCGCTGGAGCGGATCGTGCGCGACCTGCGGGTGCACCGGATTCTGGAAGGCACGAACGAGATCATGCGGGTGATCACGGCGCGGGAGATGATGCGGCAGTGACGGACGACGTCGTCTGCGAGCGGAAATTCCACACGACCGTCGATGGCGAGGTCCTGCCGATCCTCGTCCAGTGGATGAAGCCGACCACTGATGGGCTGCACTGGTGTTGCGACTATTCGATCGCCTGGCCGGACCGACCGGTGCGGCGCTTCCATGCGATGGGTGTCGATTCCGCGCAGGCGCTGATCCTCGCTCTCCACATGGTCAGCGCTGAACTGGAGACGGCGTCGTCGCCGGTCCGGTGGTTCGACAACGAGGCAGACCTCGGCTTGCCGGCATTCGAGGCAGAGGGCGACGGCGAACCCGGCTGACACAGCTCCGCTTCCGTGCTGATCTTCGCGGAACGGGAGGATGTCATGTCAAAACTGCTGTGGGTTTCGCTCTTCGCTGTTCTGCTCGCCGCACCCGCGACGGCCCAGGACACCCAGATCGACGAGATCGTCGTCACGGGCTCGCGGGCCATCGAATGGGATCCGGACGACGTGCCGGTGATCCAGCTGGAGCGACGGGCCGACAATCTGGTCGTGGCCGTGCGGGTGGTGAACGACACGCGCGACGCCCCGGGGCGCCGCAACGAGATCACCCAGACGCTGCGGGCCATGGCGCGGGCCGCCGCGGCGCGCCCGGATATCGACCTGTCGATCGAGGACGACGGGACGCTGGTCCCCCTGACAGAGGACATGATCTCGACCCTGACGCTGGGAATGGATCCCGGACGCAGCGACACCAGCGTGGCCAGCCTGGTGGTGAAGACGCCGATCCGGGCCGATGACACGCTGGACGCCGCTTCGGAACGGGTCGAGGCCTTCGTGGAGGGGATCGACGCGGTCGGCCGGTCGCTGGCCGACGTCAGCGGCGACTGGCAGCTGACGGTGATCAGTCCGGGCCAGTACCGCGCGCCGATCCTGGCCGCGATCGCCGCGGACGCCCGCACGACGTCGGCGTCGTTCGGCGAGGGCTATGCGGTCGAGGTCGAGGGGATGTCGAACCGGGTGACCTGGCGTCAGTCGGGTCCGCTCGAACTGTCCCTGTTCATTCCCTACAAGATGACGGTGACGCCCCGCCCTTGAGGCTGGACCGTTCGCGCGGGTCGCCGTACAGCCGCCGCATGAGCGAATCCGAAGTCCTGACCAGCGTCGAATCCGGCGTGGGCCGCATCACCCTGAACCGGCCAAAGGCGCTGCATGCGCTGAACCGCGGCATGTGCGAGGCGATGACCGCCGCCCTGCTGGCGTGGCGTGAGGATGACGCCGTCAAATCGATCCTGATCGACCATTCGGGCGAGCGCGGCTTTTGCGCGGGCGGCGACATCCGGATGATCGCCGAGAGCGGGGCGGGGGATGCGTCGGAGGCCAAGGCCTTCTTCCTCAGCGAATACCGGCTGAACCATCTGATGTTCGAATACCCCAGGCCGATCACCGCCATCGTCGACGGGATCGTCATGGGCGGCGGGGTCGGCATTTCGGAGCCCGCCGAGGTGCGGATCGCCACCGAGCGGACCACCTACGCCATGCCCGAGACGGGCATCGGCCTGTTTCCCGACGTCGGCGGCGGCTGGTTCCTGCCGCGGCTGCCCGGACAGACGGGCGTCTGGCTGGCGCTGACCGGGGCGCGGCTGAAGGCGGCGGATACGGTCTTCCTGGGCATTCACAGCCACTATCTGCCGAGCGACGCGCTGGAGGCGTTCAAGGCCATTCTGGCGGCGGACCCGGCCCATCCGGCGGATGTGGCCGACGGGCTGGAGGCCGATCCGGGCGAGGCGCCGGTGGAGGCGCATCTGGAAGCCATCGACCGGCTGTTCGCCTTCGACACGGTCGAGGCGATCTTCGCGGCGCTGGAGGCCGAGGGTTCGGAATGGGCGCTGGCCCAGCTGGCGATCCTGAAGACCAAGTCGCCGCAGTCGATGAAGGTGACCCTGCGCCAGCTGCGGACCGGGGCGACGCTGGCCACCTTCGCCGACAACATGGCCATGGAGTACCGGCTGGGCGGCCGGGTGGTGCGCAGCCACGACTTCCAGGAGGGGGTGCGCGCGGTCATCGTCGACAAGGACAATACGCCGAACTGGTCGCCCGCCGGGCTGGCGGGCGTGACGGATGCGGTGGTGGAGGCGCTGTTCGCGCCTCTGCCGGCGGACCAGGAATGGTCTCCGCTGCCGTGAGGTCTTGCATCCCTCACGGTTCCGGGGCGTAGCTTGGTGCGGGAACAGGAGGGTTGGTCGTGATCAGGACGTTGGGATTGGTGCTGGCGGCGGCGGCGGCCCTGGGCGGCTGCGCGATGAGCGGAGACGAGGTCGTTGTTTCCAGCAACGACGTGCGGCCGAACCTTGAGGCCGGCTATGCGGCGGCGGTGGCCGACCCGCGGCGCCTGCCCGAGGAGGTCGCGCGCGATCCGCTGCGCAAACCCGCCGAGATGCTGGCCTTCGCTCGGCTGGAGCCGGGCGACGCGGTCGCCGACATCCGCCCTGAAGAGGGCTATTTCACCCGCCTGTTCGCGCCGGCGGTGGGGCCGGCCGGCCATGTCTATGCGGTGGTGCCCAACCAGACGGCGGCGCGGGAGAACGCCTTTGCGGATGCGATGGCCGCCACCTATCCGAATGTCAGCCGGGTGACCGGAGCGCTGGAGGAGATGACCTTCGACCGGCCGCTGGACGTGGTCTTCATGGGGCAGGAGTACCACGACTTCGTCATCCCGCGGTTCAATGTCGATGTCGCGCGGATGAACGCCGCCGTCTATGCGGCCCTGAAGCCGGGCGGGCTGTATGTCATCCTGGATCACCAGTCGGCGCCGGGCGCGGGCACGTCGGTGGTCGGCACCCTGCACCGGATCGAGGCCTCGGCCCTGCGGGCCCAGGTGGAGGCCGCGGGCTTCATCTTCGACGGCGAGAGCACGGCTGTCGCAAATCCGGCGGATGATCACAGCCTGTCGGTGTTCGATCCCGCCATCCGGGGCCGCAGCGACCAGTTCGTCTATCGCTTCCGCAAACCGGGCTGACGGCGGTCACGCCAGGGTCTAGCCTGTCCGTCAGCGCCGCGAGAGCGCGTCAGGAGGATTAGTCATGCGTCGTTCCCTGTTCATGACCGCGGTGGCGGTCATCGCCCTGTCTTCCGCCGGGTGGAGCGCCGCCCCGGCGCCCGACTTCCTTCCCCAAAGCTATGCGGCCGTCCTGGCCAATCCGGTCCGTACGGAAGCCGATCGCGGTCGCGACGAAGCGCGGCATGCGGCCGAGACCCTGGATTTCGCCGGGGTGAAGCCGGGCGAAAAGGTCGCCGACATGATCATCGGCGGCGGCTATTTCACCCGGATCTTCTCGGCGGCCGTGGGGCCCGAGGGCCATGTCACCGCCTGGCAGCCGGAAGAGTTCATCGCCTTCCAGGCCAGCTATGGCGAGGCCCTGACGGCGGCGGACGCCCTGCCGAACGTCGACGGCGTCCGCTCGCCGATCGGCGCGCCGGAGTTTCCGGCCGGGCTGGACCTGGTCTTCACGGCCCAGAACTATCACGACCTGCATCTGCAGCCGTTCCCGGCCGACACGGCGGCGAAGGTCAACGCCGCCGTCTTTGCGGCCCTGAGGCCGGGCGGGCGTTATGTCGTCATCGACCACCATGCCGCCGCCGGATCGGACCTGTCGGCGGCGCACACCCTGCACCGGATCGACATCGAGGCGGTCAAGCGGGAGGCAGCGGCGGCCGGCTTCGTGCTGGACGGCGAGAGCGATCTGCTGGCCAGCGCGGCTGACCCGCGCACGGCCAACGTCTTCGACGGGTCGATCCGGGGCCGCACCAGCCAGTTCATGCTGCGCTTCAAAAAGCCGGGCTGAGCGAAAAACCGGCCGGCTCCGCTGGCGACGGGGCGGGGGACGGGCTAACGCTCCCGAAAATCATTCGGGAGACGACGCCATGACCCTCAAGATCGCCTTCATCGGCCTGGGCAATATGGGCGGAGGCATGGCGGCCAACCAGGCGAAGGCCGGGAACGCCGTCGCCGCCTTCGACCTGTCTCAGGCCGCGCTTGACCGCGCGAAGTCGGCGGGCTGCACGCCGGTCGGATCGGCGGCCGAGGCGGTGAAGGATGCGGACGTGGTCATCACCATGCTGCCCGCAGGCCCGCATGTGCTGAAGGTCTATTCGGAGCAGATCATCGGGGCGGCGCCGACCTCGGCCCTGCTGCTGGACTGCTCGACCATCGACGTGGACACGGCGCGCAAGGTGGCGGGGCTGGCGAAGGCGGCGGGCTACGCCTTCGCTGACGCTCCTGTGTCGGGCGGGACGATGGCGGCGGACGCCGGGACCCTGGCCTTCATGGTCGGCTGCGACGAGCCGGACTTCGCCCGCATCGAGGCGGCGCTGGAGCCGATGAGCCGGGCGACCTTCCGGGCCGGCGACCACGGGGCCGGGCAGGCCGCCAAGATCTGCAACAACATGATCCTGGGCATCACCATGCTGGGCACCTGCGAGGCCATCGGCCTGGCCGAGAAACTGGGGCTGGACCCGGTCAGGATGTTCGACATCGTGGCCAAGTCCTCGGGCCAGAGCTGGTCGGTGACGACCTATTATCCGTGGCCCGGCCCGGTGCCGACGGCGCCGTCGAACCGCAGCTACGAGGGCGGCTTCGCCGCGGCCATGATGCTGAAGGACCTGAAGCTGGCGCAGGACGCGGCGGCCAAGGCGGGGGCCTCGACCCCGCTGGGGGCGCAGACCGAGGCGCTGTTCCAGATGTTCAACGGCCTGGGCTACGGCGGCCGCGACTTCTCGGCCATCCTGCAGATGCTGCGCGGCAGGCTGGACGAACTGCCGAAGGGGTAGGGGCCTTCGCGCCGCTCCGCGGGGTCAGTTTTTGAGAACCGTTATCAATTAAGGGTTTGCGGCGTTTTGTCCGCGTCGATTCATGGACAAATCGTCCCCATCGGCGCATCACGCCGCAAGGTTTTCGCCGCCAGCAGAGCTGTTCGCTTGTACGACTACAAGGCTGCCTTCCAGACTGCCGTGGAGCAGGTCAAGAGCGAGGGGCGCTATCGCGTCTTCGCGGATCTGAAGCGCGTGCGCGGCCAGTTCCCGAAGGCGGTTCGCCGCCGCGAGGACGGCGTCGAGCAGGACGTCGTGGTCTGGTGTTCGAACGACTATCTGGGCATGGGCCAGCACCCGGCGGTGCTTG